>NZ_DASUNC010000170.1:0-75755 GCF_036277355.1 Archangium sp.
GTACTACCACGCGGTGTCTGCCTGGACGAAGGCACCGCTGCTGACAGGTGTGCCGGCCGCCGCCGCGGAAGCTGGCCCCCTCGCCGCGGCGCGGAGGACGGCGGTACGTCAGTTCGTCGGACGCATGGCCCTGGTGACCACACTGGCGGTGGTGGACACCTGGCGCGCGGAGCTGTCGCGGACGGCGGAGGGACGGTCCTTCCTCGCGGTGCATGACCTGGCGCTGCTCGCACTGGCCGCGCGGGACATTTCCAGGCTCATCGACTCGGGCATATGGCGCGAGCTGGCGTACCGGGGTGGGCTGGTGCTGAGTCCGTCTGGCGCCCGGGCCTCCGCGGGACTGCGCGAGTCCGTGGAGTCCATACAGGCCCTGGCCAGGACGTTGGAGCGGACGCTCGCCGAGGGCAAGGCCGTTGCGACACCGGACGGACTGCGGCTTTCCCTTCCTGGCGGCGCCGAGTCCTTCAAGCAGGCCTTCTTCGCCATGCGGGGGGAAATGGCCGCCGCACGGGCCCTCGGCGGCATTCGCGGCGCGGGGCTTGCTGCCCAGGAGGCCGAGAAGACGCTGGAAGCGTTGAAGCTGCTGGCGGCGGAGAGCCCGGAAATGGCGCTCGCCTACGGTGCGGTGGCGAGGCGTGCGGCGGCGCTGCCGGCCGACAAGGCCCAGGCCTATCTCACCGCCGTGGACAAGCTGCGTGCCTCCACGCGCGGTGCGGTGAAGCCGGCGCTCGCCGAGTTGCTGCGGCACTCAGGAGCACGGAGCCTGAAGGACCCGCTTGCCTTCCTGAAGGAGGCCGAGTGGCTCGTCAGTCATCCGGAACTGGAGGCCGAGGCAGTGGCTACACTCGCGAGGAAGGCCTGCAGGAATAAAGTGGACCTGAGTTGGCTGCGCTCCACATCGCTGACCCTGGAGGATCTCAACGCCATGGGCAGGAACAAGATGACGCCTTGGAAAGACTTCCAGCGGGCGGCGGCGGAACTGGGGAACTTGAAGCTGCAGCGGTCGGTGCGCGAGCAACTCCGAGGCCTCGCGACGGAGATGCTGACAGAGGACAACGCGCGTAAGCTCTTCCCCGGCTTCCAGTTGACTGGGCGGCAGGTGAAAATGGAAGGAGGGCACATCATCGACGACGTGCTGACGGCCATGAGGGGGCCCAAGCTTCAACATGGGGTGGAAGTCAAGGGTTGGAACGAAAACCGGTGGCGCAACGCGCTCGACACCTGGCTGGCCAGACAACGCGGTACCAAGCTCAGCGAGCAGCAGGAGGCGCTAATAAAGCAACTCCAGCGCCTGCTCGATCAACTCGCGGATGCGGCGAAGGCACCTCGAGGAAAACCGTTTCTCGTCAGCACAGACAAGCTGAGTGGGCCGACCAGGGAGAAGCTGCTCAAGTTCCTAGACAGGAACGCACCAGACGTGGTGCTCATACACATGGAGGAGGCGAAGATCTTGGACAAAACGAAACAGTTGCGCGCGGCACTGAATCTACCGGAGAACTTGTCCGGAGGTGCGCCATGAGCCGGCGGCCTCTCTGGGCGGTTCTGGCTCCAGGCGAACCCGCATGGCTGGAGCGCCGCGCCCGGGCCATCGCGATGACGGAAGAGGACGAAGAGGACGGCAAGGAGCAGCCCTTCGAGCTCATCCCGGGCAGTGGCCGTTACCATGCCATCGTAGGGACGGACCCCATCGACATTGGTGCCGAGACGCAAATCGCCGAGGCCCTGTCGCTCGAATGTGATGAGCCCGTGTACTCGATCAATGTTGCCAACGACCCGTGGCTAGTCATGTCGTGGCGAAACGGTGCACTCGATGTTCTGGAGGATGCGGATCCAGACAGCTTGGCGGAGTCTCTCGGATGTCCGCTGCCAGGCAACGAGAGTTCTTCGGACTCGCCCGCGAGGAAGCCGCTGCGGACCGTCGCGTTGATAGAAGGAGTCCGAGCAGAGGAGGCGCACCGCGTGCTGGAGGAAGCTGCTGGCGAGCCACTCGCCTCACGGCACTATCGCTTGGAGGACACGCCACGAGGGCTCCGGATCTCCAGCGGCACAGGCGACATAGGCATCGCTGACATGACTGTGTCAGAACGGTTTCCGCATGTAACTGTGTATGGGGTAACTGCCTCGCCACGCCTTGACAGGTTCTTCGTCACCGTGATGCGAGCCGGAGAGAGCATTGAACGGTTCACGCAACCTCTCCGTCCGGATCCGTGCGTGCCAACTGCTGGCGACATCAAGGGCGAGCGCGCGCCCGAGCGAATTCTGGCGGCGCTGGGCATTCCAGCGGGGTGGTTCCGGAATGAGTGACGGGTGCCGGCGTAGCCAGACCTCTTTCCTTCCACAACGGCGTCGAACCTCGCGCACCATGGCCGGCGCATGGCGGGCGAGTTCTTCCGGATGCTCACCTTCTGAAATCGGCGGCCAGGGTTCACATCCCGCCTCCAGGAACACGCATGACACTGAGTCGATCGCCGGATGCGCCTCCCTTTCTTCTCGGCGCCTACATCGTCGAGGAGCGCGTCCAGGACTGGAGCCAGTTTCCCTTCCATCTGCCGTATGTGAAGGAGCTCGACCTGACGCTCGAAGGACCCGTCACCCTGTTCGTCGGGGAGAACGGCTCCGGCAAGTCCACCCTGCTGAGCGCGCTCGCGGAGCTGGCGGGTCTGCCCGGAGGGGGTGGAAGCAGGAACGAGCTGCCCGATTCCGAGCGCCGTGCGTCGCTGCTCGCCGCCGCCCTTCGCCCCAAGTTCAGGGTCCGGCCCCGGGATGGTTTCTTCTTCCGCGCGGAGAGTCTCCTGGACTTCGCCCGCATCCTGGACAAGCGCAAGGAGGATCCGGACTTCATGGGCGACCCCTATGCGCGGTACGGAGGAAAGTCCCTTCGGGAGCGCTCACATGGCGAGGGCGTCTCCGCCGTGTTCGGCGCGAAGCGGCAGGGCGGGCTCTTCTTCTTCGATGAGCCCGAGTCGGCCCTCTCCCCCATGCGTCAGTTGGAGCTCGTGAAGGCGATCGAGGAGTCCGCTCGGGCCGGCAACTGGCAATTCGTCATCGCTACCCACTCCCCCATCATCATGTCCATTCCCCGAGCGCGCCTGCTCGACTTCGACCGCCCGGGTCTCCCGCCGATCCAGCCACAGGAGACGAAGCACTGGGCCGCCTTCAAGCGCGTCCTCTGCGGGGAGTAAGGAGCCTGGAACATGCGCGCCTACGCCTATCTCGCCATCGCCATCCTGGCCGAGGTCCAAGAGCTCCGCCCACTGAGCGTCACAGGCTCGCCAGCATCGCCACCAACAGCGCCGCGCCCACCAGGCCGATGATCGCCCCGAAGGCCAGCTGGCTCCACTGCTCCCGCTTCAACGCCGTGTCCTCCGGCGAGTCCCGGAAGCCGTGCAGCGCGTTCCAGAGCATGTGCGGCCCCAGCCGCTTGTTCGTGCCATGGCGGTCACGGCGCGCGAGCTCGTCCTCCGGATTCGGCGACCCCTCCAGGTCCGTCCGGCCCTTCAGGCCCGGCACCGGAGGCTGCACCACCCCCTGCGGAGCGGTGTTCGTCTGGAGCGCCAACGGTGCGAGCTGCTCCTTCTGATCGAATCCCGCCTGCTCCTGCTTCGGCTGCTGCACCGGACGCTCGGCCGCGGACTCGAACGCGTGGGCCTTCTGCTCCGGGGTGGCGGGGTGCTCCACCGCCGGATGCTCCAGGGGCGCCGTGTGCTGCTCCACGGGGATGGAGACCTCCGAGGGGAGCGTCTCCGGGCGGGGCTCGATGCGGACGTCGGCGAGCTTCCGCTTCAGCTCCTCCGGGGTCTGGGCCTTCAGCAGCTCGAGGGCCACCTCCACGCCGTCGCGGCCCGTGTTCACGTCGTACAGGCCGGAGAAGCCGTGCTCGGTGAGCACCTCGCGGAAGCGCTCACGCCCCGCCTGACTCTGGCCCGCCGGATCCCTCGCGTTCGCCTCGGCATAGGCGAGGAAGAAGGCCCAGAGGCGCGCGGCCCGCTCGCCGGGCGGCAGCCGCGAGGGCCGCAGCTCCGCGCCCAGGAAGCGCAGCTCCTCGCTGAAATGGTGCGCGAGCGACTCCTGCCCGATGGACTCGGAGAACGCCGGCAGCAGGTCCTCCAGCGGCTTCACGTCCCCGGTGGTCTCCGCACCTTCGGGCGTGGACACGGGCACCGGGATGGCTTCGGCCCCCTGGCGCGGAATCTCGACGGGGCGCCGCTCGGGGAGCCGGGGCCGCTCGCTCGTCCTGCGCGAGGCGGGATTCTCGAAACGGTTCCCGGGTTCGGCCCCCTCCTGGGTCCGCGTGCGCAGCCGGGGCCTCTCTCCAGTACCGAGCTGGGGCCGCTCACCCGTCCCGAGCCGGGGCCGCTCGCCGGTGGAACGGGGACGCTCCTGGCCTTCGGGGCCCTCGAAACGGCCCGCGGACCTGTCGTCGCGAACCCTGTTGGAGCGCGCCTCGCCCCGGTTCTCCAGGCCGTCCTCGGTGAAGTTCCAGATGCCCGTCGGCTTCGGCTCCTTCGCCTCGCTCGGGCGGGGAACCTCCACCTGCGTGGGCGCGCGGCCGATGCGCGTCCGCTCCTCGGGCATGCCACCCGCCCCGGGAGCCCCTGCCTCCGCCGGAAAGCGGCCGATGCGCGTCCGCTCCTCACGAGCCCCCCTGGCACCCGGGCCCCGGTCTCCATGACCCGGAACGCCGCCATCGGCGGAACGGCCCGGCCCTCCGCCCTCGGAGGAACGGCCCGGGGACGGACCGACGAAGGGTCCGGCACCGCCCTTGATGTTTCCGGTGTGGCTCACCCCTGGATTGTCGTCCGGGCAGCGGACAAGTTGCCAGGGGCCTCCCGGACTACTCTGTTTCCCGCTCCACCTTCACCGCGGACGTCATTCCGTTGGCGTCCAGGGTCACGCTGAAGACGGACACCTGGCCGTCCCCATCCAGGTCCCCCCGCGCGTAGCAGGTGACCTCCGCCTCGCCCAGCGGCGTCTCCTGCACCACCACCTGGTACTGGTAGTGAACGCGCTCGCCGGGGCTGAAGCCGATCTTCTTCAGGTTCTCGTCCGGCTCGAAGCGCACGGCCCTCCCGCCTCGCGGCACCTCGCGCGGCACCGGCCCCCCCGTCAGGAAGACGCCGTGCTCGTCCCGGTAGGACTGCACGTCGCCACAGAGGCGCAGCACGTTGACGCGCGCCTCGTTGGCGAGGGACGGCTCCCCCACACCCCCTCCACCGCGAAGGAGGCGGAAGACGAACAAGGCATTGACGAAGCCCGACACGACGGCCAACACCAGCACCACCTTCACCAGCCACCTCCGACGGCCCCGGCGCGGCGCTTCAGGAACGGAGCTCTCCACGATGCACCCTCCTGCCTACCGGGAACCGGCCCAGTCGCGCGGGTTGCGGAGCACCTCCACCAGCCGCGCCTCCTCGGTGCCGGGCGCCGGGTGGTAGTCGTAGCGCCAGCGCACCTGCGGCGGCAGCGACATGAGGATGGACTCGGTGCGCCCCTTCGTCTCCAGGCCGAAGGTCGTGCCCCGGTCCCACACCAGGTTGAACTCCACGTAGCGCCCGCGCCGCACCTCCTGCCAGAAGCGCTGCGCCTCCGTGTACGGCAGGTCCTTGCGCCGCTCGGCGATGGGCAGGTACGCGGGGAGGAAGGCCCGGCCGGCGTCGCGCACCAGCTCGAACTCGCGCTCCAGGTCGCCGCCGAGGTTCTCGAAGAAGATGCCGCCCACGCCGCGCGCCTCCTCGCGGTGGCGCAGGTGGAAGTACTTGTCGCACGTCTCCTTGAAGCGCGGGTAGTACGCCGGATCGTTCCGGTCGCACGCCTCCTTGTGCACCCGGTGGAAGTGCACCGCGTCCTCGTCATAGAGGTAGTACGGCGTCAGGTCCGCCCCGCCTCCAAACCACGCCTTCCCGCCCTGGTGGATGAAGCGGTAGTTGGCGTGCACGGTGGGCACATGCGGGTTGCGCGGGTGGAGCACCAGGGAGATACCCCCGGCCCAGAAGGTGCGGCCCTCGCCCTGCAGCTTCCTGGCGAAGGCCTCCTCCAGCTCGCCGAACACCACCGAGGTGCTCACCCCGCCCTTCTCCAGCACCGCCCCGTCCTCCAGCACGCGGCTGCGCCCACCGCCACCGCCCGGCCGCGTCCACGGGTCCTCCCGGAACCGCGCCTTCCCATCGAGCTGCTCCAGCGCGCCGCAGATGTCGTCCTGCAGCCCGTGGATGAACTCCACCATCCGCTCCTTCAGCTTCTCCACGTCCACCGTCATGGGTTCTCCTGGGTCGCCACCGGCGCCTCGAACTGCAGGTTGGGCACCGCGGGCGCGGTATTACCCGCCGCGTCGAAGACCTCCAACTTCGCGCGATAACTCCTTCCGTCCTCCAGCGCGAAGGCCCCGCTGCACGCCTGGTGCCCCACCAGCGCCACCCCGTCGTGCAGCGAGGTGAAGTAGTGCTGGGGCGCCATGTCCTGGCCCCGGCGCCAGAGCGTCACCACCACATAGGACGGACTGTCCTCGCGCAGGCTCATGCGCAGCTTGACGAAGCGCTCCGTGCCCTGGCGGGTGCGGCGGAAGAGGCCCTCGCTGACGGCGGGGCGCTCGACCCAGCGCGGGCGCGCCACGTCCTGGCCCCGGCCGCTGTGCCACTCGGGCAGCGTCGTCCCCGTCCCGTTGAGCACCTTCGCCCCGGGCAGCACGTCGTCCAGGCGCAGCGTGTAGACGAGGCCCGGCTTGAGCGAGCCCGAGGGCCTCAACACCACGGTGGAGCGCCCGAGGGTGCTCGTCCAACCGCGCTGGACGCGCACCTCCACCTCGTGGCCATGCGCCTGCAGCCGCAGGACACGGCCCGGGAGCTCGGCCACCTTCGCGCTGAAGGTGCCCAGCCCCTCCAGCAGGAAACGGGTGTTGGTGGGAACCACCGCGCCGGGCATGGGGAACACCTGCACGCCATCCGACGGACAGTCGGCATGTGCGGCCGGAGCGGACAGCATCAGGACGAGGAGCAGGACGACGGAGCGCACGAGACCCCCGAGTCTGCGCTGACCCGGCCCCGGAGGCCAGCATCCGGACGCGAACTCCGGGGGGCCCGTCCACCAGGACACCCGGGCCATGACGCGGCCCGCCGTGAGGAGGCCAACGCGGGGGGGCGGAAACGCGTGGCCAACCCAAACGTCACCGAGTCTTCGCTTGGCCGCGGGGTGGGCAGCCAGCCACCCTGCGCACCCCCCATTTCCCTCTACCCGGGAGAACGCCCCATGAATCGTCTGCGCCTGTCCCTGCTGCTCCTGAGCTCGCTCGCCGCCGCGTGCGGTGGCCCCCCCGAGGAGCTCGAGTCCGAGTCCGGGCTCGCCACGCGCGAGGATGCCGTCACCGTCCCCGCCCGGGGCACCGCCACCACGCTCGACTTCGGCAACTGGAACCTCGAGTGGTTCGGCTCCACCTCCAACGGCCCCACCAACGAGTCGCTGCAGCTGTCCAACGCGCGCGACGTCATCACCGGCGCCGACCTGGACATCTGGGGCCTGCAGGAGGTGGTGAGCGCCACCAGCTTCAACAGCCTCGTCTCCCAGCTGCCCGGCTACGCGGGCGTGCTCGCCAACGCCTCCACCGTGACGAGCGGCAGCACCTGGTACAGCTCCAGCGAGCAGAAGGTGGGCATCGTCTACAAGACGAGCGTCGCCTCGGTGGTGAGCGCCCGCATCATCCTCACCTCCAATGACTATGACTTCGCCGGCCGGCCGCCGCTCGAGGTGAAGCTGCGCGTGAGCCTCAACGGCCGCACCGAGGACATCGTCGTCATCGTCCTGCACGCCAAGGCCTTCAACGACTCGACGAGCTGGCAGCGCCGCGCCAACGCCTCGGCGGCCCTCAAGACCTACCTGGACAGCACGTACCCCACCACCAAGGTGATGGTGTTCGGCGACTGGAACGACGACGTGGACACCTCCATCACCTCGGGCAAGGCGTCCCCGTACAAGAACTTCGTGGACGACTCGCTCGACTACACCTTCCCCACCAAGGCGCTCTCGGACGCGCGCATCTCCACCACCGCCAGCTACCCGGACGCCATCGACCACCAGCTCGTCACCAACGAGCTCCAGGCGCTCTACGTCTCGGGCTCGGTGCAGGCCTACCGGGTGGACTCGTACATCTCCAACTACAGCAGCACCACGAGCGACCACTTCCCCGTGCTCTCGCGCTACACGTGGTGAGCGGCCGTTGACGCACCAGGACTCCCACCCGTGTCTCCACGGGTGGGAGCACCCTTCAGTGCCGGCCCTCCTCGGAGAGGACGATGGGGCCGAAGCGCTCCTCGTACCGGGCGACCCCGTCCTGGAGGACGCCCAGCAGCCGCTTGAGGTGCTTGGGGTTGAGGATGACGCGCGAGCGCACCTTGGCGCGCGGCGGGTGGGGCTGGTGGGGCTGGACGTAGATGAAGTCCAGGGTGAACTCCGTCTCCGTGTGATTGACGAGCGCCATGTTCACGTATTGGCCGTTGGCCACATCGTCATCGATTTGGAGCTGCAGGGAGAGATCGGGGGGCTTGGGAGTATCCGACATGGGAGGGGGGCATACCGCCAGAAGCGCACGGTGACTAGACTGAGTCATGGTGCGAGCACAGCGGATGGACCCGGAGAAGACGGCGCCGTTCGAGCTGGGGCGGGGAGAGGACGCCTGCCTCCTGCTGCACGGCTTCACGGGGAGCCCCTGGGACGTGCGCCCGCTGGGCGAGGCGCTGGCGGCACGAGGCCTGTACGTCCGGGCGCCCCTGTTGCCGGGCCATGGCACCACCCCCGAGGCCCTGCTGAGCGTGAGCCATCGCGACTGGGAGGGGGCCGCGGCCCAGGCGCTGCTGTCCCTGCGTGGCTACCGGCGCATCTTCGTCGCGGGTCTGTCCATGGGGGCGCTGCTGTCGCTGCGGCTCGCGGCGGACTACCCGGAGCAGGTGCACGGACTGGCGCTCGTCGCTCCGGCGCTGCGCTTCAAGGGTCCGCACCTGTGGCTGCTCAAGCGGCTGCGGCTCCACGGGCTGCTCGAGCGGGTGAAGCCGTGGGTCTTCAAGACGGGCACGGATGTCTCGGATCCAGAGGTGCTGGCCGAGGCGCCCATCCTCCCCGCGTTCCCCTCGGCGCGGCTGCGGGACCTGTGGGAGTTGCAGGACATCGCGATGAGTGTCCTGCCCCGGGTGCGCTGCCCCACGCTGGTGGCGGTGGCCGAGCAGGACCACGTGGTGGACCCCACGTGCGGCCCGGTGCTGGTGCGCGGCCTCACCGCCTCGCCCCAGGTGCGCTTCATCTCGCTGAGCACGGGTTTCCACATCATGCCCCGGGACAAGGGCGGGCCGCTGCTCGCCTCGGAGGTGGGGAGCTTCTTCGACAGGCTCCGGGAGACTACGCCCGCGCGCCCAGCGGCAGCGACACCGTGAAGGTGGAGCCCTCCGTCCGGCACGCGCTGAAGCGCAGTGCGGCCAACACGGGGGCGGGGAAGCAGGTTCTTCGCTGCTCGGCCATGCTCCGGGTGATACGTCCAGGGAGATGATGGCGGCGCTGGAGGAGTTCGCATGACGACTTCGTCGAAGAAAGGCACGAGCGCGAAGTCCGCGGAACGACCCGGGAAAGGCCCGCCCCTGCCCATTTCTGGCGAGCACTTCAAGCTCGTTCCCCATGGTGCGGCCCTGACCGTCGTCAAGGTCTCGGCCGGGGCGCACGAGGATTCCTCCGGCGATGTTCTCACCCGCTCCCAACTCGAGCAGTGGCTGTGGCACAACTCCATCCCGACTGTGCCGGGCCCGGCCCTCTCGGGCTACCTCTCCAGCCTGCACGCCCTGCCCGCCTTCGAGCGGAATGCTCCGGGCCCCTTCTCCCGGGACCCGGGCACCACCGCGCTCTCCCGGAGCGACTGGCGCGGCAACCTCGGCGAGCTCTCGGCCCGGTATGGGGGAATGCTTCCCCAGCAGGACCTCAATGCCGTGCGCCCCAACCATCCCATCTTCGATCTGCGTGACAGCCGGGGCCGTCTCAATTCGGTGAAGACGAGCGTGCGCGCGGCGGACAGCCGGGGAGACCCGTTCGAGACCTACCTGCGGGGGCTGCGGGATATTGTCGGCCTGCGTCCCAGCACCTGGGAGCGGGCGCGAGCGGCCCTCTATCCCCGGCTGCCGGCGGACGAGGGCCACGCCCTGATGCTGCGCAACGGGTACCTCTCGGTGAACGAGGAGCATGTCGAGCCGTTCCGGGCCGTGTTGCGCGACCCCAACACCTACCGCAAGCAGTCCTACCGGGAGGTGGCGGACAAGCTGTTGGAGGCGGAGCCGGTGCGCATCGGCGGGACGGTGTACCGCGCATACCAGAACCTGGAGAACACCCGCCGGAGCACCGGGACGCCACCCGAGGTGAGCCGACAAGCGGAGGCCGCGCTCGCATCCCTGCGGGAGAGGCTGGCCAGCCGCGTCGTGGGCAACGGCATGACCTCCCCTCATCTCGTCCAACTGGAGCGCTTCCGCCAGCAGGTGGCCACCGCCAATCCCCACATGACGCCCGCCCAGGTCAACCGCTGGGTCTTTCCCGAGCTCCTCCTGGTGGCGCGACATGGGGGTGGGGTGCGTGGAAACACCGTGGCTTCCAGTATCGCGGGGGGGCGCGGCGCGGCAGGGGGGGCGGTGGTATCCCTGATTTGTGAGGGCATCCACCTCCACTATGAGCCACAACCGGACAAGGAGCAGAGGTACAGCAGGGCCGCGGTTGCTGGGGGTACATCAGGTCTGGTGGGGGGAGCGACCCAGAATCTCGTCACGGCCAACGCGGGCAGCGGCTTGTCACGCAATCTGATTGCGCGGGGAGCGAACATCCGAGTGGCGGCGGGAACGGGCCGAGCCATGGGTGGATTCGCGGGAGGCGCTCTGGCCGCCCCGGTCTTCACGATGACCGCGCTCGCGCTCGACGATGAAGAGCACAGCGGTACGGACTACGCCGCGATGGGGACGCGAGCCTTTGTCGCTGGCGGTTTGAGCTCGGCCATCGCGGCGGGGGTTGTTGGCGCCCTCTGGGGCTCGGAGGTTCCCCTGTTGGGAAACGCCGTGGGCTTCATCATCGGCTTTGGCGGGTATTATCTGGTGGATGCGCTGACCGGCGAACAGGTGGAGCAGGGCGTGCGCCGCGGCCTGGACGGCCCAACGCCGAGAGGACGGTGACGTGTGAAAACCACCCGGAAGAACCCCCTCCCGCTGTGGTTGCTGGGTGTGCGCGTATGGGCCGGTGCTTTCCTCGCCCTCTCGGTTCTCGAGTACTACCAGAGCACCCACCAGCAAGGGCATTCAGGAAGAATCGAGTGGCGGGCTGTTGCTCTGCTGGCAGGCGCGGTAGCGGGATTGGTGGTGATGATCGTGGAGCGCATCCGGGCGGAGCCGACGCCCGAGGAGCGGGCGGTGTTCTGGGCCATCTTCCATTCGCCACCGGGAACCATCGGCGCGGTGGTGGTGACGCGCAATGGGAAGCCCGAGGTCATCGCGACCGTGCGCAGCACGGAGGAATACCTGAAGCTGGCGGGCTCGGGCCAACTGCCCCCGGACCATCGCGTCTTCCTGCCCGAGGACATCGTCTGAGGGCCGTGCGCTTCAAGGGTTGTAGAACCGGAGCCACCGTCCTGGCTCCACCCCCGAGGCTTGGCGCCCTCTGGGGCTCGGAGGTTCCCCTGCTGGGCAACGCCGTGGGCTTCATCATCGGCCTTGGCGGGTATTATCTGGTGGACGCGCTGACTGGCGAGCAGGTGGAGCAGGGCGTGCGCCGCGGCCTGGACGGCCCAACGCCGAGAGGACGGTGAGGCGTGAGGAAGATGGCCCACAAAAAACCCACCCCGCTGTGGCTGATTGGGCTGGGGGTATGGGCCATGTTCTTCGTGGCCTTTACGGGCTACTGGGTCTACGAGGGCCACCGCTGAGGGCTTGCCGGGGAAGTAGACTGGGCAGGCTGGGGCTTGATGGCGCTCGGCCCGGCGGGATTGGTGGTGATGCTCGTGCAGCGCGTCCGCGCGGAGCCGACGCCCGAGGAGCGGGCCGCGTTCTGGGCGCTCCTGGCGGCGGAACCGGGAACGATTGGCGCGATCGTGGTGAAGAAGAAGGGGAAACCCGAGGTCATCGCGACCGTGCGCAGCGTGGAGGAGTACTGGATGCTCAATCGAAGAACCTCATCCTGACAGGTCGAGCACCTGGCTTCTTCGACAGGCTCCGGGAGACTACGCCCGCGCCCCCAGCGGCAGCGACACCGTGAAGGTGGAGCCCGCTCCCAGCCGGCTCTCCACGGAGATGTCTCCTCCGTGCGCCTGGACGATCTCCCGCGTGATGTAGAGCCCCAGGCCCAGGCCACTGGCCTCACTGGCGCTGATGGCCCGCTCGAAACGTTCGAAGATGCGCGCGCGGTCCTCGTCGCGCAGCCCGACGCCCTGGTCCTTCACGGACAGGTACACCCGCCCCCCATCCGCCGCCAGGTCGACTCGCACCGGCCTGCCCGCGCCGTACTTGAGCGCATTGGTCAGCAGGTTGATGAGCACCTGCTCCAGCCGGCTCCGGTCCCAATACCCCATCACCCGCGACCCCGGAGCGACGTCGAGCCGCACGCCCATCTGCGTGAACTCTCCCGAGACGCGGTCCACCACGTCGTCGACGAGCTCGCGCAACTCCATGTGCTCCAGCTCGAGCGTCATCTTGTTCGCGTGGATGCGCGAGACATCGAGCAGATCGGACACCAGGCGTGATAACCGGCGCAGTTGCCGGTCCGTGCGATCGACGATGCTGCTCACCTTCTCGCGCGTGAGGGACGCTCCGTCTCCCCGGGCCAGGGTGCGCGTGAGGGACTGCACCTGGAGCTTGAGCGACGTCAGCGGCGTGTTGAGATCGTGGCTGGCCACCGAGAGGAACTCGTCCCGGGCCTGGACGGCCCGCTCCAGCTTGCGCTCGGCGCTGCGGAAGCGCTGGAGCTGTTGAATCATCCAGTCCACGCGCTGCTCGGTGGAGCCCTGGCCCAGCACCATGGCGGGCGTCTCGTAATAGAGGTTGGGGCACACTTGGTTGCCGAGGATGGCGACGGGATGGGTGCGCAGCACGTCGCGGATGATGTCCGCGGCGAAGCGCTTGCGGTTGTACTGGCAGATGGCCGTGACGCGGCTGCCCGGGAAGAACTCGCTCAGGAGGGACTCGTACTCGATGAGCCGGTCACACCCGCACTCCTGGCCGAGGGCCCACGTCATCTCGGCCGTCACGCGGAAGCCCGTGCGGCCTGCGGCGGCCGCCTCCCGCACGGGCACATCCAGGAAGGCGATCATCGCCTGCGGATTGAAGGCACCGGAGGCCAGATAGGCCTCGCGCTTGGTGGCGAAGACGAACTGGCCCGAGCGCACGTGCGCGTCGATGTCCACTCCGTAGGCGATGAAGGCCTGCCGGACCTCGTCGAGAGCACGGTCGTCGATGACGTACAGGCAGGCCTCATTCCGCGCCAGGCCCTCGGCCATGTACGGAATCACCGCATCCCACTGTTCCTCGGCGTTTTCGTAGACGAGGCACAGGTGGTCACCGTGGCCCATGCGCTGAAGCTCTCGCTGAATCTCCATAGGCTCTGGTGTCCCTTCGATCGCTCTGCTGAATGAGGAGCAGGTGTAAGTGTTTCGGGGACAAAGGAGACAAACCCTGGACGCGAGGCATTCCAGCCGACCGGGGGCAAGGCCGAGGCCTGGAGGGGACGCCTGTCCGCCTTCACACAATGAAGCGCATGCCCGTGTAGCAGGAATAAAGGGTACGCAGAGAACGCCTACCCACTTGGCTAAAGGGCAAGCATCCTACCGCGACGAGGGCACCATTACTGGCAAGCGAGCAAGATGCTCGCCACTCCACGAGAGTTCATCTAGTTGCTCCTGATGACACTCCCCTTTGCATTTCCCCTCAATCTGGCAATCGGCGCAAATACTTCTTCAACACCCACCCCTCTACAATCTTGCTTGTGAGGTAATCGTAGTATTGGACCTTGATCCATTTGCGCTTTCGCTGAATCAATGTGACCGATTGATTCGGATAGATGGCCGTTATTTTTGGAGCTTTGACAGATGGAGAAACCGTCAACGCCGTACTACGTTCGACGATGTAGTACGTAGTCTCATCGGTATCCGCTTCCTTATCGACCTCAGCGCAGCGCTCCAATACTTCACGTACCTTTTGGAGTTCCTCCACTTGCTCCTTACCGGATTTGGAGATCTCCGCGCGCAAAGCCGCCATGTCCTGAGTGCTACCCTCAGCGGCCGACTTTGCGAGCTGCAACGATTCTTCACTTACACGGAGGCTCCGATCACCTACACGAAGGCCCAGCTCGTTGTAGCGGATGCCCCATAGCGTCAGCACAAGGGCGATGAGCGTCAGTATTCTATCCAGGGACCATCTTGCCTGAGGCGATTGCGCAGCCAGCCAACGCTCGCCGTACTTTGAAAACAATCCCTCAAGCAGCGTCTCCGTCAACTGCTTCACTTCATCCTGCGTGGCAGTCGGTAACTTCCGCGTAAACGCTTCGACATCTGCCACTGAATCGATCAACGCAGACTGAGCGCGTGCGTCATCAAGCACCGCTGGCTCATCCGCTACGGATTCGATCAGGCTAGTTGCTGCCACTGCAGCACGCGTCAATCCCTGGTCGAAATTACCTATCAGACCCGCAGCCGCAACTGTCGCTCCGAATTGACTCAAGCCAGAAACAGCACTTACTTCCGCCAAGCTCTTGCGCAGCGCGTCCATGGGCCGAGCGATGTCGGCAGTAACACGGGCAGTTCCTATCCCCCCTAGCCCTTTGTAAAATGCGCTCAATGCCTTGGTATTTTCGGAGAGCACGTTCGCAAAGCTGCCCATCCCTCCTAGGCTCTTATTGATCGACCGAGCGGTGTCGGCGGTGACATGAGTAGCGCCTATTCCACCGAGTCGCTTGTGCAGCGCGTCCATGGACCGGGTGATGTCACGGGTCACACTGACAGCGCCCATTCCCCCGAGTCGCTTGTGCAGCACATCCATGGACCGGGTGCTCTCAGAGAGCACTCTCGCAGCGCTCATCCCTCCCAGTCCCTTGTACAGCGCGTCCATGGACCGGGTGATGTCACGGGTCACACTGACAGCGCCCATTCCCCCCAGTCCCTTGTACAGCGCATCCATGGACCGGGTGCTCTCAGAGAGCACTCTCGCAGCGCTACTCATCCCTCCCAGTCCCTTGTACAGCGCGTCCATGGACCGGGTGATGTCACGGGTCACACTGGCAGCGCCCATTCCCCCCAGTCCCTTGTGCAGCGCGTCCATGGACCGGGTGATGTCACGGGTCACACTGGCAGCGCCTATTCCCCCCAGTCCCTTGTGCAGCGCGTCCATGGACCGGGTGCTCTCTGAGAGCACGCTCACAGCGCTGCTCATCCCCAAGTTTTTGGTAATGAATTGGGTTCGCTCCAGTACATCAAGGAGCCCGAAAATACCGTATGGATCACGCCGTCGCGTCACTCCCGCCTCCTTACATGAACTGAACGAACGTGCCCAAAAACTCCGCCGTCCTACTTCTCCCGGGCGAGCCGCCGCCGAGCGCGCGCGAACACTTCCGACTGAGGTGTCGTGCGTCCCGCCTGCACATCCGCCTCCCCCTGGGAGGTGAGCTGGAGGAGCAGCGAGGCATCGCGGAGGGCCTCGTAGGTGGCCACGTCGAGGACGACCGCCTGGGCCTCCCCGTTCCGCGTGATGACGACGGGCCTGCGCGAGCGCTTCACCTCCCGCGGCAGCTCCGCGGCACGGGTCTTCATGCAGGTCACCGGCTTGATGTCCTCGGTCAGCTTCATGCGCCCGCCTCCAGTTGCGGGAACAGTACCAACTCCCGCCTCGAACCGCACGGCATCCCCCAGGACGAGCGGGCTGACGAGGAAGCGTTTTCACACGGAACGTGCGTGGGCCTCGCGCATCCGTTAGGGGACCTTTCCCGCATGCCCCCCGCCCAGCCCGTTGTCGAGCTCCACGACGTCTCCAAGTCCTACGCCGAGGGCGATGCCGTCCGCGAGGTGCTCTCCCATGTGCGCCTCACCCTGCACGCGGGCGAGTTCATCGTGCTGCTCGGACGCAGTGGCTCGGGAAAATCCACGCTTCTCAATCTCATCAGCGGCATCGATCTCCCCTCGCGGGGCACGGTGCGCGTCGATGGCCGCGAGCTCGTCACCCTGAGCGAGCACGAGCGCACCCTGCTGCGCCGCGAGCGCATCGGCTTCATCTTCCAGGCCTTCAACCTGCTGCCCACCCTCACCGTGGAGGAGAACATCCTCCTGCCCCTGGAGCTCACCGGCCGCGACGGCCCCGCCTCGCGCAACCGCGTGCGCGAGCTGCTCGACACCGTGGGCCTCGGCAACCGGGCCGCGAGCTTCCCCGACCGGCTCTCCGGCGGTGAGCAGCAGCGGGTGGCCGTGGCCCGCGCGCTCGCCCATACCCCTCCCCTGCTCCTGGCCGACGAGCCCACCGGCAACCTCGACGAGCAGACGGGACGCAAGGTGTTGGACCTGCTCGAGGGCCTCACCCGCCGCGAGAACGCGTGCGCCCTCATCGTCACCCACGACCCGGGCCTCGTCGCGCGCGCGGACCGGGTGCTGTCGTTGGAGACGGGCCGACTCGTCGAGCGGGAGGCTCGCGCGTGAAACAGCGCCTCCTGGTCCGCGCCAGCCTGCGCCACCTGGGCAGCCACCCGTGGCTCACCGCCCTGTCCCTGCTGGGCATCGCACTGGGCGTGGCGGTGGTGGTGTCCATCGACCTCGCCAACGCGAGCGCCATGCGCGCCTTCGAGCGCTCCACGGACACCGTGGCGGGCCGCGCCACCCACCAGCTCGTCGGGGGGCCCTCGGGACTGCCCGAGTCCGTGTACCGCGCCCTGCGCCTCCAGCCCGGCGCCCCCGTGTCCGCCCCCGTGGTGGAGGGCTACGTGCGCGCGCGGAGCGGAGATCAGCGCACCCTCACCGTCCTCGGCATCGATCCCTTCGCCGAGGCGCCCTTCCGCTCCTTCGTCCCCCGAGGTGGAGGCCAGGTGGACCTGGGCGCCTTCCTCACCGAGCCCGGTGCCGCCCTCATGACCGAGCGCACGGCCCAGGCGCTGAACGTGAAGGCTGGAGACGCGCTCCTCGTGGCCGTGGAGGGCGTGGTGAAGCCGCTGCGTGTGGTGGCGCTGCTCCAGCCCGGAGACGAGAACCGTGCCCAGGCGATGGAGAGCCTCGTCCTCACCGACGTCTCCACCGCACAGGAGGTGCTCGGCCAGGTGGGGCGCCTCTCGCATATCGACCTGAAGCTGCCGGACGGCGAGGCCGGTGAGACCCACCTGGCGAGCCTGCGCCCCCTGCTGCCCGAGGGCGCCGAGGTGCTACGCCCCCGCGCCCGGGGCAACGCGGTGGAACAGATGACGCGGGCGTTCCGCACCAACCTCACCGCGCTGTCTCTGCTGGCGCTCGTGGTGGGCACGTTCCTCATCTACAACACGATGACCTTCTCGGTGGTGCAGCGGCGCGAGCAGCTCGGACGGTTGCGCGCGGTGGGCATTACCCGGCGCGAGCTCTTCGCCCTGGTGCTCGGCGAGGCGGCGGCGCTGGGCGCGGTGGGCACGGTGGCGGGGCTGCTGCTGGGAGTGGTGCTCGGGCGCGGGTTGATGGAGCTCGTCACCCGGACGCTCAATGACCTGTACCTCGTGGTGAGCGTGCGCAGCCTTTCTCTGGAGTCCTTCACGTTGGCGAAGGGCGTGGTGCTGGGCCTGGGCGCGACGCTGGCCGCCGCGATGCTGCCCGCGTGGGAGGCCGCGCGCTCGGCGCCCGCGGTGACGCTGCGCCGCTCCACCCTCGAGGACGTGTCGCGCCACCGGGCTCCCCGGCTCGCGCTGCTGGGACTCGTCATCCTCGTGCTGGGCGTGGGGCTGCTGTCCCTGCCCACGCCCGAGCTGCTGCCGGCCTACGCGGGCCTCTTCTCGCTGCTGCTCGGCGCGTCGCTGCTGGTGCCCTGGCTGACGGCGAAGCTGGCGGGACTGGCGGCGGGTCCGCTGGGACGCCCCTTCGGGCTGCTCGGGCGCATGGCGGCGCGCGGCGTGACATCGAACCTCAGCCGCACCGCCGTGGCGCTGGCGGCGCTGATGGTGGCGGTGGCCACCACGGTGGGCGTGGGCCTCATGGTGACGAGCTTCCGCGGCACGGTGGCGGACTGGCTGGAGTCCTCGCTGGAGGCGGACGTCTACGTGTCCCCGCCCGCGCTCGTCACCCGGCGGGGCGGCGCCACCTTCGCGCCGGGGCTCGCCGAGCAGGTGCGCGCCCTCCCCGGAGTGGCCAGCAGCAGCACCATCCGCACGGTGCAGGTGCGCGTGGACGGCGTGCCCACGGACGTGCGCGCGGTGGACTTCGGCACCACGCCGGTGCGGCCCTACCGCTTCAAGGAGGGAGACGCGGCGCGCGTGTGGAAGGAGCTGGAGGCACCGGACGCCGTCATCGTCTCCGAGCCCTTCGCCTTCCACCGCCGGCTGGGCGTGGGCGGCACGGTGGAGCTGGCCACGGACCAGGGCCCGCGCCGCTTCCGCGTGGTGGGCGTGTACTTCGACTACGGCTCGGACACGGGCACGTTGCTGATGCTGCGCGGCACGTACCTGCGCCACTTCGAGGACGCGCGCGTGAGTGGCGTGGCCCTCTACGCCGAGCCCGGTCAGGACGTGGACGCGCTCGTGGCCCGGGTGCGCGAGCGCTCCAGGGACGTGCAGGCGCTCGGCATCCAGTCCAACCGCGCGCTGCGCCAGATGTCCCTCGAGGTGTTCGACCGCACCTTCACCATCACCCACGTGCTGCGGCTGCTCGCGGTGGGTGTGGCCTTCATCGGCGTGTTGAGCGCGCTCATGGCGCTTCAGCTGGAGCGGGCGCGCGAGCTGGCGGTGCTGCGAGCCACCGGCCTCACCCCGCGCCAGCTCTGGGGCCTCGTGTCCCTCCAGACGGGGCTGCTGGGCCTGCTCGCGGGGCTCTTCTCGCTGCCGCTCGGCGTGGCGCTCGCGTACGTGCTCGTCCACGTCATCAACCAGCGCTCCTTCGGGTGGACGCTGCAACTGCTCGTCTCCGGCGACGTGCTCACCCAGGCGATGGTGCTGGCCCTCGCGGCGGCGGCGCTCGCGGGCCTGTACCCGTCCTGGAAGATGTCGCGCGCCAACCCCGCCCTGGCGCTGAGGGAGGAGTGAGGCCATGCGCGGACGCGGACTGCTCATCGGCGTGACGGGGGTGCTCGTGGGGCTCGCGGCCGGCGCGGCCTATGTCACGCGCGACACGTCGCCTCCCTTGGTGAATGCCCCGGCGATGAAGGTGTCGGAAGCGCTCGGCGGCGGGGCCAGCGCCGCGGAGGGCTACACGCGGGCGCTCGAGCCCCGGGAGTTCCACTTCCCCGAGGACCACGGCCCCCACCCCGGCTTCCACACCGAGTGGTGGTACTGGACGGGCAACCTCTCCACGGCGGACGGGCACGAGTTCGGCTACCAGTTCACCCTCTTCCGCAGCGCGCTGGCCCCCGGGGAGACGGAGCGCGCGTCCGCGTGGGGCACCCGGCGCATCTACATGGGGCACCTGGCGCTCTCGGACATCAGGGGTGGGCGCTTCCACGCCACCGAGCGTTTCAGCCGCGAGGCGATGGAGCTGGCGGGCGCGCGAACCGCACCCTTCCGCGTCTGGCTGGAGGACTGGAGCGCGGAGGCCCTCGGCGACGGCGCCCTGCCCCTGCGGCTCACCGCCCGGAGCGGGAACGTGTCGCTGTCACTGGAGCTGGAGGCCGGCAAGCCCCCGGTGCTCCAGGGCGACCGGGGCCTCAGCCAGAAGGGGCCTCAAAAGGGCAACGCCTCCTATTACTACTCGCTCACCCGCATGCCCACGCGCGGGCAGGTGACGGTGGACGGCCGCGCCCACGAGGTGACGGGCCAGAGCTGGATGGACCGCGAGTGGAGCACCAGCGCGCTCAGCGAGGGCCAGGTGGGCTGGGACTGGTTCGCGCTCCAGCTCTCGGACGGCGGCGAGCTCATGTACTACCAGCTGCGCCGCCACGACGGCACGGCGGACACGTACAGCGCGGGCACGCTCGTCCCCGCCCAGGGGGAGCCGGTGCACCTGTCGCGCGAGGACCTGCGGCTGGAGGTGGCGGAGACCTGGACGAGCCCCCACAGCGGCGTGGTGTACCCGGCCCGCTGGAAGCTCGCGGTGCCCTCGAGAGGTCTGACACTGGACATCACGCCCGCGCTCGCGGACCAGGAATTGCCGGTGAGTGTGCGCTACTGGGAAGGCGCGGTGCGCATGTCGGGCTCGCACGCGGGACAGCCGGTCCAGGGCCGTGGTTACGTCGAGCTGACGGGCTACGGCGACACGCCTCCACCAGGGCGCTGAAGAAGGGCCGGCGGCGTAGCCTCGCGTCCGACGGGGGTCGCACCATGCAGCAGCCGCGCGAGTGGAGCTTCGGGACACACCGGGCCTGGTTCGAGCCGCCCGACGTGCTGTGGATGAAGATTCGCGGAGACACCTCGCTCCAGGACGCCATCTCCATCCTCGAGCTCTACCGCGAGGTGGGCAGCCAGCAGCGCTTCTTCCTGGTGACGGACCTCTCGGAGGCCACCTCCGTGGCGCTCGAGGCGAGGGACCACGTCTCCTGGAACTTCCGCGCGGACTGGTTCCACGCCGCCATCTACGTCGGCGCGGGACTGATGCAGCGGGCGGTGGCCACCAGCATGAGCTTCTTCCATTCCCTGACAGGCCATCAGACGCGGCCGCAGCACTTCGTTCCGACAGAGAACGATGCACGCGCGCTCATCGCCGAGGAACGCTCCCTGATGGACAGAAGCAACGCTTCCGCGCGTGGCGCCGCTCGTCCTCTCCACCCTGACGGGTAGGATGCCGCGCAACCGCCATTGGGGGAGACATGACCATCCAGCGCGAATGGAAGTTCGGGACGCACACCGCCCATTTCGAGCAGCCGGACATCCTGTGGGTGAAGATTCAGGGAGAGACCACGCTGAAGGATGCCATCGCGTTGTCGGAGCTCTACGGAGAGCTGGGCAACAAGCATCCGTACTTCGTGGTGACGGACCTCACGGAGGCCACCTCCGTCGAGACGGAGGCCCGCGAGCACGTCTCCAAGAGCATCAACCCGGGCTGGTTCCTCGGCTCCGTCTACATCGGCGCGGGCTTCGTGCAGAAGGCGGTGGCCAAGAGCCTGGCCTTCGTGCACGCCATGACGGGCAAGCTCACCTTCGACATGCACTTCGTCGCCACGGAGCCGGAGGCCCGCGAGCTCATCGCCCGCGAGCGCGCCCAGCGCAGCACGCGCGTGGCCTAGAACACCGCCATCTGCCCGGCCGGCTCGTCACGCGCCTCCCGCGGGCGCGTGTTGTAGGCCAGGGCCTCCTCCAGGCGCGCGGGCTTCTCGGCGCGCGGAGACGTCATCAACCGGATGAAGGCCTCGTGGTCCAGCCGCAGGCGCGGGTTGGTGAGGCGCTCGTGGCCGATGGTGCTGAACGTGCGGCCCCCATCGTCGTGCGCGGGGAAGACGAGCGTGTCCCCGGTGAGCACCCGGTCCTCCATCACCAGCACCAGCGCGTCCGCGGTGTGCCCCGGACTGGCCCAGACGGTGAGGTGCACGTCGCCCACCGCCAGCACCTCACCCTCTCGCAACGGCCGCTGCACCGTTGCTCGCCGCGCGCCGCTTCATGGCCCGCCGGCAGCTTCCCGCCTGACGAAGACCCTCACCCTGGCCCTCTCCCGAAGGAAGAGGGCCGGGTGGGACTCAACGCGGCTCCTGTTCTCCCGTGCGAAAAGGTACCGATTGCTTGCCCGCGCCATCGTTTGCTACGACGCAATAGGGTGGGCGGGGGCACCACCGCCAATCCGAGACAAGGGGAGGAAGGCTCGTGGAGCAGATGGGGAAATACCAGCTGATCCGGAAGCTCGCCACCGGGGGGATGGCCGAAGTCTTCCTCGCCAAGGCCGCTGGCCCCATGGGGTTCGAGAAGGTCCTGGTGGTCAAGCGCATCCTCCCGCACCTCGCCGAGGATCCCGACTTCATCGAGATGTTCCTGGCGGAGGCGAAGCTGGCGGCTCAGCTCAACCACGCCAACATCGTGCAGATTTTCGACTTCGGCGAGCAGGACGGCGCGTACTTCCTCGCCATGGAGTATGTGGACGGACCGAACCTGCGGACCCTGGCCCGGCGCGCCTTCCAGGAGGGCTCGTCCATCCCCCATCCACTGAGCGCCCGCCTCGTCGCCCTGGCGTGCGAGGGGCTGGCCTTCGCCCATGAGCTGACGGATGCCCAGACCGGCGAGCCGCTGGGGCTCATCCACCGCGACATCAGCACGGACAACATCCTCGTGTCGCGCACCGGTGGGGTGAAGGTGGTGGACTTCGGCATCGCCAAGGCCGCCAATGCCAGCCCTCACACCCGCACCGGTACCCTCAAGGGCAAGGTGGCCTATATGTCCCCCGAGCACCTGATGGGCAAGCCGCCCCTGGATGCGCGGACCGACATCTACGCGCTCGGGGTGGTGCTCTATGAGCTGATAACGGGCCGCAAGCCCTTCGACGCCCAGAGCGACGTGCAGATGGTGCAGGCCATCATCCATGAGTCCCCCATCGACGTGAGGACGCTGCGCACCGACGTGCCCGCGGAGCTGGTGGCCATCCTCGACAAGGCCCTGGCCAAGGATCGTGAGGCCCGCTATCGCGGCTGCTGGGAGATGCAGGAGGACCTCGAGCGCTTCCTCTTCCGGTGCGGTGAGCCAGTCGGAGCCCCGCAGCTCGCGGAGCTGGTGAGGCAGCTCATCCCCGTGCTCCCGGGCGACGGGATGGAGGTCCCGCGCTCCAACCCCGCCCCCCAGCGCCTGGTCCCAGAGCCGCGCTCCCCGCCGTCGAGGCCACGGATTCCCCTGGCGCCCCCATCCCCCCAGGCGGAGACGGTCGTTGCCTCCCCCGTGGAGCCCGCCCCCGAGCCGTCACGGCGTGGAAGGAGGCTGGCCCCGGCCCTGCTCCTGTTGGCCGCGGGCCTGTTGCTGCTGGTGGGAGGCAGGTACGCGCTGGGGGAGATGAATCGCCCGGCGGAGCCGCCTCCGCCTCCGCCCCGCGCCCCGGTCCTCGCCCCCGTGCCCACCGCCAGGGCACCCGCGCCTCCTCCAGCAGAGCCGCCGGATGCCGGCCCACGGGAGGTCGCCGAGCTCCCGGAGCCGGCGACTCCGGTCACTCCCGATGAGACCGAGCGGGAGGCCGTTCCGGCCGAGGCTTCGGATGGCTCCACGCTCCGGGTACACTCCAACCTTCGCGCCTACGTCCGCATCAACGGCAAACTCGTGGGCAGGACGCCACTCGTCCACACCGTGGCGCCGGGCTGGCTGCGAGTCGAGGTGACCGGCGCCACCAGGGACGGCAGGTTCGACAAGTCGCAGGTCATCGAGCTGAAGACCGGAGAGAGCCGCCAGGTGTCGTTCGCCGTCCAGAAGGTGCAGGTGACGATCCGCGGCCGCCCGGATGACATGAAGGTCATCTCGATGGATGGCAAGAAGCTCGGGGGCAAGACGAGCGTGTCCACCTACGAGGGCAAGCACCGGCTGGAGTTGCTCCACACCCCCACGGGGAAATCCCATACCTCCGAGTGCGAGGTGCGGCCCGGGGACAAGTTGTGCAAGTTCTTCGTGCAGACGCTCCAGTAGGCCCTGGAGCGGGGCTCACCGCAATGGAGTGAGGGGGCTCCAGCCGGCTCCGAGCGAGAACAGGAGGGCATCGGACTGGCGTCCCGCGGTGGCGTTGAGGAAGCGCTCGTAGGCCACATCGGCGAAGAGGCGGAAGGCCCCAGTCTGCAGGCCCACCCCCACGCCGGCCCGGCCTCCCACGGAGCCCTCCGGCACGAGGGCAGTCACCCCGAGCAGGACATGGGGGCGGATCCATCCGAGGCTCGCGCCCTGGATGTCGTACGGGTAGAGGCGTCCCTCGGCGCGCAGCACGGGGGATGATTGGAGCACGACGGTGAGCGCGCCGCCGAAGCCGGAGCCGGCCCCCTCCATCGGGGCCTGGGCCAGCTCCGCCATCAGGGAGGGGACCACGGCGAAGCGTACCACCTCCGCTTCGCCGCGCAGCCCCACCATCAGGCTCCAGGGGCGCGCGGGCGGCTCCTGGGCTGCGGGCTGTGTGGAAGACGGCTCGGACACGGCCTGGGCCGCGCGCAGCTTCCGGCGCACCCGCTCGAAGCGCTCCTGGAGCGTCTGGGAGGGCAGGGGAACGGGAAGCTGCGCGGACGGGCGCTGCGTGAGGGCGAGCGCGAAGGCCTCGTCCGCCTCCTGGTCGTTGCGCAGGCTGTGGTGGAGGATGCCCTTCATGAGGACCATCCAGAGCGTCTCCTCGGGGCCGTTGCCGGCGAAGGTCTCCGCCTCGCGCAGGGACTTGAGGGAGGCCTCGTACTCGAGCTCGTCGTAGAGGCGGGCGGCCTTGCGGATGTGAGGGTTCTTCGTCGAGGGGTAGGACGTCTGCTCGAGAGGGCTGGCGAGCGCCTCGCGGCCAGCGGAGCCGAGCACGGTGGCCAGCACGAGCAGGGGCAGGAGGGCCCGCGAGCCCTGGCGCAGGGGAGAGGGTGGCCCCGAGCGGCGCCGCCGGTGGAGCGCGAGGGCCAGCGAGGCCAGTGCCCAGGGGACGACGCCGGAGGCGGGCAGCGTGGCGCAGCCCCAGCCGTAGGAGCCGCGGATGATGAAGCGGGCGGACTCCGAGGCCGGGCCGGTGTTGCCGGCGGCGTCGGTGGCGGTGGCCTCCACCGCATGCGCCCCCATCGCGAGCTCCCGCGGGAGGGTGAAGCTCCAAGCGCCCTCGGTGGCCGTGGCCATGCCCTCCTGCCGTCCATCGACGAATACCGTCACGGTGCTCCCCGCCTCCGCCGTGCCCGAGAAGGTGGGCATCAGGGTCCGCACCGTCGCATCCAGGGTGGGGGTCCGCAGCAGCGGGGCCGCGGGAGCCATCGTGTCGACCGTCCACGAGTGGATGGCGGGAGAGGTATCGGCGTTGCCGCTGGCATCGATGGCGCGGACGGCCAGGGTGTGCGTGCCGTCCGGGAGGCGCTCGAACGAGGGGGTGCTGGAGCAGGGCACGAAAGGGGCCTCGTCCAGGCCGCACTCGTAGCTCACGGTGTCCGTGTCGGGCGAGGACAGGGAGAAGTCGGCCCTCGGCTCCCGCGCCTGGAGGGGCGGGACGGTGGAGAGGGAGGTATCCGGCGCGGTGGAGTCCACGACCCGCACTGGCTGGCCCGAGGCGATGGCATGGGTCGAGACGAAGAGGAGATAGTGGCCATACCCCACCGGCGGGAGGGTCACGCGCACCTCGGTGTCCGAGAAGCGCTGCCAGCTGAGCGGCACGTACCCTCCTCCCTCGGGGGACAGGAGGAGGAGGCGGGGGACGTCGGAGGCACCACAGCGATAGCTGTCGCCACAACCTCCCGACGGGCCGCGAAACCCGGTCCCGGTGAGGGTGAAGGCCACTCCTGGAACCAGCGGGCCCGGAGCGTTCGGCTTGGGGCGCCACGCCTCGTTGGTGCCCAGGTCGTCGTACAGCTCGGCGGTGGCGGAAGCGCCACCCGTGACGAGCACACGGCTGGAGGGCAGGAGGACGGCGGCATGCGCCTGGCGCGCCCAGTTCATGGAGGCGAGCACCTTCCAGGTACCGGTGGCGGGGTCGTACAGCTCGGCGGTGGCGAGGAGGATGGAGCCATTGGAACCACCGGTGACGAGCACCTTGCCATCGGGCAGCAGGGTGGCGGTGTGCTGGTGGCGCCCCGAGCTCATGGAGCCGGTGGCCTTCCAGGTGCCGGCGGTGGGGTCATACAGCTCGGCGGTGGCGAGGGGGGTGGAGCCATTGGAGCCGCCGGTGACGAGCACCCTGCCATCGGGCAGCGAGGTGGCGGTGTGCTGGTGGCGCGCCGAGCTCATGGAGCCGGTAGCCGTCCAAGCGCCGGTAGCGGGGTCGTACAGCTCGGCGGCGGCCAGGGTCGCGCCGCCGGTGGCACCGCCAGAGATGAGCACCTTGCCCGTGGGCAGAGGGGTGGAGGTGTGCTGGGAGCGAGGCGCGGCCATGGGGCTCGTGGCCTTCCAGGCGGCGGAGGCCGGGTCGTACAGCTCGGCGGTGGCGAGGACCCGGAGGCCATTGGCGCCGCCGGTGACGAGCACCGTTCCATCGGGCAGCAGGCTGGCGCGGTGCGCGGTGCGCGGCGAGACCATGGGCGAGAGGGAAGCCCAGGCGCCGGCGGCGGGGTCGTACAGCTCGGTGGTGGAGAGGACGCTGGAGCCCGCGGCGCCGCCCGCGACGAGGAGCTGGCCGGTACGCAGCAGCGTGGCGGAGTGGTGGCCACGTGCCGAAATCATCGCGCTGGTGGCCGTCCAGGTGCCAGTGGAGGGCTCATACAGCTCCGTACTGGCGGTCATCCCCACCGCATGGGTGCCGCCGGCGATGAGCACCTTGCCGTTGGGCAGCAGGGTGGCCGTGGAGTCGCCGTGGGCGGAGGCCGTGGCACCGGTGGCCGTCCAGGTGCCGGCCGCCGGGTCGTAGAGCTCGGTGGTGGCGAGGGCGACGGAGCCGTTGTAGCCACCGATGGCGAGAGCCCTGCCGTCGGGGAGCAGGATGGCGGAGAGATAGACACGTGCCGAGGACATGGGGCCAGCGGACGACCAGGTGCCGGTGACGGGGTCATATAGCTCGGCGGCGGCGACAGGGGTGGTGGCGTATCCACCGATGACGAGCACCTTGCCCTGGGGCAGCCGGACGGCGGCATGCTGGTAGTGCCCCGAGGCCATGGAACCAGCGGAGGTCCAGGCGCCGGTGGAAGGGTCGTACAGCTCGGCGGTGGTGAGGACGGCACCATTGTAGCCACCGGCGACGAGCACCTTGCCGTCGGGCAGCAGGGTGGCGGAGTGGGAGTAACGTGGAGAGCCCATGGAGCCGGCGGATGTCCAGGTTCCGGTGGCGGGGTCGTACAACTCGGCGGTGGCGAGGGAGACGGCGCCGTTGTAGCCACCGGTGACGAGCACCTTGCCGTCGGGCAGCAGGGTGGCGGCATGGTGGTAGCGCACCGAAGCCATGGTGCCGGCGGACGTCCAGGTTCCGGTGGCGGGGTCGTACAACTCGGCGGTGGCGAGGACGGCGGAGGCTCTGTAGCCACCGGTGACGAGCACCTTGCCGTCGGGCAGCAGGGTGGCGGCATGGAGATAGCGCGCCGAGGCCATGGTGCCGGCGGATGTCCAGGTTCCGGTGGCGGGGTCGTACAACTCGGCGGTGGCGAGGGCGACGGAGCCGCTGTAGCCACCGGTGACGAGCACCTTGCCGTCCGCCAGCAGGTTGGCGCCATGGTAGTAGCGCGCCGAAGTCATGGCCGCGGTGGCCGTCCAGGTACCGGCAAGAGGGCTGTACACCTCCGCACTGGCGAGGGTGCCGGTGCCATCTTGACCGCCGGTGACGAGGATCCTGCCATCGGGCAGCAGGCTGGCGGCATGGACATGGCGCTGCGAATTCATCGGCCTGGCAGCGGTCCACCCCGGAGCTGCTGCAGCAGCGGAGCTGACCAGACACAACACGAGCAAGAGAAGCCGCATAGGACATGGAGTTACAGCACACCCGCCGTTGCCGCTCCAATAACTGGCCTTCGACCCGGAGGAGCGGGCGTGGGGCTCAGCGGTGAACGGGGGCGGCCATGGCCAGGTGCGCGTGGAGCGTGTCGGTGCGCACGTAGAGGAACTGCGCGTCGCCGAAGGACAGGCCGTCTCCGTCCACCAACTGCTGCTCCTGGTCTCCCAGGGCCACGGCGTTGACGAAGGTGCCGTTCATCGAGTCCGCGTCGCGCACGTAACAGTTGCCGTCCGCCGCGCTCCAGCGCAGGAGCGCGTGGAACTTGGAGACGGACGGGTCGTGGATGACCAGGGAGCTCGTCTCCAGCCGGCCCACGGCGAACACCTCGCCATCCGTCTTCGGCTTGAGGAAGAGGACCTGCAGGTGCTCGAAGCCCTGCAGCATCGCCATCAGCCGGTCCGCCAGACGCGAGCGGTGGGCCATGAACACCGTGCGCGCCCCGCCCATCTGCTGGGCCACCCGCTGGAAGACGGGGGCGGGAGGCTGCTGGATGAGCGCCACGGGACCGTGCTCGGACTGGAAGGTCCTCACATCCACCTGGGGCAGCGCCCGTAATTCCTTCACCGAAGGCATGGCGCGCAGGCTAGGCGCCCAAGCCGCGCGTGCCAAGGGCCCAGGCTCGGGTATGGTGCGCCCGCACACCACCCAGGCAGCCTCAGGAGGCTTCATCCATGGCGAAGGCGAAGTACGTGCTGGCAGTGGACCAGGGCACCACCGGGACCCACGTCTCCATCCTCGATGACAAGCTGCGGGTGGTGGGCAAGTCGTACCGCGAGTTCACCCAGTACTTCCCCAAGCCGGGTTGGGTGGAGCACGACCTGGAGGAAATCTGGACCAGCGTCGAGCAATGTGTGCGTCTGGCGCTGAAGGCCGCGGGGCTGGCCGGCAAGGACATCTCCGCGGTGGGCATCACCAACCAGCGGGAGACGTCCGGCCTGTGGCTGCGCGAGGGCGGCAAGCCGCTGAGCCATGCGATCGTGTGGCAGGACCGGCGCACCTCGGCGCACTGCGCGAAGCTGCGCGAGCAGGGCGAGGAGGCCCGGGTGCGGCAGATGACGGGCCTGGTGTTGGACCCGTACTTCTCGGGCACCAAGCTGACGTGGATGCTGGAGCACGTGAAGGGGGCCCAGAAGCGCGCCGAGAAGGGAGATGCGTGCTTCGGCACCGTGGACACGTGGCTCGTCTACAAAATGACGGGGGGCCAGGCGCACGTCACGGACGTGTCCAACGCCAGCCGCACGCTGCTGATGGACGTGAACCGGCTCGCGTGGGACGAGGGCATGCGCACGCTCTTCGGCGTGCCGGCGGCGTGCCTGCCGGAGATTCGCGGCTCGGCGGAGAGCTACGGCACCACGCGGGGCATGAAGAGCCTGCCGGACGGCATTCCCATCAGCGGCATGGCGGGAGACCAGCAGGCGGCGCTCTTCGGGCAGGCGTGCTTCAGCCCGGGCGAGTCCAAGTGCACCTACGGCACCGGGGCCTTCCTGCTGATGAACACGGGCGAGACGCCGGTGTACTCGAAGGCGGGGCTGCTCACCACGGTGGCGTGGAGAATCAACGGCCAGACGGCGTACGCGTTGGAGGGCAGCTCGTTCATCGCCGGGGCCGCGGTGCAGTGGCTGCGGGACGGGCTGAAGGTCATCAAGAAGGCGGCGGACGTGGAGCCGCTCGCGGCGAGCGTGAAGGAGAGCGGGGACGTGGTGTTCGTCCCGGCGCTTGCGGGCCTGGGAGCGCCGCACTGGCGTCCGGAGGCGCGTGGCCTGTTCGCGGGCATCGACCGCTCCACCACGGTGGCGCACCTGGCGCGCGCGGCGCTCGAGGGCGTGGCGATGCAGATCCACGACCTGGCCGAGGCCATGCGGCGTGACAGCGGGCGGGAGATTCCATCCTTCAAGGTGGACGGAGGCGCGTCGGCCAACAACCTGATGATGCAGTTCCAGGCGGACATGCTGGGCACGGAGGTGGTGCGTCCGCAGAACCTGGAGACGACGAGCCTGGGAGCGGCCTTCCTGGCGGGACTGGGAGCGGGCGTGTGGAGCGGCACGGACGCCATCCGCCGCGCGTGGAAGGTGGGCAAGGTCTTCAAGCCGAAGATGAAGCCCGAGGTGCGTGAGCGATACCTGACCAAGTGGCGGCGCGCGGTGGAGCGCGCCTGAGACAGCGGCCCCGGGTTGCGATAGAGGAGACGAGCGATGGCCCATGACCGCACGCAGTTGACCCCCGAGGCGCTGAAGCAGTTCCTCACCGAGCACTCCGAGTGGAAGCACGAGGGCGGGATGATCCGCCGCACGTACGAGGCGCCGGGCTTCCTGGCGGGCATCGAGTTCGTGAGCCGGGTGGCGAAGGCCGCCGAGGCGGCGGACCACCATCCGGACATCGACATCCGCTGGAGGAAGGTGACGCTGGCGCTGGTGACGCACGACGCGGGAGGGCTGACGTGGCGTGACACGAAGCTGGCGGCCGAGGCGGACACGCTCTTCAACCAGGTCGTGAAGCAGGGCTGATGCGGGCAGCACTCATTGTCGTCGGGGTGCTGCTGACGGGGCCGGTGGCGCGGGCACAGGACGAGGTGCCCGAGGCCACGCGGCCGGAGCGGCTGTACCTGAACTCGGGCGTGCTGATGGGCTCGTCGCGGGTGGTGGGGTTGGGTGGGGCCTACGTGGGCATCGCCGAGGGCGTGGCGGGCTTCACGCACAACCAGGCGGCACTGGCGCACCGCTCGCCGAGGCTGGACCGGGACTGGGACGTGGGCGTCACGCTGTCCTGGATGAACCTGCCGCTGGCCAAGGTGAAGGGCAAGGACCTGGACAACGACGGCCAGCCGGACGACGCGCCGGAGACGTTGCAGCTGCAGGGCGCGGTGATGTTGCAGTACCGCAACTTCGGCCTGGGCTTCTCGCTGCGCAACTACCAGGTGGCCTACTGCAACACGGTGCACTGCGACCCGAGTGACCGCATCCGCGTGTCGCTGGTGCAGTCGTCCCTGGCGGGAGCGGTGGCGCTGGGGCGGGACGACTTCATCCTGGGCTTCGGCATCTACAGCGCGCAGGCGGTCTTCAGCCACAAACCGGAGGGCGACTGGCGTTACGGGGACACGGGGTTGGCGCTGGACATGCTGTACCGGCCGCACGGACGCTCGTACCGGGTGGGGGTGTCGGTGAGGCCGGAGGTGGTGGGCGCGTGGCGGCGGGCGGAGGGACAAGTGCCCTTCCTGGCGGGCCGGCAGCTGTACTCGGCGGTGGTGTCACCGGCGGTGATGTCACTGGGAGCGAGCTGGAGGCTGGGAGAAGGCTCGGAGCGCTACAACCAGCTCTCGCCCGCGGCGCGCCGGCAGATGCTGGAGGGAGAGCACTTCTCGGAGGTACCGGCGGAAGAGAGCGCGGAGGGACCCGCGGGCCGGTGGCTCATCAGCGCGCAGGCGGACTTCATCTCGCGAGTGGAGAACGCGGTGCCGGTGCGCTCGTTCACGGCGCTCACGGCGCCGGAGAAGGTGGGCGTGTCGGGGATGCTGCAACCGAGGGTGGGAGTGGAACACGAGACCTGGCCGGGGCGGCTCCGAACCCGGTTGGGAGCCTTCATCGAACCCTCACCGTTCACGGACCACCTGCCGAGAGCGCACGTGACGGGAGGCTTCGAGCTGTTCCTGTTCCGGTACCTGGACGACTGGGCACTGACGGCATCGTTCGACGTCTCGAGACGCTACTCGGACTTCGGCATTTCGGTGGGTCTATGGCGATGAATTCCCCTCTCCCCTCGGGAGATGGACGGGGTGAGGGTGCCCGTCCCCCGGGTTCATCACCGCGTGAATCCCCTCTCCCTCTGGGAGAGGGTCAGGGTGAGGGTCATCGAGCCATGTGGAAGACGGGAGCGCTCACGGTCCTCGCGCTCATGGGTTTCGCGGCCAATTCACTGTTGTGCCGGGCGGCCCTCGAGAACGGAGCATGGAGGATCGACGCGGCAAGCTTCACGAGCATCCGCCTGGCCGCGGGAGCCATCGTCCTCGCGCTCCTGCTCCGGATGCGCGGAACCCGAAGCGCGGAGCGAAAAGGCTCCTGGGGTTCAGGCCTGGCACTGTTCGCCTACGCGGCGGGCTTCTCCCTGGCATACGTACGCATCCCCGCGGGAGTGGGGGCCCTCATCCTCTTCGGCTGCGTGCAGGCGACAATGCTGAGCGTGGGGCTCTTCCGAGGAGAGCGCCCACGACCCCTCGAGTGGCTGGGATTGGCACTAGCCCTCGGAGGGCTGATCGTCCTGCGGCTGCCGGGAGCCACGGCGCCGGACCCGCTCGGAGCGACACTGATGGCCGGAGCGGGAGTCGCATGGGGCATCTACTCCCTGCGAGGACGCGGCACGGCGGACCCACTGGCGGCGACGGCGGACAACTTCCTCCGGAGCGTGCCCATGACGCTCGGACTGTCCCTCCTGGCGCCCCTGGCCCTGGGAGCACCCCGAGCGACGGCGGAAGGCGTGGGGCTCGCGGTGGCATCGGGAGCACTGGCCTCGGGGGTGGGCTACAGCCTGTGGTACGCGGCGCTGCCGCACCTGACGGCGATGCGAGCGGCGGTGGTGCAGCTCGCGGTGCCGGTGGTGGCGGCGGTGGGCGGGGTGCTGCTGCTCGGCGAGACGCTGACGGCGCGGCTGGTGGGCGCGGGCTCGGCGCTGCTGTGTGGCGTGTTCCTCGCGCTGCTGGCACGCCAGAGAAAGGCCCCTGCGCCCTCACGGTGAGCGCGCATCCGGGAGCAGGCCGAGCGCCCGTAGCCCCGGGGCTCAGCCGTGGCGCCCGGAACGGCGCCGCGCCGCCTGCCGCACGCCGGGCAGGGGCCGGGGCGGGGACTCCAGGTGCGCGGCGCGGGGAGTCCTCGCCGCGGGGGTGCCCAGCTCGCTCCCATCCTCGGGAAGAGGCCGGTCCTGCTCACGCCTCTGTGCTGGCGCGCTGAGCAGGCGGGAGTCCGGCTGCCAGTCGAGGAGCAGGATGGAGATCAACACCATCAGCACCACCGTGCGCCGGAAGGAGGGCGAGTCCTGTAGCAACGTCTGCATGCGTGGTTCCACCCCGTGGAAACAGCCCGGCCGACGTTTTCATGCGGCCCCGCCCCCATTTTCACACCGCGGCGTCAGGGAGAGGCACAGATGAGGGTGTCGAGCATCGTCACGTTCGAATTGCCCGTCACGCTCCAGGGGCCCACGCCGCCAGTGCCGTTGATGAAGGAATAGGCCGTGGAGCGGATGCTGGTGGTGTAGCCCTGGGACGAGGCGTGGCCGTTGTCCTGGCAGAAGCGCCGGGCGGTGTCCGCCGCGCTGGAACCCGTCGCGGGGTAGAGGGTGCCTACGTAGTACCCGTTCACCATCGGGCTCGAATAGGTGGTGATGGGGACATCGTCACAGGTGATTGCATCGAGCATCGTGACGTTGGCATTGCCCGTCGTGCTCCAGGGGCCCACGCCGCCGGTGCCGTTGATGAAGGAATAGGCCGTGGAGCGGATGCTGGTGGCGTACTTCAGCGCGGAGACGTAGCCGTTGTCCTGGCAGAAGCGGCGGGCGGTGTCGTCCGCGCTGGAGCCCGTCGCGGGGTAGAGGGTGCCCACGTAGTACCCGTTCACCATCGGGCTCGAATACGTGACGGGCGTGGCACGGGCCGGCAGCGAAAAGCCCAGCACCACGAACAAGAACACGAGACACGAAGACAGACGCACACCCTGCTGACTCATTCCACACCTCCACTGAACCGAAAGGGGGAATGAATGTAGCCAATTCAAGAAAAAACTGTAAGAATAGATGAACAGGAAGGCCCGCTCATCGCGGGCCATCACCCGCCTCACAGCCGGGAGAGCTGACCATCCCGGAAGGCCTGGTCCACGGGCGCCGCCGCGTCCGCCTTGGTGATGTAGCCCTTCTTCGCCACATCCAGCCCCTTGTTCTTCTCGTACGCTCGCGGACTGCTCGCCGCCGAGTAGCACGTATAGGTCTCCGGCTTGCCCACGGCCTCGGGACAGATGATGGCCATGTAGACGTCGCTCCGCGTCGTGAGCGGCCCCTTCGCCTTGATGCAGCGGTCCATGTATTTGTAGACGTAATCGAGCTGCTCGACCTCGGTCATCACCTTCAATTCATCCACCGTCTTGCCAAGCCCCTCCGTGCCGCTCGGGGTGAACTGGATGAGGCCGTACGCCTGACCGCCCGCGTTGTTCTGCTTGCTGGCCGAGAACGTTGCTCCCGTCTCGAAAGCCATGCAGGCCATCAGGTCATCCGGCTGGATCTTCAGGAGGTCGCAGATGACCAGCACCTTCTTCCGGAACTCCGCCGAGACCTTGGAGCCCCAGACCATCGTGCCCTCGATCCTCCGGGGCGACTGCCCGATGTCCGTGGAGACGGAGGGGACCTCGGTGGACAGGACCTTGCCCTCCTTGTCCAACACGCAGGCCTCGAGCTTGAACCGGCCCTGGCCCCGCAGCTTCCGGACCACCTCCTGGTCCGTGATTCGCGCCACCAGCCGTCCCTGGGAGTCACACTGGCCTCCAGCGCCCAGGGCAACGTCGTACCGGAACGGGACTCGCGACAGCAGCACCGGGTCCTTCAAGCCCGAGAAGTACTCATAAAGGCGGAACCCGAGCGTGCTGCCCTTCTTCCCGTTCGGGACATGCCGCGCCTGACAGCGCACCTGCATGTGGCACGTGGCATCGGTGAGATCCACGAGGCGCACCGTCAGCTCGCTCAACCGGGGAACGCCCTCGTAGGCAACGGAGAATGCCGGCGGGGCGGCGACCAGCTCTTCCCAGAGGTTGGCGCCCGGCTCGGTGACCTGGCCGCGGATGCGCACCTTCTTGCCCAGGAGGTTCGGCTCCTCCAGGGGGATGAGCGCCTCGAGGTAGCGGGGGTTCCGCTCCGCGGGCTTGACGGTGAGCTTCATGAGCTCGGTCTGGCTGGCCTCGTCATACAGCGAGAAGACGGGCTCGGCGGCCTTCCAGTACCCCCCATCTCCCACGAGCTTGATGGTCACGAGCAGCTGGTTGTCACGCACGCCAGTCGAGATCGACCCGAAGTGGGGGGCCCGCGATGGAGTGTCCTTCAGCTCCTGGGAAGCAATGGCGGTGGCCAGGTCCTTGGGCGTCTTCTTCTGCTTGGGCTGCTTGGAGCCCTTCTTGGGAGGCGGCTCGAGCCAGAGCTGGTCATCATCGAAGGTGAGGAACCTGGACGCGTCGTAGTCCATCACCGCGCTGACGGGCACGTAGCTCTCGGTGCCCGACAACGTCTTGGGAATCCGCAGCAAGGCGAAGAGCTGCACCTGCGACATCCCCAGGGTGGGCATGAGCAGCTCCCAGAAGTACTCCGAGGACGAAGCCTCCGCCAACGCCGGCCGCGAAACGGGATTCATCAGCAGGGTGCGGACCACGGAATCGAGCTCATGCAGCCCGTATTGCCAGAGCGTCAACTCGAGCGGGAGGCGGAAGCCCGGGTCCACGTTCTCCACCTTCGCGAGAACGCTTCCATTGCTGACCTCGAAGTTCGTCAGCTTCGGCTTCGGGAAGGAGACGGCCTTGGGCCGCTTCCAGACCAGATAGCTCACCTCCTGTCCCTCGGTCTCCTGGAGGACCTCGAGCAGGAGATCGAAGCTGTACTCGTCCTGCTGCTTCTCGAGGTAGGTCAGCAGGTACTCGCCGCCGCACTCCGCGCAACCGACCCTCCATTCCTTCGTGTCGTCCTCCTCCATGGACCACTCGAAGATGGACCAGGCCAGCGAGTCGGAGAACTTGCCGGACTCGATCGCTCCCCCGTGGAAGACGGAGAGCTTGAGCCGGGCCTTCTCGAACTTCCGGCTGAGCACCGGCTTGAGCTTCAGCAGCCTGCCGAGGAGGACCTTGCCGGGGCTGGCCCCCGTGACATCCAGCGGGTTGTTGAACTTCAGCGGACCCGAGACCGCATGGGGAAGCGCGAACGGAAAGTCCGGGATGACGGAGAGCTGGGCGTCGGCCACACCGAAGAGGCCCGACGCGAAGGTGTCGATCTCCACGTCGACGGTGCAGGAGTCCCCGTTGATCTTCATGGGAACCGCGCCGATCTCCGACTGCCGGAGTTCTCCGAGCGACTGGGCCTCGACGAGCACGCGGCACGTCGCGTCGGCGGGCAGGTTCTTCTGCGTCCCCCGCAGGGTGACCTTGTAGAGCCGCCCCTCCTGCCGGATGTCCGCGGGGGAGAGGGAGAGATTGAGGGTGATGGGGGCCACGGCCACCAGGCGGATGACACCCTCGGCTCCCGGCTCGAGCCGCACTTCGAGAGGAGCAACCACTTGCGCTTCGGTCGCCATGTCAGGCCCTCCCGCTCGTCATGAACACGCCCCGGCCGTCCGGCCACATGCCGGGGAAATCACCCAGCACCTCCTGCGGCTCCTTCTGCTCGAGAGGCTCGGGAATGGTGAGTTCCTCCTCGCAAGCCAGAGCCTCGTCCGCCTTCTCCACGGGCACGACACGGAGCTTGTACGTCTTGTCGCCCTCGAGCGCCGCGGCGACGTCACTCACGTCCACCTTGGCGCGGAAGACGCCCTTCGAGTCCGTCACACCGCCGCCCCCCTTGCGCCGCAGCTCGTAGGCGATGCAGTCCGCCGGGAGCTTCAGGGGCGTCCCCGAGGACGTGGTCAGCTCCAGCTTGAATCCCCTGCTCGCGGGGACCGCGTTCGTCGAGAGCGAGACCGTCAGGACGAAGGGATCGTACAACGCCGGCTGCGCCTGGAGCTGAGCACCCGGCTCCATGTCGTATCCGATTTCCTTCGAGGGCTGGACATCGATGCGCTCGGTCTTCAGGGGCACGTCCTTCTTCTTGACGAAGGCCGAGATGGCGAGCTGCTTGCCCTTCAGGTTCTTGTCGCTGAAGTTCAACGCTCGCACCACACGCAAGGGATTGGGCAGGACGTCCGACTTCGCTTTCTTGTCGAACTCCTCATGCCCGAAGCTGATGCTCGGCTGGGCCGCCTTCCAGAAGTTCACGTCCCCCCCGAGCAGCGGCACGCAGACCTGGGCGCCCTTGCTGGTGAGTTGGACCACCGGCTCTCCGAACATGGGGCTGTGCAACACCTCCGAAACGCCGGTGGACCACTGCTCCAGGTAACCACCCCGGGCCAGCTCCTTCAGGGCCTCCACCGTCACCCGCTCACACCTCTTGCCGAGCGTGTCCGACGGGAGGAGCCGTCCATCCTGCGCGCTTCCTCCATTCGGGAAGAAGCAGCCGAACTGCACGGCCATCAACTCCTCATGGGTGAACTCCTTGCGCAGCTCGGTGAAGACCTCGTTCGCGTCGAACTCGACCACGAGCTCGCCGGGGTGGCGACTCTCCTTCGGCGCCTTCACCCGGATGCGGAGCTCGCCCTTTCCCGCTGCCTCCCAATCCTCGATCCAACCGTCCGCTTTCGCGCTGTCCACGGCCTCGCGCAGCTTCTCCGGGTTGGCGGCCCGAAGCTGGAGGGAGAGCCCATCCTCGGACAGCCCGACCAGGTTCACCGCCTGGCGTGCCGCATACCCGCTCCGGATGCGCTCCACCGCCTCGACCAGCTCCCAGGCAATCAGGGGCTCGGAGCCCGCAGCGGGCTTCTGACCCCTGGCCGCGTCGAGGAACTCCTTGTACGTGAAGTGCTGCGTGACATAGGTGCTGACGTTCTTGACGGTGCCCTGCTTGAGGAAGCCATCGACGACCGCGAAGCCGGCCTCCTCCTTGAGGGCCGTGTCCTCTCGCGCGACGACGGGAATCGCCATCCCAGCGGTCTCGAAGACAGAGGCATCCTTCGGAAGCTCGCCCGTCACCCGGCCCTTCCACGTGCGCAGGAGGATCCAGCCACGAAGGAGCCTCGGACAGTGGGCGCGGAACGCGATCCGCCAGGAGAAGGTTCCATCCTTGCCACTGACCAACGCCGCGTCGAGCACCAGGGGTTGCGAGCCGTCCTGTGAGGGCCTGGAGGCATTCAGAAGAACGGGCTCGAGCCCCTGAATCTTCAACTCGCCGAGCGCCTTCGCGCCAGGCTCATCCAGGCGCCACTCGCCCCAGCCGGGCACCTCCACGGGCTGCGCGAACACGCCCTCGTTGAACGCCCCCGAGGCGAGGGTCAGCCGCCAGTCCGAGGCGCTCGAGGACGAGACGTGCAGCTCCACCGTGTCCTTGCCGTAGCCCCGCTGCACCGCGCCGGCGTGGAGGAGCTCGCCCACGCGCCGGGTCTCCATCTGCTCACGCGCCGGCAACCACCCCACCGCGACGAGCTTCTTCAGCTCCTCCGAATGCCAGAGCGGCACATCCGCGAACTGGATGAAGTTGTGCCGGATCAGGAGCAGCAGCAGCCAGGCGAAGGTGACCGGGTGCGGGTTGTCGAGCAGGGTGTTCCTGGGGAGCTGCTCGCCATCCGGGTTGTCGGCGAACAGGGGCTTCTCGTTCCCCTGGGGGCCCAACACCGGCTTCTCCTTGTTCGCCCACCAGCCGACAGCCTCCGCGTACTTCCGGATGATCTCCTTCGCGCCCTTCTCGTCCGTGGCTTGCAGCACGTCCGAGCCGAGCTCCAACCGCTTGCGGACCTTCAGGTGCTCCAGCACCTGCTTCACGATGTTGTCGGGGTTCCACTCGTTGAGGTGCCGCAGGACGACGTTGCGCCAGCGGACGGAGGTCAAGGCCTTGAAGTGCTCGACATCCTTCGTCAGGCGCTCGTCCTTGCCCGGAGCGCTTCCGGACTGCAGGAAGAGGCTGCCCGGCGTCACGGGCTGCACGAAGATCTTCCTCGCCCTGGCGGGCACGGTGATGCGGAGGCGGGTCTTCCGTCCGTCGTAGTCCACCTCCACCGGCTCGAGGGACGGAGGGTCGAAGGTGAACCGGAGCTTGTAGGACCCCGCGGGCAGGCAGTTCTTGTAGTTCTCCAGGAGGACGTCGACGGGATAGCCGAGAACCTTCTCCTCCGCGGGCTTGTCCTCGGACCGGGGCGCATAGAACGGCAGCGCCCGGGAGGACCCCAGGAGCCTCCGGAGCAGCCCCTGGTTGTAGGTGTCCTGAAAGCCGGCGAGCAGCTTCTTCTCCTCGTCGCCCAGCTGCTCCAACACGGGCGCGAGCTTCAGCAGGGACTCGAGCTCGCCCGTGCGCTCGGAGCCGGTCTGCGCGGCGGGAGGATCGAAGTAGTTGTTCTGCTCCTTCTCCTCGAAGAACTGGAAGAAGGGCTTGCCGCCGCTCGACAGCCCGAGCTTCTCCTCCGCGAACTGGAGGAACTGCTCGAGCTGGCCCGGCTCACTGGGCGCGAGGACCTCCCAGTGCAGGAAGCCCTGGCCCACCGCCTCGCTCTTGTCATCGAGATAGCCGAGCAGCTCACCCGCCCGGACCTTGAGGGAGGGATGGCACAGGGTGACGACCTCTCCCGCGATGAGCGACTGGTGAAGCTCGGACAGGTCGCGATCCGGCTGCTTGAAGACAGCGCGGATGACGTCCCCGTTCTCGTCGCCGAGCTGGAAGGTCTGGGGCGTGGAGAGCTCCGAGCCCATCGCGGAGAAGGAGCCCCCCTTCTTCAGGATGATCTCCTCCTTGGGGTCAGCACCCTCCAGGGCGCCCTGGAGCCACCGGACCTGCTGGAAGGCCTCGTGACGTGGATCGAGTACGGACAGGGAGCCATCGCGGCGCGCGAGCACCTTGAGCCAGGCCACATCCTGGTACGTCCCCGCCTTCGTCCAGTCCGGGGGAACCAGGTGCATGTAGAGACTGTAGAAGGTGAAGCGCTTGGGTTCCTGCTTCTGAGCCTGCTGCGTCTGCTCCTGCGGCTTCTTCGGGATGAACTCCTCGACGTCGTGGCGGACCAGGATGAAGGAGTTGTGATTGCCCGCGAACTCCCTGGACAGCTCGTTCGCTTCGAGCCCCTTCTTCGCCGCCTGGACGACCTCGTTCGCTTTCGCGGCGGCATTCACTGCGGCCAGTGCCAGTTTGGACTCGGGAAGGGCGTTCGCCAGCCGGACGGCGACAATGTAACCCGGCGCGAGACAGCGCACCTCCCTGTGGAGAGCCAGCTCCAGGTGGACACCCGAATGGAGATTGCGCTGACTTCCCAGGGGAAAGAGACCCTTCGCCGCCTCCTCCGTCATGGCGTAGCAGTTGACGGGGCGGTAGCGCTCCTTCTGGCCGTCCATGGGGTAGGCGACGGAACGCGAGACGTTGGTGAAGATGCACTCAGGAGGAGCCGGCGTCGGGCGGTGTGAATAGATGAAGGCCCCGCCTTTGTTGGACCCGTTGTAATCCATGTACAGGTCATCACGGACGCTGCTGATGGTGTTCTCCTCGAAGAGCTTCCGGGCCCGGAGCAGCACCAACGAGGCCTTGGCCTCGTTCCAATTCCCGGGGATCACACGAATCATGTCGTGCTTTCCACTGAGCTGGGAGAGCGCATCCAGATCGTGCGGCTTCTTGGGCGATGGGACGAGGAACATGCCCGACTGGATCTTCGACTCATGGGTGGCGGGATCCGCCACCGCGAGCCAGAGGTGCCGGCCCGTCTCATCCTTCAGGTAGGCATAGCCGATGATGAGGATGAGGTGGATCGGCGCGTCGCGGCGCATGGAAAACCCGGAGTAGAAGATGACCGGGTTGTTGGAGGAGACGGCCTCGAGGATGGTCGCGAGGCTCGACTCGATGAGGGAAGGCGTGTTGGCGATCTGAGCGGCCAACTGCTTCCGATTGGCCAGGTCGTGGCGCAGCACCACGCTGGAGGAGAAGCCCAGCAGGTGAGATGCGCTGAACTCCATCTTCCTGAAACGGGTCTCGTCTGGAGCCGTGACTTCCGAGACATCACCCTTGTTGTAGGAGGGATCTGAAACCCAATACCCATCCAGGTTGATACCGTAAGGCCCCTCCGTTGGCTTCTTGTGGAAGGCCCGTTGACCGCCCGGAAAGCGGAGGTCCACGAAGTGCCCCTGCTGCCCGCCGTTCCAGTGCGTGATGAATTTCGACTCGAAATCACCCCCCTGCACGAGCTGGTAGTAGTTGAACGCCATGGAGCACGCCGTTCGCCCACACCAGTCCGGCGGACCTGAAGGATAGTGCTGTCCGAGGAGCGGAACCTTGAGGATGTGGTACTCATCCATCGAGGCAAGCAGCTTGTCCGGCAGCTCGTACTTCCAGTCTGGCCAATATCTGCTGTTCTGGCTCATGACCCCCCCAGGTCATTGAAGTCTTTATGGACCGCCCTGAATGCAACGGTGGTGAACTTCGGCGTATCTGTTGAGCTTGAAGGAGTATGCCTTATTTCCCAGATACGCGATGTCGCCTCGACCTTCAGGCAGCTTGAACACCTCGCGCGTCGAGCCGACGGCATCCTCTTCGAGCGTCAACTCGAGCTCGTTTCCACGTTTTGCCACGGCGGATATCCAGCGCGATTTGATACCCGCATCCATCCCCACGTTCTCGATGATCAAGAGCCATCGGCCGTGAATATCGGGATCGAACTTCAACAGATAGGGCCTCTTCAAGCAGTCATCCCACTGTGCCTTCCAAAGGCCTGATCCCGCTGCGCTCTGCTCCAACACGGCCCACTCCCTGGGAAGCACGTCCAACAGGGAGGAGGAGGCATCATCCAAAGCAAATTGCCCAAGGGCCAGATCCCACTGGCCGGAACGGCGCGGCTGGAGGCCAAAGAAGAGCGACTTCTCCAGCACCGGGCTCGTGGCGAAACCGGTCTGTTCGAGCGCCTCTCCCGTCAGCTCGTTCATCTTGTTGATCTTGTATCTGCCCCGATAGACGACCACGCGCTCCGCGTTTCCAACGGCCACCACGAACAGGTTCCCCTTCGTCTCGGCCCGGACCTTCACGTCCTTCACCACGGCCCCCGTGGCGTCTCTGATGCAGGCGCTGTCGCTCTGCTTGAAGCACGTGTGCTTGAACGTCCTCCGCATCGTCGGCTTCTTGATGCCAGCGGCCAGCTCGAGGTTGCGCTCGAAGAAGAGGTTGCCCAGCAGCTTCTGCAGCTCGGCGTCCTCCGGGGAGAGGGTCGCGGCGCGCAACGCGCTGTCCTCCCGCTGCTTGAGCGGGAGCTTCGTGTCCTTCGCCTCGGCCTTGAGCTTCTCGGCCGAGGGCTTCTCCGGTCCCAGCAGGGACGCGGATGCGTAGCCCTCCTTCTCGCCACAGAGGACCTTCAGCCACTGGCCCTCGAGCGTCTCGGCGACACGGCACTCCGTGCCGATCTGGAGCTTCTCCAGGCTCTCCGCTTCCGCGGAAGGCTCCTTTCGGAGGTTGATGGAGGAGCCAAGGACATAGACCCGTTGCGCTGCGGTGTCGGCGGCAGCCGTCGCCAGCAGCAGGGAGATCAGAAGCGTTTGCATCTTCAATGGTCCTGGGTGACAGCCCGTGGGTGGATGACGATGGCACGGGCCCTCGAAGCTTGTCCACAAACGCCCGGAATCATTGGATTTTGATACCGGGGCTGAATGATTGGACGGCCCGGGACGCGCCAGATTCATGGGCGCGTGGCCACGGCGGGCACCGGCTCAGCGCGCCTGCTTCAGGAACGTGGCCAGCTTCTCGTAGGCCACGGACAGCGCGGGGATCGGCGCGCACTCGTTCGCCTGGTGCGCCTGCGCCGTCTCGCCCGGCCCGAAGTTCACCGCGTCCACGCCGAACTCGGAGAAGCGCGCCACGTCCGTCCACGCCTGCTTCGATGCCGCCGGCAGTCCCGTCAGCGTCATCAACTGCTGGAACAGCGGATTGTCCGAGCACACCCGGCCGCTCGGCGCCAGGTCCGTGAACTCCACCTCCGCCGCGTCCCCCACCAGCTCCCGCACGTCCTGCTGCGCCCGCTCCACCGTCTTCCCCGGCGCGAAGCGGTAGTTCAGGTTCAGCTCGAACGCCTCCGGTATCACGTTGCGCGCCCGCCCTCCCGAGGCCTTCGTGATGTTCATCACCTCGTAGAAGGCGAACTCGCCGTACATCACCTCGCGCCTCGGCAACTCCAACAGCCGCGCCAGCAGCGGCCCCGCCTTGTGGATGGCGTTCTCCCCCTGCCACGGCCTCGCCGAGTGCGCGCTGCGCCCCTTGAAGCGCAGCGTCACGTGCAGGCTCCCCACGCACCCCACCTGCACCACCCCGTCCGTCGGCTCCATCGCGATGCCGAACTTCACCCGCTTCAGCTCCGGACGCGTCTCGAACAGCGGCCCCAGTCCGCTCTCCAGGTACGGGCCCTCCTCCCGCTCGTAGAGCACCACCACCAGGTTCACCGGCAGCTCGGCGCGCGGCAGGTCCTCCGCCAGCGCCATCATCACCGCCAGCCCGCCCTTCATGTCCGAGGAGCCCAGGCCGAAGATGCGCTCCCCTTCGATTCGCGGCTCCCGGTCGTTCGGGTGCGCGGGCACCGTGTCCAGGTGCCCCACCAGCGCCACCGTGGGCCTCGAGTCCACGAGGCTCCCCAGCACCAGCGAGTGCCCCAGCCGGAACACCTCGCGCCGCGGGAAGTGCGCGTGGGCCCAGCGCTCCACGTGGTCGGCGAGCGCGCGCTCCTCGCCAATGGGACTCGGGATGCGGCACAGGGCCAGGGTGGATTGCGCGAGGCGCGTGGCGAGGTCGCTCATGACGTGGCCTTCGGAGCGGGAACGAGCCCGTAGAGGGTGGTGACCTCGCGGGAGCGCGCCGCGTGGAGCGGATCGGACTTGTCCTTCGCCTTCGAGTGGCGCGCGGCGGCAGAGCGCTTCCACTTCACGGCGAGCCCGCACCGCGCGAGCTCCTGCTCGAGCCAGTCCGCGGCACGCAGCTCGAGCAGCACCGCGAGGTCGGAGAGCAGCAGCAGCCCCTCGCCCCCGGGGTTGAGGTGTGGGGCCAGGCCTTCCAGGAAGCCGCGCAGGAAGCGGTTCTCCTCGTCGAACACCGCGCGGTCCACGCGATTCTTCGGAGGCTCGGGAATCCACGGCGGATTGCTCACGATGAGGTCCGCCTTGCCGGGAGGAAAGAGGTCCCCCTCGATGACCTCGAAGCGCTTGGACAGGCCCAGCCGCTCGGCGTTCTCCCGGGCACAGGCCACCGCGCGCGAGTCGATATCCGTCGCGGTCACCGAGGCCGCGCCGCGCTGGAGGAGCAGGAACGAGAGCACGCCGGTGCCCGTGCCCACGTCGAACACCTTCTTGCCGCGCACGTCGGAGACATGCAGGAGCAGCTCGACGTAGTCGGTGCGCGTGGGCAGGTAGACGCCGTAGTGGGGATGGAGCTTGCCCTGGAGCCCGGGCACGTCCAGGCCCTTGCGCCGCCACTCCGCGGCCCCGAGCATGCCGAGCAGCGTCTTGAGGGAAACCACCGTCCTGTCCGCGTCGGGCTCGCCCCACACCTGGCGGCAGGCCTCGGAGACGTCGGGCGCGCGCTTCAGCTCCAGGCGGTAGGAGCGGTCGAGCGCCACGACGATGCGCGAGAGCGTCTCGTGCTCCAGCTGACGCGCGCGGCGCTCGGAGCGGAAGGCCTCCAGGGGCGAGCGCGCCGCACGCGGCGGAGGAAGGCGGCGGCCCATGGCGCCGAGCAGCTGCTTCGCGTTGTGGAAGTCGCCGGTGTAGAGCAGGTGCTCGCCCCGGCGGACGCGCTTCAGGGCGGCATCCGCGGTGAGCCGGTCATCGACGGGGGAGAGCCGCGACGGTGCGGGCTCGCCACTCTCCGAGCGCCAGGTGAAGGAATCCATGCGCGAGGCCTACACCGGCACGGCGAAGTCGCGCAGCGCCGCGTTGAGGCTCGTCTTCTTGTCGGTGCTCTCCTTGCGCTGCCCGATGATGAGCGCGCAGGGCGTCATGTAGCGGCCAGCGGGGAACTGCTTCTCCTTCATGCCCGGAATCACCACGCTGCGCGCCGGCACGCGGCCCTTGTAGACCTTCTCCTCGGGGCCGGTGACGTCGATGATGGGCGTGGAGGCCGTCAGCACCACGTTGGCGCCGAGCACCGCCTCCTCCTCCACCACCACGCCCTCCACCACGATGCAGCGGCTGCCGATGAAGGCCCTGTCCTCGATGATGACCGGCGAGGCGGTGGGTGGCTCGAGCACCCCACCGAGTCCCACGCCACCGGACAGGTGCACGTCGCGGCCCACCTGGGCGCAGCTGCCCACCGTGGCCCATGTGTCCACCATCGTCCCCGCGCCCACCCGCGCTCCGATGTTCACGTAGCCGGGCATCACCACCGCGCCGCGCTCCACGAAGGCCCCGTAGCGCACCACGCCCGGCGGCACCACCCGCACGCCCGCCGCCTCCAGCCCCTTCTTCAACGGAATCTTGTCGAAGAACTCGAAGGGCTCCACCTCCATCACCTTCATCTCGGAGAGGGCGAAGAACAGGAGGATGGCCTCCTTCACCCAGGCGTTCACCTTCCAGCCCTCGGGCCCCTTCTCGGCGACGCGCACCGCACCCGAGTCCAGCAGCGCCAGCGTCTCGCGCACCGCCGCGGCGTAGTCGGCTTCCTTCAGCTTCGTCCGGTCCGCGAAGGCCGCGGACACCCTGTGCGACAGATTCTCGATGGGGGACATGGCCGCTCCTTCAAGCACGAAACGCCACGCGGCGCATCATCCTCATGCGTGCACGTGCCGCGCGGCCTCCAGCGTCGTGGCCGGCGGTTCCGCCAGGGGATAGGTGGCCGTGACGAGCTCCGTGTGCTTCCGCCCCGCCTCGGGCTCCAGCACCTCGCGCTCCCGTCCCGCCACGTGCACGCCCCTGCCCGAGACCCGCTCCACCCGCGCCAGGGGCACCGCCCACAGCTTGCGCGAGAAGCGCTTGCGCACGAACAGCACCGTCTGCCCGACGCAGTCCACCCGCCCCAGCACCTTCCCGTTCAGGTCCAGGACCTTCATCCAGTGCTGGATGGACTTCCTCTGGAAAGGGGACTCCAACCACTCCACGGCCATGGCCTCACCTCCACGTGCTGAAGGTGAGGCCCGGTTCACCCTCCGGGGAGAACGGCGCCGGGTGCCGAGCCCCCGGCCGCCTGCCCGTGGCTCAGGAGCCCGCTTGGGGCCCGCCCACCACCTTGGAGACCGCCTCGACGATCTCCTTCTCGGTGGGGAAGGCGACCGACTCCTTCTTCACCACGGGTTTGCCATCCACTTCCACGATGAAACTACCGGAGGGGCCCACCTTCAGCTCCGCGTCCAGGTTCAGCTCCTGCTTCAGTGCGGCCGCCGCACGGGCGGCCCGAGGCCTGTAGCCTCAAGCGCTGCAAAACGTGATGGTGATACGGGATGCCATGGTGGGCCTCCAATACATGGGGTGTATTCACTGAAATAACGGCCCACGAGCAGCTTGCAAGCCGCACCCCCGCTGCCCTGTCCGCTCCCCTGCATAATTCCGTTCATGGCTCCCCACCGTCCGAACCTCGCCGCCGCCTACGACCCCGAGCACTTCCGCCGCCTCGGACACCAACTGGTGGACCAGCTCGCCGACCACCTCGCCCGCACCACCCGCCGCGAGGGCCCCGTGCTCCCCTGGGCCCCGCCCGCCACCCACGTCGAGCACTTCCCCGCGGACTTCCCCGAGGAGCCCACTGGCGACGCCTCCGCCCTGCTCGCCCGCGTCATCGAGCAATCGCACCACCTGCACCACCCGCACTACGTGGGCCACCAGGTGTCCGCGCCCCTGCCCCTCGCCGCCCTGAGCGACTTCGTCTCCTCGCTCCTCAACAACGGCATGGCCGTCTACGAGATGGGGCCCGTCTCCACCGCCATGGAGCACAACGTGCTGCGCTGGATGGCCGGGGTGCTCGGCCTGCCCGAGGGCTCCGGTGGCGTGCTCACCTCGGGCGGCTCCGCCGGCAACCTCACCGCCCTGCTCGCCGCGCGCCAGGCCAAGGCCGGCTTCGATGCATGGAACGGAGGCCCCACCGCCGGGCCGCCCCTCACCGTGCTCGTCCCCGAGTCCACCCACTACTGCGTCACCCGCTCCGTGCGGATGATGGGCTGGGGCGCCGAGGGCGTCACCCCCATCCCCGTGGATGCGCACTACCGGCTGCGCCCCGAGGCCCTCGAGGAGACGCTCGCCGCCGCCAGGCGTGCCGGCCGCCGCCCCATCGCCGTGGTGGCCAGCGCCGGCTCCACCGCCACCGGCGCCTTCGATCCCCTCGAGGCCGTGGCCGACTTCTGCGCGAAGCACGGCCTGTGGTTCCACGTGGATGGGGCCCACGGCGCCTCGGCCGCGCTCAGCCCCCGCTACCGCCACCAGGTGAAGGGCATCGAACGCGCCGACTCGGTGGTGTGGGACGCGCACAAGATGATGATGATGCCGGCGCTCATCACCGCCGTGCTCTTCCGCGAGGGCCACCGCTCCTTCGAGGCCTTCGCCCAGGAGGCCTCCTACCTCTTCACCGGCCAGGACACGCGCCGCTGGAGCGACGTGGCCCTGCGCACCCTCGAGTGCACCAAGGAGATGATGGCCCTCAAGCTGTACACCTGCCTCCACACCCTGGGCACCCGGCTCTTCGCGGACGCCGTCACCGACACCTTCGACCTGTCCCGCCGCTTCGCCCAGCGCCTCCAGTCCTCGGACGACTTCGAGCTGGCCGTCCCCCCCGACTGCAACATCGTCTGCTTCCGCCACACGCCCCAGGGCGTCCCCGCCTCGGAGCTCGACGCGCTCCAGGTGCGCCTGCGCGAGTCCCTCATCACCCGCGGCGACTTCTACCTGGTGCAGACGACGCTCGGCGGGCGCGTGTGGCTGCGCATCACCGTCATCAACCCGCTCACCACCGACGCGGACCTCGACGCCCTCCTCGACGCCCTGCGCCGCGCCCTCTGAGCCCCAGGTGACAAATCCGCGAATAACAGGCAAACCGGATTTTTATGCTGGACCTGACTTCGTAGAAAATAGTAGGAGCATCGACGAAGTCCCCCCCACAGGCCCTCCCGGCCTACTTCGCGAGGCATCCCCGATGAAGTCCAGCTCCTCTCTGAAGTCCCTCCTTGGCGGTCTGGTGCTGCTGGCCGCTCCGGCCGCCCTGGCGCAGGACAGCGCCACGAGCATCCCCGCCTTCGAGTCGAAGATGGCGGCCGCACGTGCCACCACCAGCCCGAGCGGCGCGACGGTCACCCGGCAGGAGATGGTGGATGCGCTCGCGGCCTTCGGTGGGGTGGACACCACGGAGCGCGCGTACCTGGCCACGAAGGTGAGCGATGCCACCTTCCTCACGGGCCTGACGGGTCCGGCGAAGAAGCAGCTCACCGACTTCCACGAGTTGAACGACGCGGCGGAGTTCGGCGCGCCGCTGGGAATGAACGCGGTGGCGGGCACGCCGGCCGAGCTGTTCGGCGCCAGCGGGGCGCTGAGCGGCGCGCGCATCAAGGAGGGCTACATCCCCAACGGCATGGGCGTGGCCAACCAGGTGACGCTGAGCGAGACGTACGGGATGGCCTTCGGCAGCTCCTACGACTATGGGTACTTCTTCGAGCCCATCACCCCGCGCGAGCTGATCGCCCAGCTGCAGAACAACACGGAGGGCACGCCGAACGCGGACGAGGTGGACGGGGCGGTGGCGTACATCACGCAGATTTCGCGCAACAGCAACCGGCTCTACGTGTCGGGCTGGCGCAGCATGGGCCGGGGCGGCCCGGGCGAGTCGGCCGGCTTCGTGGTGGCGGCCGTGAGCACCGACCGGCGCTTCGTGCGCATGGTGGAGTTCCTCTCCTGGGCGGAGTGAGGCCCTTCAGCGCGCGAATGCCCGGGATGTCACACGCATTTCGTGGCGTACTTCACACTCCGTGATTAGCCAGGGGCGCTCGCGAAGTGGAGGTCTCCCCTCATGCGCATCCGCCTCTGGGCCGCCGTTCCCCTGCTCGTCCTCGTCGTCGCCTGTGGTGACGGCCCCCCCGCCAACCCTGGCAATGGCGCCGACTCCGGGACTCCCGGCGGCGAACGCCCGGATGGCGGCACCAGCGGCACGAATCCGGATGGGGGCTCGGAGCCGCCGCCGCTGGATGGCGGAGTCATCGGCGGCACGGACCGAACCGTCGTCACCTACGCCGGCAACGACGGCCTCGAGCGCTTCGAATCCGCCCTGGTGCTCTCCGATGGCACCGTGCTCGTCGCCGGGGGCGCCACCTCCCTGGACTGGGTGCCCCCGGGCGTCCCGCGCACGCAGCTGTCCGCGGCCACCATCCAGTCCGTCTCCGGTGCCAACATCGGCTTCATCCTCCACCTGAGCGCGGACCTGCGCTCCATCCTGCGCGTCGTCCACTTCCCCCAGGGCTCCGTGCGCAACATCCAACGGCTGCGCGCCACCGGCGCGCCCGGCCAGCCCACCGGGGACCTCTACCTCTCGGGCATCCGAGACGTCCCGGCCGACGTGCAGCAGGAGGGCTACTTCATCGCGCGGCTCGACCACAACTTCGTCACCGCCCCGCCCACGGCCGTGCGCTGGACGTATGACGTGAAGTGCCCGCCCCGCCAGGCCTCCGGCTACACCGGCGAGTCCGAGTACAAGCACCTCCAGCCCTGGGACGTGGGCGGAGACGGCAAGGTCGTCTACGCGCTCGGCGCCGAGTACGACTTCAAGTGGGCCGCCCTCGAGCGCCTCACCGCCGACGGCAAGCAGGACCTGGTGCCCGAGTGGACCGCCCACTGGACGGCCGCGGGCGCCGAGTTCGACGGCCTCGCCGCCGACTACACCGGCGGCGAGCCCCTGGTGCGCAGCGCCATCGTCATGAAGGCCGGCCGCAAGGGCAGCCTGCGCTCCACCACCCAGGCGGACTTCGACGTGCGGCTGCCCGACGGCAATGGCCGCACCGACCGCAAGGGCCGCTTCCCCGACGACTACTACTTCACCGGCCCCTGCACCGCCGCCTCCTGCTCCGGCACCGGCCCCGGCTACACGGGCTACCGCCTCAGCGACAAGCCCACCCAGCGCGTGGGCTCCATTGCCATCGACCGGCGCAACAACCACCTCTACTTCGGCTACTCCACCCAGTCCAGGCTGCCCGACGGCAACCCGGACTTCGAGCCCGCCGTCGTCGCCATGGAGCCCGGCGGCCGCCTGCGCTGGTGGAGCCGCCTCTACCACGAGCAGCTCGAGAACAACGGCGCCCTCGTGAAGACGTCCTCGCCGGACCAGTACGTGGACCACGTGGCCATCGACTACGCGGCCAACCGGCTGGTGGTGCTCGCCCGCGCCCACGGCAACAACGTCATCAACTTCTGGAGCGGCAACAAGGTGGCCTCCCACCCCGGCGCCACGTCCTTCCACCACCAGTTCACCGGCACCAGCGGCAACATCCACATCTCCTGGCTGGCCAAGCTGGCCCAGGCCGATGGCACCCTGGCCGCCGCCTCCTGGGTGGCCGAGTACAGCGATGGGGCCACGCTCGGCACACCCTACGCCGAGCCCCTCCACGACGGCTGGGGCAGCCACAACGCCGGGTGGCCGGACCTCAACACCACCCGCGTCTCCGCGCTCGAGGTGGATGCCCGCGGCGCCGTCTACCTCGCCGCGCTCGGCCGCCGCACCGTCACCACCTCCAACGCCTACATGAAGATGTACAAGCCCTCGCAGGGCAGGTCCGCGTGGAACCATTTCGTCCGCGTCTTCGAGCCCGACCTGAAGGCGCTGCGCTACTCCTCGCTGCTGCGCGGGCCGTGGGACCCGGCGGTGGACGGGGGCGGCGAGAACGTGCTCCTCGAGGGGGTGTTCCCCGTGCGGGACGGCGTCCTCGTCACGGGCTGGCATACCCGGGACAGCGCGGGCGTCCCCCTGGGCGCGCCCCTCCCAGTGGCCGAGGTGCCCGCCTGGGGCTCCTCCACCCCGGCGGGCGAGAGCGCGGTGCTGGCCCACCTGCGCTTCTAGCCCCCCACCGAAGAGTCGCGCGGGGGGCGGAAATCGGGTAGAGCCCGCTCCGCCATGCTCGTCTCGGTCGTCATCCCTGTCTACAACGAGATCTCCACCCTCGCCGAACTGCTCCGCCGCGTCACCGCGGTGGACTTTCCCAAGGAGCTCGTCATCGTGGACGACTGCTCGCGCGACGGAAGCCGCGAGCTGCTCCAGCGTCTGGCCACCGAGGGCCTGTCCGTCATCGGCGGCACCCCGCGGAACCGCAACGACGTGCGCGTCCTCTTCCAGGAGAAGAACCAGGGCAAGGGCGCCGCCCTGCGCCGCGGCTTCTCCGAGTCCGCCGGGGACATCGTCATCGTCCAGGACGCGGACCTCGAGTACGACCCGCGCGAGATTCCCCGCGTCCTCCAGCCCATCATCGACGGCGACGCGGACGTCGTCTTCGGCAGCCGCTTCACCGGCACGCCCCGGCGCGTCCTCTACTTCTGGCACTCGGTGATGAACCAGCTGCTCACCATGCTCTCCAACATGACGAGCAACCTGAACCTCACCGACATGGAGACCTGCTACAAGGCCTTCCGGGCCGAGGTCATCCGCTCGGTGAACATCGAGGAGGACCGCTTCGGCATCGAGCCGGAGATCACCGCCAAGGTGGCCCGCGGCGGCTGGCGCGTCTTCGAGGTGCCCATCAGCTACCACGGGCGCACCTACGAGGAGGGCAAGAAGATTGGCTGGAAGGACGGCGTCCGCGCCCTCTACGCCATCGGCAAGTACGCCCTCAAGCGCTGAAGGTGTCCAACGGCCAACACCCGCGGGCCGTCCTCCGGGGCTGCCCCGCCCCCTTCATCGGCCGCTCCCCCGCCCCCCTGCTTCCAGGTGCTCTTCGGAGGGCCGGTCCCTAGCTTCGGGGCGTGCTACCGCGATTCCTCCTCTACGGATGTGCTGGCTGGGTGATGGAGGTGTGCTTCACCGGCATGGGCGCGGCCCTGGTGGAGCGGGACACACACGGGACGGCGAAGACGTACCTGTGGATGCACCCCATCTACGGGGCCACCGCGCTGGGGATGGAGTTCCTCCATGACCGGCTGCGCTTTTTGCCCCGGCCCGTGCGCGCGCTCGCCTACACCGTCGTCATCTTCGGCGCCGAGTTCACCACGGGCTGGCTGCTGCGCAAGGCGCTCGGCCGCTGCCCCTGGGACTACGAGAACAAGGGGTGGAGCGTGAAGGGGCTCATCCGCCTGGACTATGCCCCCTTCTGGTACGTGGCCGGCCTGCTCTTCGAGCCCGTGCGCGAGGCCTTCCTGCGCGTCACCAGCGAGGCCCTGCGCCAGACGCCCGAATACCGCCATGCCGTGGAAAATGGCGCCGTGGCCGAGCCGCACCACCTGGCCCCGGTCTCCACCGAGCAGGAGGCCGGGGAAGCGGCGGACACCTACCTCCTGGCCGGAGAGAGCGAGCGCTATACGCCCCATTGAGAGGAGGCAGGGAAGCGAGCCCCCGGATGGGGAAAACCCCCTACGCCGGACCCCTCCCCAGAGGGAAGAGGGGGGAGCGGAGGGGAAGGACAGGGGGCCCCGTGGGCCGGACGCCCTCCGGCCGGGCCCTGCACTTGACAGTTGGCTTTTCTTCCTGCTGCGGGTCGTGCGTAGTAGGTTGCCGCGCACTCACTGTCGGTGTTGGAAATGACGCCGCACCTTTGAAAGTTTCCGCCCCCGTATGTTCGACTGGCTCCACACTCTCTTTTCGCGTGACCTCGCCATCGACCTGGGCACGGCCAACACGCTCATCTACATCCGCGGACAGGGCATCGTCTCCAACGAGCCCTCCGTGGTGGCCGTCCAACAGGACGCGCGCGGCGGCAAGAAGGTGCTCGCCGTGGGCAAGGAGGCCAAGGAGATGCTCGGCCGCACGCCGGGCAACATCGTGGCCATCCGCCCGATGAAGGACGGCGTCATCGCCGACTTCGAGATCACCGCGGCGATGCTCCGCTACTTCATCCAGACGGCGCACAACCGCAAGTCGCTCGTCAGCCCGCGCATCGTCATCGGCATCCCCTCGGGCATCACCGAGGTGGAGCGCCGCGCCGTGCGCGAGGCCGCCGCCAACGCCGGTGCCCGCGAGGTCTACCTCATCGAGCAGCCCATGGCCGCGGCCATCGGCGCCGGGCTGCCCGTCACCGAGCCCAGCGGCAACATGATTGTCGACATCGGCGGTGGCACGTCCGACGTCGCGGTCATCAGCCTCGCCGGCATCGTGTTCGCCAAGAGCGTGCGCATCGGCGGCGACAAGCTGGACGAGGCGATCATCCAGTACGTCAAGCGCAAGTACAACCTGCTCATCGGCGAGCGCACGGCCGAGCTCATCAAGATGGGCATTGGAACGGCGTACCCCACCGAGGAGGTCATGACCATGGAGATCAAGGGCCGAGACCTGGTGGCGGGCGTGCCGCGCACGCTGACGGTGAGCAGCGACGAGGTGCGCGACGCGCTGAGCGAGCCGGTGAACGGCATCGTCGAGGCGGTGAAGCTGACGCTGGAGCGCACGCCGCCGGAGCTGGCCGGAGACATCGCCGACCGCGGCATCGTGCTGGCCGGTGGTGGCGCGCTCTTGAAGAACCTGGACACGCTGCTGCGCGAGGAGACGGGTCTGCCGGTGTTCCTCGCGGAGGATCCGCTGTCCGCGGTGGTGATGGGCGCGGGCAAGGCGCTGGAGTCGCTCGACATCCTCCGCCAGGTCTGCCAGCCGGGCTGAGCCGTCGCGCTCGCCCACTGTGCGTCCAGTCTCCCCCAATTTCCCCTCTCCCTCCGGGAGAGGGACGGGGTGAGGGTATCGGAGGTCCCGGGTTGGCTCGCTTGGACGCTGGTCAACACCAAGAGCACGGGCGGCGCCGTGTTTCCGACACTCCGGAAGACGGACTGACCAGTGCCGCGAGGAAGTCCGCTTCGCGTGAATGCTTTTGCGTGACGCTGGAATGAACGTAGGGCCCCCATTCGACAGGGAAGCCCATGCGTCCTGCGAGCCTTTGTCCTGAAGCCGCCAGAGTGGTGACGGGCCTCCTGGCCGTGCTCCTGCTCATGCCGTGGGGGGCACGCGCCCAGGTGTCCCCGGAGGTGCGGACCTACCTCACCTCTGTCCGAAGCCTCTACGAGAGCCTCGAGTACGAGCGGGCGTTGGAGCAGCTCTCCAGTGCCAGACGCCTGACCCGCAGCGCGGAAGAGGATGTGGCGCTCTCGCTCTACGAGGGCCTCATCCTCGCCGACATGGGGCAGAACGACGCGGCCAGCGCCGCCTTCAAGGCGGCCCTCTTCCTGAACCCGGAGGCAAAGCTGCCGGTGCGGGTGTCGCCCAAGGTGGCGCGGCGGTTCAAGAGCCTGCGCGCGCAGGTGAAGCAGACGCTGGCCTCCGGCCTCACGGAGCACGCGCCCGTGAGCCCGCGGCCCGACACGCAGCCACCGCCCACCGCGGAGAGTCCGCGGCAGGAAACCCCCGCCCCGCACGCCCCCACGGTGAACACCACCGGACAGCAGGGCCTGCGCTCCCGCGCGCTCATCCCCGCGGTCGCGGGCAGTGTGCTGCTCGCGGTGGGCGGCGTGTCCCATGGGCTCGCCCGGAACGAGCAGGCGCGGCTGCGCAACGGGGACCCGAGCCTCACCTCCTACGAGGAAGCGCGGCGGAGCATGTCGCGGGGAAAGACGTTCCAGAACGTGGGCGCCGGGCTCATCGGCGCGGGCGTGGTGGGATTGGGGCTCGCGGCGGGATTCTACGTGCTCGGAGCGCCCGAGGCGCCCATGGCGCTGAGCGTGGGCACGGACGGGACGTCGGCCTTCGTGTCCGGGAGGTGGCCATGAGGACCTGGAGGGTGGGATTCGCGGCGTTCGCGGCCGTGCTGCTCGGTGGCGCCGGCTGCATCGACTTCGAGCAGGAGGGCACCCTCTTCTGCCAGCACCATCCGGAGCGCTGCCCCGGGGGCGCGGGCACCGGGCAGAACCCGCCCACGGGCGGCGATGGCCCCACAGGCGAGGGGGAGGCGGGAGCGCCGGAGCTCATCGAGTTCTACCAGTCCGCCCCATCCGCCCTGAGCGAGGGCTCCATCACCCTGCGCATCACCGTGAGGGACGCGGGCAACGGCCCGCTCGAGTTCTCCTGGACCCCCCACGCCGGAAGGGTGGAAACGCCGGTCCACACCGCGAACACGAGCGAAATCGTCTGGAGGGCGCCCACCTGCATGCCGCACGGAAGGGTGTCCGAGGTGACGGCGTCCGTCACCAATGCCCTGCGCCGTTCCGCGTCGAAGAGGTTCGTCGTCACCACCACGCCGTGCGTGACCCTGTCCGCGGGAAACGCCTACTCGATGAGCCTGCGCTCGGACGGCACGCCCTGGGCCTGGGGAAACAACGAGTTCGGACAGTTGGGGACTGGAACGAATACACACAGCGCTACGCCCCTCCAGGTGAGCGGATTGAGCGAGCTCATGGTCATCTCGGCCGGAAACAACGCACAACATGCCATCGCGTTGGGCACCGACGGCTCCGTGTGGAGTTGGGGTGCCAACTGGTACGGACAGTTGGGGGATGGAACGACCGCTCACCGTGCCGCGCCCGTGCAGGTGAGCGGCCCGAGCACGGTGGTGGCCGTCTCGGCGGGCGGCAATTTCTCGCTGGCGATGCGCCGTGACGGCCTCGTGTGGGCCTGGGGATACAACGCCGAAGGGGAGTTGGGGGATGGGACGGCCACCCATCGCTCCACGCCCATGCCGGTGAGCGACGTGAGCGATGCGGTGATGGCCTCGGCCGGAGATCAGCACGCGCTGGCGATGAGCAGCGATGGCACCGTCTGGGCCTGGGGGCACAACACCTCGGGGCAGGTCGGGGATGGAACGCTCACCCACCGCACCACCCCCTCGAAGGTGAGCGGCTTGAGCGGGGTGGTGGCGGTCTCGGCCGGTGGCCAGCACTCGCTGGCGCTGCGCGGCGACGGCACCGTGTGGGCCTGGGGGTACAACGAAAGCGGAGCGTTGGGCGATGGGAGCACCCTCCAACGCTCCACGCCCGTCCAGGTGAGCGGGTTGAGCGGCGTGGTGGCCATCTCGGCGGGCTATCTCCACTCGCTGGCCCTGCGCCATGACGGCACGGTGTGGGCCTGGGGCAGCAATACGCTCAATCAGTTGGGGGATGGCACCGCCGAGCCCCAACGCTCCACGCCTGTCCGGGTGAGTGGGTTGAGCGACGTGGTGGCCATCTCGGCCGGAAGGAACCACTCGCTGGCGATGCACGCGGACGGCACCCTGTGGGCCTGGGGAAGGAATGCGACCGGACAATTGGGGGATGGGACCACCACCCAACGCGCCACGCCCGTCCCGGTGAGCCCTTGAAGCGGCGTGGGTACAGCTCGTCAGCGCCAGACGCCTGACACATGGCATCCGTGATATTCCACCTACATCCATGAACATATCGGACCCCCTCCACCCGGGGACTCCATACGTCCTGAGAGGAGAGCCCATGCGTTCCGCGAGCCCCTGGTCCGCCCGAGTGGTGGTGGGCCTCCTGGCCATCACCCTGCGCCATCCGCGGGTGGCACGCGGCCAGGTCTCCGCGGAGGTGCAGACCTACCTCTCCTCCATCAACCGCCTCTACGAGAGCCTTGAGTACGAGCGAGCGCTGGAGCAGGTCGCCAGCGCCAAACGCCTGACCCGTGGCATCGAGGACGACGTGGCCCTCACCCTCTATGAGGGGGTCGTCCTCGCCGACATGGGCAAGACCAGCAAGGCCAGCGCCGCGTTCACGGCGGCTCTCTACTTGAAGCCCGAGGCGAAGCTGCCCGTGCAGGTGTCCCCCAAGGTAGAGCAGCTGTTCGAGAAGCTACGTCGGCAGGTGAAACAGAAGCCGGCACCGCCCCCCGCAAAGCAGGAACCCGAGCCGCAACGGCCTGCTCCGCGCAAGCCAGTCGTGCCACGCCCACCGGAGATCGTGGAGGCCCACAAGCCGAAGCCCTCCGACATGAGGCAAGGAGCGCTCCCCCTCCGCATCACTGCACGGGATGCACAGGACAGCGAGCTTCGCTTTTCCTGGGAAGCCAACACCGGCACATTGGAGACACCTGCGAGTACCGCGACCACGAGCGAGGTCATGTGGAAGGCTCAAGGTTGTGTTCCCAAAGAGTTCACACCGACCGTGAAGGCGACGGTGACCAACGCCCAGGGTCTCTCCGTCTCGATGAACTTCACCGTTTTCGCCCTCCCGTGCATCGAACAAACAACAGGTGACCGACTCCAAGCGGCGGGAGACCGGCACTCCCTGTACGTGTGGCCGGACGGTTCGGTGTTTGCCTGGGGGAGCAACAGCCACGGGCAATTGGGGGATGGAACGACCACCGACCACTCCAGACCTGGAGCGGTAAGCATCTTGCGTGGTGTGACTACGGTTGCAGCAGGTGACAACCACTCGCTGGCAGTGAGAAATGACGGCACGGCGTGGGCCTGGGGAAACAACTGGACCGGACAACTGGGCGATGGGACCAACGCCAACCGTTCAACTCCTGTGCAAGTGACTGGGTTGAGCAAAGTGATCTCTGTCTCAGCAGGCGCCAACCACTCGTTGGCGGTGCGCGATGACGGTACGGTCTGGGCCTGGGGGAGCAACAAGTCCGGGCAATTGGGAGATGGGACCAACACCAACCAATCCACGCCCGTGCAGGTGACGGGGTTGAGTGGCGTGATCGCTGTCTCGGCTGGCTCACACCATTCGCTGGCGGTGCGCAATGACGGCACGGTGTGGGCCTGGGGAAATAACGAGTCCGCACAACTGGGGGATGGAACCAACACCAACCGCTCCACTCCCGTGCAGGTGACGGGGTTGAGTGGCATCGCCACTGTCTCAGCCGGACAGGTCCACTCATTGGCGGTGCGCAATGACGGCGCGGTGTGGGCCTGGGGGAGAAATGGGTCAGGTCAATTGGGGGACGGGACGACCACCTCCCGCCCCACGCCTGTGCAAGTGAAGGGGTTGAGCGGCGTGGCCGCTATCTCCGCCGGCCAGTTTCACTCATTGGCGATACGAAAGGACGGAACAGTCTGGGCTTGGGGAAGCAACAAGTCCGGGCAACTGGGCGATGGAACGACCACCCAGCGCTCCTCGCCCGTGCGCGTGAGCGGAATGAGTGACGTAGCCGTCGTATCGGCCGGCATGTACCACTCCCTGGCGTTACATCGGGACGGCACGGTGTGGGCCTGGGGGAGCAACAGGTCCGGGCAGCGAGGAGACGGGACAACCATCGACCTCTTCACGCCTGTGGCGGTAGTGCGCTGAGCGGTGGCGCGGGCTCACGCCCTCAACGCATCCAGGATCGACAGCCGTGAGGCCCGCAGGGCGGGCAGCAGTCCGCCCAGGGTCCCCATCAACGTCCCGAAGACGAGCGCCGCCACCACGATGCCCGGTGTCGGCGTGAAGCCGAAGCGCACCTCCGCGAACGTCTGGAAGTTGAGCGTCCTTATCTCCATCCACCGCGTGGCCAGTGCCCCCAGCGCCCCCAGCACCCCTCCCGCCGCGCCCAGCACCGCGGATTCGATGAGGATGCTCGCCAGCACGCTCCGGCGCCGGTAGCCCACCGCTCGCAGCAGCCCCAGCTCGCCGATGCGCGCCGCCACCTGCGCGTACATGGTGATCATCGCCCCCAGCACCGCGCCCACGCTGAAGATGAAGGACACGAACAGCCCCAGCACCCGGATGAACGTGGCCAGCCACGTCGCCTGCTCCGCCCAGTACTCGGGCTCCGATTTCGCCTCGAGCGTGAAGCGCGGATCATCCTTCACGTTCTTGATGAACGCATCGCGCGCCTGCTCCGAGCTCGTGCGCACCACCACCGCGCTCAGCCCCGGCCGGTCGAACGCCGGCCCCAGCCGGTTCACGTCCACCCACAGCTCGGACTCGTAGGCCCCGCCCTCGGCGGTGAACACCCCCACCACCGGCCAGCGCTCCTCGGCGAACACCAGCTCCCCTCCCAGGTGCGCTCCCGGCGAGCGGCCCACCAGCGCCTCGCCCAGGGCGATCTCGTTGGTGCCCATCCGCGGCGCCCGGCCCGCGACGAGCCGCACCGTGGGCCGGATGGCGAAGCTCTCCGGGCCGATGCCCCGCGCGTTGATGTTCGACTCCTGGCCATCCCCTCGCGGCAGCAGCACCGGCACCACCAGCTCGCCGGCCACCAGCGGCTCCCCCTCCGCCGAGGAGGCCACCTGTGGGGCGCTGCCCAGGGCGCGCAGCGCGTCCCGCTCCACGTTGCTCATCAGCTCGCTGGTGGCGCCCTCGGCCAGGAGGATGACGTTGCGCGGGTCTCCCCCCGAGGCCAGTGCGGATTCGATGCCGTTGGCCAGCATCAACACCGCGGAGAAGACGAAGACGACGAGCCCCAGGCCCAGCACGGTGAGCCCCGTGGACACCCGCCGCGCCCAGAGGCTGCGCGTGTTGTAGTAGAGGGGAATCATCGCTCAGGCCACCTTCCTCAGCCCCTCGGCCACGGGAATGCGCACCGCGCGCAACGCCGGGATGATTCCGGCCAGCAGCGACACCCCCACCGCCGCCAGCGCCCCGAGCACCAGCGTGCTCTCCCGCATGAAGTCCGCCGGAAGCCCGCCCATCTGCGAGCCCACCACCGCGACGAAACCCCGCACGAGCGGCGGCGCGATGAGCACCCCCAATCCCCCCGACGCCAGGCCGATCGCCAGCGACTCGAAGAGCACGAGCATCATCACCCGCCCTCTCTTGAACCCCATGGCCCGTAGCGTGGACAGGTCCCTCGTGCGCTCGCGCACGCTCATGGCCAGCGTGTTGCCGATGACGAGCAGGATGATGAGCAGGATGACGGTGGCCACCACCTGCACCGCGGTGATGATGGCCGACAGCATGGAGATGAAGCCCAGCGTGGCCGCGCGCTCGCTCTCCGTGCGCGTCGGGTAGGGGCTGTTGGCGAACATCGCATCCACCGCCGAGGACACCGCCGCCGAGCGCGATGGGTCCTCCACCCGGATCATGAAGGCCCCCACCCGGTCCTTGCGCTCGTCCGGCAGCTTCTCGTTGAGGCAGCGGAAGGGAAAGAAGAGTGAGTTCGTATCCAGCGTCCCCGTCCGCACGTCGTAGATGCCGCGCACGTTGAAGGTCCACTCGCCCGGGTAGATGGTGCCCTTCAGTGTCACCCGGCTCCCCGGCTTCCACCCGTAGCGCTTCGCCAGGTCCTTGCCGATCAGTGCGCCACACGGGTCCGCCTCGAAGGCCGCCACCTGCTGCGGAGCCACGACGAGCTCGTCGAAGACGCGCATGAAGGACGGCGGATCCACGAAGGCCGAGCCGAAGAAGTCGCGCTGGGACTCGCCATACCGCCCGCCGAAGAAGCCGTAGAAGGTGATGTCGTCCACCCCCGGCACCGTGGAGATGCGCGGCAGGTACGACAGCGGCAGGTCCGCCGTGATGGAGGCCTTGGCGCGCGTGAAGAGCCGGTCCGCCTGCGCCGACTCCGCGCTCGAATAGAAGAGGTCCACCACCGTGCGCAGGAAGATGAAGGCCATCACCCCCACCGCTCCCGCCAGCACCGTGAGCGCCAGCCTCAACGGGTTGCGCAGCAGATCCTTCCACACGAGCCGCCCGAACGTCATTGCAGCAGCCCCTTCTCCAGGTGCCGCACCAGGTCCGCGCGCTCGGCCGCGTGCGGATCATGCGTCACCATGACGAGCGTCTTGTGCAGCTCGTGGTGCAGCACCTCGAAGAGGTCCAACACCTGCTCGGCCGACTTGCGGTCCAGGTCTCCCGTGGGCTCGTCCGCGATGAGCAGGTCCGGATCCGTGACGATGGCCCGGGCGATCGCCACCCGCTGCTGCTCGCCTCCGGACAGCTGCGGCGGCCGGTGCCCCATGCGGTGCCCCAGGCCCACCACCTCCAGCGCGGCCGCCACGTGCTCCCGGCGCTCGGCGCGCGAGAGCGGGGTGAGCAGCAGGGGCAGCTCCACGTTCTCCGCCGCCGTGAGCACCGGCAGCAGGTTGTACAGCTGGAAGACGAAGCCCACGTGGCCCGCGCGCCAGTCCGACAGCTCCTTGTCGTTCATCCGCGCCAGGTCCTGCCCTCCCACCTCCACCACCCCCGTGGTGGGCCGGTCCAACCCCGAGATGAGGTTGAGCAGCGTGGACTTGCCCGAGCCCGAGGGGCCCATGAAGGCCTCGAAGGTCCCCGCCTCGATGTCCAGGTCCACGTTCTCCAGCACGGGCACGACGATGTCGCCCCGCCGGTAGGCCTTGGACACCCCCCGCAGCCGGATGAGGGGAGACTTCGCTTCTTGTCCCGGCGCGGTGCTCATCCGCCCTCCGTCCGCACCTTCACCTTGCGTCCCGGACGCAGCGAGCCACTCGGCGACACCACCACCTGCGTCCCCGGCGCCGGCCCCTGGGCCAGCGCCACCTCGTCCCCCACCTTCTCCGCCACCTTCACCGGCTGGCGCTTCACCTTCCCGTCCTGCACCACCCACACCACGGACTCCCCACCGTTCTGCACCACCGCCGACGCCGGCACCCGCAGCGCCGTGCCCTGCTTCGCGAGCGCCGCCCGCGACACCTCCTCCTTCAGGAAGGCCACCCGCGCCCCCATGTCCGGCAGCACCCCCGGGGGAATCTCCTCGAACGCCACGTTCACGTCCGCCGTCGCCTTGGAGCGGTCGATGGCCGGCCGCACCGAGCGCACCTTCGCGACGAACGACTGGTCCGGGTACGCATCCAGGAAGACGAGCGCCGGCTGCCCCACCTCGATGCGCGGCAGCTGCTCCTCGCTGACCTCGGCCTCCACCTCGAGCGCCCCCAGGTCCACCAACTCCACGATGCCGCCGATGTTCTCCTGCTGGAGCGCGGCGGGCGCGAGCACCGCTCCCTCGTCCGCCAGCTTGCGCACCACCGTCCCCGCGAAGGGCGCTCGCACCACCGTATGGGACAGCTGCAGCTCCGCGGCCCGCACCGCCTCCCGCGCCGCCTCCAGTTGGGCCATCGCCGCCTGCTCCTCGGCGGATGACGCACTCGCGAGCGCCTGTGCTTCCTCCAGGCTCGCCCGGGTGACGACCTGGGCCTTCGCCAACTGCTCCGCCCGCGCCAGGTCACTGCGGGCCCGTATCGCCGTGGCCCTCGCGGCGGCGAGCCGCTGGCTGGCGGCCTGCAACTCCGCACGGCTCCGGGCCGCCATCACCCGCGCATCCCGGTCATCCAGGCGGGCGAGCACCTGTCCCTTCTCCACCGCGTCGCCCTCGTCCACCGCCACCTCCACCAACCGCCCCGCCACCTGCGGCGCGATGACGGAGCGGCGGCGCGAGGACACATAGCCAGCGGCGGACAGCTCGGTCTGCTGCTCGCCGGGACGGGCCTCGCGCACTTCGGCCACGCGCACGCTGGGGGCCCGGCCCACCACCGCCATCCCCACCACGAGGGCGAGCACCACGGCCAGCCCCACCCATAGCGGCCAGCGGCGCAGGAGCTTCCGCCGTGGGTGGGCCGTGCGGTCGATCTTGAGTGAAGCCAGTCTCTGGGCCTGGGCCTCCGCCATGCGCGTCTCCCCGTGCGTCATGAGCCCTCGGGAGAGAAGGTAGGTGGCGGGCCCGGGCGTGACCCGGTGGGCTGGCCGCCCGCGCCCTCCCCCACCAGGGAGCACGGCGCTTCCTCCAGGAGGCGGTGGGAACCACGGGCCAGGACCGTTGGGAGTGTTCATCTCAAGGGACCACGGACACACGCGGACAGAGGACCAAGATGATCGACCCCGGCGACATCCACGAGGGAATGACGGTGAAGGACAGGTATGGGCGGAAGCTCGGGACGGTGTCGAACGTCGGCGACACCCACTTCGAGCTGGGACAGGGCTCGCCCGCCCGCCGGGACTACATGGTGCACTTCCACCGCGTGGAGCGCGTCCAGGGCCGGGAAGTGTTCCTCGCGTCCGCGCCCACCACCGTGCCCCCCGAGGACTGACACCTCCCGGCGCCTGCCACCTTCTCAGGCCGGCTCCAGCGTCGGGTGCCTCCGGGCCCAGAAGAGCAGCACCGCCGCCGTGGCGGGAGCCAGCACGGCCACGCCCATGACGAGCCAGTCGCCGAGCCCTCGCGCGCGAGGGAGGTTGTAGAGGAGCGCCTCCAGGAAGGTGAGGCAGGCATCTCCGGTGATGAGGGAAGCCAGCAGCAGGGCGAGCCCGGAGCGCCAGCGGCGGATGAGGGAGAAGAGCCCCACCGTCAGCCCCACGTCGAAGAGCACCCAGCCCCACTGCACGAGCGGCGAGGGGAAGCGGTGGGCATTGACCGGCAGCGCGAGCAGCACCGTCCAGGGCACCAGCAGCACCGCGAGCAGCCACACGAGCAGCAGGGGCCGGCGCAGCAGCGTGGCCACGCCGAAGCGCGTGAGGCTCCCCCGGGCGAAGGCCGTCAGCGCGTCATACAGCGGCAGCGGCGAGGCATGCCGCGAGGGCCAGGCCAGGTGGATGCGGTGCCACGCATGCGGGCGCAGCCGGGCCTTGAAGGCGCGCAGGCCCTCGAAGTCATAGAGGGGCATGCCCACCACGCGGGCCGCGCGCAGCCAGCCGTCCACCTCGCCCGCCAGGGGCGCGAGCCCCAGCGTCACGTAGCCGCGCCCCTCCGCCGCCGCCGCGCGCATCACCGCGTCCACCAGCAGCTCCGCGGTGCCGTTGGGCGCCCGCGCGTCCCGCAGCAGGTGCTGCACCAGCCAGCCATTGCGCGCGTACACCGGCACCGCCGACAGGAAGGCCACCACCTCCCCGTCCCGCTCCGCCACGAAGGAGCGCCGCTCCTCGGTCCAGGCGAACGGGGAGAGCTGCACCAGGAAGCCCATGGGCGCCATCCGCCGCGCCCTCAGCCAGCGCTCCATCAGCCCGTCCACCCCCGCCCGCACCGGGTGCGCCACGTCCTTCAGCTCGGAGGGCGTCACCTCACGCACCCGCACGCCCTTGGCCCGCGCCCGGCGCAGCTGCTCGCGCAGGCTCCGGCTCTCGCGCACGCTCAGCTCCCACCGCCTCGGGTCCCACACCGGCTGCTCGCCGATGGTCAGCCCCTTCAACGGGGCCGCGTCCAGCATGCGCTGCTCGGTGGCGAAGAAGCACAGCCGCCGGCCCGCCGCGGCCGCGTGCGCCTCGAAGCGCCGGGCCACCTCGCCCAGGCGCTCGGGCGGAGCGATGGGAGCACCCGCCACCACCCACGCCCCGCCCGTGTCCACGTACGCCACGCACGCGTCGTCCCCGTCGAACCAGTACGAGTACCCCGGCTCCAGCACCTGGAAGGACGTGGCGTTCCACCCATGGCGCTTGAGCAGCTCGAGGACCCGCGCGTGCTCCGTGTCCATGACTGCCCTCATGCCGGAGTAGGGACCCCGGGCCGCGGGCCGCCTCCAATGCCCTGCTCGTGCTGATGCGCCTCCTCCAGCCGGCGGCGGTGCGCGGCCAGCAGATCGCTCCGCGTGAGGATGCCCACCACCTTCCACGGCTCCCCGCGCTTCACCACCGGCAGCCGGCCCACGTCCTCGCGCACCATGTGGTCCGCCGCCTCGCGCAGGGTGCTGTCCTCGAAGACGACCGCCGGCGGCTTGCGGATGAGCTCCCGCACGCGCCGGCCCGCCACCCCCTCGCCCTCCAGCAGCTCGCGCCGGGTGACGACGCCCACCAGCCGCCCCACGCCGTCCACCACCGGGAAGCCCTGGTGCCGGGTGCCCGCGCCCCCCTCGGCCAGCCACGTCCGCGCCTGGGCCACGGTGTCCTCGGCCACGAGCGTCACCACCGGCCGCAGCCCGTGCGCCGCCACCAGCGTGTTGGCGAGCACGTCCGCCTCGTACTCCATGGGCACCCGCGCCCCGCGCCGCGCCAGCTTCTCCGTCATGATGGAGTGGCGCATGAGCAGCGACGAGACGAGGTACGCCGCCGCACAGCCGCCCAGCAGCGGCAACAGGCCCATGGGCTGGCGCGTCGTCTCGAAGGCGAACACCACCGAGGTCAGCAGTGCACGCGAGGCCCCGGCGAACATGGCCGCCATGCCCACCAGCGCCGCGATGCGCACGTCCACGCCCAGCCCCGGCCCCCCCCACACCGCCAGCGCCCCCAGCGCCGAGCCCACCCCGCCGCCGATGGTGAAGAGCGGCGCCAGCGTTCCGCCCGAGGTGCCGCTGCCCAGCGCGATGGACCAGGAGGTGAATTTCAACAGGCAGAAGACGAGCGCCGCCGTGCTCACCAGGCGGCCGGAGATGATGTCCTCGATGTTGGAGTACCCCACGCCCAGGGTGCGCGGCTCGAACCAGCCCACCGCGCCCACGGCGAGCGCCCCGAGCGCCGGCCACCACATCCAATGCAGGGGCAGCTTCTCGAAGGCGTCCTCGATGCGGTAGACGACCCGCGTGGCCACCACCGACGCCACGCCGACGAGCGCCCCCATGCCGATGTAGAAGGCCAGCGCGCCCCCGCCCGGCGCCGCCACGTCCGGCATGGCGAAGGCCGGTGCGCCTCCCACGAAGGCCATGCGCACCGCCGTGGCCGTGCTCGTGGCCAGCGCCACCGGGATGACCGAGCGCGGGCGGAACTCGAAGAGCAGCAGCTCGATGGCCAGCAGCACCGCGGACACGGGCGCGCCGAAGGTGGCCGCCATGCCCGCTCCCGCGCCCGCCGCCAGCAGCACCTTGCGCTCGTCCGCCGTCACCTTCAGCACCTGTCCCAGCAGCGAGCCCAGCGCCCCGCCCGTGGCGATGATGGGGCCCTCGGCGCCGAACGGCCCGCCCGTGCCGATGGACACCGCCGCCGACACCGGCTTGAGGAAGGTGATGCGCGGCGGAATCCGGCTGCGGTTGAGCAGCACCTGCTCCATGGCCTCGGGGATGCCGTGGCCCCGGATGGCCTTGGAGCCGTAGCGCGCCATCACCCCCACCACCAGCGCGCCCACCACCGGAATGACGAGCACCCACGGCCCCAGCGTGTTGTCCGCCGGAGACACCTCGTGGAAGGACAGCCGCCCGAAGAAGGCCAGGTTGGTGATGAACGCGATGAGCCTCCCAAGCACCTGCGCCACCAGCCCCGCGGCCACGGCCAGCAGGATGCACAGGGCGCTGATGAACACCAGCCGCCCGTCCACCGGCTGCGCGGACAGCGGCGCGCGCGGCTCGTTCTCCAGCGTGGGCCCCAGGGAGGGCGCCACCGGGAGGGACTCCCTGTCCCCGGTGCCCTCGGACACCGAGATGAGATCAGGCTTCTTCATGTTGTCGTTTCCCCTGGCGCCGCCGAGCGGGCGCCTCGTCCTCGAAGAAGAGCGGCGCGGCTTCCCCATCCAGCCCGAGCCCTCGCACCAGCGCGGAGAGTCCCCCGGCGAGCGCGGCCCGCTGGGCGGGCTCCAACTGGCGCAGCCCGGCGATGAGCTGCACCTGGGCCATGGGCGGCGCCGTGCGCAGCAGCTCCCGGCCCTCGGGCGTGAGCGACACCTCCACCCGCCGCCCGTCCTCCTCCGAGGGCCGGCGCGTCACCAGCCCCCGCTCGATGAGCCGGCTCACCACCACCGACACCGAGCTCTGGTGCGTCAAGGTCCGCTCGGCCAGCGCGTTGATGGAGCAGGGCCCCGCCTCGGCGAGCTGCTGCAGCACGAAGAGCTGCGCGCCACTGATGCCCACCCGCCCCTCGGACGCCCGGGCCGACACGCGCAACAAGCGCACGATGCGCCGGATGGCGTCCATGACCGTCCGCACGTCCTCCGTCTCCACCGGAGGCGTCCCCGGGCGCGCACGCCGATTTGTATGGGAACCCATATATCTTCTCGAATACGCCCCGCCGGGCCCGGCCGCAAGTCCTCCTCGTGCCATGGCCGCTCCTGGGGGAGGCGAGCGAGTCTCCCAGGACACACATCTGCACGCGGAGTGCGTGTGACAGGGCAGGCGCGGGCGCGGTACACCAGGGACTCCCTTTCCTCTCCAGGAGCGAGTGGGTTGACACCTCGAACTACCTTCTCCCGCCCGGGCCTGCTCGGGTTCGCCCTCGGGGCACTGGGCACCCTGTTGGGTTCCTCCCAGGCCCATGCCTTCAACCATGCCGGCAACGCGCGGCTGCTCGCCTCCGACGAGGCCGCCGCCATCAAGAAGCCCGTGCTCGGCCTGCAGCGCTCGGCGGTACCGCTGGCGTTCGGCTTCGCGCTGGACACCTCCGTCCTCGCCGACGCCGCGCTCGCCCCCAACCTGGGCATCCGCTGGGGCCTGGAAGCCGGGCCCCACCGCTTCGTCGTCGGCGCGCGCTACACGAAGTTCCTGGGCAGCCAGATTCTCTCGGACTTCGTCTCCTCGCAGCAGGAGGCGGTGAAGAACCTCGAAATCAACTTCGAGGGCCCCAGCGCCTACGCGCTCTACGGCCTGCAGCTGGGCCCGGTGCTGGTGCAGGGCGAGGTGCGGCACTGGCGCTACCAGACGGCCACCACCACGGCCACGGGCGCGCTGGTGGTCAACTTCGCGGGCAACTGGTCCGTGGTGGGTGAGTTCGGCGTGCGCCTCCAGGAGGGCTTCCCCCTGCGCGGCGCGGCCGGCCTGCGCTACGCGGGAGAGAACTTCGGCTTCTCGCTCGGCGCCGCCTACGTGGACGTGAACGAGCCGCTGGTGCCCGTCAACGAAGGCCGCTTCCCCATCCTCCCCACGTTGGACCTGTCCTGGACCTTCCGATGAAACGCTCCCTGCTCGCCCTGCTCTGCCCGCTGCTGCTCACCGCGTGCTCCGCCGAGCTCGCCGTGGACACGCCGCCCCAGTCGGTCGCCATCCCCATCACCTCGGTGGCCAAGGCCATCCACGTCGAGGTGGCCGTGGACATGCCCGAGGAGACGCAGAACCTCGACGTCAACGTGAAGGAGATCTCCGCCGACCTCACGGTCATCAACCCCTCCAAGACGTTCACGCTGAGGTCCACCGCGCGGCTGTCCCTCACCGGCACCGCCACGCCGGATGCGCCCAAGTTCTACAGCGACAGCACCCTGCCCTCGTACTACGACACGGCCGAGGAGCTGCTGCCCCAGCAGGACTTCGCGCCGGGCTCGAGCACGCCGGTGCACACCGATTCGCCCACGCTGCGCAACGCCATCGGCAAGGTGCGCATCTGGGTCATCGTCAGCAACACGGTGACGGACGCGGGCCTCGGCAATCCGCTGGAGCTGCCGCTGCAGCTGCAGCTGAAGGACATTGTCCTGCACGCCACGGTCTCCAAGCCCTTCGAGGGCCTGGAGGGCATGCTGGGGCCCAGCGGTCTGTAAGGGAAGTGCGAGAGCCGGGCCCGAGACCCGCCCGGACCCGGCTCTCCGCGGTGACGACAGGTGCTTTCCTAGCGCACCGGTCTGACAAGTCCCGGCGGCCCGGGTAGGCTCCGGGGACGGTGCTTCCGCTCACGTTTCCCGTCCTCGCCGCCGCCTCGTCCCTCGTCGTCGCCCAGGCCCCCGCCCCCGGAGCGGCCCAGGCGGACCTCGCCCGTGCCCGCGAGCTCGCCGGTGCCCTGCGCTACGAGGAGGCCGTCGTCGAATACCAGCGCTACCTCGGCCACCCGGACCGGCCCGCCGCCGAGCGCGCCCAGGCCCTGCTGGAGCTCGGCTTCATCCACCTGCTGCTCGAGGACACGGTGAACGCCGAGCAGCGCACCACCGAGGCCCTGGAGCTGGACGCCTGGGTGCGGCCTCCCCCCGACGCCCCGCAGAAGCAGAAGGACTTGCTGGAGCGGGTACGCGCGACGCTCGCGGCCCGGCCGAAGCTGGAGGTGCTGCCGCGCGAGGACGCGGGCCGGCCGCAGTTGGTGCGCGCCAGCCTGAAGGACCCGAGGGCCCGGGCCAACGAGGTGCTGCTGCGCCACGCTCCCGTCCCCGGAGGCCCCTACCGCGCCACGCCCATGGTGTGCCAGCAGGACACGTGCGAGGGCGAGCTGCCCGTGCCCCCCCGCGCGACGTCCTTCACGGCCTGGTACTTCGTCGAGGCGCTCGACAGCCAGGGCAACACGGTGGCGCGGGCGGCCAACCCGCTGGCGCCGCTGCAGCTCTCGGTCATCGAGCAGAAGGCCTGGTACGAGAGCCCGTGGGTCTACGCGGGCGGCGCGGCGCTGGTGGTGGGCGCGGCCACGGTCTTCTTCATCGCGTCCGACCCGAGGAAGTAGGCCGCCGGGGCGCGGGGAGCGCGAGCGAGCGGTACACCTTCGACTCGGAGAAGGTGGGGATGCCGGTGGGGCGCTGGCTCCACCAGTTCATCACCAGCGTCACGCGCAGGCGCGAGGTGCCCGGCAGCTTCCCGTTGGGAATCTGGTTGTGGGCATCCAGCACGCCGTGGGTGAGATCTCCCCGGAAGTAGACGAAGCGGTTGGGCCGGGGCGCCGCCAGGTCGAAGGCATCCGTGTCGGGAGCGAGGGACGGGTTGTCCTCACAGGGCAGGGCCTTGGTCACCGCGAGCGCACCGCCGCGGACGCTGTTCATGAAGAGCAGGGAGGTGAAGCGCGGGTGGACGAGCGGGCCGCCGCGCAGGGCGAGCTTCTCGTCCCGGTCCTGGTGGAAGTCCACCTGCACGTCGGTGGTGCGCATGCGGGAGAACCACCACTCGACGCCCGCGAGGCCCCGGCGCAGGGGCACGCGCGGACGCAGGGAGAGGATGACCTGCTCGACGATGTTGGTGGGCTCGCCGAGGTCGAACCAGAAGGTGGTCTGGTACGTCTGACGGAGACGCTCGGTGCCGAGGGCGCGGATCTTGCGCCACAGGCGGGAGAAGTCCGCGTCGGGCAGGGCGTGGTCCTGGATGTGGACGAGGGGAGCACGGGGCGGCATGGCGCGACTCTATGCCAGCCCGGGCCGCCCTCGCCGTCTCAGCGCACTTCGAGCGCCTTCAGGTTCCGTTGCAGTCCGGAGATCATCAGGAGCAGCGCATCATTGTTGCGGTCGATCCGATCATGCATCTGCCGGATTCCGAGCTGCAGTTCCGTCCGGGCGGACTCGACTTCCGAGCCCAGGTCCTTCCGAGCCTGCTGGACCTCCTCACGGTACTGCTGGACCTCCTGACGAAGCTGTTTGGCCTCGTCACGCGTGCCCGTGAACTCGAGCCCCAGACGTTGCAGCCAGTCATACTGCTTGTCCATCCGGCCTTCCATCTGGTCCATCCGGCCTTCCATCTGGCCCATCCGGCCTTCCATCTGGCCCATGCGGCCTTCCATCTGGCCCATCCGGCCTTCCAACTGGTCCATCCGGCCTTCCAGCTTGTCCATCCGGCCTTCCAGCTTGTCCACCCGAGCTTCCAACCGGTCCATCCGGTCTCGCAGCTCCTTCACCTCAGCGCGCAGTTCCTTCACTTCCGCGCGCAGCTCATTCACCTCCGTGCGCAGTTGCTTCACCTCCCCGCGCAGCTCATTCACCTCCGCGCGCAGCTCCGTCACCTGCCCACTCAGGACCTTCACCTGCTCGCTCAGGCCCTGGACGGCCTGCAGCACCTGACCCAACACGTCACCACCCACCGACTCGGCCATTGAGACGACCTCCTCGCCCTCCGGGCGTTCCGTGAGCCCGAACCCTCTCGTGCCCACGACTCGAAAGGTAACATCTCCCCCTGACAGTGCCCAGTCTTTTTCTAACCTCTCAAGTAGGGCCACCTGCCCTACCTTTCGGGAGATTCGTGGGTCCCCGTGCTCGCGTCAGTACGCCCAGACGCCAATCACGAAGCCGTGCGTCACCCGGTGGTTGAGCCACAGCGTGAGGAGGGCCACGGTCCAGCGCAGCAGGGCCGGCCGGGAGGCCACCCAATCACCCAGCCAGAACAACATGGGGAAGAGCACCGCGCCGAAGCGGAACGCGTTGTGGAAGTCGCCCTGCGGCAGCATCACCGCCACCGACAGCACCCCGTAGAGGAACAGCGGCCGGCTCCGGCGGAACAACGCCACCGAGGCCACCAGCACCAGCGCGCAGAGGATGCCTCGCAGGAGCGGCCACCCGCGCGCCACCTGCCAGGGATTGCCGTACCAGAGCGTGCGCAGTGCTTCCCACGCGGAGCCGGCATGGCTCCAACTCTCCTGGGCATGCAGGTGCGCGAGGGGGTCTCCCGAGGAGAGCCACTCGAACACCATCAACCCGCCGTACGCCGCGAGCGACAGGGCGCCGAGGCCCGCGAACCGGACGAGCTTCCGTCCCGGCTCCGCCCGCTCCGCCAGCAGCAGGGCCGCCACCACCGCCACGAACACGCCCTGGTTGCGCGTCAGCACGCACAGCCCCGCGAACAGCGCCGTCCACCCGAACCGGCCCGTCCAGGCCGAGGCGAGCGCACCGAAGGACAGCAGCAGGAACAGCGCCTCCGTGTGGTGCGAGTGCAGGGCGAAGCTGGCCGGGCTGAAGAGGAAGAAGAACCACCCCCACACGGTGCGGGGCGCGAGCGGGGACGCCGTCTCCCGCGACGCATCCCACCGCCCCACCCAGACGACGAAGGCCAGCAGCAGGGCCGTGGACAGCACACACCCCAGAACCTGCGGCGGCACCGCGCCCCCGAGCAGCGCGTACACGGGCCGCACCACCGCCAGGGGATAGAGCGGCAGGAACGCCCACAGCGGCGAGACATAGCCCTGCGTGACGAGGGTGTCGTAGTGGGCCGAGTCCCAGCGCTCGAGCCCCTGGAGCAACGGAAAGCCCCGGTGGAACGCGGTCCACGCCCACAGGACGAAGTGGTGCACCAGCATGAGCGCGGAGAGCCCCAGCGCGACCCGGAGCCCCGGACGCGGGCTCACGACGGACTGCTCGCGGCCTCGGGCTCGGCGTCCCCGGGCAGGGGCTGACGGGCCGCGTCCTCCAGGTGGTCCACCCGCCGCAGCTCGGGGAAGGCCCAGGCCCACAGCGCCACCACCACCAGCGTCCCCACCGCACCCGCAACCACCGCGGGCACCGCGCCCACGTGCTCGGCGAAGGCTCCCGCGCGGAACTCGCCCAGCTCGTTGGAGGCGCCCACGCACATCATGTTCACCGCGCCCACGCGGCCCCGCATCTCATCCGGCGTGGCCATCAGCTCCAGCGTGCTGCGCACCACCACGCTCACCATGTCCGCGGCCCCCGCCACCGCCAGCGCCAGCACGGACAGCGGCAACGAGCGGCTCACCCCGAAGACGAGCGTGGCCGCGCCGAAGACAGCCACCGAGACGAACATCTTCCACCCGGCCCGGCCTCCCAGCGGACGCACGGCGAGCACCACCGCCACGAGCGCCGCGCCCACCGCCGACGCACTGCGCAGCAGCCCCAGGCCCCACGGCCCGGTGTGCAGCACGTCTTTCGCGTACATGGGCAGCAGCGCCACCGCTCCGCCCAGCAGCACCGCGAACAGGTCCAGGGTGATGCTGCCCAACAACAGCCGCTGCCGGCGCACGAAGCGGAACCCCGCCAGGAGCGTGGACACGGAGAACGCCTCGGTGGAGGCGCGGCCCGTCCTCACCTTCAGGGAGAGGATCCACACCACGGTGAGCGCGCACAGGGCGGCCGAGCCGATATAGGAGCCCGTGGCGCCCGCCCACGCGTAGAGGACACCGCCCACGGCGGGGCCGGCGATGGTGGCCACCTGCCACGTGGTGGAGTTGACGGCGATGGCGCGCGAGAGGTCCTCGGTGGGCACCAGGTGGGCGGTGATGGCCGAGCCCGCGGGCGAGTAGAAGGCGCGCGCGGTGCCGAAGAGCACCAGCACCCCGTAGACGAAGCGCACGTCCTGGATGTGGCCCAGCGAGAAGGTGAGCAGCAACAGGCTGCACAGCAGCATGACGCCCTGGCACACCGCGAGGATGAGGCGCCGGTCCACGCGGTCCGCCACCTGTCCGCCGATGAGGCTGAAGGCGAGGAAGGGCAGGAACTGCGCCAGCCCCGTGTAGCCCAGGGCCAGGGCGCTGCCCGTCAGCTCGTACACCTGCCAGCCGATGGCCACCGATTCGATCTGCACGGCGAGCACCGCGCACAGGCGTGCCAGCTGGTAGAGGCGGAAGTCGCGGTGGCGGAAGACGGACGGAGCGGCGGCTGGAGAAGACATGCTGGAGGGCGGCTCTAACGCACCCCCCGCGCTCCCGCCAGCAACACCGTGAGCAGGCGGACTGGGGAGCGGAAGGTCCGCTCATGGAGCGGGCGGGCGCCGTTCCAGGTGGATGGCGGCCACGGTGGCTCCCTCGTCGCTCCGCAGCATCAGCAGCCCGGGCTCCTCCAGCCAGAGCGTCTCGTCCCGGGCCAGCGGCTCTCCGGGGAGCGTCGCCCGGCCCTCCAGGACGTGGAGCAACACGGTCCCGGTGCCCGAGAGCGTCCGGGTTTGCCCCGGGGCCAGCCGCACCACCTCGAGCGAACCGTGCGCCAGGGCCCGGTCCACCATGAGGTTGAAGTCCCGCACCGGCCCGCCGAGCAACCGGCACTGGATTGCCGCCTCGCCCGGAAACTCGAACGGCCGCAGGCGCTGGTCGAGCACCACCTCGCGCGTCCCATCGACGGTCAGCGACACTCCCGCGCCCTCGAGGATCATCAGGGTCCGATCCACGCCCGGGAACACGGAGAAGGGCCCGGAGGCCCCCACGGTGGCGATCGACACGCGCGCCAGGAAGCGGGCCGGGTCGGAGGGATGTGGCAGCTTCCACAGCTCGCGCGTCACCCCACCCCCGTTCTTCCAGGGCATGTCGCGGTAGTCGTCGGGTCCGAGTCGTCTCATCCCCATTCTCCCTGGGCCAGTCCCGGCATGGGCCGACAGGCTGGAGGGTTGCAGGCGCACTCCTCCTGAGCCCACCTCTTGGTCAGGGTGCGCGGCAAGCGCAGTCGCTTCGTCTCCTCCACCATGTTGGCCCTCTTTTCCCTCATCCAGCGTGCTCGGTAACAAGAAGCCGCCCCGGCGCCCGTCATTCATTCCGGAACCACTCCGCCGGAATACCCAACGCCGCGAGAATCCGCTCTGGTGCACGCTCTCCCTTGATTTCGCCAACAACCCGAAGCCGCGGAAACTCATCAGGCGGCTGGGCGAACTCTTCAATGCCCTCACCCCCTCGCCTCACGGTCACAAAAAACTCGTCCAGGTCCGGCGAGGCCATCACCGCGTACACGGTCGCGTGGGGAATCCGTTCCGACACGGTGATGTCGGCGAACCCTATATTGCCGGTGCTGCTGGAAATGAGGAGCCCTCGCGGCGTGTCCTCAAGCCGGTAGTGTCCGGGAGGAAATGGGTCGTCGGCCTCCTCCAGAACGCGGTGCGCCTCCTGTGCACTGACTCTTTCCACCAATGCGGCTTTGCGCAGAGGTTTGATTGGATGTGAATTCGAACGTTTCTCGAGGCCTGGCAGCGGACACCCGAGGAACTTCGCCAGGGATTCTGGCTCCTCCTCCAGGACATCCGGAGTGCCCTTCCTCCATGACATGACGGTCCAGGGGTCGTTGGCGCGCTCAATCGAGTAAACGGGCTCATCACATTCGAGCGAAAGTTCCTTGGCGATTTGAATCTCGGCACCTACGTCAATGGGGTTTGTCCCCACGAGCGCGTGGTAGCGGCCACTTCCAAGGCTCATCTCAAAGGGCGGCCCTTCGTCGCCCTCCTCACCTTTTTCCAAACACAATGCATCGTAGGCACGGCTCTCCAGCCATGCCGGCTCACCTGAAGCCAGGACCGCCCAGAGAGGCCACCGGCTCATGGCGCACCTCCAGACAAGTCCTCCGGCAGATTCAGTGCCGCACGCAACTGCTTCGCCGTTCCCAGTATTCGAGCTTCCTCCACCTCGATCACCTGCGTCCCTCGCGCGTTATTTCGTAGGAAGTCTGTTAGCTTTTCCTTGGTCGGTCCACTCAGCTTGTCGGTAACGACGAGGAACGGCTTGCCGCGAGGTGCGTTGGCCGCATCCGCGAGTTGGTCGAGCAGGTGCTGGAGTTGCTTGGCGAGCACCTCCTGCCGTTTGTTGAGCGTGGCGCCCCCCTCTCGGGACAGCCAGGCGTTAAGCGCCATGCGCCACCTGTCTTTGTTCCAGCCCTTTGCTTCCACTCCATGTTGAAGCCGCAAGCCGAGCATCGCCGTTATCTCATTGTCGATGACGTGCCCCCCTTTCAATGGCACCTGCCGCCCCGTGAGCCGGAAGCCCGGGAAGAGCTTCTGAGCATTGTGCTCTGTCAGCATCTCCACTGTGATGCCTCGGAGTTGCTCACGCGCCCGCCGTTGCACTGCCAGGTTCCACGGTTCCGCAGCCGCCTGCTGGAACAGTTTCCAAGCCGTCTTCTCGTTCCTGCCCATGAAGTTGAGGGACTCGAGGTTCAGCCCCGTCGAGCGCAACCACCCCAGGTCCACGCTGCTTCGACGCGCTTTCCTCGCCAGTTCTGCCACTGCTTCGGCTTCCAGTTCCGGGTGACTGACGAGCCACTCCGCCTCCTTCAGGAAGGCAAGCGGGTCCTTCAGGCTTGGCGCTCCAGAGTAGTGCAGCAATCCCGGTAGTGTCGCTTTCGCCGCACCGCGCGCGGAGGAGCGCAGCGATTCCACGGCGGCGAGGTAGGCCTGGGCCTTGTCGGCCGGCAGCGCCGCCGCGCGCCGCGCCACCGCACCGTAGGCGAGCGCCATCTCCTGGCTCTCCGCCGCCAGCAGTTTCAGCGCCTCCAGTGTCTTCTCGGCCTCCTGGGCCGCGAGCCCCGCGCCGCGAATGCCGCCCAGGGCCCGCGCAGCGGCCATCTCCCCGCGGATGGCGAAGAAGGCCTGCTTGAAGGCCTCGGCGCCGCCAGGCAGGGCGAGCCGCAGTCCGTCCGGTGTCGCAACGGCCTTGCCCTCGGCGAGCATCCGCTCCAGCGTCTTCACCAGCGCCTGGGCGGACTCCACCGACTCGCGCAGTCCGCTCGAGGCCCGGGCGCCCGCCGCGCTCAACGCCAGCCGGCCCCGGTTCACCAGCTCGCGTCCGATGCCCGAGGTGGCCAGCTTGTGGATGTCCCTGCCGGCCAGCGCCACCAGGGCCAGCTCATGCACCGCGAGGAAGGCCCGTCCCTCGGGCGTCCGTGACAGCTCGTCCCGGTACGTGTCCACCCCAGCCAGTACCGCCACCAGGGACATGCGTCCCACGAACAGGCGCACCGCCGCGGTGCGCGCCCCCGCCAGCGTGCCGCCCTGCGCGGCGGAGGCTGGCACGCCTGTCCACAGCGGTGCCGTCGTCAGGGAGGACACGGCGCCGTACACCATGTGCAACTCGCTGACGCGGCTCACCGCCGGCCAGATGAGCGAGGTGTCCGGCGTGGAGGCGAGCAGGGCCAGCTCCATGGCCGTCATCAGGTGCGTGCGAGGCCGCGGCCCATGGACTTCCACCCGGACCCACTCCAGCGGGTGCAGGGCGCGGCTGCGGGGCAGCTCGTC
>NZ_DASUNC010000171.1:0-92410 GCF_036277355.1 Archangium sp.
GGGACCCCTGTCGCTGAGAGCAGAGGCTGCCTGGCCGATTGGCTACGCACGAAGAAGATGGGCGCCTGGCGCGCTTGAAGACCCGGCGGTGGAGCGAGAAGCGGATGAGGTTTTTCTGGTTTGCGTCTTCGCGACGTCCACCGAGGACTGGTGTTCGAGCAGGACGTAGAGCAGCAGGGGTTGTCCCGAGCGCAGGCGCGCCGAGAAGAGCAGGTCGCTCTCGGTCTGGCGCAGCTCCGGGTCCACCACGCTGACGGGCTCCCGCCGCAGGGATGACCAGTCCACTTCGGAGACGACGTGTGCGGGCAAGACGGCGCGCAGTTCAGCGGCGGCCCGCTCGGGATGGCCGAAGGTGTAGCGGGCGAAGAGGTCGTGCGGTCCAGACATACCAGCCGCGCTGAAGCATTCGGCGGGCCAAGGGCAGTGGCATCCCTCTCGTGTCCCAGTCGAGGTGTCAGACACCTCTCAGGAGACACTGCATGACGTGAGAAGTGACCCATGCCCATCTGACTTGCTATATAGGTACTCCTAGCCAGCACGGCTTGTTCACATGCGTCCGGCAGGGGAGGTTCGATTGGAATGGTGAAGTGGCGGGCCATGGCCGCGCTCCTGGGGGTCCTGCTGCTGCCAGTGCCGCTCGTGGCCGTCGTCACCAGCCACTGGCGCGTGTCACGGCCCCAGCCCGTCCCCCAACTGGCGAAGGCCGTGGTGCCCATGCTCTCCTGGGAGCAGCGCCGCGAGCGTCCCACCTGGAGCAAGCCCTGCAATCGAAGCACCGACTGTGACCCACCCCTCGCCTGCCTCTTCGACACGAACCGCGTGAGCCTCTACTGCACGGACAGCGAGTGCACGACGGACTCCCAATGCCGGGAGGGTTTCGTCTGCCGGACCCTGGAGACCTGGGGCGGAGAGCTGCTGAAGCAGTGCGCGCTGGAGGGAAACAGGCGCGAGGGAGAGGGCTGTGCGCCGCAGTCGAAGCGTTACGCGAGCGCCTGCGCTCCAGGCCTGCTCTGCAACGAGTGGTGTGGCCGCTCCTGCCGGCCGGACGATCCGGAGAGTTGCCCCGAGGGGTTCTTCTGCCCGTCCGTGGGCGGACCCGAAGGCCCCTCCTGTCTTCCGACCTGTGAGGCGCGGGGCTGCCCTCCCGGTCAGGCGTGCATCCGCTTCGACCAGGGCGTCTCGGTCTGCGCCGTGGTCCATGGGGTGAACTGCCAGCAGTCGCCCTGCCCCGAGCCCCAGGTCTGCGATCTGCGCACCCGCCCGGCGAAACCCGGCTCGGTCCGGATGCGGTGCGTGACGCGCCCGTAGCCCGTCAACTCGCTCCCCCCGTGCGTTTCCGCCCCTGTTTCCCGGGCCCTTGCGCACTCCGGGTATGGGTTCACCGCTTTTTTCCGACCCCCCAGCAACCTTTTTTCGCTTCGCGCGAGAATAGGTCATCGCTGTCCTTCTTCCCCTCTTCCGGAGTCCCCCGTGTCCGTCCACACCGTTCGCCGCGGCGACACCCTGTCGGCCCTCGCCAAGCAGTACAACACCACCGTCGACAAGCTGGCCAAGGCCAACAACATCAAGGACGTGAACACCATCTCGGTGGGCCAGAAGCTCAAGCTCCCCGACAGCTTCGAGCGGCCCTCCACCAGCCGCCCCTCCCAGGGGGGTGGTGACACCTTCAACCAGGCTCCCGCCGCCTCCTCCAGCGGCCGCGCCGGTCCCGCTCGCGATGACGACGGCCGTCAGTTCCCCACCTCGGCCGATGGCACCCCCATCTTCAAGCAGGGCGATGCCCAGTGGGGCGGCCGCTCCCTCGGCACCGGCTCCTCCATCTCCGCCGCCGGCTGCGCCATGACCTCCACCGCCATGGCCATGAGCAAGATCACCGGCAAGGTCATCAACCCCGGCGAGCTCGACGCGTACCTCGACAAGAACGGCGGCTACGCCGGCAACGGCCTCATCTGGGGCCAGGCCGCCAAGATGGGCGGCCTGGGCGCCAGCAAGCCCGGCTGGAGCATGGACACCATCAACAAGCAGATCGACGCGGGCCGCCCCGTCGTCATCGGCGTGGACTACAAGGCCGGCTCCAACGGCGGCTCCAACGGCACCGACCACTGGGTCGCCGTCACCCGCCGCGAGGGCAACACCTACTTCGCCAACGACCCCGCCACCGGCAAGGAGATCTCCCTCAAGCTCCAGGGCGGCAAGCTCGTCGGCGGCCCCAGCAACTACAAGAGCACCGGTGAGCTGGTGACCTTCTCGGGCGGCAACCCCCGTCCGGGCACCGCTCCGGCCGGCGGTGGCAGCGCCCCCGCGGCGCCCACCAAGCCCTCGGGCGGCAACGCCTCCATCAAGGGCCTGGACCTGCCCGGCGGTGACCTCGAGAAGGGCGCCAAGGGCGAGGCCGTGAAGCAGCTCCAGACGGCGCTGGTGAAGCTCGGCCACATGACCCAGGCCGAGATGAACACCGGCCCGGGCATCTTCGGCCCGAAAACCGAGGCGGCCCTCAAGGAGTTCCAGGCCGCCCACGGCGTGCCCAACACCGGCTACTACGGCCCCAAGACGCGCGCCGCCTTCGACAAGCTCGGCGCCGACGTGGGGGGCACCGGCGGCTCCTCCGGCCCCGGCCCCGTCACCGGCCCGGGCAACGAGCCCGGCGCCAAGGGCGGCGTGAGCCTCGCGCAGCTGCGGAAGATCATGCCCAACCTGTCGCAGGCCAAGGCCGAGCAGTACCTGCCCCACCTCAACAAGGCCATGGCCGAGGCCGGCATCAACACCCCCAAGCGTCAGGCCGCCTTCCTCGCGCAGCTCGCCCACGAGAGCGGTGAGTTCCGCTACATGGAGGAGATCGCCTCCGGCGCCGCCTACGAGGGCCGCAAGGACCTGGGCAACACGCAGCCCGGCGACGGCGTGCGCTTCAAGGGCCGGGGCCCCATCCAGATCACCGGCCGCGCCAACTACCGCGCCGCGGGCAAGGCCCTGGGCATCGACCTGGAGAACAACCCCAAGCGCGCCTCCGACCCGGATGTGGGCTTCCGCACCGCCGCCTGGTACTGGAACAGCCGCAACCTGAACAAGTACGCGGACTCGGGCGACTTCAAGGAGCTCACCCGCCGCATCAACGGCGGCTACAACGGGCTCGCCGATCGCCAGAAGTACTACCAGCGCGCGCTCGACGTGCTCACCTGATGGACTGATTCCAGAATTCGGCACGGCTCCCCTTCCCCCGAAGGGGGCCCGATGACCGCGGCCAACCCCCCTCGGCCGCGGTCATTGTCTTTTCAGGGGTGCTGCTTCAGGCCTCCGGTGGTTCCTCGCGCGGATGCAGGCAGAAGGCGGTGACCCACGCCAGCACGCCCGAGAGCGCCAGCAGCAAGCGCTCCACCTCGCCGGCCGGCACGCCGGACAGGCGCAGCAACTCCAGCCGCTCGCGCACCGGCACCGGCTCGAGCGCGGGCGGGGACGCGAGGGGCTCGGCTTCCCGCTCGGAGGCGGCGGGTGGGGCTTCCCGGAGGCGTTGCATGGACACCGCCGAGCCTGATGCGAACCCGGGCCGGGAGGCACGCCGCCGATGCCCGGTTCCTCCGGACGCAGGCCGGGCGGGCAACCGGTGGGGAAGGCACCGCCGGGCACCCATGCGCACCGTGCGAGGCATCAGGACCCTTCGTGAGGACCCCCATGGCGATGGAGCGAGCGCAGCGTTTCGTGGATGCACTGGCGAAGCTGGAGGAGAACGGAGACGTGGAGCCCCTGCTGGAGCTCTTCAGTGACGACGCGCAGGTGAGCAACGTGGCCTCGCGGCGCACCTTCCATGGCCGGGATGGCGCTCGCGACTTCTGGCGCGAGTACAAGGGCATGCTGCGCCAGGTGAAGTCCACCTTCCGCAACATGATCGAAGCCGGGGACCGCGTGGCGCTCGAGTGGGAGTCCAGCGGCACCGCGCACAACGGGGCGGCGGTGGACTACGAGGGCGTCTCCATCATCGAGTGGGATGGCGAGCGCATCTCGCGTTTCTACGCCTACTTCGATCCGCGCGTGCTGGGGCAGGAGCTGTCGCAGGGGACCGCGGAGCGCTCGGAGGTGCCGGCCACCGCTCCGGCCTGAGCCGGGCCCGGGTGAGACGGAGTCCCACGCTCTTTTTTCACGGCGGTGGAAGCGCGGGGCGTGGGCCCGTCGGGAAATATCTCGTCATGTAACGCGGCGCGGCCTGGCGCATACTGGGACTGTTGCTTTCCTGACCAAGGGGAAGAGATGTCCCGCACCGCCGTCGCCTTGTTGGTCCTGCTCGTCGCCGCCCCTCCCTCGAGTGCCTTCGCCGCTGGGAAGAAGAAGGCCGCGCCGACGCAGACGTCCCGGAAGTCCACCGAGTCCAAGCCCGCGGAGCAGCAGCCCGCCGCGCCCGCGCCCACCGAGACGAAGCCCGCCGAGACGCGGCCGGCCGATGCTCCGGTGCAGCAGAGCGAGGAGCCGGACATGGACTTCGATCTGCTCGAGCCCTCGCCGGCCGCCGAGTCGCCGCGCCTGGTGGACCCCGCGCTGGAGAAGGCCATCGCCACGCGCCGCACCATGCTGACGGTCCACCAGGGGTTGGGGCTCGCCACGCTGACGACGCTGGCGGCCACCATCGTGGTGGGGCAGCTGCACTTCAATGATCGCTACCGTGGCGGCGGCGACACGGGCCGCTTCGACGCCTGGCACACGGGCCTGGTGATCGGCAGCAGCAGCCTGTTTGCCGGCACGGGCCTGCTCGGCCTGTTCGCGCCCACGCCCTTCAAGAAGGAGCTGCGCCTGGACACCATCACCCTGCACAAGGTCTTCGTGTCGCTGGCCACCGCCGGCATGCTCACGCAGGTGGTGCTCGGCCTGGTGACGGGGAGCCAGGAAGGGAAGCTGTCCCAGGTGGACCTGGCCACGGCGCACCAGGTGGTGGGGTATGCGACGCTGGGTGCCGTTGGCGCGGGCGCCCTGATGATCGTCTTCTGAATACACAAACAGGCGTACGCGTCGAGACTCCCGGAGGCTCTCTCATCATGAAACGCTCGTCCCTGGCCGTGCTGGCCACGCTGTTCCTGTCCACGTCCGCGCTCGCGCAGGAGGCGGCTCCCGCCGCGGCGCCGCGCATGTACTCGGTGAAGTCCGCGGACAGCTCGCTGACGTACCGTCTCAAGCACAAGCTGCACGTGGTGGAGGGCACGGCGCGCCCCACCGAGGGCAAGGCGCGGTTGATGCCGGACGGCACCCTGCAGGTGGCCGTGCGCGCCAACGTGGCCGACTTCGACTCGGGCAACTCCAACCGGGATGCCCACATGAAGGAGGCCACCGAGGAGCCCAAGTTCCCCACCATCGAGTTCAAGGGCACGGCCAGTGGCGTGAAGGTGCCCACCACGTTCCCCGCGGAGCAGACGGTGGCGCTCAAGGGCCAGCTCACCTTCCACGGCGTGAAGCAGCCCGTGGAGGTTCCGCTCAAGGTGGTGTTCACCTCGGCCAAGGACGTGACGGCCACGGGCAACTTCCAGATCAGCCTGGAGGACTTCAAGGTGGAGCGCCCCTCGCTGCTGATGGTGAAGGTGGACGATGCGCTCGACCTGGAGACGAAGTTCCAGCTTCAGGAGGGGAAGTGAGCACCGATCGCCGGGGATTCCTGAAGGGACTGGTGGGCGCGGGCGCGGGCGCGGCGGCCACGGGGCTGGCCGGGTGCGCGCCGGATATCGATCCCGCGCCCTTGGTGAACGCGGAGAAGGACGCGAACAGGCGCGTGGTGTTGACCGTGAGCCGCTACCCGGACCTGTCGCGTCCGGGCGGCGCCATCACGCTGCGCGTGAACGGTGAGCCGCAGGTGCTCGTCACGCACCCGCAGGGCACCCAGTACGTGGTGCTCTCCAGCCTCTGCACGCACTCGGGGTGCCCGCTGGGCTTCGAGAAGAACGAGGCCATCTGCCCGTGCCACCTGTCGCGCTTCGCGCTGGACGGCACGGTGACGCATCCGCCCGCCCGCTCGCCGCTGAGGCAGTTCTCCTCGAGCTACGACTCGGACACGGACGAGCTGACCATCGACTTCGCGGCCGGCGAGGAGGGCTTCCCCTCCGTGGTGGATGGGAAGATCTTCTTCCCCTTCGCGCAGTTCCCCCAGCTCCAGACGGCGGGAGGCCGGGTGCAGGGCACGCCGGGCGGCTACGGCACGCTCATCTTCGTCTTCGCGCTCGCGGGTGGGACGTACGCGGCGGTGGACTCCATCTGCACCCACCGGCAGTGCCCCGTGGAGTTCCGGGAGGCGGAAGACGATCTCTTCTGCGATTGCCACCAGTCGCGCTTCACCAAGACGGGCGAGGTGACGGCGGGTCCCGCGCTCGCGACGGGCAATCTCAAGAAGTTCACCGTGACGAGCGACTCCACGGGCGTCACCGTGGCCATCGTGTAGCCACTTTCCCCTCTCCCTTCGGGAGAGGGACGGGGTGAGGGTATCTGGAACAACCAGGTTGCCCCTCGCCCCGGCCCACCGTGGGGAACACGGGGACGGACACCCTCACCCTTTCCCTCTCCCGGGGGGAGAGGGGAGGATCCAACCCTAGTAGAGCCGGCTCCAGAACGAGCGCCGCGCCGAGATGTGGTCCAGCGCGTCCTGCAGCTCCTGGTCGTAGTCGGCCCGCGTGGCGATGTCCGCCATCGAGATGATCCCCACCAGCCGATCGTCCCGCTCCACCACCGGCACGCGCCGCACCTGCCGCCGCCCCATCAACGCGATGATGCCGTGGATGTCCTCGTCCGGCGTCACCACCTCCACGTCATCCGTCATGATGTCCCGGGCGTGCATGTTGTCCGGCGGCCGTCCCTCGGCCAGCGTGCGGATGACCAGGTCCCGGTCCGTGATGAGTCCTCGCAGCCGGCCCTGCCCATCCACCACCGGCACCACCCCGCAGTCCTCGTCCTTCATGATGCGCGCCACCTCGCGCAGGCTGCTGTCCAGCTGCGCGCTCTTCACGGTGCGCGTCATGATCTCCCGCGCGTTCAACGGCTCGCGCTTCCACCGGCCCCGGCGCTGCGGCTCGGTGCGCGGCACCCCCGTCTGGCTCATGCCCATCAGGTCCGAGTACACCTCACCCGTGCCCGCGCGCTGCTCCGCGCCCGGCCGGTCCTCGCGCACGCGCTCCGCGTGCCACCGCGACTCCGGGCCGCGCAGCTCGCGAGGCACGTGCTGCGCCCCCGTCCGCATCATGCGCTCGTCCCGCTCCTCGTACGGGGCCCGCTCGCTCCGCTCGTAGCCGGTGCCCGAGCGGTCCCACGGCCGGTACTCGCGCGGCGGATGCTCGTCGTCCAGCGAGTGGAAGCGCTCCTGCTCGCCCAGCAGCGGCCCCGAGCCCATGCCCACGGCGTCCTCCGCGTTGCGATCATCCCGGCCGTAGGGGCCGTGGGGGACGCTGGCGGTGAAGCCCGCGGGACGCTCGGCGGGACGGCCCCGGCCCCGGTGGAAGAGGCCGCGGCGCTGGGGAGGCCGCTCGAAGCGCGTGTCGTCCTCGGGCGGTGGAGCGCCCTGCTCGGTGCGCGGCTGGGCCATGCGCAGCTGGGCGGCGCGGTGGAAGCGGCCTTCCCTCACCTCGGGGGGCTCGTCCCGCTCGGTGCTCCAGCCGGTGACATCGGACTCGGAGCGCTCGCGCGAGCCCGGCGGAGCCTCCGCGGCGCGGCGCTCGCGCTCGGCGTGTGTACCGTTGGGCGGCGTGCTGCGGACCGGGGTGTCCCGGCCATCATCGGTGTGCCTCTGGGCCATGGGGCTGCGACCTCCTGGATGTGTGTGCCGCCGGAGGCTCGGCACGCACCCGGCTTCCTCCAAGGGGCCCGGGGGGCACGGCGCGCCCGGCTGTCGGCCCCCGGGCATGCGCGCCCCCACCGAGTGCCCGGCTCCGGACACCCGCGCTGTCCCCGGGGACGGGCTTGCCTCAGGGGGTGGCGAGCGCCTCGCCCAGGCGCACCAGGCCGCCGAAGTCCTCCAGCTCGCCCCCGGCCTCGGGAGCGGCCACCGCCACGGCGCCCGCGGGCAGCTTCTCCGCGAGCCGCGCGAGCACGCCCCGGTGGGCCTCGGCACGCGCCCGCTCCAGGTCCGCCAGGCGGATGAGCGCCTCCACCCCGTCTCGCGCCGCGCCCGCGTCCTCCACGTGCCGCAGCAGCTCCTCGGGGGACGTCAGCCCGTCCTCGCGTGCCCAGCTCCGGTTGAGCACGAAGCCCGCGAAGGGCAGCCCCTTCTCCTTCAGCATGTCCCGGAAGAAGGCCGCCTCCTGCAGCGAGGCCCCCTCCGGTGACGTCACCAGCAGGAAGGCCGCGTCCGGCGACGCCAGCCGCGAGCGCAGCCGGTCCGCCCTCAGCCGGATGCCCGCGAACAGCCCGCTGAAGGCCCCCATGAAGTTCTTCATCTCCTGCGTGAAGCTCTCGCCGAAGATGCTCCCCAGCACGTTGCCCACCAGCTGCGACGTCTTGCGCCACAGCCTCCCGCCCCGTCCCTTCTCCTCCGGCAGGAAGAGGGAGACGATTCTGTCATCCAGGAAGCGCGCCAGCCGGCCCGGGGCCTCCAGGAAGTCCAGGGCGTGGCGGCTCGGCGGCGTGTCCAGGACGATGAGCTCGTAGTGGCCCTCGTCCAGGAAATGGTCCAGCGCCTCGGCCGCCGCGTACTCCTGCATGCCCGCCACCAGGTCCGACAGGAAGCGGTAGAGGCGGTTCTCCAAAATGGTGCGCGCCGCCTCGGGCGAGGGCGACAGCCGCCGCACGAAGCGCTCGAAGACGACGCGCGGGTCCAACATCCACACGTCCAGCCGGCCCGGGCCGGGCGTCTGGCCCGCGAAGAGACGCTCGGGGGCAATGGGGGTGGGCTCCGCGCCGCCCTCGGCCAGGCCCATGGCCTCGGCGAGCCGCCGCGCCGGGTCGATGGTCAGCACCAGCACCTTGCGGCCCGCGCGCGCCGCCGCCACGCCGAGCGCCGCCGCCGTCGTCGTCTTCCCCACGCCGCCCGCGCCACACAGCACGACGACACGCTTCTCCCGCAGCAGGGACTGGAGGCTCATGAGGGGGCTCCGGCGCGCTCGCTCCGGGGCGCGGACGCGGGGTGGACGGTGGGACGGGCCAGGTGCGTGGCGAGCCGCTGCACCAGCTCCGGGCCGGTGCCGGGCAGCTCGGGCACGGTGAGCAGGGGCGCCGGGAGGTTGCCGGCCAGCCGGGCCTGGGCCTCGCGGGCCCGATCCAACCGCCCCAGCGCGCGCTGTCCCAGGTGGGGCCCGTGCTCGCCCAGCAGCCGCTCCACCGCGGCGCGCCCGTCCGGCGAGAAGGGGTTGTCCGGCATGCGGTTGAGCACGCCCGCGGCGATGGGAATGCGGTGGCGCTGGATGGCGGTGGCCAATTCCAGCGTCTCACTGACGGGCAGGGGCTCGGGCAGGGTGACGAGCAGGGCCCCGGTGAGCTGGGGGTCCCTCAGCAGGTTGAGCCCCTCGCGCACCGAGCGGCCGATGGGCCCGCCGGGAATGAGGGACAGCAGCGTGTCCGGCAGCGCGGCGATGGCCAGCGCATGGCCGGTGGCCGGCAGGTCCAGGAGGCACAGCGGGTGCTGGGGGCCGCCATCCGGGCGCATGCGGCGGATGAGGTGGAGCATCTGGAAGAGGACGCCCATCTCCCGGAGCGCGGGGGCGGCCTCGAGGAAGCGGCGCAGGGCGCGGGTGCGCATGGCGGCCTCGGCCATGACACGCAGCGGCAAGACGTCCTGCAGGAAGAGGCGCTGGCCCTCCACGGCGGACAGGCGGACGAAGGACAGGCCCGGAGACACCTCGTGCACCTGGGGGCCGGAGACGCGGGGCGCCCCGACGAGGGCACCCAGGGCCGAGGGGCTGTCCTGCTCGTCGGCGCCCACCTCCACCTCGGCGAGCAGCACACGGCGGCCCGCGGCCACCGCCGCGCGCGCCAGGGCCGCCGTGAGTGTCGTCTTGCCCACTCCCCCCTTGCCCGAGACGAGCAGCGCCCTCCGTTCCCACAGTGCGTCGAGCAAGGCCGTCGCCCCTCCCCGGGTGGCTGCCAGGATGGCTTCCACGGTGTCGTGCAGGAAGCCAGTCATAACGACCGTTTCCCGCGACGACAAGGGAAGCCGCCGGGGGGAAGTTGCCCGGCGGGCAGGCTCGAGCGTCCGCTGCCCGTCACTGCATGGGCCAGCGGGCGGCGATCTCCTCGCACGCGCGCTGCACGTCGCACAGCCGGCGCACCCGCGCCCTGGGCGGCAGGTATTCCTTGCCGGCGAACACGTCCACCACGCGCACCAGCCTCGGCTCGATGGGGCCCAGCGGCCCGAGGTGCTGCTCGGCGAAGGCCTGCAGCAGCGTGGCGATGTACTGCCCGGAGCGCTCGTCCAGCGGGTGGTGCTTGGAGAAATACAGCTTCATCACCCCCACCTTGCTGTGGCCATTGCGGTCCAACGTCTGCAGCACCACCTGGGGCCCGACGCGGATGGTGACGCCGGCCATCTGCAGCGCGGGCGGCTCCTCGCCCACCTCGGTGGCCACCACGCCCTGAAGGCCCAGCCGCGGGTGCAGCCGGCGGTAGTGCTCGAGCGCCTCGATGCACAGGCGGGCGCGCTGCGTGTCGAAGTCATCCGCGTAGACGCTGGTGGCCAGCCGGTGCTGGTGCTGACGGAGGATGGCCTCGTCCTGGCCGCGGCACAGGAAGTCGGTGATGGCGTACGCGGCCTCGGGGTAACGCAGGTACTGCGGATCCGGCGGGTGCTTCTGGGACTCGATGAGCCGCTTGCGGAGCGCGGGCGTCGCCGTGAGGTAGCGGCCCAGCTTGTTCACCGAGACGTGAGGTGACTCCGGAAGTCCGTTCATGAAGTGCCTCCCTGAGAAGTCGAGATGTGAAGACATTAACGGATGGGTCTGACATGTCCGGGGAGCGGGAGTGCGAGGGAGGAAGGGCGTCTCTTGCCCTCGGGGAGGCGCGTGGACATGGGTTGGGTGAGGGTGCCCGTCACCCGGGTTGGCACCGTGAGGCACGGCGCACGAATTGGGCGGCACGGCGCGGCTCTGCTACGACCGGGCGCCCATGCGAGTCAAAAGAATCGTGGCCAACGTGGTGACCCCGAAACCGGCTGAAGCCGCGCGCTTCTCCAAGGACATCCTCGGGCTCGACATCCTGATGGACATGGGATGGATCGCGACCTACGGCTCCGAGGAGGAGATGCAGGTACAAATCAGCTTCATGTCGGAAGGGGGGCTCGGGAACTCCGGTGCCGGACCTGTCGATCGAGGTGGACGACCTGGACGCGGTGCTGCGCCGGGTGAAGAAGGCGAAAGTCCCCGTGGAGTATGGCCCGTGCGACGAGCCCTGGGGCGTGCGCCGGTTCTTCGTGCGAGATCCATTCGGGAAGTTGGTGAACATCCTCGTTCACGACTGAGGTCGCTCAAGGGTCTGCTGCATCGTCGTCGGCTTCCTTGGGACGCAGGGCCTCGTACAGCTCGGTCATGCGCTGCAGTTGCTCCAGCCGCTCGGTGGGAGTGAGGCGGAGATTCTCCTCGAGCAGGGACACGTCCACTCCTGCGTCAATGGCCGCATCCCAGTCCGGCCCGTAGCTCGGGAAGGCCTTCCGGAGGAGTTCGCGCGGGTCATCCATGCCAGAAGTCCAAGCCGGATTGAGCGCCGCCGCGGTTTCGTCGAACCGCGGCCGTCCGCTCGTCAGCCCTTGAGGGCCGGTTGTTGCCCGTACGTCTTGAACTTCTCCTGCACCCGCGCCATCTCCTCCGCGTCGAGCAGCACGGGCTCGCCCACCTGCAGGGCTCGCCAGTACATGGCCGCCAGCGTCTCCACCTCCACCGCCAGCTTGAACGCTCCCGCCAGGTCCTTCCCCAGCGCCAGCATCCCGTGGTTCGCCAGCAGGCATGCCTTGCGCCCCTCCAGTGCCTCCACCGCGTGGTGTGACAGTTCCTCCGTGCCGAACGTGGCGTACGGCGCGCACCGGATGTCCGCGCCTCCCGCCGCCGTCACCATGTAGTGGAAGGACGGTATCCCCCGCCTCAGGCACGCCAGCGTCGTGCAGAACATCGAGTGCGCGTGCAGCACCGCCCCGACCTCGGGCCGCTTCGCCAGGATGTCCCGGTGGAAGCGCCACTCGGATGACGGCGCGCGCCGCCCCTCGTGGCTCCCGTCGAAGCGCATCAGCACGAGCTCTTCCGGCACCAGCGCGTCGTAGTCCATCCCCGTGGGCGTCAGCAGGAAGCCGTCCTCCACCCGCTGGCTCAGGTTGCCGCTCGTCCCCTGGTTCAGCCCCGACGTGTTCATCCGCCGCGCCGTGGCGATCATCTGCTCGCGCAGCGCCAGGTGTCCCACCGTGCTCACGTTCCCGTCTCCTTCACCGTCCGGCGCTCGGGGAAGAGCGACAGCAGGCCCTCGGTGCTGGCCGCGCACACGCCCCGCTCCGTCACCAGTGCCGTCACCAGCCGCGCCGGCGTCACGTCGAAGCCGTAGTTGGCCACCGGGCTCCCCTCTGGCGTCACCCGCACCGTCACCACCTCGCCCGAGGGCAGCCGCCCGCTCACGTCCGTCACCTCGCGCCCATCCCGCTGCTCGATGGGGATGTCCCTCACCCCGTCCTCCAGCGTCCAGTCGATGGTCGGCGAGGGCAGCGCCACGTAGAACGGCACCCCGTTGTCCTTCGCCGCCAGCGCCTTCAGGTACGTGCCAATCTTGTTCGCCACGTCGCCCCGCGCCGTCGTGCGGTCCGTGCCCACGATGCACAGGTCCACCTGCCCGTGCTGCATCAGGTGTCCGCCCATGTTGTCCACGATGACGGTGTGCGGAACGCCGTGCTGCCCCAGCTCCCACGCCGTCAGGCTCGCGCCCTGGTTGCGCGGCCGCGTCTCGTCCACCCAGACGTGCACCGGAATGCCTTTGTCGTACGCCTGGTAGATGGGTGAGAGCGCCGTGCCCCAGTCCACCGTCGCCAGCCAGCCCGCGTTGCAGTGCGTCAGCACGTTCACCCGTCCCCGCCGGCCCTTGCGCTCCCACGCCGATTCGATGAGCCCCAGCCCGTGCTCGCCGATGGCCCGGTTGATGGCCACGTCCTCGTCCGCGATGGCCGCCGCTCGCCGGTACGCCACCGCCACCCGCTGTCCCGGAGGCACCGGCCGCAGCGTCCGGCGCATCTCGTCCAGCGCCCAGCGCAGGTTCACCGCCGTGGGCCGCGTCTCCCGCAGCAGCGCGCACGTCCGCTCGAGCGCCTCGTCCGAGGCGTCCCCGCGCAGTCCCAGGCACACCCCGTACGCCGCCACCGCGCCGATCAGCGGCGCCCCTCGCACCTGCATGGAGCGGATGGCGTGCGCCGTCTCGTCGAGCGTCGTGAGCCGCAGCGTCACCAGGGCGTGCGGCAGGTGCGTCTGATCGATGATTCCCACCGACCAGCCGTCGGCCTCGACCCAGACGGTACGCATCGGCTTTCCGTGGACCTTCATGCGGCGGTGTCTCCTCGCGAGGGGATGCCCAGGGGGGGGCAATACAGTAGATCCTATACCCTCACCCCGACCCTCTCCCGGGGGGAGAGGGAGGAGGGGCACGGGCCCTGTTCCAGTTGGCGGGGGAGGAGGGACTCGGGCGACGGGCCCCTAGCGCTTCAGCACCCGGCCGGCCACGGCGTCGAGCCGCTGGAGCACCGCGGGGTCCATGGCCTCGGGCGCGGTGATGAGGGCGTTCTCCAGCGCCGTCTGGCACCCATGGCGGCACGGGCCCGCGTGCGGGGCGAGCCTCGGCACCACGTCCTTCACCAGCGCGCGCGCCTTGCCCGCGTTGGCCACCAGCACCTGGACGACCTGCTCCACCGTGACGGCCTCGTGGCCCGGGTGCCAGCAGTCGAAGTCCGTCACCATGGCCACCGTCGCGTAGCAGAGCTCCGCCTCCCGGGCGAGCTTGGCCTCGGGCATGTTCGTCATGCCAATCACGCTGCAGCCCCAGCTCCGGTACAGCTCGCTCTCGGCGAGCGTGGAGAACTGCGGCCCCTCCATGGCCAGGTACGTGCCGCCGCGCCTGGCCGGAATCCCGAGCCCCTGCAGCGCCCCCATCACCGCGTCCCCCAGCCGCGTGCACACCGGCTTCGCCATGGACACGTGCGCCACGCACCCCGTGCCGAAGAAGCTCTTCGTCCGCGCGAAGGTCCGGTCGATGAACTGGTCCACCACCACGAAGGTGCCGGGGGGCAGGTCCTCGCGCAGGCTGCCCACCGCCGACACCGACAGCACGTCCGTCACCCCCGCCCGCTTGAGCGCGTCGAGGTTGGCGCGGAAGTTGATGTCCGAGGGCGCCAGCCGGTGCCCCCGTCCATGCCGCGGCAGGAACACCACCTGCGTGCCCTCGAGCCTGCCGAAGCACAGCTCGTCCGAGGGCTCTCCGAAGGGCGAGGCCACCTTGCGCCAGGTGACGTCCTGGAGACCATCGATTTGATAGAGGCCGCTGCCTCCGATGATGCCGATGACGGGAGGGGACGGGTGCGCCATGGGGGGCTCCGGGGGACGGCAGGGACAGGCCCCCACTCTTCCCGCCGCCGTCCGTGGAGGCAACAGCGAAGAGCGGCCGCGCGCCCGCTCACCCGGTGAGGAGCGGGCGAGCGGATCAGCTCGCGGGGACGGCGTACTGCGCGCGGATGCGCGTGGCGGCCTGCGCGAGGCCCACTTCCTGGAAGCGCTCGGCGGCCCAGGCGGCCGCGGGCGGCATCGTCCCGGTGACGACGAAAGGCATGGTCATCCGCGCCACGTGCCGCATGACACTCACCATCATCTGCACCGCGGGCGTCTGGCAGATGTACGCCGTGCCCAGCGTCCAGCGGCGCAGCTCCGCCTCGTGCTCGCGCAACCACTCCGAGTAGCGCTGACGCAGGCACGCCGCCGGCATGTGCACCTCGCGCGCATCCACGATGCACACGTGCGGCTCGCACCGCGCCAGGTACGCCGTCCGCTCGGCCAGGTACGCCTCCAGGTCCCTCATCGTTGCGCTCGGTCCCAGCTTCACCACCAATAGCGGCCACAGCCGCCCATCCACCGTGATGGGTGACACCACATCACCGGGGAGCGCGAAGGAGACTGGGAAGGACAGAGCCATTCCGTCCTGACGGGTGTTGGAGTGAAATCGGAGCAAGGGTGGGCGGATGTACCGCAATTCGGGAGGAAAGTTGAGTGGAATGCGATGGTAATGGAGGCTCGTGGATACCGCGCGCGCACGCGGAGAGGAGTCTGAGATGAACTTACGGTGCCAATCATGTGGGGCTGATCTCGTGGTAGCGGAAGAGTTGCGCACGACGGTATGTCCCTACTGCGCGGCGCCGTCGGTGGTGGAGCGGCCGCCGAGCGTGGACAGGCCCGCGCCCACCTTCACGCTGGGCTTCGCGATGACGCAGCCGTTGGCGGCGGATCGCGTGAAGCACTGGCTGCGCACGCGCCATCCGTGGAGCCACTCGGGGCTGAAGAAGGCGCCGCTGCAGGACGTGCGTGGCATCTACGTGCCGGCGTACCTCTACAGCGCGCTGGCGCAGTCGGAGTACAGCGCCTCCATCGGGGAGAACTACACCGAGACGGAGACGTACACGACGACGGAGAACGGCAAGACGGTCACCAAGACGCGCACGGTGACGAAGACGGAGTGGCGCTCGCTGAGCGGGCGGCATGCCGAGTACGTGCCGGACGTGCTGGTGACGGCCTCTCGCGGGCTGTCCAACGTGGAGCTGGAGCGCATCGAGCCCTTCGATTTGCGCATGCTGGCGCGCTACGAGCCGGCGCTGGTGGCGGGGTGGATGGCGGAGGAGCCGTCGCTGTCGCGCGAGGAGTGTCTGGCCATGGCGCGGCAGGAGGCGGAGGAGAAGATGAAGCGGCGGCTGGACGCGTTCATGCCGGGGGACTCGCACCGGATGCAGAGCGTGGACACGCGGCTGAGCGAGGAGTCGTTGGAGGTGTGCCTGGTGCCCGTATGGGTGCTGGCGGCGCGGTATGACCCGGAGAAGCCGCCGCTGCGGGTGGTGGTGAACGGGCAGTCGGGCGAGGTGCACGGCGAGGTGCCCATCTCCTGGGTGAAGGTGGTGCTGACGGTGGTGGCGGTGCTGGTGCTGGTGCTCGTCGTGTACCTGATGAACCAGGGAGGCCAGCCATGAGCGCGACGGTGGTGGCGGGGTGCGCGCGGTGCGGGAGCGCGCTGGAGCAGGGAGATTTGCGGTGCCCCATCTGCGCGCTGTCGGTGGACGAGCAGAGCGCCGGGGGCATGCAGCTGCAGAAGGTGCAGGCGAAGGTGGTGCGGTGCGTGAACTGCGGGGCCTCGCTGGAGTACTCGGCGGAGCTGAAGGCGCCGCGGTGTGCCTTCTGCGCCTCGGTGATGAAGGTGGAGACGACGGCGGATCCACTGGAGCAGGCGGAGTCCTTCCTGCCCTTCACGGTGGACGACGCGGCGGCGCGCGAGGCGCTGGGACGCTTCCTGGCGGAGAAGCGCTTCTTCCGGCCGGGGGACCTGGCGGCGGCGGCGGCGCTGCAGTCGCTGCGGCCCATGTGGTGGCCGGCGTGGGGCTTCACCGCGGGGGCGCGGGTGAGCTGGGCGGCGGACTCGGACGCGGGGAGCCGGCGCTCGGCGTGGGCGCCGCACTCGGGCCAGGAGACGATGAGCTTCCAGAACATCCTCGTGTCCGCGTCGAAGGGGTTGTCGGAGCGCGAGTGCGACAAGCTCGCGGCGCACTACCGGCTGGGCAGCGAGGAGCGGGCGCCGAGGGGGCCGGAGGACGCGCAGGTGGAGCGCTTCGACGTGACGCGCTCGGGGGCGCGCAAGCAGATATTGGCGGCGGTGGAGTCGCTGGCGCGCGAGGAGATGGAGCGCGAGCACGTGCCGGGCAGCCGGGTGCGCAACCTGCACGTGGCGGTGGTGCTCTCCAGCCTGGAGACGAAGCGCTACGCGCTGCCGGCGTACGTGCTGGCCTACCAGTACAAGGGCAAGGTGTACCGGGTGGTGGTGCACGGGCAGGACGCGAACGTGGTGCTGGGCGACGCGCCGCTGTCCTGGGCCAAGGTGCTGCTGGTGGTGGGCGGCGTGCTGCTCGCCCTGGTGCTGCTGGCGCTGATGTTCTCGCGCTGAGGGGCTGGCCGGGAGGGACGGGGAGCAAGCGTTGGGCGCGGGCCCCTGGGAGGTGTTGAGAAGACGGCGGCGCGTTAGTGTGGGCGGAGCCCGGTGAGGCCGGGCCCGGAGAGCACCGATGAAGAGCGGCGAGAAGCGCGGGACCCTGGCACGTGTGGCGCGGTGGACGGGGGGGCTGGGGGTGGTCGCGCTGGCCGCCATCGCCGTGGACGCATGGCCCGCGCTGGGGAAGAAGGCCCAGGGCGAGCGGCGCGCGCGGATGGAGCGCTCGGCGCAGTGGCAGGACGGCCACTTCGAGAACCCGCAGCCGCTCTACAACGACTGGTGGGGCTCGATGAAGGCCATGTTCGCCGCGAGCCCGTACGTGGGGCCCTCGGAGCCCCTGCCCACGGTGCCCGGCGATCGCCACCGCTTCGAGACGCCCCCGGCCACGGGCCTGCGTGTCACCTGGCTCGGTCATTCCTCGACGCTCATCGAGCTGGACGGGTACCGCATCCTCACGGACCCCATCTGGAGCGAGCGCGCCTCGCCCCTGGGCTGGGTGGGTCCGAAGCGCTGGTACGAGCCTCCCATCGCGCTCACGGAGCTGCCGCCCGTCGACGCCGTGGTCATCTCCCATGACCACTATGACCACCTCGACTACCCGACCCTGGTGGCGATGAAGGACTGGAACACCACCTTCGTGGTGCCGCTCGGGGTGGGGGCTCACCTGGCGTCGTGGGGCGTGCCCGAGTCGCGCATCGTCGAGCTCGACTGGTGGGAGCGCACGCGGGTGCGCGAGCTGGAGGTGGTGGCCACGCCCGCGCGTCATGCGTCGGGGCGCACGGTGCTCGACAAGGACGCCACGCTGTGGGCGGGCTTCGCGCTGCTGGGCCCGAAGCACCGCGCGTACTACTCGGGCGACACGGGGCTCTTCCCGGCGATGAAGGACATTGGCGCGCGCCTGGGGCCCTTCGACGTGACGATGATCGAAGTGGGCCAGTACCACAGCGCGTGGCCGGACTGGCACATCGGCCCCGAGCAGGCGGTGCTCGCGCACCGGATGGTCCAGGGCCGCGTCCTGCTGCCGGTGCACTGGGGACTCTTCACGCTCGCGCTCCACGGCTGGACCGAGCCCATCGAGCGCGTGCTCACGGCCGCCTCTCAGGCGGGGGACACGGTTGTTGTCCCCCGGCCCGGCCAGAGCATCGAGCCCGAGGCTCCGCCCACGCGCGAGCGCTGGTGGCCGGAGGTACCGTGGGAGACGGCGGCACAGCACCCCATCGTCTCCACCCGGGTGAACTGACGCCCCTGGAGGGCCGCGTCGATGGCCGCCCTGGCGCCCTCGTCGTCCATGTCGAGCCCGAAGTGGGCGATGGACTCGACGAAGACGTCCAGGGTGCCCTCCTCCTCCATGCGCTCGATGGACCGGCTGGTGTAGGCGGGGTCGTCCTGGTGCTTCTCGCACAGTCGCGGGGGGGAAATTCTCGCCGCTCGGGAATCATCGGAGGATGGAGCGGAAGGTTGCTCCCCCCCGCTCGGCACGGCCGGCGTAGGCTGGCGCCCCGTGTCCCCGACTCCTCCGTTGCTGGATGACATGCTCGTGTTCGCCGAGGTGGTGAGCGCGGGAGGCATCACCGCGGCGGCGGCGCGGCTGGGGCTGCGCAAGTCGACGGTGAGCCGGAGGCTGGCGGCGCTGGAGGAGCGGCTGGGGACGCGGCTGCTCGAGCGCAACACGCGGCGGCTGCGGCTCACCGAGCCGGGGCGCGAGTACCACGCCCACTGCGCGCGGCTCGTCGCGGAGGCGCGGGCGGTGAACCAGGCGGTGAGCGAGTCGCGCGGCACACCCCGGGGCACGCTGCGGGTGGCCACGTTCTCGCTGCTGGGCGAGCTGCTCACCCCGGTGCTCTCCGAGTTCCTCCTGCGCCACCCGCAGGTGCGCGTGCAGCTGTCGCTCGCCCAGGCGCACGTGGACCTCATCGCCGAGGAGTATGACCTGGCGCTGCGCACGGGGCCGCTGATGGACTCGTCCATGGTGGCGAAGCAGCTCGGGCACCTGCGCACCGGCTACTACGCGAGCCCGGCGTACCTCAGCCGGCGCGGTACGCCGCGGTCACCGGAGGCGCTCGAGGGCCACGAGTGCGTGCTGATCGCCGAGCCGGGCACGGACGAGGTGTGGTTCTTCACGGGCCCGCGAGGCGCGCGCACGGTGCCGGTGAGTGGCCGCTTGCAGGTGCCGAGCGTGCGAGCCGGGCATGCGGCGGCGCGAGCGGGACTGGGGCTGGTGCGCCTGCCCACGGTGCTCGTGGGGGACGACGTGCGCGCGGGCGTGCTCGTCCCGGTGCTGGAGGCGGTGACGCCGCCGGGCCAGCCCCTCTTCGCCGTCTACCCGAGCAGCCGGCAGTTGCCGCCCAAGGTGCGCGCCTTCCTCGACATGCTCGCCGAGCGGCGCGCCGCGCTTCCGTGGGAGCGCTGAGGTGATGGGGCTCTTCGCGGAACAATCCATTGCGTGGCGGGCTCTCGTCCGTGCGGGCCGCCGCCATTAAGTCCTTCCGTGCGAGGTGGGGCGATGGCCATGGAGGCCGGGACGCACCCGCCCCGGGAGGGACACGCCATGAGCACGGACATCATCGATCTGAGGGACCCGGACTTCCGCCGCGAGGTGTTGGAGGCGGAGGAGCCGGTGCTGGTGGACTTCACGGCGCAGTGGTGCGGACCGTGCCGCGCCATCAAGCCGGCGCTGGAGTCGCTCGCCTCCGAGTACAAGGGCCGGGTGAAGGTGACGCGCATCGACGTGGACGAGAGCCTGGTGACGGCGCAGGAGTACGGCATCCGCTCGATGCCCACCCTGCTCTTCTTCAAGCAGGGCAAGGTGGTGGGCCAGATTGTCGGCGCCGTGCCGAAGGCCAAGCTGGCGAGCGCGTTCCAGCAGGTGCTCGCGTAGGGTCCACTGCCAGTGGAACCGCCAGAAGAAGCCCTCCCCGGGTGCCCGTGAGTTGACCCGGGGGCCGCTCCACGGAAGGCTCTCGCGGATGAGAGACACGGCAGGAGCACGGAGCGGCGTCGAGGCCGAGCGTTCGGAGCTGGCGAGCCTGCGCCGGCAGCTCGAGGGGGGATTGGAGGTGCTCGAGGCGTGCTCCGCGCGCTATCGCGAGCTGTCCGAGGCCCTCCAGGCCAGGCGTTGGAAGGAGCGGCTGCGACAGGCCCCCAGCCTGCTGCACAGCGCTCTTCAGGCGGAGTCCTCCCTGCCCGAGGTCCTCACCCGTCTCCAGCGCCGGGCCGGCCAGGAGCCCGAGGGCAAGGGGCCCGCGAGCCGATGGCTGCGGGAGTTCGAAGAGGAGCGCACGGAGCTGTCGCGGCGCATCGCCCGGCGGCTCTCCCTCCGGAAGGACGGCTCGCTGACGGAGCGGCTCGGACGGCTCGAGGCCGTGGCGCTCGCGCCGCTGCCCCTTCCTCCCAGCGAGGGAGAGACGGTGCTGCTCGAAGGCAACGCGCGCTGGCCCCCTGTCTGGCACTGGATGATCTTCCTGGTGGTGTGGGCGTTCGTCAGCCCTCTGGAAGAGCCTTGGGTGGTCGTGCTCGTGGCCCTGCTCTTCTATGGCTGGTTCTACGTGCGCTCCGGGCGCTACTGGCTCACCTCGGAGCGGCTGCTCTGGAAGCCGCGCCTGGGAGCGCCCGTCCAGCTGCAACTGTCCTCGTTGGAGGAGGGGCAGGTCTCCGTGGGGGCCACGAGCATCGTCCGGGTGCGTGGGCGCAACCGCATGACCCTGCGCTACGTGCCGGACGCGTGGAGGCTCGCCGCGCTCCTCTGCATCTATCGCCGCCGCGAGTTCCGCGGCGCGGTCCGGAGGGATCCACGGCCCCTGATTGCTTTCGTGCGCATGTACATCACCACCCCGGGCGAGACCCCCAATATGGACAGTGCCCGGAGTGGATGGGGGGTGCTCCGGCCTGGGTTCGCCGCCTTCTTCTCTGGCCACCTGTACTCGAGGATCATCGAGGCCATCACCGAGCCCTCGGCCTCTTCCCGCGGGCCGGAGCGGCGCTCGCGCGAGAAGGTGGATGTCTCCGACTTCCTGGTCCTCGAGCAACTCCAGTTCCTGCCCGAGGAGCGGATCGACGCACTCCTTCGCAAGGCCCTCGAAGCCAATCCCGAGAGCTTCCTCTGGGAGCCGCGGGAGATGACGTGGCGCTTCGGCAACTCGGCGTCGATGGAGGTGAGCCGGGGCGGCACGGCCCTGTGGGTCCCCTCCCTCTCCTGGACGGAGAACCAGCACGTGGGGCGGATCCTCGAGCACTGGCGCCCGGAATGACACGCGGCCGGGAGCGCGCGGCTACGCGTGCAACCGGCTCCATTGGAGCAGGAGCTCATCGCCCAGCTCGAGCGAGCCGGAGTCCTCCAGGAGCGTCGTGTCTATCTGCGTGGAGCCGCGCCAGGTGCCATTGGTGCTGGCGGTGTCGATGGCCAGGAGGCTCGCGCCCACCTGGACCAGGAGCAGGTGCACGCGGGAGATCTGCCCGAGCCCCGCGAGCAGGATGCCACAGCGCTCGTAGCGGCCCAGCAGCACGCCCTGCTCCAGGCGCTCGAGGGAGACGCGGTGCCGTTCCCTCTTGTTCTCGCTCTCGAGCCGCAGTTCGCCCCAGGCGGCCTCGGGGCCCTCGTGTTCGCCGATCAGCAGCCGCAACGGGCCCAGGCGGACGATGTTGGTGTGGTCGCCCCGCGCCTCGGCATCCTGGCTCCGGGCGAGGCGGCGGGGGGCCACGGGGCTTCGCCGGTCGATGAACTGGCGCGAGGGGAGCGCACGCCAGGCCTGCTCGGCGCGCTCGGGCCAGGACGGCTCGGAGGGGCCGCGGGTGGGGAGGAAGAGGAGCGCGTACTCGCCCACGGAGACGTAGAGCAGCCCCTGGGCGCGCACCGCCGCGTTGGGCTGCCCGTCCTCGGTGAGGAAGGGGTGCGAGGTGTTGAGGTCCCACAGCCGGATGACGGGGGCGGTGCCGGGCGCGTCGGATTGCGCATGCAACACCAGGTGGCGCAGGGACACGTCGCCAGACATGAGCCGCAGTCCGCACCCGGTGTGCCGGCCGATGACGAGCGAGTGACCGGACTCGACGAGGACGGCCTCGACGACGCGAGCGTGGGCGTCCACCGCCACGGCGAGCACGGCCGGTTGCCGGGCGAGGTGGGCCAGTCCCCTCAGCCGGTCATAGGCGGAGATGAACGCATCATGTGCATCGAGTGGAGACGGACGCGACGTCAGGCCGCCGAGCACGGCGACGCGTGTCCTTTCATTGAAGTCCGACATCGTGAAGCCCCCCTGCGTCTTCGGACGAGGGTCAGCCTACTTGAGCGGGTGGTTTCGCGGTGAGACAAAGGGGGACTGATGGGAAACGTACGGTTTTACTCCTACGAACTGGTTCGCGAGCGGACGGAAGAAGCGTTTCGCGAGCACCACGCGCGGTTGTTTTCACTGCTGCCGTACGCGGACATCCAGCACGTGGGGAGCACGGCGATACCGGGAGCGCGGACGAAGGGGGACCTGGACATCCAGGTGCGGGTGCCGCCCGAGCGCTTCGCGGAAGCGGAGGCGGTGTTGGCGGAGCGGTACGCGAGGAACGAGGGGAGTGAGCGCACGCCCGGGTTCTCGAGCTTCAAGGACGACACGTTGGAGGTGCCGTTGGGAATCCAGCTCACGGCGATGGGAGGGAGCCACGACTTCTTCTCGCGGGTGAGGGATGTGCTGCGGGCGGACGCGAAGCTGTTGGCGGAGTACGACGCGCTGAAGGCGAGGTGGGAGGGCAGGCCGATGGACGCGTACCGGGAGGAGAAGGGGGCGTTCTTCGAGAAGCTGCTCGGCCTGGTGGCGTGGGAGGGGGCGCGGCGGTAGGTTGCGGCGGGCACTCCAGGAGGCTCAGGTGTTCTCGAGACGTTGCATCCGGTCAGGCTGGGTCTCCTCGGCGGGGCCCTCAGGGGTTCTTGGCTTCACGTTGACCCTCGGGTTGTTTGTCTGCGGCGGGTGCGCGACCGCGACTCCGGCGGTGCGCCCAGCCGGGACACCGATGAAGACGAGTTGTCCCGACTCCATCGAGCTGCCCTCGGTCGAAGAGTGTCTCGAGGAGGCGGTGAAAATCGACGATGAGCTCCTCATGAGCTGCGTGCGCCGGCAGTGCAGCACCCTCACGGTGACCTGCGGTGAGTGGAGCCAGCAGAAATGTAGGGAAGAGAGTCAGCGTTCCAGCACGGCCGTGCTTGCGTTCACCGTGGTTCCCTGGCCGGGAATGCTCTATCGGTTCTACCCGGTCAAGGAGAGCCACTGGTGCGAGGATCCGACATCGCCTGAGTGCACCAGGAAGGTGGTCATCCACGAACTGGCGCATTCGTGCGGCTGGAACCATGGACAAGGCCATAACGTTCCCGGGAACAATCCTGAGCGCGAGCCCATCCCTGAGTGCGCATGTGCCGACGAGAACGGTGCGAGGACCGCATGCGAATGAACCCTGTCGGACTTGGACTCGTCTCCCTGTGCCTGCTGGTGGCCTGTTCGGGGTTCCCCTTTTTCGGGAAGCGAGCCCCACCCGAACCAAGACGTGGGGCCATCCGTGACGCGGGTGTTGCGCTTCCTTCTCGCGTCATGCTGGAGGTGCAAGACATCCAATACGATGGGTTGACGATTTCGGCGCGAATCCTGGTGAGTCCCGAAGGGGGCTCCTTGCACCTGGACAGGCGGCTCATTCCGAGCGTCGATGTGAGCATGGGGCTCTTCGCGGATTGTGAGCGTGGGTCCGTGCCGTCCATCCAGATGGATAGGTTCTTCCCACCGTTGGAGCGGGCGGAGAACCTGATGGTTCTCGAGCCTGGCTACTGGTACGGCACCACGGTGGAGTTCAAGCCATTCGACGCTCACTTCACCGGTCTCGGGCCGGAGTGCGTCGAGGCCACCCTCCGTCTCCACTCATTCGACGGCAGAGTCGTGGTCCGCGAGCGCATCCGGGCCGTGCGTCCTCCCTCTCCGGACGGGGGCACGCGGAAGGGCGAATGGCCGGAGATGGACTGGGGTGCGCTGCTGGACGGCGGCACCCAGGAGGACGGCGGCACCCAGGACACCCCGGACGCGGGCTCCTTGGCAAACCCGCCCGGCTCGCGGTAGCGAAGCCGCATGCGGATTCCGGATTTCAAGCTCGAGCGGTACTTCGCGAAGTGGGAGTTCAACGCGCCGTATCTGCTGTGCTCCTCGGACATCGAGGGCTGGCGGATGAGCGAGCTGCTCGCGCTGGCGGACGCGGACGGGCGCGAGCGCTGGGAGCGGTTGTCGCTGGGCTACACCGAGTCCACCGGCCTGCCGGCGCTGCGCGAGGAGATTGCCCGGCTGTACCCCGGGCTGGAGCCGCGGCACGTGCTGACGTTCGGCGGGGCGCAGGAGGCCCTCTTCGTCCTGATGAACGTGCTGCTGGGCCCGGGAGACCACGCGGTGGTGACGTGGCCGGGCTACCAGTCGCTGTACGAGGTGGCGCGGGCCACGGGCGCCGAGGTGTCGCTGCTGCGGCTGCGCGAGGAGGACGGCTGGAGGCTGGACCTGGACGCGCTGAAGCGCGAGCTGCGGCCCCACACGAAGCTGCTGGTGGTCAACTTCCCGCACAACCCGACTGGCGCCCTGCCCGGCGCGGCGACATGGAAGGACCTCTTCGCCCTCGCCGACGAGCGCGGCCTCCACGTGCTGGCGGACGAGGTGTACCGGCTGTTGGAGCACGACCCGAAGGACACCCTGCCCGCGGGAGCGGAGCTGTCGGCGCGCGGCGTGAGCCTGGGCGTCATGTCCAAGGCCTTCGGGCTGGCGGGGCTGCGCGTGGGCTGGCTCGCGAGCCGGGACACCGCCCTGCTGGAGCGCTGCGCGGCCTACAAGGACTACACCACCATCTGCAACGCCGCCCCGAGCGAGGTGCTCTCCCTCATCGCGCTCCGGGCGAAGGACCGCGTGCTGGCCCGCAGCCGCGAGCTCCTCTCGCGCAACCTCGCGGTGCTGGATGACTTCTTCGTCCGGCGCGCGGACACGTTCCGCTGGGTCCGCCCGGCCTCGGGAAGCGTGGCCTTCCCCAGGTTGTTGAAGCAGATGCCGGTGGCCGGTTTCTGCCAGCGCCTGGTGGAGACCGAGGGCGTGCTGCTGCTGCCCGGTGACGTGTATGACTTTCCGGGCAACCACTTCCGGCTCGGACTGGGCCGGACGAACATGCCCGAGGCGCTCGCGCGGCTGGAGCGCTTCTGCGACGCCTCGTGGAACCAGACGGGGCGCTGAGCACCGCCGCACTCTGTACGTCGCCCGACAGATGGCCGCGGCCTTGTGGTACCTGGAGCCCTGGAGCGTGAAGCCGGGGTCCTGTGCCAGGACGCCCGTGGTATGGACGGTAGCTGTCCGGGAAGGAACGAGGGCGAGATGAGCGAGTCGACGACGGAGCGGCCTCAGGACCGGATTCCCACGGGGGTGCCCGGGCTGGACACCGTGCTGCACGGCGGCCTGCTGCGCCGGGGCGTGTACATGCTCCAGGGCCGCCCGGGCGCGGGGAAGACGATCCTCACCAACCAGATGTGCTTCCACCATGCCGCCCAGGGTGGCCGCGTCCTCTACGCCACCCTGCTGGCGGAGACCCACGAGCGCCTGCTCTTCAACCTCGAGCCGCTCTCCTTCTTCGACACCTCCCGCATCCCCGAGCAGATCTCCTACCTGAGCGCCTTCGCCACGCTCGAGCAGGGCGGCCTCAAGGGGCTCGTCGAGGTGCTCCGGCGCGAGGCGCGGGGACGCCAGGCCACCCTGCTCGTGGTGGACGGCCTGGTGACGGTGGAGGAGAGCGCCCAGTCCAAGCGCGACTTCAAGAAGTTCATCCACGAGCTTCAAATCCACGCCAACCTCGTCGGCTGCACCATCCTGCTGCTCACCAGCTCGAGCGCGGAGCCGGTGGGGCCCGAGCACACCATGGTGGACGGGGTGATCGAGCTCTCCGACAACCGCGTGGGCCGGCAGGCCGAGCGCGAGCTGGAGGTGAAGAAGTTCCGCGGCAGCAGCTACCTGCGCGGCGGTCACGCCTTTCAAATCACCCGCGAGGGCATCTCGGTGCTCCCGCGCATCGAGGCGCTCCTCCAGGAGCCCTCCCGAAGCGATCCCTGCAAGACGGAGCGGGTCTCCACGGGAATCACCCAGCTGGACAAGATGCTGCACGGAGGCCTTCCCTGTGCCTCCACCAGCGTGCTCTTCGGCCCCACCGGAGCGGGCAAGACGACGTTCGGGCTGCACTTCCTCGATGAGTCGAGCAAGGCGGAGCCCGGCCTCCACTTCGGCTTCTACGAGACGCCGCCCCGCCTGCTCCTCAAGGCCCGCGCGTTGGGGCTGGACCTGGACAAGAAGCAGAAGCAGGGCGTGGTCGACATCCTCTGGCACCCGCCCACCGAGCGCCTCCTGGATGGGCTCGGCCACAAGCTGCTCGGGGCGGTGCGCGAGCGGGGCGTGAAGCGGCTCTTCATCGACGGGGTGGATGGCTTCCTGCAGTCGGCGACCCATCCCGGCCGCATCAGCCACTTCCTCGCCGCGCTCACCAACGAGCTGCGGGTGCTCGGGGTCACCACCCTCTACACCAGCGAGCTGCAGGAGATGTACAGCCAGGAGGTGAAGCTGCCCATCAGCGGCATCTCCAGCCTCGTGGAGAACATCTTCTTCCTGCGCTTCGTGGAGCTGCGCTCGAAGCTGCACCGGATGCTGTCCGTGGTGAAGGTGCGCGACAGCGACTACGACTCCTCCTTCCTGGAGTACCGCATCACCTCCCGGGGCATCGAGCTCGCCGACACCTTCCAGGGCGCCGAGTCCGTCCTCACGGGTGATGCGAGGGCGGTCTCCCCGCCCAGGCGCAAGAAGGGCCTGCTCAAGAAGCGGAGCCGCTAGCCGTGAAGACGCTCCTCGTGGTGGACGATGAGGCCGGCATCACCGAAGCGCTCAACGACTTGTTGAGCGAGGAAGGCTTCCACGTGCTCGTCGCCCCCAACGGCCGGGTGGCCCTGGAGCGCATGGCGGAGAGACGGCCGGACCTCGTCCTGCTCGACTACATGATGCCGGTGATGGATGGGCGCGAGGTGCTCCTGGCGCTCCAGGGCGAGGCCGGGACGCGGGACATCCCCGTGCTCATGATGAGCGCCGTGCCCCGCGCCAGCCTGCCCGTGGACTGCAAGCCCACCGCCTTCCTGCGCAAGCCCTTCACCATCGACCGGCTGCTCCTGGAGGTGCGCCGGTTGCTCCCCGGGGGACCTGGGAAGTCATTTGAGTGATGGACCTGGGGGAGCAGGTCATGGATGCTCGCGAGGCCGTCCCGGGTTGGGAGTAGGGGAGGATGGCACGCACCCGGGAGGGCTTCTTGGAAAACAATCAGCACCGCATCGCGCTGTTCCTCGACTTCGAGAACCTGGTGACGAACACCGGGTTCACCGCCGGCAACTTCGACCTGCAGCCGGCGATGGACCGTCTGCTGGAGCGGGGCAAGGTGGTGTTCCGCCGGGCCTACTGCGACTGGTCTCGCTTCAAGGAGGCCAAGGGCAACCTGCACGAGTTCGGCGTGGAGCTCATCGACGTGCCGCCCTCGACGCGCTCGGGGAAGAACGGGGCGGACATGCGCCTGGTCATCGACGCGCTGGAGCTGTGCTACGCGCGCGAGCACATCGACACGTTCGCCATCGCCTCGGGAGACAGCGACTTCTGCCCGCTGGCGTACAAGCTGCGCGAGAATGGCAAGCAGCTCATCGGGCTCGCGGTGAAGGAGGCGACGAGCCCCCTCTTCGTGAAGGCGTGTGACGAGTTCATCTACCTGAGGCCGCGCACCCGGGCCGAGAAGGACAAGGAGAAGGAGAAGCGCGCCCACGAGCACGAGGAGGCCGCGAAGGGCCGCGGCGGCAAGCACGGCAAGGGGCACGGGGAGAAGCAGGGGAAGGAGCAGGCGCAGGGCTCCAAGGGCAAGGCCGAGGGCTCGAAGACCGAGGTGCCGGAGAGCGTGGTGGAGGTGGTGCAGCGGCTGCTGGCGCGGACGACGGGGACGCTCAATCCGTCCCTCATCAAGGAAGCGCTGGTGCGCAAGGAGCCGGACTTCGACGAGCGGGACCACGGCTTCTCGTCGTTCACCAAGCTGCTGTCGGCGCTGGAGCACGAGGGAGTGCTCAAGCGGGTGCAGCAGGGCCGGCAGTGGTACGTGGTGGCGCCGGACGCGGCGCCGCTGGAGCCGGTGCCCGAGCCGAAGGGCCGGGGCCGGGCCGCGCGTCCTTCCGCGGAGGAGGAGGACGAGGAGGAGGTCTACCCGGATCCGGTGGACGACTTCTAGGTCACGCCTCCAGCACCTCCGAGAGGCTGTTGGCGGAGAGGGCCCGCTCGAGCCAGCGCTCGAGCGTGGCCATGTTCGTGCACTTCAGGATGCGTTGGCGGGACTGCTTGTCCAGCTCTCCCGCCGAGCCTCTTCCAGTCTCGCGAAGCTACGGGCTCTTCTTCTCCGTGCGCGTCTTCTCGTGGGCCTCGATGCGCTGCTTGAAGTCCTCCATCAGCTCATTGGGGATGGGAATCGAGAGGTTGTACTGGGCGATCTTCCAGGTGCCTCCGTCCTTCACGAGCACGCCCGAGCCGCGCGCCGGGCCCATGTTGGGCGTGGAGAGCGCCTCGTCGAACCAGGCCACCGCGCCGTCCTTCGAGAAGCTCACGTGGCGGGACACGGAGGTGAAGCTCCAGGCCTTGCCCTTGGAGAAATAGGGCTTCGCCCACCCGCGGAACTCATCGCGCGTCCAGCGCTCGGTGGCATCCGTGCCGAGGAAGACGGCGTCGGGCGTGAGGTGGCCGAAGTAGCGGGCCTCGTCCGCCTGGGCGGCGGCCTTGTGCCAGTCGTCGAGCACGGCGTTCACGGCGGCCGTGGGCGTGGCGGGCGTTGCCGTCCTGGGCGTGACGGTCAGCAGGGTGAGGCAGAGCAGGGTCAGGGTGGACATGGGCGCCATGAGCGCGCGGAGGACGGAGCGGGTCAAGCCGCGCGTGCCCCCGGCAGGTGGGCGCTCCCTTCACTCCGGGAGCGCCTTGCCCGTGGTCTTGTCGGGGAAGGTGCGCCGGTGCGTCCCTTGTCGTCGAGTGCCCGGGTGGGGGATCGTGGAGACGTTGTCCAGGAGACCCTCCATGGCCCCGAATCCCTCGCCCCAGACGGCTGGGCGCGTCGCACCCGTGCCCACGAAGCAGACCGCCCGGGATGTCATCAACATCGTGGTCATGGTGGGCGGCACCGTGGATCCGATCAACAGCGATCCCAAGGCCCGCTCCGCCAGCTACCGCAATCCCAAGGTTGCTCCGCCGCCGGATCCGAACGTGAACAACGATTCGGACTGGTACTGGGGGGACAACAAGTTGCTCCGCGACGAACTGGAAAAACTCCAGAAGAAGTACCGCAACCTGCACCTCTTCGTCGCCCATGGGTGGACCGGCGACAACTCGCCCACCAACCGGCGCATCGCCGGGTCCTACCTCGCGGACCGGTTGTGCGGAGGCAATGGCGAGAAGGCCTACTACAAGGGCTTCCTGCACAGCGAGGTGTCCATCCACCTCATCGGCCACTCCCACGGCGGCAACGTCATCAACGAGTTCACCCACCGGGCGGCCACCTCCAAGCAGTGGCCCAAGCAGTGGAAGATTCGCAGCATCACCTATCTGTCCACGCCCTTCTTCAAGCGGTTGCATCCGGTGGACACCGGCGCCTTCCACAAGGACTGCCGCATCCACAATGTGTACTGCAAGTACGACCTGACCCAGCGTGTCATCGCCGACTTCTCGCTCCACCCTCTCAATGACGTACTCAAGCAGGTGTGCGCCTCCGAGCTCGTGGAGCAGATCGCCGGGGTGAAGTTCGACACGGGACTGCTCCAGCGCGCCATGCTGTCCGTGGATGTGCAGCTGAAGGGACGCAAGTGGTACGTGCCCGATCCCAAGCTGCTGATGGACGCGGAGGAGGCCAAGAAGCTCTACGACGGGGTGCTCGCCACCTTGAAGCAGGTCCACGCCGTGTTCGACAAGGCGCGGGAGATCGTTGACAGGTTCAACCAGGGGATCGACTACCCGGTACCCAAGGAACTGGATGCGAAGCTGACGAAGCATCGTCAGGTGATGAGCGATACGCTCGCCTCGAAGTTCCGTCTCCGGCTGGACGAGATCGAGCGGGGGCTGGACAAGACGGAGAAGGCCTTCCAGGCCCGTCGCAAGAGCGGCAAGTTTCCGCACCAGGGCTTCTTCGATGACCTGCACATCACCGCGTTTCTCCAGCCGCTGGTCCGGTTCCTCTCGGTGGATCGCACCAGCCTGAGGGGGCCGTTGTGGGACCTCGTGTACGAGCTGCTCAAGGATCAGGTTCACGAGTTCGACAACACGGAGACCAGTCCCGTGGCCCAGCTCCGGGGGACACCGTTCGCGGCTCGCATCGTGGACCTGCCCATCACGGAAAAGGACAAGTTCTTTGTCACAGGGCGGGATGCCGCCTTCGACAAGTTCATCTCGCGGCTGGAGGGCATCGAGGACCGCTTGACGGAGTCCCTCTCCCAACACGCGGTGATGGATCTGCTCTTCACGCTCATTGCCCAGATGGAGCCGCTGCGGACCGCGGTGTCGAAATGGGCGACCGCAGTGGACTGGTACGAGGGCATGTTGCGCAGTGAGGCCTGGGTGAAGTCGAAGCTGGGAACCCAGACCGATGCGGACAAGCTGGTGCTGCGGTTCGTGCAGATGCTGGAGAGCTATGCGCTCATCTTCAAGGACCGGGACTGCGGGCCGATGCAGGTGGATGATCCCAGGTTGAATGAGGAGGGTAAACCCACGCTGGGCAGCCTCCCCTATTTCGCGATCACCGCGCACTCCACCAGTCGCGTGCAGTTGTATCCGAAGGTGAAGATGGCCCTGGAGGGCCAGTTCGATACCCTTCCGCGAGCGGGGCGCTGAGCGGCCTCGTGCCGCTCAGCGGGGACGGATGGGAATGCACTGCCCCACGGAGCCCTTTGCGCACTTGCTGTAATCGGTCCAGGTTGCGCCCGACAGCCGTGCATCTGTCAGGTCCGCCCCGTCCAGGTTGGACAGTTCCAGGTTGGCGTCGCGAAGATCGGCGCCTCGAAGAATGGCGCCCTCGAAGTTGCAATTGGCCAGCGTGGCGGCGCGCAGGTTGGCTCCCGAAAGGTCCGCGCGCATGAGGAGCGCGCCTCCGGCGGGGACGTGATAGAAATTCGTCTTCTTCGAGCGGCGGTAGTGCCCGTCCGGTCCGTGCAGTCCGCTATCCTCCAAGTTGATGCCGCGCAGGTTGGCGCCCTCGAAGTTGGCGGACTCGCGGGTGACGGTGTTGCGCAAATCCACCCCTTCGAGGTTGGCGCCCTGGAACTGTGTGTTCCACAACCGGGTATCGTCGAGCCGAGCCCCGCGCAGGTCCGCTTGCCGCGCATCCGCTCCCTCCAGGCCGGCGGCTGTGAGGTCGGCGTTGCGCAGGTTCGTGCGAGACAGCTTCGCGCCCAACAGCCGTGCCCCTTTGAGGCGGGCGCCCTCAAGGTTCGCTCCCTCCAGGGAGGCGTCCGTCAGGTCACATCCCTCGCACTCGCGCGTCTCCAGCAGCCGCCGGACGGTCTTCTCGCGCTCGCTGAGGCACCCGGTGAGGGTGGGGCCCAACAGGAGGACGAGGGGGAGGAATCGGCCCAGGCGCATCGGGTGTCGCATGGCCCGGACTCTACCCGGTCCCTCCGTGTGCCGCTTGAGGACCCGTGACTTCCGGCCGGGTGGCGCATGCTCCTTCGCTCGCTCACTGGGCTTTCAAGATGTGAGCGGGTGCGTGCCGCTCAGCGGGGGCGGGTGGGACGGCACTGTCCCACGGAGCCCTTGGCACACGTGCTGTAGTCAGTCCAGGTGGCGCCCGACAGCTTTGCATCCGTCAGGTCCGCCCCTTCCAGGTTGGACAGTTCCAGGTGGGCGTCGCGCAGATCGGCACCTCGAAGAATGGCGCCCTCGAAGTTGCAATTGGCCAGGGTGGCGGCTCGCAGGTTGGCTCCCGAAAGGTCCGCGCGCATGAGGAGCGCGCCTCCGGCGGGGACGTCGTAGAGATACCTCTTTTCGGAGCGGCGGTAGGGCCCGTTAGAGCCATACAGGCCAGACTCCTCGAGGTTGATGCCGCGCAGGTTGGCAGCCTCGAAATTGGCGGACTCTCGGCGGACGGCGTTGCGCAGATCCACCCCTTCCAGGTTGGCCCCCTGGAACTGTGTACTCGTCAGGCGGGTGTCATCGAGCCGGGCCCCGCGCAGGTCCGCCTGCCGCGCCTCCGCCCCCTCCAGCCCGGCGGCTGTGAGGTCGGCGTTGCGCAGGTTCGCGCGAGACAGCTTCGCGCCCGATAGTCTCGCCCCCTTGAGGCGAGCGCCCTCGACGTGAGATCGCACCCCTCGCACTCGCGCGTCTCCAGCAGGCGCCGGACGGTCTTCTCGCGCTCGCTGAGGCACCCGGTGAGAGTGGGGCCCAGCAGGAGCACGAGGCGGAGGAGCCGGCCGAGGCGCATCGGATATCGCATGGACTCGGAGTCTACTCCGCCCCCCATGTGCCGCTTGAGGACCCGTGACGTCGGCCGGCGGAGGGCTCACGGCTCTCGCAGGATGAGCAGCCCGCGCCAGGAGTCCGCCACGTAGAGGTAGCCATCACCGGGGACACGGATGCCAAAGGCTCCGCTGAAGTAGAGCCCCGGGTCCTCGTCCCGCTCGCGCCAGGTGTTGTAGTGCGCCACCTGGGTGGGCTGCGTGGGGTTGGAGACGTCCAGCACGCGCACGCCCTCCTGGTACCAGGCCACGTAGAGCTTCTTGCCCACCAGCACCAGGTTGTGGATGGAGATCTCCCGGCGGAGCTGGAACGAGCCGAGCTTCACGATGTTCGCGGGGTCCGTGACATCGAGCACGCGCAGGTGCGCGCCCGGGCCCTCGCCGCCCTCGAAGGCGATGGTGCGGCCCCCGAAGGTGCCCACCGCGTTGGCGTGGCTGTACGGGTGGTCGGGGTGCTTGAACACGCCGAGCGTACGGATGTCGCTCGGGTTGCTCACGTCCGCCACCACGTAGCCGTGGCCGGCGTAGTTGACGTACAGCCGGTCCCCCGTGGCGAACATGTCGTGCGGCAGCCCGCGGTAGGGCGTGTAGCGGTTGAGCTCGACGGGCTCGAGGGGATTGGTGATGTCGAAGATGAGGACGCCCGAGGTGGACGCGGCGTAGAGCCGGTTGCCGTCGACGAAGACGGTGTGGACGTTGATGTTGCCGGGCAGGTTGCGCACGAGCTTCGGGTCCGCCGGGTTGCTGATGTCGAAGACGTTCACGCCCTTGGTGGAGCTGGCCACGTAGAGCGCGTCCCCCTGGGCCCACACGCCATTCCAATAGGCATCCCCCGTGAGTTGAATCGTCTTCACCTTCACGGGCGCGGCCTTGTTGCTCACGTCGAAGACGGTGAGGCCGCCGGGCTTGCCCAGCTCGACGATGGACACCACGTAGGCGTGGCCCCGGGTGACGTAGACGTCCGCCGGGTAGCCGATGTCCACGGGGTTCTCGGAGACGAGCTCCAGGCCGGAGGCCTCCGTCTCCCCGGCGCGCCAGGCCATCCGCTGGGCCTTGAAGGTCTCCGTGTAGGCGAGCTTTCCGTTGCGGCAGACGGCCGTGCAGCCGGTGAACCCGGGGGCCTGGGGCGCCTCGCAGGTGGCGAGCATCGTGGTCCACCTGGTGCCGCTCGAGGAGGTTCGGGTGCTGGAGTAGAAGCGGGCGTTTCCGTCGCTCGCCTGCCCGGTGATGGGGCGGCCTCCGAAGTACTGGGTGCCGCCGTCACCGCGCAGGTGGAGGCTGGTGGCGTCGAAGAGCGGGACGTCGTCCGTGCGGGTGGTCAGCAGGTACGGGCCGTCGGTGCCCGCGTTCGCGAGCGACTCGCGGTCACACGCCGAGAGATCGAAGAGGCTGAAGTCGATGCAGTCCGTCCCCAGGGCGGCGGTGACGGTGCAGGGCGCGAAGGCGCCCGTATCCGGCCACGTGTTGCCCATCTCCTCGAGCGGGACGTAGCCGCCATCCCACTCGTAGCCCGTGCCGGCGTCGGGAGTGGCGGCGTCCGGCGAGTCCGTGGGCCCCGCCGGGCGGGTGCAGCCGAGGAGGGTGAGACCGCAGGTGAGCAGCGCGCTCCAGGTGAGGCGATTCCAGGTCATGCGGACGGCTCCCGGGGTGAGAGGGGCTCGCATGGTCCGGGAGGCGTGCGCCCCCGCGCAATCGGGGAGACCCACCGGGTGGGCATTCACCCAGGCCCGTTTGAAGCCAGACGCGAAGCCTTCAGCCGGGCTTCACCGCGAGGCGTCGGGACGGAAGCGCCGCTCGATGCGCGAGCGCAGCAGCTCGAGGACTTCCTTCTCGGAGGTACCGGCCTCGGGGGACAGCTTCAGGGTGATGGCGCCCCGGGTGACGAGCGCCTCGGGCTCGAGCACCTTGCCGCGCTGCTCGAGCCGCAGGTGCGCGGGCGCCAGCTCCACGCCGTAGGGCTGGAGGTACAGGTCCACGAAGCGCTGGAGGAGCTGCGCGGGGGTGAGGGCCTCGCGCTCCTCGGGCAGCAGCTGGAAGCCGATGGTGGTGCCGGCCAGCCGCACTCCCTGCTCGACGATGGTGCCGAGCCGCAGCGCATGGGGCAGCAGGGCTTCCTGGCCCTCGGAGCGGCTGTAGAGCCAGTAGCTCTTCTGCACGTGGGCGCACAGCGGGCACAGCATGCCGTTGAGCTCGTCGAGCCCGCGGGTGCGCAGGAGGTGCTGGAGGAGCACCTCCTCGCCGCAGCGCTTGCACTGCTCCTGGGGGCCGAGGACGGCGAGCACGGAGCGGCCGCGCTCGGCCACGTCCTCGCGCTGGAGGGCCAGGGGCACGGCGGCGAGCAGCTCCGCGTCGCGCAGCTGGAGGCCGAAGCGCACCTCCTTCTTCATCACGCGCATGCCGAGCTCCAGGTGGCGCGGCAGCCGGGTGAGGGCCTGGTCGTAGGTGGGCGCCTCCGGCATGTCCAGCTCGCGCAGCAGCTCGTAGCGCTCGGCCCAGGCCTCGGTGGAGTCGAGCCCCGGAGGTGGACGGCCGGCGGCCTCGGCGAAGAAGGCCATGAGGGTGAGGGCCACCTGCCAGGGCTCCTGGGTGACGGCGTCCTCGAGGCGGCGGGCGAGCTCGCGTGCGGCGGGGGTGGCACGCTGGCGCTCGAGGCGGAGCACGCCCTGGCGCACCAGGGGGCTCTCCTGGACGGGATCAAAGGCGCGGAGCTTCCGCCCCTTCACGTTCTCGGCGAGCGTGGACATGCGCTTGTTCCTCAGGGAAGTCAGTGTGCGCGCGGCGCGCTCGAGCTGGCGCATGCGGGCGCGGGCATCCTGGGCGAGCCCCTGCAGCTCCTCGTCCATCTCCGCGCGCGTCTCGGCGAGGTAGTCGCGGCCCTCGGCCTCGCGGCGCCTGGCCTCCTCGTGGAGGCGGGCGGTGGCGGTGGCGCGGAGGCTCTCGCGCTGCTGGCGCAGGGAGTGGACGGCGGTGGAGAGGATGCGGATGCGGCGCTCGAGGTGGGCCAGGCGCTCGTCATCGGTGAGGTTGCCGGGCGCGGTGTCCCCGGCGCCCACCTTGGCGGCGATGAGCTCGAGGGTGGTGCGGTCCCCGGCCTCGTAGGCCACGTTGACGCGGGCCATGAGGGAGTCGAGCCGCGTGCGCTCCTCCTCGGACTGGGCGAGGTCCGGGTGGAGCAGCCGGGCCAGCCGGCGGTGGAGCCGCTTGAGGGCCACGGCCTCGTCCTCGCGCTCGGCCTGGAGCTCCTCCCCGGTGGGCGAGTCGTCCTCCGCGGGCTCCTCGTCCTCGAACGAGTCCTCGTCCTCCTCGTCGTCGAAGGAGGCGCGTTTCGAGGGCTCCTCGGAGGCCTGGCGCGCGGAGGTGCGGGGCGGAGCGGAGCGCTCGGGGGGCTTGTGGGGATCAGACGAGGGGAGGGCGGGCTGCTCGAGGAGGCGGGTGAGGGCGGAGGCGGCGTCCTGGAGGTTGCGGAGCCGGCGCAGGAGACGCTCGGAGCGGCTGACCTCCTCGAAGGAGGCGGAGAGGGAGTCCTCGTAGGCGCGGGAGAAGCGCTGCAGCTCGAGGCCGAGCGAGTCGAGCTCGGCGTCGAGGGAGTCGATCTCGGCGAGGAGCTCCTGGAGGCGGAGCTCGGCGCGGCGCAGGGGCGACTCCTCGGGGGGAGGCGCGACGCGGAGCAGGGCCGACTCGGGAGCGAGCGGTGCGGTCGACGAGGAGGACATGGCGCGGGGGAGACAGGGTAGCGCGAGGGCGGGGTGATCGCCCGGAAATGTCCCGAGCGCAAGGAGACGCCTGCCTGTCCTGGGGGCGGGCGGTCAAAGCTCGGGCCGCGGAGGGCCGAGTCCCATGGGGTCCCAGGTGTACTCCTCGGTGGGGAGCAGCTTCATGTTCGTCAGCTGGTGCCGCTCCACGAAACGGACGAAGCGCTCGGAGACGATGGGGTTGCCGGGCATGCCGCGGGCGAAGAAGACATCCTCGCCACGCCACTGCTCCAGGGTGAAGCCATGAATGGAGGGCACGTTGGTCTCCCGGCACCAGTCGCAATCGATGGGCTTGTGGCGCCGGACGCGGCTCCTGGCCTCATCCACCGCCGCGCCGCCGAAGATGGGGACCGTGTGGAAGTAGGGAGGGGGGAGCTTGGGGGCGCTGCGCCGCCGGGTGCGCACGCGAACGATTTCCACCGGGTCGAAGTCAGACAGCCCGGTCAGTCCCTCGGCGCGGAAGGCCTCCACGAAGCGGGCGGAGACAAGGTAGTCGTCGCCACCTGCATCCACGAAGTCTCCAAAACCCTCGCGATAGAGCATCAATGCGCCGCGACGTGGCGGCAACCAGACGCGCATGCCGATGAAGGAGCCGCAGAGATGGCACCGTGGGGCTTCGCCAATGGGGCCTCCTGTCCTCTCGAAGTCCGTGTCGTGACTGGAGTCCATGGCTCTCTTGAGGACGAAGAAGCGAGGACGAGCATCAGAAGCCAAGGGGGAACCTCTTGAGCATGTCGGGGCGGTTGTAGATGGAGCGCAAGTAGGCCTCGAACTGCTCTGCGGTCGCGTACTTGAACTGCTTGAGCCATTCGACGACTTCTTCGTCTACTTTCCGGTGCCATTCCTGATAGCCGCAATGTGCCTTCTCGTCCACGGCCCGGGTGACGAAGCGGGAATCCCGTGGCCCGTAGACGCCCATGAGCGTGGGATGCTTATCCAGTTCCCTGAAGATGGGCTTGGAGATGATGTGGTGCAGCTGGCCCGTGCAGGCGGGTGGCTCGGGCGCCTCGGAGGCTGCCTCGGCCGAGGCTCCGGCGGCCTTGGCCTGCTGTTCTTCCTCCGCGACCTTCAGGGCCCGGAGGGCCTGGGCGAGCTCCGTGGCCGTCCGGGTGTCCAGGGCCGCGCAGCCCGTGGGCCTGCCCTGCTTGCAATCACAAATGGCGGTGGAGTCACCCGCTACACAGGGTAACTGCGTCGCGACGATCAGCAGAAGGACGGAGAGCATGCGCCCGACGCTACCAGACACACGCTGGAGCCCCCCGTGCAGTCCGGCCCGCTCCGGCCTATGCACGGGACACCACCGACCCCCCGGAGGAGCGCCATGGCTGGCAGAGACCCCAATCGCCGCATCTACGGCACGCAGCCCCTGCGCCGCGTGGGCGGCGGCCAGGACCGCTTCGACAAGGAGGCGCTGGAGGGCGCTCCGGAGTCCCCCGTGTCCACCGTGCGTGAGCAGCGCCAGCTGAACGCGCCGCTCAACCCCGAGCGCGTTACAGCTCGGGCCGGGGAGGGCCGAGTCCCATGGGATCCCAGGTGTACTCCTCGGTGGGGATGAGCTTCATGTTGGTGAGCTGGTGCCGTTGCACGAAGTGGACGAAGCGCTCGGAGACGATGGGACTGCCGGGCATGCCGCGGGCGAAGAAGACATCCTCGCCACGCCACTGCTCCAGGGTGAAGCCATGGATGGAGGGCACGTTGGTCTCCCGGCACCAGTCGCAATCGATGGGCTTGTGGCGCCGGACGCGGCTCCTGGCCTCATCCACCGCCGCGCCGCCGAAGATGGGGACCGTGTGGAAGTAGGGAGGGGGGAGCTTGGACTGGGCGCTGCGCCGCCGGATGCGCACGCGAACGATTTCCACCGGGTCGAAGTCAGACAGCCCGGTCAGTCCCTCGGCGCGGAAGGCCTCCACGAAGCGGGCGGAGAGGAGGTGGCCACTCCCGGGCCCATTGACGTAGTCCCCGAACGCCGTGCCATACAGCGTCAGTTCACCGCGCCGTGGTGGCAGCCACGCTCGCATCCCAATGAAGGAGCCGCAGAGATGGCACCGTGGGGCCTCGCCAATGGTCCTTCCACTCCTCTCGAAATCCGTGTCGTGACTGGAGTCCATGGCGTTATCGAGGACGAAGAAACGAGGAGGGGCGTCAGAAGCCAAGGGGGAACCTCTTGAGCATGTCGGGACGGTTGTAGATGGAGCGCAGGTAGGCCTCGAACTCGCTGGCCGTCACGGACCTGTACTGCTTGAGCCATTTGACGACTTCTTTGTCTACCTTCCGGTGCCATTCCTGATAGCCGCAATGTGCCTTCTCGTCCACGGCCCGGGTGACGAAGCGGGGATCCCGTGGCTCGTAGACGCCCATGAGCGTGGGATGGTTATCCAGCGCCTTGAAGATGGGCTTGGAGATGATGTGGTGCAGCTGGCCCGTACAGGCGGGTGGCTCGGGCGCCTCGGAAGCTGCCTCGGCCGAAACCCCGGCGGCCTTGGCCTGCTGTTCTTCCTCCGCGACCTTCAGGGCCCGGAGGGCCTGGGCGATCTCCGTGGCCGTCCGGGTGTCCAGGGCCGCGCAGCCCGTGGGCCTGCCCTGCTTGCAATCACAAATGGCGGTGGAGTCACCCGCTACGCAGGGTAACTGCGTCGCGACGATCAGCAGAAGGACCGAGAGCATGCGCTCGACGCTACCAGACACACGCCGGAGCCCCCCGTGCAAGTCCGGTCCGCTCCGGCCTATGCTTGGACACCACCGACCCCCGGAGGAGCGCCATGGCTGGCAGAGACCCCAATCGCCGCATCTACGGTACGCAGCCCCTGCGCCGCGTGGGCGGCGGCCAGGACCGTTTCGACAAGGAGGCGCTGGAGGGCGCTCCGGAGTCTCCCGTCTCCTCCGTGCGCGAGCAGCGTCAGCTGAACGCGCCGCTCAACCCCGAGCGCAAGAGCTTCGCCGCGGCCCTCGAGCGGTTCGGCACTCCCGCCAAGAAGAAGTAGCCCGGTGCTCGGCCTGCTCCTGCTGGCTCTGGGCGCCGCACCCGCGCCGGACACCCCTCCGCGCGCGCTGGCGTGCCTGGCGAAGTGGTACCCGGTGGAGCCGGTGCAGGTGGACGGCGCGTGGTACGTCAAACTGGCGGGCACCACGTACCCCTGGGACGACGGCAGGACGAAGTCCTTCGAGGAGAAGCTCGAGTCCCCGGACCTGGAGGACACCTTCTCCATTCCCTACGTCCCCGGCCCCATCCGGCCCGTCACGCGCGAGAACGAGGACCCGGGGCGCATCCGCTTCGACCCGCTCTTCCACGCGGCCTACGGCGCCACCGAGGCCCGGGTGGACGTGGTGGACATCGACTTCCTCGGGCAGAGGCTGAAGGTGAACCGCAAGGTGGCGCCGGCCTTCGAGCGCGTGGCGAAACGGCTCGACGCGGAGGTGAAGAAGACGCCCTCCCTGCGGCCCTACCTGAAGAACCTGGGCGGCACCTTCATGTGGCGGAAGATCGCCCACACGAACCGCCAGAGCGCCCACTCGTACGGCGTGTCCATCGACGTGAACGTGAAGCGCTCGCACTACTGGGAGTGGGCGAAGCCGAAGGCGCCCGTGCGCTGGGCCAACCAGATTCCCCAGCTCATCGTGGATGCCTTCGAGGCCGAGGGCTTCATCTGGGGGGGGCGCTGGTATCACTACGACACGATGCACTTCGAGTACCGGCCGGAGTTGTTGGATTCGTCATGCAGGTGACCAATCTGGACGGCCATGGAACTGGTGGACGAGCGGGGACGACGTGAACGCGTACTACGCCCGGCTGCTCGGCCTGTCGCGGGAGGACCGCGAGCAGTTCGTGTCCTCGCTCAGCCATGACCTGCGCACGCCGCTGACGGCGGCGAAGATGAGTGCCCAGCTCATCCCCCGCCAGCCCCACCTGCCGGACAAGGTCTACTCGCTGGCGGCCCGGGTGCGGCAGAACATCGACCGCGCGGACCAGATGATCACCGACCTGCTGGACGCCAACCGCATCCGCGCGGGCCAGGGGCTGCCCCTCGAGGTGTCTGCGGAGGAGCTCTCGCGCGTCCACGGAGAGCGCTTCCACCTCCGGAGCGAGAAGCGGATGGAGGGCCGCTGGGATGCGCGGGCCCTGCGCCGGCTCGTGGAGAACCTGTGCGGCAATGCCATCCAGTCCATGGCCGCCGTCATGGCCGTGTGCGCCAGTGGCGCGTGCATGATGGCCCTGGGCGTGCCCGCGAGGAAGCAGGACGAGGGCCAGGAAGCCCCCGCCGCTTCCGCGGCCTGAGCTCAATCCCGGTCCGGCGCCCCCAGGGGGAAGAGTGGACGGAACGGCCGCGCCTCCTCCACCGCCCGCGCGAAGGACGGGCGGGTCAGCAACCGCGCGCGGTAGGCGCGCAGCACGGGATACGCCTCGGAGATCCGGTGCGTCCAGTCCGCGTAGAACAGCGAGGGCGCGGCCGCGCAGTCCGCCAGCGTGAAGTCCGCACCCGCGGCCCAGGTCCTGCCGGCGAGCTGCCCCTCGAGCCACGCATAGGCGCGTTCCAGCTTCTCCACGGCGAACGCCACGCCTTCCCGGCGCTTCACCGGATCTCCCGTCAGCGCACCGCCTACCGCATGCTGCACCGGGCTCATCACATGCAGGTCGAAGAAGCGGTCGAGGAAGCGCACGTCCAACGCGGCCATCGGCTCCGCGGGCAGCAGGCGCACGGGCCCGGGGTGCACGAGCTGCAGGTACTCGATGATGATGCTGGTCTCGGCGACGTCGCGCTCGCCGTCCACCAGCAGGGGGAACTTGCGCAGCGGCCAGCGCCGCAGCCACTCGGCGGAGTGCTGCGGTGTCTCCGGCCCGAGGGTGCGGAACTCGAAAGGCGTGCCGTTCTCGTACAGCGCGATGAGCACCTTCTGCGTGTACGAGGAGAACGGATGACCGTAGACCACGAGCGACATGGGGGACCCCGGGGGTTCGGGCCACTTGCCTTGTGCAAGGGCGGCCGGGTCATATTCCGACTGGTTGCATTTTGCAATCAGTCATCCGGGGAGCGGAACACCTTGCGGAAGTGCTCGGTCATGAAGTCGATGAACACGCGCACCCGCTGGGGCATGTGCTTGCGCTGCGGGTAGACGAGGGAGATGACGAGCGGCTCGGGCGCGTACGCCTCGAGCACCGAGCGCAGCCGGCCCTCGCGCAGGTCCGCGTCGACGAGCGAGCGCGGCAGCCGCGCCAGCCCGAGGCCCTCGAGCGCGGCCTCGCGCAGCACGGCGATGTCATCCACCACGAGCGTGCCCGACACGGGGACGACGGGGGTGCGGCCCTCCAGCCGGAAGTCCCACTTGCTGTCCTTCAGGCGCAGGCAGTTGTGCGCGGCCAGCTCGTGCGGCGTGGCCGGGGGCGCGCGCCGGGCGAAGTAGGCCGGGGCCCCGCAGATGAGCCGCTTCTCCGTGCCGAGCCGGCGCTCGAGCGCGGCCACGCGGGTGCTCACCGCCGGCCTGGACAGGCCGAGCCGGGCCGCCGCTCCCGAGAAGGAGTGGGCCCCCACGACACGGGCGAACACCGTCATGGCCACGAGGGCATCGAGGGAGGCGCCCACGATTGTTCTCCCGCCAGAACAGTGCGGGGGCGCCGAGCCGCCGGTCAGCGCCCGTCTGGCTTCTTGCCAGGGTAGGCCGACCAGTAGCTCTCGGGAAGCGGATTGGTCCCGAGGTCACTGCGCACGCCGTCGCCGTCCGGAATCTCTCCCACGCCGCCACAATCGGCCTCGTCCTGGGCCTCCTGCTCGCAGCGCTTGTGGAAGGCGTCGGGGGGTTCGTGCCGGGGTATCTGGTGGGCGCCCTGCTGCTCGCGGGTGGGCTCCTGCTCCGCCTGGCCGTGCCGCACGTCCGTGGGGCGTCCGAACATGTCCTCGGCGGGCTGTGCGGGGGGCCGTCTGTCCTGGTTCGCCATGATGCAATGCCTCCGAACACCAACGGTCATGACGTGCCCGCCTGGCCGCAAGGAAGCGGCCGGGTCAGGCAGGAGGGCGGACGGGCGGCGAGGCGGGAGCGCCCCCGCAGGCTCAGCGAGCCACGGCGGGAGCGGAGTTCAACTCGGCGGGGGCGGGCTCCGGCTCGGCCACGGGGGTGGCGATGCCCTCGGGGAGGAACTTGAGGAGCACGAGCGCGGGGATGGCGAGCACCACGGTGAGGCCGAAGAAGCCGGCCCAGCCCATGCCCTCGGCGAGGAAGCCGGAGGTGGCGGTGAGCATGCGGCCGCCGAAGTTGGCCAGCGCGGACAACAGCGCGAACTGGGTGGCGCTGAAGCGCTTGTTGCACAGCGACATGGTGAAGGCGCCGAAGGCCGTGGTGGCCATGCCGCCGCACACGTTGTCCGTGCAGATGGCCACCGCCAGCATGAGGTGGTTCTTGCCCACCAGCGCGAGCGCCAGGAAGGTCAGGTTGGTGAGGGCCTGGAGCGCGCCGAAGATGAAGAGGCTGCGGCGGGTGCCCAGCTTCGCGAGCAGCGCGCCGCCGAAGAGCGCGCCGGCGATGGTGGCGGCCATGCCCACGCCCTTGCTGATGGTGCCGACCTCCAGGTTGGAGAAGCCCAGCTTGAGGAAGAAGGGCGTGGTCATGCCACCGGCCACGGCATCCCCCAGCTTGTAGAGGAGCAGGAAGAGCAGGGCGAGCAGCGCGCCGTCACGGCGGAAGTAGTCGACGAAGGGGACGACGGCGGCCTCGGTGAGGGTGCGCGGCGGACGCTGGCCCTGGGGCTCGCGGGCGAGCACCGTGGCCACCACGCCCACCAGCATGAGCGAGGCCATGATCCAATACGTCTGGGACCAGCCGATGAACTGCGAGAGGCTGAGGGCCACGGCGCCGGAGGCGATCATCCCGAAGCGGTAGCCCATGACGAAGGTGGCGACGCCGAAGCCGCGCTCGGCCTCGGAGAGGGTGTCGGTGCGCCACGCGTCGGAGACGACGTCCTGGCTGGCGGAGAGGAAGGACACCAGCAGGGCGAGGCTCGCCATGGTGAAGGGGTCGTCCTTGGGGTTGACGAGGCCCATGGCGGCGATGGCGCCCATGAGGCCCACCTGCGTGAGCAGCATCCACCCGCGGCGCCGGCCCAGGAAGGGCAGGGCGAAGCGGTCCATCAGCGGCGCCCAGATGAACTTGAAGGTGTAGGGCGAGGAGACGAGGGTGAAGATGCCAATCGTCTTGAGATTGACGCCCTCGTTGGTCATCCACGCGGACAGGGTGCCACCCACGAGGAGGAGGGGCAGACCGGAGGCGAAGCCGAGCGCCACGAGGAGCCAGGCGCGCGGGCTGCGAAGGACCTGGAAGATGGAGGGCTTGGACATGGGCAGGGGCACAGAATACCGGTCCCCGGGCGGATTCCATCCTTTGTGTCGGGGGTGCGGCCGATACAGTGTCCGCCCGGCTGCTGTCCGAGCCCGTGTCTGTCATCCGCGGGGCGCTCGGCGCCCCTGCCCGCCCGCCCGGGAGCCGGAGGGACGGGGGCCCCGCTCATGGCTCGCGTCCGACGGGGAGGTGGCGTATAGGGGCGCCCTCCCTTCCCCAAGGAGAAGCACCATGAAGCTCTTCCAGCACCCGTTCTCCAGCGCCGCTTTCAAGGTCCGCGCCGTCATCCACGAGCTGGGCCTGCCCGTCGAGCTCGTCACCGTCGACATGATGAAGGGCGAGCACAAGTCGCCCGAGTTCCTCGCGAAGAACCCCAACGGCAAGGTGCCCACGCTCGTCGAGGACGACGGCTTCTGTGTCTGGGAGTCCAACGCCATCCTCTGCTACCTGGCCGCCAGGAAGCCCGAGAGCGGGCTGCTGCCTGGCGACGCGCGCGGCATGGCCCAGGTGCAGCAGTGGCTCCAGTGGCAGGCCACCACCTTCTCCGTCTCCACCAACGAGGTGATGGGCGAGACCGTCTACGCGAAGTTCTTCGGCCGCGGTAAGGACGAGGCGAAGTACGCCGCCGGCATGGAGAAGGTCCGCCGCGACCTGGCCGTGCTGGAGAAGGCGCTCGCGGGCAGGGAGTTCCTCTGCGGCAAGCTGACGCTCGCGGACTTCTCCCTGGTGTCCGGCCTGTTCCTGCGCACCCCCATGGGCGTGGACCTCGAGGCCTTCCCGAACGTGAAGGCCTGGGTCGCTCGCATGGAGTCGCGCGAGAGCGTCCGCAAGTCCCTGCCTCCCATGTAGTGGGCAGGGCCGGCCCTCTCCCGAGGGGAGAGGGAGGGGGGCGCACTACCAGCGCTGACGCGACTCGCGACGGTCCTCGCGGCGCTCGCGGCGGTCCTCGCGCAGCTCCTGCTTCGTCTGCTGCACCTCCTGCTGGGCGATCTGGATGAGCTGCACGATGAGGTTGCGCTCGCGCTGCAGGTCCGCGTAGTTGCGGTTGCCCATCACCCAGTGGAGCTCCCGGGCGATCGCCATTCGCGTCTGCAGCGAGGCCGCCTCGACGCGCGCGTCCCGGACGTCGTCCCGGCGGTCGCGCCGGTCATCCGCCGCCCCACGGCCCCAGTTGCGGTCCCGGCGCACCTCGCGGTCGCTCCGGCGCACCTCGCGCTTGTCCTTCTCCAGCTCCGCGCGGCTCTCGGCCAGCTCCTTGCGCAGCAGCTCGCGCAGCCTCGCCTCCACCGCCGTCATCTCGCGCTCGTCCTGCCGCGACCAGGCCTGGTCAAAGCGTCCCAGCACGTCCTGGAGCTCGGCCACGTCACGGCGGTCATCCCGGAGCTCACGCTTGTCCGTGCGGACCTCGTGACGGTCCTGGGCACGCTCGCGCCGGTCGCCCCACTGCTGGGCCTGCGCGCTGCCGGCGAGAAGGAGGGAGGCGACGAGCGCGGAAGAAATGCGGTTCATGGTGTTCATCCTGGGGTTGGGGTCGTTTCCGTCAACACCGAATCAGACGGGGGGACGCGGGATTTATTCGAACCCCGATGAACGCCCGGGTTCTGGGACTCCGGGTGAAGTCCTTCGCTCATCAGGTGCATGGGGGTGCAATGCCGTATAAGCAGAGCGAGGATGCACGTGGGGCTGTACCCGGAGCATGGGAGCGAGGGTGAGGTATGTATATCCGGAAGATCATGCTGGAGAACATCCGCGGCTTCGGCGAGGGCGAGCGCCGCGTGGAGTTGGACCTGGCGCGACCGGATGGCAGCTACGCGGGATGGACGGTGGTGGCCGGACGCAACGGCTCGGGGAAGTCCACGTTCCTCAGGGCCATGGCCATGGCCGCCGCGGGGATGGATGCGACCTTGACGTTCCAGCAGACTCCCTCGAGCTGGATGAGACGGGGCTCCAGGAGTGCTCATGCCGCCGCGACCCTGATCGTGGATGAGCAGGTGGACTCCTGGGATTCTCAAGAACTGGGCGCTCTCCAGAAGGAATTCGTTGCCGAGCTCAAGCTCCACAGCAGGGAGTCCTTGATGGGCTCCTCCGCGGTCACTCAGACCACCTGGGACATGAGCGGAAAGGCCAGGCCCAAGGACGCATGGGTCTGGCTGGTGGGGCGGGGCTGGTTCATGGCGGGTTACGGTCCCCACCGGCGATTGACGCAACGCCTCGCCACGGCACAGCAGGTCATCGGCTCACCCAGACTGACCCGGATCGCAGGGCTCTTCCGGGGCGAGCTGGATCTCGCGGAGAGCGTCGAGTGGCTCCAGTCTCTCCACTACCTGTCGCTCAACGGGAAACCCCAGGCGGGGCAACTGCTCGAGGAGGTCAAGAAGCTGCTCAATGATGGGCTCCTCCCAGGCTCGGTCGAGATCGTGGATGTGAATCCCGAGGGGCTCTGGGTGAGGCAGAGGGGCCTGGAACTGTCGCTGTGGGAGATGAGCGACGGTTACCGGACCGTGACTGCCCTGGTGACGGATCTGCTCCGATTGCTGAGCGAGGCCTATCCGGATTTCAAGTTGGAGCTGGACCGGGGGCTTTGGAGGGTCCCATATCCGGGAGTCGTGCTCGTGGATGAGCTCGAACAGCACCTCCACCCCTCCTGGCAGAAGGATATTGGCTTCTGGCTCAAGGAGCATTTCCCCCGCATCCAGTTCATCGTCACCACGCACAGCCCGTTCGTCTGCCAGGCCGCGGACCCCAACGGGCTCATTCGTCTCTCGGCGGATGAGGAGGCAGGTGGTGCCGCTCACGTCTCCGAGCAGGTCTACCGCACGGTCGTGAATGGCACCGTGGACGAGGCCGTGCTCACCGAGCTGTTCGGGCTGGACCACCCCTACTCGAAGGAGTCGGAGCGGATCCGCGACCGGGTCGCGCGGCTCGAGGCGCGGCTGCTGCGAGACAGCCTCAGCCCTCAGGAGCGGGAGGAGCTGGATGTGCTCGTGGCCAGGCTCCCGGACACGAACAGCGAGTTCGTGGAGCGGACCCTCCGCAAGTACGAGCATCACGAATGAGGAAGCTGGAGAGACCTGGCCTCAGTCCAGGCACCCTGGTACTGCTGGCGGAGCGGACGGGAGAGATTGCCGCCGCGGTGGAGCCAGCGGCCGAGGCACGGCGTCTCTGGGAGCGGAAGGACAAGGCCGCGTTCAGGGAGATTCGCGACACGCTCCGCGCCATGGCCCCGGGCCGGGAGCGCTGCATGTATTGCGAGGACAGCGCGGCCAAGGACATCGAGCACTTCTGGCCCAAGGCGCGCTATCCTCTGCGCACCTTTGACTGGCTCAACTATCTGCTGGCGTGTGGCGACTGTAACAGCAATCACAAGCGAACCCGGTTTCCGCTGGACGATTCCGGAGCGCCTTTGTTGATCGATCCCACCGTGGACGAGCCGACGGAGCACCTCGAGTTGTCGCCCGTCACCGGGCGTATCGCCGACCTGACACCCAGAGGGGCCGAGAGCATCGAGGTGTTCGGGTTGAACAAGCGCGATTACCTGGTGCGGGGGCGGCAGGCGGCATGGAGAGCCATCGGACGGATGCTTCGGGACTACGATGAGTTCTGCACGCAAGGTGATTGGAGGCGGGCACTCCAGGTCCAGGAAGACGTCTGCCAGAACGGTTTCGCCAGCGTATTCGTGTGGTTCATCCGGATCGCGACGGGACCCCATGCGGCACACTACATCCAGCGCGGATATCTGGACTCCAGATGCCTGGCCATCTTGGAGAAGTACCCGGATATAAAAGGCTGGCTTTGAATCAGGCGGGGGGCGGCAGCCATGGCGGAGTGTCTCCTCAACATCGATCTGGGCGAACTGCCCGAAGAAGACGAGCGGCTCTACGCGTCCGCGCAGGTGGCCAACATCGCCTGTGGCGGGCACGCGGGTGACGCGCAGTCCATGCGCCGGGCCCTGGAGGCCTGTGCTCGCCATGGGACTCGCGCCGGGGCGCACCCGTCCTTCGAGGACCGTGCGAACTTCGGCCGGCAGGAGCTCCAGGTGGCCCCCGAGGTGCTGCGCGCCCAGGTGACCGCCCAGTGCGCCCGGTTGTTCGCCCTGGCCTCGGAAGTCGGCGTGCCCGTGCGCTACGCCAAGCCCCATGGCGCCCTGTACCACGCCGCCAACCGCGACCCCGCGCTCGCCCGCGCCGTCGTGGAGGGGGTCGTCGAGGCGCTCGGTCCCGGCATCACCTTCTTCGGACCGGGCTCCGGCGCGCTGCGCGAGGCCGCCCGGGCCGCGGGGCTCTCCTACGCGCGCGAAGGCTTCGCGGACCGCGGCACCCGGCCCGATGGTTCCCTCATTCCCCGAGGGCAGCCGGGCGCGGTGCTGAGCGACCCCGCGGTGGCCCGGGAGAACGCGCTGCGGCTGGCGCTCGGGGGGACGGTGGACACGCTGTGCGTGCACGGGGACTCGCCGGGCGCGGTGGACATGGCCCGCGAGGTGCGCGCCGTGCTGGACGTGCTGTCCCTGCGCACCGAATCGCTCGGTGAGGGCGCGCTGCGGCTCGTGCTCCCCACGCGGCTGGAGCGGCGCGCGGTGCTGGAGTCCTTGAAGGCCGAGCCCGGGGTGGTGGACGTCGTGGTGGGCGAGGAGCATGCGTGCGTGTATTTCGACCCGGCGGCGCCTCCCGAGGATCCCCGGCGCGTGCTGGGCCGGCTGGTGGTGACGCCGGCGGTGTTGGAGGAGCCACCGCTCGTCACCGTGCGCGTGCGCTACGACGGACCGGACCTGGATGCGGTGGCCGAGCGCGTGGGCCTCTCGGTGGACGACGTGGCGCTGCTGCACGCCTCGCGCGAGTACACGGTGCGCACCATGGGCTTCCTCCCCGGCTTCGCCTACCTGGGCGAGGTGGATGGGCGCATCGCCGTTCCCCGCCTGGTCACGCCGAGGCCCCGTGTGCCGGCGTTCTCGGTGGGGCTCGCCGGGCGCCGCACGGGCATCTACCCGTTCGCCTCGCCGGGCGGGTGGAACCTGCTCGGCACCGCCGTGGACTTCACGGCCTTCCAGCCCGGCTCCGGTGCGCTGTTGCACCTGGGGGACCGGGTCCTCTTCGAGCGGGTGGACTGAATGGACGCGTGGCTGGAGGTGCTCGGCACCGGTGGGCTGGTGATGGTGCAGGACGGGGGCCGCGTGGGCCTCATGCACCAGGGCGTGCCACCGGGAGGCGCGCTGGTGCCCGAGTGGCTGGCGGTGGCGAACCGCTCGGTGGGCAACGTGTGGAGCGCGGCGGCGCTGGAGTGTTACGGGCGCGTGGAGCTGCGGCTGCACGGGCGTGCTGCGTGGGTGTCGGTGGATGGCCGGGCGTTCCGGGTGGAAGCGGGGGGACAGTTCACCGTGCCGGCCCCCGAGGCGGGTGTGGTGCGCTACGCCGCCGTCGAGGGCGGGATGGATGTGCCCGAGGTGCTCGGGGGCCGGGGCACGCTGCCGGTGGCCCGGTTGGGGGGACTCGAGGGCCGGGTGTTGAAGCGCGGGGATGTGCTGCCGCTCGGGGCGGGAGGCGGCACGCGCGAGGCGCCGGGCCTGGAGCTGTCGCTGGAGTCCGAGGTGCGCGTGGTGCTCGGGCCGGACCTGGGGCGCTTCGGCGCGGACGCGATGGAGGTGTTGCTGGAGGGCTCCTTCACCGTGTCCCCCACGAGCGACCGCGTGGGCATGCGGCTGCGGGGCCCGGCGCTGTCCCAGGCCGATGAGGGCTCGGGGCTCTCGGGGCCCATGGTGCGTGGGGCGCTCCAGGTGCCCGCCTCGGGGGAGATCATCGTGCTCGGGCCGGACCATCCCACGACGGGTGGGTACCCGGTGCTCGCCGTGGTCATCCGCGCCGATTGGGGTGCTCTGGCCGCGCGCCGTCCGGGAGCGGCCGTGCGGTTCCGCGCCGTGAGCGTCGAGGAGGCGCGGGAAATCTGGCGGCGGCATGCCCCGCTCCAGGGGGCCGTGCCGGCTCCGTCCAGGTGATGTGTCACGATTTCGTGAACTCGTGGGACGGCGGCCAGTGGATTTCGTCCATGGGGAAACGAGCAACGGAAAGCGGGTTCAATCGGGAACTCCCGCTGACGGGCACACCCGTTGCGCGTCCAGACGCACCCACACTCACAAGAGGAATCCAGAACATGTTCGCACGCATCAAGCCTGTCTTCTGCGCCACGTCCATGCTGTTCGCCGTCGCCTCCACGGGCTGTGGCCCCGAGGAGATGGTCGGCGCCCCCGGCGGTGAGGAGCTGTCCGAGTACTCCCAGGCGGCCTGCTTCCGCCCGACGAACTATCCCTGGCAGCAGCCCGTCTATACGCAGGTGAAGACGGCGACCACGCTCGCCCGGGATCAGATCTGCGACGGTTATGTGCTCGGCACCCAGGGCCCGGACACCTTCGATTGCTCCGGCCTCGCCTACTACGTCTACAGGAACGCGGGGTTCAACGTGTTTCGCACGAGCGCGCAGGGCATCTTCAACCATGCGCGTGACCAGAGCGGCGGCGTCTGGGGCAGCCTCGTGGGCGAGTGGGAGAAGCGCGCGGGCGATCTGATCTTCTTCAGCCCCAACTGCAGCGAGAGCAACATCACGCACGTGGGCGTCTACATGGGCATCAACCTCGACAACAACAAGCCCGAGATGGTCCAGGCCCTCAACCCGACCTCGGGTGTCGTCCTCTCGGGCGTCGACAACTCCACGGGTCTGTGCAAGCTGAGCAAGGTGGTCCGGGTCAAGTACTAGCTCCCGTACCGCCGCGCCCGCGGGGCCGTGAGGCGCGCCTCGCGTTCATGGCCGAGGTCGGCGCTGGTGACTTGCGCCGTCGGTGCCTACACTTCTGGTCAGGGCAGACGACCATGACCCGCCTCGACACCGACTTCCAGGATGAGAACGCCGTTCCCTATTTCCTCTGGGACGATCCGATGACCGTGCGCGAGCTGCGCGAGCGGTTGCGCACGGTGTCCGAGCCGGAGCGCGTGCGCTTGATGGGCATCATCCTCCGCGAGGCGCGGGACACGGACGTGTGGGCATGGGTCTCTCTCGAAGAAGTGCTCCGGTGCTGGCCCCAACTCCGGCGACACCTCGGGCGCCGGCTCGCCTTCTGGGAGTTCCTCCTGTCACGTTGGCGTCAGCAAGGGCTCGTGCATGACTGAGGTCCTGAGCCCCTTCCAGCGGGCACTGCTCGAAGCCTTCTTCCGCCGCGCACAGGCCTTACTCGCCGCGCCAGCAATTGGAAGATGACGGCGGGGGAGTAGCGACACGACGTCGCTACTCCCTCTGCCGCTCAGACCGCGCCCGAGCTGTCACTTCATGGGATCGGTGGTGCGCTCGGTGTCGTTCATGTCCTCATCGGGCACGGGCTGATTGGCCGGAGCGCCCGGACCGAGCGGCTCGTCGCTCGTCTCGCCGCCGAGGGTGTCATTCGTGCGGTCCATGGGCTCCGGCTCGAGGCCCGTGCCACCCGTGCCCGGCTCGGCGGGGATGTCATCGTGCACGCCGGGCTCCATCTCGCGCGTGCCCTCCTGGGGCAGCGGCTCCATCTGCTCGCGGCCGCGGTCCATGGTGTCCACGCCCGCGCCACCCGTGCCGGCATCCGTCGACAGGGTGCTCGTATCCGTGCCGGTCCCCGTATTGGTGCTGCCCTTGTCCGTCTTGCACCCGGTCCCCACCGCCACCGCACCAGCCAGGAGCCCCGCCAGCAGAAGCTTCGTCTTCGTCATGTGTCTTCCCTCCCTTTGGGTGTTTCGATTGCGGTCGGGAAGCTGAGGCGCGTCCGCGGTTCGTGCAGCGAGGGCTTGCCCGGCGGGCCGCTGGGCTCGGGCGGTGCCCTGGGAAAAAGAGAAGCCCTTTTCCCAGGGGGTTACGCGCGTGGGTCCGGGTGGGGCGTGCAGGGGACACGGCTTCCTGGAGGGCAGGCGTTACAGTGGCGCGCCATGACGACTCCGGACCTGCGCCTGGTTCCCGCCCTGCCCGAGCACGTGGACCTCTGGATGGCCCTGCGGGACGAGCCCGTGTCACGCAAGCTCGTGCCGATGGAGCCCGCCACGCGCGAGTCGCTGCTCAAGCGCCTCCAGGAATCCACCTCTGACTTGTCGGACCCGAAGGCCACGGGCTTCCGGTGGATGGTGGAACTCGAGGGGCGCATCATCGGCACGGTGGCCGCGCGGGAGCTGTCGCGCTTCCAGGGGCGCATCGAGATTGGCTACATGCTCTCCAGCGCGTACCACGGCCGGGGCATTGGCACGCGGGCGGTGGGGATGGTGCTGGAGCGGCTCTTCGCGTGGCCCTTCCTGCACCGGGTGTGGCTCACCACCGCGGCGGACAACCTCGCGTCCCAGGCCCTGGCGAGGAAGCTCGGCTTCACGCTGGAGGGCGTGATGCGCGAGCACTTCTTCATCGACGGCCAGCGCAAGGACCAGCAGGTGTGGGGCCTGTTGCGCTCGGAGTGGGAGGCGAGGCGCTCCCTGCGACTGAGTCCGTGACGGCCAGCCTCATGGCGGCATGCCCTCAGATGTTGCGCAGCAGGCCGTCTCCCTTTCGCACAGTCAGAGAAGCGCATGCGCCCGGACACGGCGATGGGACATTCAGCGCATCGGCGATGTCGTCGATGAGCGCTCGTGCGAACGCCGCGTGTGCCTCCTGCTGGAGGACCGCCGTCCAGTCGAGGACCTGGAGGGCATCGAGTCCCTCGTGCGTCTCGCGGTAGGCGCGCCGCTGTCCCGTGGGGTCGCAGAGGTACCGGACATAGTTCTTCGGGTGCCGGTGCCGGGGCTCGGACTTCCCTGGCACCGTGGCGGCCAGATAAGCCGCATCATCCACCTCGAAGTCCTCGAGAGCGCGAGCCGTGTCGAAGCGATTGGGTGCCTGGTGGGCCTTGGCCCGCTGGAGCGCGGCGGTCTCGCCGAAGAAGTAGGTCTCCACCATCGGGGTGAGCAGGTGGAACGAGCCGCGCTCGGCCAGTGACTGGTACACCCGTTCGCGGGTGGTGGCGGATGGGAACGTCCGGTCGACGTGCGCCCTCACCGCGTGGCGGAAGTACTCCAGGACGTGCCCGGGCTGGTCCGCGTTGACCAGCTCCAGGTCGTCCACCGCGATGACGTGGTCCGCCTGCATCGTGCCGCCCCGGCCCGGATACACCCCGAGCACCAGCGCGCCCGCGAGCTTCGCCGCGAGTGATTTGGCGGCCAGTTCCGGGGGCAGCAGTGCCCCGACTCGATTGGAGGTGAAGTCCTGGGTCTTCTGTGGCTCGAGGAACTCGACGTCCGCGCCGGTCGGGGCGAAGAGCTTCCGGAGGGAGAGGTGCAGACCCAGGCGTTCGAGCTCTCCCGTGACGATGAGCTGAACCCGGACCGTCACTTGGGGGGCCGCCTCTGGGCGCCGAAGGTCTGGTCGCTGTAGAGGTCCCCCAGCGAGAAGTGCGCGAGCCACTCCGGATTGCTGTGCTCGCTCAGCGCGATGGGGAGCACGTCGTGGCCGGGCTCCATGATGTAGACGCGCTCCGGCTCGGTGTTGAAGGTGTTGAGAACCACCGGCGAGTGCGTCGCGAGGAGGAGGGTCAGATCCTTCGCCGAGGCGCGGGCCCTCGCCAGGTCCATCAACGTCCGGATGGCGTACGGGTGCAGGCCGTTCTCCGGCTCGTCTATAGCCGCGGCGCCACCGTCCGGCGTGGAGGCAATGGCACACAGGTGGAGCAGCGTGATGAGCAGGCCATGGGGTGCCGAGTAGGCATCAATGGGCTCTTGTAACCCCTTGAAGAAGAACCGGACGGTGACGGTCTGTCCGGCCGAGAGGAACTCGATGTCCTCGAAGAGCTCTGGGAAGCACTCCTCCAGCCCATCGCGGACGAAGCGCCAGCGCTCTTCGTGCTCCTTACGGCCGGCCTTCCAGTTGCGCAGCACCGAGAACGCATTGCGTCCGTCTGTGTGGAGGTATAGGTCCGCCGTGGAGGGGGAGCCTACGGTACGCAGCGTGCCGGATTGGAGGTTCTGGTACAGCCGGAAGTTCGATGCGAGCTCGTGCAGCCCCTTGAGTGCTTCCCTCTGCTCGGTGGGAAGCAGGCTCATTGCATGTGAGAAGACGGAATCTCCCGAGATGATCAACTTGCGTTCCAGGACAGACGCCGTGCTCGAAAAGATGTCACGATTGGCGAGCTGCTGCTGGTCAAGCCAAACACCCTCTGAGATTTCGAGAGAAGGAGGTGTGAGGTATGCCTGAACCATCCAAAAGCAATTCTGCTGGAGCAGCGTGAACCGGATCGCGTCGGTGATTCCGGCATGCTGGTTCCTGATGCTCGCGGTTCCGCCCGAGAACTCGACAGCGGCTTGATTACCTCGCTGGAGGAAATGCCGCAGGAACTCGATGACCGACAGCAAGGTCGTCTTGCCCGAGCCGTTGGGTCCCGTGATGGCGCAGACCCCCGAGGGGCTCCAGCGCACCTTCCGGAGTGCGCGGTAGTTCTCGACCTCCAGCGTGAATCCCATGGCTCTCCTTCTGCTCGGGCCGGGCCCTCCCCGTCCACCTGCTCGGGCGGACCGGGGAAGACCCTCACCCCCACCCTCTCCCAGGGGGAGAGGGGGCTCTGCACGGTGGCTACTTCTTCGCCTGCTCCATCACCTCGCGGGCCACCTTCACCACGTTGTCCACGGTGAAGCCGAACTTCTGCTGCAGGGCCTTGAGCGGCGCCGAGGCCCCGAAGCTGCGCATGCCCACCACCGCGCCGCGCAGGCCCACGAAGCGCTCCCAGCCGAACGTGGACGCCTTCTCCACCGCCACGCGCGCGTGCACCGACGAGGGCAGCACCTGCTCCCGGTACGCCTCGTCCTGCTGCTCGAACAGCTCCCACGAGGGCATGCTCACCACCCGCGCCTTCACGCCCTGGCCCTCCAGCTGCTCCTGCGCCTGCAGGCACAGCGACACCTCGCTGCCCGTGCCAATCAGGATGACGTCCGGCGTGCCCTTGCTGTCCGACAGCACGTAGGCCCCCTTGGCCACGCCCGAGGCCGGCGCGTACTTCGTCCGGTCCAGCGTGGGCACCGCCTGGCGCGTGAGCACCAGCACCACCGGCTGGTGCTTCAGCGGCGCAATCACCCGCCACGCCTCCGTCACCTCGTTGGCGTCCGCCGGGCGCAGCACGATGAGCCCCGGAATCGAGCGCAGGCTGGGCAGCTGCTCCACCGGCTGGTGCGTCGGGCCGTCCTCGCCCAGGCCAATCGAGTCATGCGTGAAGATGTGGATGGCCGGCAGCTCCATGATGGCCGACAGCCGGATGGGCGGCCGCTCGTACTCGCTGAAGATGAGGAAGGTGGCGCTGTACGGGCGCACCTTGCTCAGCGCCAGGCCGTTGATGATGGAGCCCATGGCATGCTCGCGCACGCCGAAGTGGATGTTGCGCCCCGTCTGGTCCCCCGGCTTCATCGCGCCCGAGAACGACAGGTACGTCTTCGTGGACGGATTCAGGTCCGCCGAGCCGCCCACCATCCACGGGTAGTTCTTCGCCAGCGCGCCGAGCACCTTGCCGCTCGACTCGCGCGTGGCCACGCCCTTGGCGTCCGCCGGGAACACCGGCAGCTCCTTGTCCCAGCCCTCGGGCAGCTCGCGCTTCTGCATCCGCGTGAGGTGCTCCGCCAGCTCCGGGTGCTTCTTCTGGTACTCGGCGAACCTCGCCTCCCACTCCGTGCGCAGCTCGCGGCTGCGCTTCCCCATCCGCTCGGCGAAGCGCTCGCGCACGCCCTCGGGCACGAGGAACTGCGCGTCCTCGGGCCACCCGTACTTGCGCTTGGCGCCCTTGATCTCCTCCGCGCCCAGGGGCTCGCCGTGGGCGGACGCGCTGCCCTGCTTCCTGGGCGCGCCATATCCAATCTGCGTGGTGACGATGATGAGGGTGGGCAGGCCGCGGTCCTGCTTGAAGGTGCGGAAGGCCTGCGAGAGCGCGTCCAGGTCGTTGGCGTCGGCCACGTGGAGCACGCGCCAGCCATAGGCCTCGAAGCGCTTGCCCACGTCCTCGGTGAAGGCCAGGTCCGTGCTGCCGTCGATGCTGATGCGGTTGCTGTCGTACACCCAGCACAGGTTGGGCAGCTTCAGGTGCCCGGCGAGCGAGGCCGCCTCGCTGGCCACGCCCTCCATCAGGTCTCCGTCACCGCACAGGGCATAGACGTCGTAGTCGAAGAGCTCGAAGCCGGGGCGGTTGAAGTACCCGGCGAGCCAGCGGCTGGCGATGGCCATGCCCACGCTGTTGGCCACGCCCTGGCCCAGGGGGCCGGTGGTGGTCTCCACGCCGCTCGTCCAGCGGTACTCGGGGTGGCCGGGGGTGGAGCTGTCCAGCTGGCGGAACTTCTTGATGTCCTCCAACGAGATGGCCACCTGGTCCTCGACGGTGTAGTCCGAGGTGACGCGGCGCACGCCCGTCAGGTGGAGCAGGGCGTAGAGGAGCATGGAGGCGTGCCCGTTGGAGAGCACGAACCGGTCGCGGTTGGGCCAGATGGGCTGGGTCGGGTCGTAGCGCAGCTCCTGCTGCCACAGCTGGTAGGCCACGGGCGCCAGCGCCATGGGCGCGCCCGGGTGGCCCGAGTGGGCCTGTTCCACCGCATCCATGGCGAGGGTGCGGAGGGTATTGATGCAAAGCCAATCAGTCGAATCGTGGGTCATGTCTGGGAGTCCTCGTGCCCGCGGACGGTGCACCATGCCCCAAGCGGGGCGGGAGCGCCGCAGCATTCGGCATGGGATGCGCGGAGGTGGACGGAGGGGGTGGGACGTGGCCGGGTCGACAGAGCGGGGGTCCGAGGGACTGGCGGTAGGGGCCACTGAGTGGCATATGGTGCGCGCATGTCGATCGAAAAACCGTTGCGGGAGATGGTCCAGGCGGAGCTGAGGGGGCGGCTGGCTCCCATGCACAAGGCCATCACGCGAATGGATGAGCGGCTGGCGGTGGTGGATGAGCTGGTGGACATCGTCCAGCGTCTGGCGCCATTGACGAAGCGGATGCAGTCGTTGCAGCTGGCGTTGCCGGGCATGTCGGCGCCGGGTGGCCCGAGGGGCCGGGGCGCGGTGGTGCCGGCGGCGCGGGGAGCGCAGCAGGCCGAGGCCGTGCCGGCGCGCCGGGGCCGTCCTCCGGCGGCGCGGACGGAGGAGGGCAAGCGCTGCGCGGTCATCGGGTGCAAGAGGCCGTCGCGCTCGAAGGGGTACTGCTCGGCGCACTACCAGAAGCTGCGGTTGCTGGTGAAGTCGAACCGGCGGCCGGACAAGTGGGTGGACGACGCCGCGCCGCAGTCGGTGCCGGACGTGGTGTTGCCGAGGGGCCGTGCGGCGTCGAAGGCGCTGGCGGAGGCGGCGCCCCAGAGGCCGGAGCCGGCGGCACCGCCGAAGCCGAAGGCCTGGGTGCGCAAGAAGGGCGGCAAGGAGCGCGTCGAGCTGCGCTGAGCCGCGGCCCGGGACCCCAGGTTCCACCCGTGAACGCTCCCCCAGTCCCCTGGTGCCTGCCCGCTCCGCGGGCGGGTTGGCCGGAGCATTGCTGCCTCGCGGAGTCGTTGACACCGTGGGGCGGGAGTGATTTCCGGCGGGGATGAGCGATCAGGGTTATCCGGTGACGGTGGCAGTGAAGCGCCCGGACGGGCGCGTGGAGCAGGTGCGGGTGGGGACGGCGTTCCGCAATGGGGACGGTTTCTCGCTGAAGCTGGGAGAGATGAGCATTGGCGCGACGCCGGACGCGGCGGCGGCGCCGAGGCGTGCGTCCTCGGGCGGCGGCGGTGGTGGCGGCGGCGGCGGGGGAGGCGGCGCGGGCGAGGTGTTCCCCAACTACGGCCGCAGCAAGGGCGCGCCCATCCGGGGCGCGAGCATGGGAGACCTCGAGTACTACGCCAATGGCGCGAGGCGCTCGCTGAACGACCCGAGCAAGTCGCGCTGGCACGACCGGGAGCGGCAGCTGCTGGCGTCCATCGAGGCGGAGATCGCCCGGCAGCGGGGTGGCGAGGGCGGTGGAGGAGACGAGCCGCCTCCGCACGGGGATGATGACTACAGCGGCGGTGGCGGGGACGACGACGGCGGCATCCCGTTCTGACGCGGGAGCTCAGGCGGCCGAGCGGGAGGCCTGCGCCAGGGGCAGGAGGACGATGAAGGTCGTCCCCTGGCCCGGGGTGGAGTGCACCTCGACGGAGCCCTGGTGGGCCTCGACGATGCGCCGCACGATGGCGAGCCCGAGGCCGGTGCCCGAGGCCTTGGTGGTGTAGAAGGGCTCGAAGAGCCGGGCCATGACCTCGGGAGGGATGCCCGGGCCCGAGTCGGTGATGGAGACGCGGGCCAGGGGCACGCCGCCGCGCGCCGGGACGGAGCCGAGCCGGACGTGCAGGGTGCCGCCCTGGGGCATGGCCTGCAGGGCGTTGGTGAAGAGGTTGCTGAGCGCCAGGTGGAGCAGCTGCGCGTCCAGCGGGGCGTCGGGCAGGGCGGGCTCCTCCTCGCGCGTCACCCGGACGTGCCCGGCCTGTGGCTGGGCGCGCGAGGCGGCCTCCAGGGCGCCGTCCACCACGGGGCCGATGGGCTGTGGCCGCAGGCGGGGCACCTGGGGGCGGGCGAAGTCCAGCAGCCCGTTGATGAGGTGGTCCAACCGGGCCACCTCCTCGCCCATGACGCCGAGCAGCTCCCGGGAGGTGCCCTGCTCGGGCCCCACCAGGCGCGAGAGGGCGGCCACCGAGTTGGCGATGACCCCCAGGGGGTTGCGCACCTCGTGGGCGACGCTGGCGGACAGCTCGCCGAGGGCGGCCATGCGCTCGCGGCGGACGAGCTCCTGCTGGGCGGTGGCGAGCGCGTGCAGGGACTGGCGCAGCTCGCGGTTGAGGAGGGTGGCCTTCTCCTGGGCGAGGCGGCGCTCGCCGAGCGCGGCGGCCAGCAGCAGCCCGGACACGCCCACGGCGGCGAGGAAGGACTGGAGGAAGACGAGGCGCGCGGTGCTGGTGCTGCCCGGGGGCCCGGCGGCGAAGGGGCCATTGCCCTCGAGCGTGTGCTGGAGGGCCACGGCGGTGAGGGCCACCATGGCCGCCGAGGTGCCGCGGACCTCGAAGCGCAGCGCGGCCCAGAGGATGAAGGGGAAGGCGAGGTAGCTGACGGGGTGGTAGACGCTGGTGTTGTCGGGGCCCAGGTGGAAGACGAGGTCCACGGCCAGCACGAGCACCCCGAGCAGCGCGGCGAGCTCCAGCGGGCGGGCGCGGCCCCAGCCCTCGAGGCCGCGGGTGGACCAGGAGAGCAGCGCGGGGGCCACCAGCAGCACGCCCATGGCATCTCCCACCCAGAAGATGCGCCACTGGCCGCCCCACTCCCGCCAGGGGATTTGGCCCCGGAGGGCCATGAGGGTGACGCCGGAGGTGGCGCCGAGCAGGGTGCTCAGCAGGGCGCCGAGCCCCACCAGCAAGAGGACGTCGCGCACGCGCTCGAGGGAGGGGCGGAAGCCGGCGTAGCGGCGCAGCAGGAAGGCGCCGGCGAGCGACTCGAGGGCACTGCCGGTGGACAGGAGGAAGCCGCCCAGGTGGGGCAGGTGCCCGGGGAAGGAGGTGAGGGGCTTGAGGAGGACGGCGGCGAGCAGGAGGGCGGGCCAGTCGCGGAAGCGGGAGAGCAGCAGCGCGGCGAGCAGCACGCCACTGGGGGGCCAGAGGGTGGAGAAGTGCTCGTCCGAGGCGTTGAGCCGCATGCCCAGGGCGGTGCTGGCGGAATACACCAGGGAGAACAGTCCCAGCCGTCCGAGGGGATGCCAGCGTTGGAGGATGTGCTTGGAGTCGGGCACGCGTGCTCGCCGTGGCGTGCACGGTGGCACGAAGGCGAGGGCGGCGGAAAGCCCCCCGGGTGGGGGGCACGGCGGGCGCGTGTCGATGATATGACAGGAGCCCATGTCTCCCTTGCGAGCGGATGAGCGGTGGGCCCGGCGCGGCGTGAGTCCTGGCCTGGCGCTGGTGCTGGCCCTGGTGCTGTGGATGGTGCCGATGACGTCACGGGCGGCGCCGGAGTCGGCGCGGCTGTTGCCGGCGGGGATGATGACGGAGCACCCGGCGAAGTGGATGGCGCTGGAGCTGGGCACGGGGGCGGGGGCGGCGGTGGTGGCGGTGCCGGCGACGTTGGCGCTGAGCGCGTGGGTGGGCTCGCTGTCGTCGAACCTGGTGGGGGCGGCGGCTCCGGCGATGGTGTTGCTGCTGGTGGTGCCGCCGCTGGCGGTGACGGGGGCGCAGTGGCTGGTGGGCAATGCGTTGCAGCCGGGCAGCGTGCGTTTCCAACCGGCGGTGTGGGTGGCGCTCGGGGTGCACGCACTGGCGGTGACGGGGGCGGTGCTGCTCGGGGCGACGGTGGATGACCTGGGGGACGCGGCGCTCTTCACGTTGGTGGAGGCGCTGGTGTTGCCCACGGCGGTGACGCTGACGATGCGCGCGACGGCGCCGGTGCCGCCGCCCACGCTGTCGCGAGTCCCCGAGCGTCCGCGCTCCGTGGTGGAGGCGACCGCCTCGCGGGCCCTGGTGGTTCCCCTGCTGCGCTACACCTTCTGAACGGTCCTCCCATGCGTCGACTTCGCGGAATGTCCCCCCTGTTTCTGGCTTCGGCCCTGGCGCTCGTTTCGCCGGCCCGTGCCGCCGACTGCCCCACTCCCCCCACCCCCTGGCCCACGGAGGAATGGCCCGATGCCCGCGCGGAAGTCGCGGCGGCGAGGGCGGCCCAAATCCAGGCGTTGGAGGACTACGCCTTCACGCTCCAGGGGGAGGACAAGGAGCGCAAGGGCGTGCGCACGGATGGCGTCGTCGTCATCCACAAGGGCCGGGTGGTGTACGAGCGCTACGGCCGCGGCTTCGACGCGAGCAAGCGGCACCTGGCCTGGTCCATGTCGAAGAGCGTCACCAGCGCGCTGGTGGGCATCGCGGTGAAGCGGGGCGCGCTGAGCCTGGACGACTCCATCTGCGAGCACGTGAAGGCGTCGAGGCAGGACAACTGCGCCATCACGGTGCGCAACCTGATGGAGTTCGCCTCGGGGCTGGACTGGCGGGAGGACTACGAGAACGGTGGCACGTACCAGACGTCCTCGGTGCTGGCGATGCTGTACGGAGAGGGCCGCCGGGACATGGTGTCCTTCATCACCGCGCACGAGCGCAGTGACCCGCCGGGCACCTCGTGGCGCTACTCCTCGGGCGACGCGACGCTGCTGGCCGGGGTGCTGGACGCGGCGTTGAAGCCCGAGCTGGGCAGGGACTGGCCGTGGGTGTTGCTGCTCGACAAGCTGGGGATGAAGAGCGCCACGTGGGAGCGGGATGGCAAGGGCGTGGTGGTGGGCTCCTCGTACCTGCACGCCACGCCGAGGGACCTGGCGAAGTTCGGCTACTTCTACCTGCGCAACGGGTGCTGGGCGGGAGAGCAGATCCTCCCCGAGGACTGGGTGGCGAGGTCGACGGCGGTGTCCGAGCCCATCCAGCGCAAGTCCTACGAGCGGGGCCGGGACGACGTGCAGGGCTGGCAGTGGTGGCTCAACCGGCCCATCCCCAACGTGCAGACGGAGCTGCCCTTCCCCAGCGTGCCCGAGGGCGCCTACGCCGCGCGAGGGCACTGGGGCCAGTCCATCTCCATCATTCCTTCCCAGGAGCTCATCGTGGTGCGGACGGCGGATGACCGGGACGGCTCGTTCTCGTTGGACACCTTCCTGAAGCTGGCCCTCGCGGTGGTGGAGGAGCTGCCATGAGCGGGAGCCGTGCGCTGATGGTGCTCGCGTGTGCCGTGGCCCTCTCCTGCGGGAGGGGCGACACGGTGCAGCGTCCCTATGACAACAATGACTTGCAGCTCGTCACCTCGTACACGGCGAAGGACTTCTGCTCCTGCGTCTTCGTGATGCGGATGAGCGAGGACTACTGCCGGCGCTGGACGGCGGCGAGCCCGGCGGTGGCCACGGTGACGGTGGACTACGAGGAGCGCAGCGTGCAGACGGCCGCCGCGCTGCTGTGGGGCGAGAAGGCTCGCTTCGTCAGCGAGCGGGACGGCTGCGTGCTGGAGTAGCGCCCGGAGCGGGCTACCGCTCCCCCCTCATCCAGGGTCTCGGCCCGTGACGGCCCGGTGTCACAAATGGCCGATTTCCGTCGGACCCTATGAGGACACCATGGGGGTGCCCTCCTGAGAAGAATGTCAGGGGCGGTTCAGATGCGGATGATGGAAGAGCGGTGGACGGATGCATTCCTGGACACCAAGCGCACCGAGTGCGACCCGGAGGCCGACGAGGCGGTCCGGAGCCTGAGCGAGCGCGAGGTGACGCTGGCCAACGAGTTGATGACGCAGCTCATCCTCAATGAGCAGCCGGCGCCCGAGCAGCTACACCCGTCACTTCGCCACTTCCTCGACGACACGCGGGCCTTGCCCGACTGGACGCAGCCGTCCCTCCTCGCCGAGGGCCAGCGCTTCTTCAACCGCTGCGCTCCCCAGATGCTCATCGCGCTCTTCTGCGCCTCGCTGCCGTCCTGCTATGCGGCCCGCAAGGGGGTGAAGGTCCTCCATCTCACCGGGAAGATGGGGCGTGGGCGCGACACGCGCGTCCGGGACGTGCTGGCCTCGAACCTGCTCATGAAGCTTCCGCTCTCCCAGCGGCTGTCCATGAGACTGCGCGCGTGGCTCTCCCGCGACGTGCGGCGGGGCACGGGCCTTCCCACGAACCTCACGCGCCGCATCCTGGAGACGGCGCAGATGGTGGTGGATGTCATGGCTCCGGACCTGGGGCCCGGCAATCCGGCGGGACTCGCGCCGGGCGGGCGTGGCATCCGCACCGCGCAGAAGGTGCGCCTCATGCATGCCGCCGTGCGCCATCTCATCGCCCAGGAGGGGAAGTGGGACCCGGCGTTGGGCCAGCCCATCAACCAGGAGGACATGGCGGCCACCATGCTGGCCTTCTCCGTCGTCACCCTGCGCGCGCTTCCCAAGCTGGGGTACACCCCGTCGCCGCTCGAGACGCAGGCCTACTACCACGCCTGGCGCGTGGTGGGTCACATCATGGGCATCCAGGGCGAGCTGCTGCCCGAGCGCTACGAGGAGGGCGAGCGCCTCTTCGATGAAATCGCCCGGCGCCAGTTCCAGTGGAGCAGGGAGGGCGCGGAGATGACGCAGGCCCTGCTGTCGTTGCTGGACCATGTCACGCCCGGCAACCTCTTCGATGACCTGGGGGAGGTGCTCATCTATCACCTGCTGGGTGCCTCCACGGCGAGCGCCGCCGGAGTGCCACGCAAGCACGACCTGAAGAGCACCCTGCTCATGGGGCCGTTGGTGGGCCTGGGGTGGGTCATGGACGAGATGGACGAGCACAGCCTCTTCACCGAGGAGCTGTGCGTGCTGCTCGGGCGCAAGCTGATGGAGGGCATCGCCTGGGCGGGCCGCGGGAAGAACCGCGTGCCCTTCCGCCTGCCGGATCATCTGCGGCAGACCTGGGGCGTCCAGGGCTGGGAGCGGGCACCGCGGTCCGGGGACACGTTGGCTACGGCATGAGCAGCACGCATAGGATGCCGAGGGCCTGAAGCGCCAGCCCGATGGCCAGGCGATGCCGCCTGCGCTCCAGGAAGGCCAGCAGCTTCAGGCCCGCGGAGCCGAGCACCACGTAGGGGAGGAAGATCTCCCCCGTGGAGAAGTGCCCCAGGTCCTCTCGGAAATAGAAGAAGAAGAAGGACTCGAAGAGGCCGAGCGAGAAGACGTTGACGAAGATCTCCAGCAGCATGGCGTTCACGGCGAGCAGCAGCACCTTGGTGCCGTCCCGGTCGAAGCAGCGCAGCCGGGGGTTGGTGCGCAGGGCCTGGTGCAGCAGGTAGACGAAGCCCCCATAGAGGGGCCAGGTGAAGAGCCCGGCGGCCGAGGCGTAGCCGTGGTTCACCGGCCAGACGTGGTAGAGCCAGAGGGGCCGCTTCAGCAGCGTCACGCAGAGGGTGTCCGTGCCCACCTCGCCGAGTGTCGCGCAGAAGCAGGTGGTGCCCATGTAGAGGACGAGCGTGTCCACGCGGGGGTGGAGCAGGCGCCGCGCCAGCGCGCAGGCGGAGAGGTACAGCAGCGGGGTGAAGACGAGCAGGAAGCTCGTCAGGAAGAGGGCGGTGTGCTTCGCGGGGAGCGGCGTGGGGGTGATGGCGAGTGCCTCCCAGAGCAGCCACGCCCCCGCGGCGCTGAGCGCCTTCATCAGCACATAGGCGAGGAGCAACCCGGAGAGGACGCGCGGGACGAGCCGGGCGCGGGGCCAGGCGGCCGTGGGCCGGGGCACGGCTGGCGTCTCTCCTGGCGCATCCCACCGGGGTCGGGTCATGCCCGCAATGTGTGCGTGCCCTCACGGCGTGCCCACTCGCGCCCGGGTTCATCCCAACCGGGCGGACAACTCCCGGGCCTCCCGCTGGTCCGGGGTCTCCCAGCCCTCGGTGAAGCCGCTCAGCACCGCGTCCAGCGTGCCGCGCGCCTGCTTGCGCTCCCCCAGCCGCAGCAGCAACCGGCACAGGCCGAGCGTCGTCTGGAGTTCCAGCGCGCGGGCGCCCTGCTGCCGGGCCACGGCGATGGACTGGTGGAAGCTGGCGAGCGCCTGCTCCGGAGCGGCGCCTCGTGCCAGCAGCAGCTCCGCCCGCACGCGGTGGAGCGTCACCTCGCCGCAGCGCTCGCCGTAGCGCTCCTGCAGGGTGAAGGCCTCCTCCAGCACGCGCTGGGCGTCCTCGTACTGTCCGGCCAGCATGGTCGCCTCGGCCAGCAGGGTGAGGTGGGTGGCCATGCCCGCCTCGGAGCCCGAGGCGCGCCAGCCCTCGATGCCCGCGCGCAGCAGGGGCAGCCCCTTCTCCGCGACGCCCTGGGCCACCAGGGCCCAGCCCTTGATGAGGGTGGCCCACGTCTCCCAGAGCGGGAAGTGGTGCTCCCGGGCGAACGCCAGTGCCTTCTCCGCGCACCTCAGCGCGTCGGCGCTCTCTCGCCGGAACTGGTGGAAGCTGCTGGCGTAGCAGTAGGTGACGGCCGAGGTGTGCGGGTGGGCCACCTCCTTCGCCATCCGCAGGGCCGCCTGGTGGTCGCGCCACGCCTGGTCCGCGAAGCCGAGGTACCAGTGGATCCACGACACGTACGACATCGCGGCCACGGCCGGGTCCACGCCGTGCACGAGCGCCAGCGAGCGATGCCGGACGGGGTCATACCGCGCGAGCGTCTGCTCGAAGTGCTCCAGCGCGGCCGCGGGCTCGCCGATGGCGAACAGCGTGGTGCCCATCATCCGGTGGCCGAGGATGAGCACGTCCACCGCCTCCGGGTTCTTCCGCCCCAGGCCCAGCAGCTGCTCCGCGAGCTGGTGGGACTTCGGGAAGCGGGCGCGGGCGAAGTAATACAGCCACAGGCCGTGCAGGGCCGGAGAGAGCTGGGGCGTGTCTCCCATCGTGGTGCACAGCGCGTGGGCCCGGCTGTACGCGCGCTCCACCTCGGGCGTCCCATAGCCCCGCGTGGCCACCAGGTTGTTGCCCAGGCCGATCTGCAGGTGCAGCTCCTCGCGCCGCTGCTGCGCCGGATCCCTCAGGTACTTCACCAGCCGCAGCGCGGCCTGGAAGTGGCCCACCGCCTCCTGGTTGCTGGAGCGCTGGCTGGCGAGTGTCCCGGCCCGGGCCCAGGAGTGGATGGCCTGCTCGTACTGTCCGGCCGCCGCCTGGTGGTAGGCGAGCAGCTCGGGGTTGCCCTGCGCCGTCTCCGGGAAGAGCTTCGCGAGGACCTCGGCCACGCGCCGGTGGTACTGCCGCAGCTGGCTGCGCGGGAGCGACTGGTAGGCCGCGTCGCGGATGAGGGCGTGGCGGAACTGGTACTGCAGCTCGGGGCCGGGGCCCTGCTTGTGCAACAGGCCCGAGGCGAGCAGCGTGGCCAGGGCCTGTTGCAGGGCGGGAGGCTCCCAACCACTGACGGCCGCGAGCACGGCGGGGGTGAAGCTGCGGCCGAGCACGGCGGCCACCTGCGCCAGTTGTCTCGGTTCCGGGGGGAGCCGGTCGAGCCGCGCGGCGAGCAGCGCCTGCAGGGTGATGGGGACGAGCCACTGCTCGAGGCCCCGCTCGGGGACGCCCTGCCGGGTGGGGCACACCTCGAGCATCATCCGCGTCAGCTCCTCCACGAAGAGCGGGACGCCGTCCGTCCGGGCCACGAGCTGGTCGATCGTCTCGCGGGAGAGCGGCTCCTGGCTCGCCACCTTCCGCACCAGCTCTCCGGTGTGCTCGGGGGACAGCCGCTCCAGCGTGAGGTGATGGGACCAGGGGCGGGGCGCGAGGGGAGAGCGGAACTCAGGGCGGGCGGTGAGCACCAGCAGGGTGCGGGTGGAGGGGATGCGCTCCTGGAGCAGGGCGAGCAGCTGGAGGGTGGAGGGGTCCACCCAATGGATGTCTTCCACCACGAGCAGGACGGGGTCATGCCGGGTGAGCCGCAGGAGCAGCTCGGCGAGCACCTGCAGCAGCTCCTCCTTCAACCGCCGGGGAGACAGCGCGGGGGGCGTGTACGGCTCGAGCAGGGGGACGGAGAGCAGCGGGGCCAGCAGGGGCAGGGCGTGGGGCACCTCCAGCTCCAGGGCCGTGAGCATCTGCTCCAGCCGCGCCAGCTTCGCCTCGGGAGTGCGCTCGCGCTCCAGCCGCATGGCGCGGCGGATGACCTCGAGGACGGGGTAGAAGGCGCTGTCCTTGAACTGGGGCCAGCACTGGCACGTCAGGTGGGTATGGGACTCGCCGGCGAGGCGCTCGCGGAGGGCCTGGACCACGCGGGACTTGCCCATGCCCGCCTCGCCCGAGAGCAACAGCAACTGCCCCTGGCCGCTCCGGGCCCGGTTCCACAGCTCGAGCAGGAACGCGAGCTCCTCCGTCCTTCCGATGAGCGGGGTGAGTCCCTGGTGGGAGGCCCGCTCGAAGCGGCTCGTCACCTCGCGATCGCTGAGGACGCGGTGGACGTCCAGCTCGCGCCGGCTGCCCTGGAGGGGCTGGGGGCCGAGGGACTCGGTGGCGAAGATGCCCCGGACCAGGCGGTGCGTCTGCTCGCTGAGGAGGACGGTGCCGGGCCGGGCGCGCGAGGCGAGCGCGCTGGCGATGGTGGGGGCCTCGCCCTGGAGGGTGGGCCCTCCGGACTGGGCCTGGACGGCCAGGTAGTCGAGGGTGACGGGGCCGGTGTGGAGGCCGAGCTGGGGCAGCAGACGCTCGGACTGGCCGAGGTGGTGGAGCTGCTCCTTCATCGCGTCCAGCAGGTGCTCCGCCGCGCGCACGGCGCGTTCCGCGTCGTCCTCCCTCGCCGCGCGGCAGCCGAAGCAGACGAGCAGCTGGTCGTTGATGGAGGTGATGAGGGTGCCGCCCCACTGTCCGGTCTCGAGGATGCAGCAGTGGTGGAACACCTCCAGCACCTCGCTCAGGTCATCCGGGGTGAGCGAGCGCGGGAGGTCGTCCAGGCTGCCCAGGCGCGCGGACAGGAGCGTCACCTGCCGGCGCTGGATGGCGGCGTCCGTGCTGGCCGCGGCGCCGGGCCGGCGCGGGGGCGGAGGGGGAGGCTGGGCGAGGAGGGGCTCCACGGCGCGCAGGGCCTGGCGGAGCTCCTCGGCGCTCTGGAAGCGCAGGTCCGGGTCCTTCTGCAGCGCGCGTTGGAGCACCTGGTCCAGCTCCTCGCGCAGCTCGGGGGCGCGGGCGCGGGCGGGGGGGACGGGCTCCTTCGAGGTCACCTGCGCGCGCAGGCCCTTCGGCTGGCTCGCCTGGTAGGGCAGCTCGCCCGTGAGCATCTCGAAGAGGATGACGCCCGCGGCCCAGAGGTCGGTGCGCCCGTCCTGCGGCTCTCCGCGCCACTGCTCGGGCGCCATGTACGCGGGCGAGCCGGCCTGGAGATGCGCGGGGGTGGCTCCCGCGATGAGGTACGCGAGCCCGAAGTCCAGCAGCTTCACCCGCCCGTTCTCCAGGACGAAGACGTTGCTGGGCTTGAGGTCCCTGTGGATGATGCCCTGCTGGTGCGCGTGGGTGAGGCCCGCGGCGATCTGCTCCAGGAGTTGGACGGCGCGCAGGGGCTCGAGGCGCTCCTGCCTCATCAGCGCGTGGAGGGAGCGGCCGCGCAGGTACTCGATGACCAGGTAGGGGATGCCCTTCCAGGTGCCGACGTCGAAGATGCGGACGATGTTCTCGTGGTCCAACCGGGCGGTGGCGCGCGCCTCGGTGAGGAACAGGCCGTCGAGCCGCTGGCGGGGAATCTGCTCGTGCTGGAGCAGGAACTTGATGGCGGTGGTGCGCTCCAGGAGGAGATCCTTCGCGCGGAACACCTGGCCCATGGCGCCGGTGCCCAGCTCGGTGAGGATTTCGAAGCGCTGGCCGTCCTCGCCGCCCAGCCGGGTCCCGGGCGCGAGGAAGAGGGGGGCGCTGCGCACCTGCTGGGTGGAGATGGCGGCCACCTGCTCGAGGAACGAGTCCCCGAAGTCCGATTCCAGGGAGTCCGTGGAGGAGGGCGTGTCCTCGCTCGGAGGGCCGGGAGGAGTCAGGAGTCGCTGGGAGGGCGAGCCCCAACTGGACTGGTCTCCGGACCTGTCTCCTGAAGCCTCGTGGCTGGGAACCATGGCCGCTCCTTGGCCGTTCTCGGGGACAACCCGAGAGCCAGGTGTCCTTGTCCCCTCAAGGTGCGGCGCCGCTCGGGAGCCGGCCACCCGGGACGGCGGCGCCTTCCGCTCGCCCCCTTCCCCTGGCCGTCACCGCGCCCTGCCTCACTGCTCCTTGTCGAGCAGCCCGTGGCGCCGGACGCGGCGGCCGAGCGTCACGGGGTCCATCTCGAGCGCGGCGGCGGCGCGGCGGACCACGCCCCCGTGGCGCTCGAGGGCCTCGCGGATGATCTCCTTCTCCAGCTGCTCCAACCTGTCGCGCAGCGAGCCCGCGCCGCTCACGCGCACCATCTGGCGGGAGGCGCTCTCCGCGTGGTGGAGGAGGGCGGGGGGCAGGTGGCGCCGGGTGATGAGCTCCTCGTCGCCGGAGAGCAGCACGGCGCGCTCGATGCAGTTGCGCAGCTCGCGCACGTTGCCCGGCCACTTCGCCGAGAGGAGGAGCTGCTCGGCCTCGCCGGACAGTCCGCTGGCCGAGCGCCGCAGGGTGCGGTTGAAGTGGCCGAGGAAGTAGCGCGCCAGGTCGAGGATGTCCTCGGGGCGCTCGCGCAGCGGGGGCAGGTCGATGGTGAAGCTGTTGAGGCGGTAGAAGAGATCGCTGCGGAAGCGTCCGGCGCGCACCTCCTCGGCGAGGTCCCTGTTGCTGGCGGCGATGATGCGCACGTCCACCCGGCGGATTTGCGTGCCACCGACGGGGCGCACGTCGCCGCTCTCCAGCACGCGCAGCAGCTTGGACTGGAGGTTGGGGGTGGTGTTCTCGATTTCGTCCAGGAAGATGGTGCCGCCGTCGGCGAGCACGAAGAGGCCGGGGTGGTCGGCGACGGCGCCGGTGAAGGCGCCCTTCACGTGGCCGAAGAGCTCGCTCTCCAGGAGCGTCTCGGTGAGGGCGCCGCAGTCCTGCACGACGAGGGGCTGGTTGCTGCGGCCGCTGAGCCGGTGGATGACGCGGGCGAGCACCTCCTTGCCGGTGCCCGTCTCGCCCTGCAGGAGCACGGCGACGCGGTGGGGAGCGGCCACGCGCACCATGTCCATCACCTGGCGCATGACGGGGCTGCGGAAGCCGGGCTCCTCGGTGACGTCGGCGCCGGGGGAGAGGCGGGGGGCCTCGCGGGCGCGCTCGCGCAGCAGGTTGCGCTCCAGCTCGAGCGCCGCGCGCCGCTGCTCGGTGCGCAGGCCCAGCTCCCGGCTGGCCTGGAGCACGGCCTGCCGGAGCTCCACGGGCTCGAAGGGGGGCACGAGCGCCCTGAATATCTTCCCCTGGTTGAACAGCTCCACCAGCCGCGAGGGCACCGCGGGAGCGCAGTAGAGGATGCGGGGGGACAAATCGCTGGCGGGCCCGGCGCCGGTGGGGTCCGCCTCGGCGCGGCGGGAGGCCAGCCGCTCCACGAGGGCGATGGCGCGGGCCTCGTCGCGTCCGCACACGAGCAGCGCGCTGATGTCACCGCGGCCCAGCAGCGTATCCAGGTCCTCGGGGGTGGGGACGAAGCGCAGCCGCACGTGGCTCTCGAGCGCCTCGCGCAGGCCGCGCAGCTCCGTCTCCTCGGCGTACACGGCGGCCACGTAGAGCTGGTGGTTGAGCAGGTAGCGCTTGAGCGTCACCCCATCCGAGCCCTCGAAGCCGTGGAAGCTCACGCCCAGGGCCGTCACCGCGCCGTCGTCCTGATCCTCCGGGTCGTGCCTCCAGCGCACCACGCCGCGCACGCGGATGCGCGCGCGCGACTCGGGCAGCGTGAAGGCCATGTCCAGCTCCTGGCCCTCGCGAGGGCCCTCGGCCGGCCCGCTCGGGGTGGCGATCAACCCGATGCCCGTCTCACTGATGTTGACGGCCCAGCACCCCTGGAGCGCGGGCTGGGTGACCACCTGCACGTACAGGGGTTTACGTTCGCTGCGCGGGAGGGTGGGGGTGTCCTGGGTGACCGTCATCTTTGATGTGCTTCCGCGTCAATTCTGAAGCCCTGTGGGAATTCCAGAGAAATCAAGAAAGTGCTCTTGGGTCCAGAGGGGGAGAGGAGGCGAAGGGGGTTGCCGGGCCGTGGGGCGGCGTGGCACGGTGATTATTTTTCGAAGCTGGGAGGGGGAGGAGCGGGGTGGAGGGGAGGGCTCGAGGCGTCGCGCACAGTGAGTGCCATTGTAGGCGTAGCGGTGCCGAGCCGGGGGCGGTGGGGCCGGAGTGTGAGGGAACGGGCAATTGGGGAGAGGGGAGAAGTCGGGCAGAGGACGGGGGAGGGGGCGGGGGAGGGGGCTCCGAGAGGGGGTGTTCAGGGTGCAAGAGCGGAGGGGCGGTGCGATGAGCGTGAGCGCGTGCGAGGCCGAAGTGGTGGAAGCGCAGGATTTGCGCGAGGACCTGGAGCAGCGGCTGGCGCTGGCGACTCCGTCGGACACGGTGCGGGGCACGTTCTTCCTGGGAGCGCTGGAGGCGGTGAGGGCGCTGGAGGGGGAGGAGGGGGTGCGCCAGTGCGTGGAGGCGGGGGGAGAGCCGCGCTTCGTGGAGTTCTTCAACTACCCGGTGGAGGCGTGGCTGAAGGTGAGCGAGACGGCGGCGCGGGTATTGGAGCCGCGGTGTGGAAGCTGGGCGGAGGCGCAGCGGCAGCTGGGGAGGAGGGCGACGGCGGACATGTTGAAGTCGGCGGCGGGGAAGGCGCTGCTGCTGCTGTCGAAGGGGGAGACGCGGCGGCTGCTGATGAACATGCCGTCGGCGTACCGGGCGGCGGTGAACTTCGGAGAGCGCACGGTGACGATGGAGGGGCCCACGCGGGGGCGGGTGATGATGCGGCGCGACTTCATGCCGTGCGCGTGGCACGAGGGCGTGTTGCTGGCGGCGCTCGAGGCGATGAAGGCGCGGGGCGTGCGGGTGGGTGGCACGAGGCTGGAGGTGCTCGAGAGCGAGTACCTCGTCACGTGGGAGTGAGCGCGGGGCCGTGACGCGCAGGATTTGCGCCCGGGGGTCGAGGGGGACCGCGCAGGGTTTGCGCCCCGGGGGGTGAGGGGTGTGTCGGGCTTCGGACGGTGGGGGAGAGGGGCCTGTACCGCGGGACGAGCGAGTGTGGAGAGTCGGACGGAAGGGGAGCGCGGAGGGGTTCACGGCATGGCCGGTGCACCCCTGGGTCGCCCATGACGCCGAGAGGTCATCAGGGACATCCTCACAGCATCGGGGTACGGCCAATGAGCATGCGGGCGGTGGTGCTGGACGCGCCGGGCGAGAGCGATTGGGAGAGGGACCTGGTGTGGAGGATGGGGCAGGCGACAGCGGAGGACACGGCGCGGGGGGTGATGTTCAAGGGAACGCTGGAGGCGGTGAGGGGGCTGGGGGACGAGTCGGCGATGCGCGGGTGCGTGGAGGCCAGCGGCGAGGAGCACTTCGTGGATGCCTTCCGCTATCCCATCCGTTCGTTGCTGAGGATGCTGGCGTGCGCGGCGAGACAGTTGGCGCCGAGGTACGGGGGAGGGGAGGAGGCGCTGAGGGAGCTGGGGAGGAGGACGAATGCGGACTACCTGTCCTCGCCGTTGGGGAGGGTGGTGAAGGTGCTGACGCATGGGAGTCCGAGGCGGATGATGGAGAGTGCGCCGGACATCCATCGGCAGACGATGAGCTTCGGGGAGTTGTCGGTGGAGTGGACGGGGCTGAGCAGTGGGAGGGTGGTGAGGAGGGGAGACTTCCTGCCGGCGGCGTGTCAGGAGGGGGTATTGGAGGCGTTGCTGTGCGCGACGGGGGGCCGGCGGATCCGGGTGAAGCGCGAGTGGGTGGACGGATTGGATGGAGGGTTCGCGTTCGCGTGGGAGTAACATCCCCTCGCCCTCCGGGAGAGGGACGGGGTGAGGGTGCCCGGGTCCCGGGTTCCCCCCCGAAGAGGGCCACGAGGAACGCGGACATGAACCCGGAGACAGCGAGTGACGACGAATTCCTCGCGGCGGTGGAGTCGGCGGAGTGGCCGGGAGAGCACTTTGGCCACCGGGAGCACGTGAGACTCGCCTGGCTCTACCTGCGCCGGCACGGGCCGGTGGAGGGCTACGAGCGGATCCGCGGAACGATCCAGAAGTACGCGACGGCGCTGGGCGCACCGGGCAAGTACCACGAGACGGTGACGCGGGCGTGGAGCGCGCACGTATACGTGGCGCTGAAGGAGACGCCGGACCTGAATCCCTTCAGCGCCTTTCAGGAGGCGCACGAGGGACTCCGGGACAGCAAGCTGCTGTCGCGCCACTACCGCAAGGAGACGCTGGAAGCGGAGGCCGCGCGGCGAGCGTGGGTGTCCCCGGACATCTCGCCGCTGCCAGCGTTCCCGTGAATCAGGGGGGGCTTAGACCTTGGAGACGAACAGGAACGAGCCCCCACCATAGGTCGTGCCGAGCGTGCTCACGGGGGCGTTGTGGGCGAGCCCGTCGGCGGGATCCCACCAGAGGATGCGGTCCTCCTTGGACTGTGCGCGCCCGATGGCGAGGGCCACGATGAAGTGCCCGGGAACCTGGACGATCATCGGGAAGCGTTTCTCCAGGTCGGCGCCGGTCAAGTCATTCCCGTAGAGCCGGGCCTGGGCCTTGAATTGATTTGGGAATTCGGTGTGGAGGAAGGAGATGTAGTCCTTGAAGAGATGCCCTTGGATGGCGCTCTCCAGGTCCGTCACGAGCTTGACCTTGACCTCTGGAATACCCAGGACGTAGGCGGCGCTGGCCGCCCAGCAGGTATTGGGGCTCTGTTGGGGCCCGGGGTTCTTGCCCATCTCCTCGGGCTTCTTCCCATACCAGGTGTACGTGAACGAATCCGTCCATTGACTCATCGGGGTCTTCTCCTGAATGCGGGTGGAGAGGCGAGGGGCCTCTGCGGAGAAGGACGCGCGAGTCAGTGGGTGTGACTGCCGATGAACGGGGGGAGGGCCTGAAGGAACCAGGCCCTCGGACCGTTCGGGCTCACATCAAATAGGACGACTCGGTGGCCATGTCCTGGACGGAGCCATCGCCCTCGCGAGGCAGCTCGCTGGAGGCGCCGCGCGTCTTGCGAGCGCGCTTGCCGGCGCGAGGAGCGGGGGAGGGCGAGAGACCCTCGGCCTTGCGGCGAGCGGCGCGCAGGGCGTCCTTGCCCATGTCGAGCACGGCGGAGACGGCACCGGCGACGAGGTTGCCGGGCGGGGTATCCGGGGCGCGGGGATGGGGCCGGGTGGGAGCGGCGCGCTTGGCGAGCGTCAAGGCCTCGGCCATGTCGCGGAGCTCCTGGGGACTGAAGGCCTTGCGCACCTGGGGGAAGAGGGTGCGTTCCTCTTGGGTGACGTGGGTGCGGACGTTCTCGATGAGGACCTTCACCTTGGCGTCGAAGCGTTCGGCCTCGGGAGGGAGGTTCTCCAGCTCCTTGAGGAGCCACTTGGCGACGTGGTGTTCCTCGAGGGACTCGAGCACCTGGTCCTCGAGGGCCGTGGCCTTGGCGCGAATCGAGGGATAGAGGATCTGCTCCTCGATGATGGCGTGGACGGCGAGCTCGCGGACGAGCTGATCCACGAGCTTGCGCTTGAGCTTCCTGGCGTTGCGGCCGGCCTGTTCGAACTTGCGGAAGAGCGTCTCCACGGTCTTGTGGTCCGCCTTCAAGAGCGCGATGGCATCCATTCCCATGCCTTCCTTGGTTGGACTGTCTCGCTCGGAAGGGTGGCGATGGTGCGGTGGGTGTGCCGGAGTGAAGGGACCCATACGCCAGGGCAGGCCGGAGGGCAGGCAGGCACGCGGCTTGACGGGACGAGTGGCGGGATGTGAAGGGCGGGAGCAGGAGCCATTGCGCCATGAACGAACGCATCACCCTTCTCACGAGCCTGCTGTTCCTCTCCGCCTGCCAGACGACGCGTACGGTGACGCTGGTGGGGATGACGGACTACCACTCGCACGCGGTGCCCTTCTATTCGGAGGGCGAGCCGGGACAGGGGGGCGTGGCGCGGGCGCTGGCGTACCTCCGGGAGGCGAAGGCGAGGCCGGACACGCTGGTGGTGTCGGGAGGGGACACGGTGAACAAGGGCGTGCCCACGTGGAGTGACGAGTACGGGTGCGTGGAGTGGCCGTGGTTCAACGGCGTGCTGGACGTGATGGCGCTGGGCAACCACGACCTGGACTACGGGGCGGAGGCCTTCGAGCGGTGCCGGGCGAGCGCGAGCTACCCGGTGCTCTGCGCCAACCTGGTGGGCCCGGACGGAGCGCCGTACTTGCGGGTGGAGGGGAAGCCCTACGTGGTGCGCGAGGTGGGGGGCGTGCGGGTGGGCTTCTTCGCGGTGGCGGGGCCGGACATGCAGCGTCTGGTGAAGCCGGAGAACCTGCCGGCGGGGACGCGGTGGACGAGCGCGACGGAGGCGGCGAGGGCGGTGGTGGAGACGCTGCGCACGCGGGAGCACGTGGACGCGGTGGTGCTGCTCGGGCACCAGTTGCGCGAGGACGACGAGGCGCTGGCGCGGGAGGTGTCAGGCATTGACGTCATCATGGGCTCGCACTCGCACCAGAAGACGGAGCTGGGGGTGCTGCCGGGGACGAGCACCTGGTACCTGTCTCCGTACCAATACCTCGCCTACCTCTCGGAGGTGCGGTTGCGCTTCCGGGGCGGGAGGCTGGAGCGGGTGGAGGGCGGGCTGGTGAAGATGGACGGCACGAAGCGGGAGGAGCCCCGGACGGCGGCGGAGGTGGAGCGGCTTCAGCGGGCGCTGGTGGCGAAGCGGCCGGAGCGCTTCGAGGTGCTGGGCCATCTGGACAGGCCGCTGCGGGACGAGGGCCTCACGACGGGGCAGGCGGAGGTGGGCACCTGGGCGGCGGAGATCTGGCGCCGGGCGGCGGGGGCGCACGCCTTCTTCGCGCTGTCGGCGAGCTTCCGGGGCGGGCTGCCCGCGGGGGAGGTGACGGTGGAGGACTTCCTGGGGGCCATTCCGTACCGCAACCTCCTGGTGACGGCGGAGCTGACGGGGGCGCAGCTGGCGGACTGGGTGGCGCTGAGCGAGTCGAAGCGGGGGACGGACAGCTACAGCCAGCGCAGCGGCATCCGCTACGAGGTGGAGGACGGGCGGCCGGTGCGCCTGCGGGTGCTGAAGGACCCGGCCCTCCCGGAGGCGGGGGACGAGCCGGTGAGGCCGGAGGCGACGTACCGCCTGGCCACGTTGGACTTCCAGGCCTTCGTGGCCGGTGGCTACAAGGAAGCGCTGTCCCGGGCGGGCAACGTGCGGCGCTCGGAGTTGAATGCACACACATTGCTCATGGACGCACTGCGCCACGGTGCCACGGATTCAGGCATTGCACAGCCAGACGGTAGATAATTGATTGCGGTGGAATTCTCAAATCAAGCGCCGAGGCGTCTCGCGGCGAGGGGGGCGCTTGAGGGAGAATCGGCCTGCCTGGTGTTTGAGTCATGCTCGCGAGAGCCAACTTAAGGAGTGGTCATGACGCGCAACGCATCCGCAGGTCATGTCGAGGTGTATGGGAAGAGCGTACAGGCCCTGGTCAACGCCATGGAGTTCCTCAAGCTCAAGGCGCAGCGGGTGCTGGCCTCGCACGGCATCGAGCCGTTGGATCCGGAGAAGTGGTACCCGATGCCCAGTGTCCTCGACAGCTTCGATGACATCCTGAAGCAGGTGGGGCCCAACACCACGCGGGCCATTGGCCGGGCGGTGCCCAAGAGCGCCGTCTTCCCTCCGGGAATCGACTCGTTCGGCTCGGCGCTCAACTCGCTGGACGTGGCCTACCGGATGAACCACCGCGGCAAGGGGGACATCGGCAGCTACCGCTACTTCCCCGAGGGCGAGCGCGCCGCCCGCATGGTGGCCGACAACCCGTACCCCTGCGAGTTCGACCAGGGAATCATGGAAGCCCTCTACGACCGCTTCCAGCCCAAGGGCTCCATCCGCCTGCGCATCGACCACGGCCCCGCCGGCTGCCGCGGCAAGGGAGGCCGCTCCTGCACCTATCACCTCAAATGGTGAACCTGACGCGGTAGGTCGGACGGGCCAATGGTAGACAGACGGGGCCAATGGTAGACAAACACCGCTCACGGTGAGAGCGAAAAAGGAGACTTCCGGTTTGTTTTTCGCGTCCCACGCTGAATTTGCATAGACATTGGATTCAGGGGGTGGCATAAATCTTCGCGAACAACGAAACCGGGAGTGCTCATGTTCCGTCGCGTTCGCCTCAACAGCATGCTGGGCCTTGGCGTCGTCGCTCTCGCGGGTCTGCTGACCGCCTGCGGTGGCGAGCTTCCCCAGGGTGGCTCGGCGGAGCTGGCGAGCTCGGCGGCGGCGCTCGAGGGTGAGACGACGGTTCGCCCCAAGGCGATGATCGTCTACTCGCCCAAGGGCAAGGTGGGTGATGACGGCTTCGTGAACCTGGGCGCGCCGGAGAACCTCGGGGGCGAGGTGCTCGAGGGCAACCCCCAGATTTTCGCCCGCATCGACTACGCCCGGGGCCCGGTGGCGGCCGGCCTCTTCAAGGCGACGAAGGGCAAGATTCGCATCCACTTCCCCTTCACGGAGCACGCCACCATCCTCGAGGGCGAGGTGACGCTGACGGACGAGGCGGGCAACACCCACAAGTACAAGGCCGGGGACAGCTACTTCATCCGCCAGGGCCAGGTCATCTTGTGGGAGGTGAAGGGCAAGGAGGTCATCAAGTCGTTCTTCAACACCGTCGAGGCCCCGTAGGGCCCCCGGGAGGCCGGGCGGAACGTGCCGCCAGCGGCCGTTGAAGCAACGCGGGGTGGGGAAGGCTCACACCCGGACGACGTACAGCGGGAACCGCGAGCGCGTTAGCGAGCGGGGCTGGCCATCAGGGCCGGCTGGGCAGTGACAGCGGGCTGCGGACGCCACTCGGGCTTGACCGCGGGACGCTGAGATTCGGTCTGGAAGCCGTCGAACATGGAGTGGAAGGCCGCGTAGACGCGGTCCACCAGCGCGATGGCCTCGGCGCGCAGCTCCGGGGACAGCTCCATGCCCAGCAGCATCGCCTCCATCTGCTCCTCGAACACCTCGTGCTGCTCCTCGGCCTCCATGTGGTGGTTGGAGAAGTACTTGAGGCGCTGGCCCTGGCTGAGCGTCTGCGGGAGGTTGGCGGTGCGGCTGAAGAAGGCGTGGCTGGTGGACTCCAGCGTCAGCACCAGGACGATGCGCAGCCGGTCATCCAGCGGGCGCATGGCCTCGGCGAGGATGGCGTAACTGGCGTCCCGCGTGGCCTCATGGGTGCGGCCCCAGGGCTCGGTGAGGTGGAAGGGGCGGCCCATCAGCTGGGCGGCGTCCTCGAAGAACCAGTGGTCGTGCCCGCGCTCCTCCTGGCGGTGGCGCAGCATCAGCATGGCCAGCTCCGGGTCCTGCATCCGCTGGGCGTTGAGCCGCAGCACGTCCTGGAAGCTCATCACCCAGAAGGCCAGCCGGGGGGCGAACGCCAGCACCTGCTCCAGCGGCCCGTCCTGCTGCAGTCCGTCGAAGACGTGGTGCTCGGCGAAACGGGACTGACGCTCGGCGATGTGATTCAGCACTGCCCTCATGATGCCCTCCCGCACTCTCTGTGGAGTGCTCCTTCACGAGACCGTTGATGTGACGCGACCGGATGTGGATCTCTTCGTGGGTCTCATTTCCTTGCATCCGGGATGCCTGCATCCAGAGCGGAAATCTTTCCCTTCGTCATCCACACACGGCCCGCGTGAGCTCACGCAGGTAAAGCAATACAAATTCTCAGCGGCAAATACAAATCGAATGTTGCTGCTGAAATCTTGCATGTGTATGCGTCTCGGAAGGCCGGGGAAGTGTGGCGTTGATACATCTTTCCACGCCCGGGGCGCGCATCTGGACGGTCTGTGGGACGATGGCGGACGGAGGAGGAGACGCGGGTTTTCAGAGGGGAAACGCCGCGCGGGAGGGGTGGTGGGCGACTCGGGGGGGTGGCGCTTGACCGTACCTCGGGGGCCCGCTGCGCGGGGCGGGCGCCCGGAGTCTTGTTCTTCCAGGGAAGAGGGCTTGTCTGGCTCTGGAAGGAGGATGAGAGGAATTGGGGAAAGACTTACGCTCCCTTGATTCCGCGCTCTTCCATGTATTTGTCGAGGGAGCGGCGGGCCTGGGCCTGGACCTTGTTGCGCACGAAGGGAGTCCAGCCGAGCAGGAGGCCTACGGGGCCGATGGCCTGGCGGGCCCAGGTCCAGAAGGGGAAGGAGTCGGTCTGGCGGAAGATCTTCCCGTCCTTGAACTCGAAGGAGGAGGAGATGCGGTTGAGGACCTTGTTGCCGGACATGCTGAAGGTGTAGCGGGCCTCCCAGCGGGCGCGGCCGGAGCGGTCATCGGCCTGGACGTCGACGAGGGTGAGCTCGAGGTCGGTGCCGCGCTCGCAGAGCATGCGCCACATGGAGGTGACGCGGGCGTGGCGCAGGCCGGGGAAGGCGGGGTCGGAGAACTCGGCGTCGGGGTGGTAGTAGGAGGCCATGGTGTCGCCGTCGCGGCGGGCGAAGGCGGCGTAGAAGTCGGTGAGGAGCTGGGCGTTGGGGTGCATACGGGGGGTGTAGCAGACCCGCACGCGGGGCGCTCGGGGGAGGGGAGTCGAGGTGGAGACAGGACGGTGACACTCGGGGGTGGCGAGCGGGCGTGCCCGGTGTAGAAGGGCGGTTCACGCGCTCGAGCAGGGAGAAGAGACACCGAATGGCACGCGACATCGTCATCTGGCCGAACAAGGTCCTCAACACGCCGACGAAGCCGGTGACGGACTTTGGCGAGCACCTCACGAAGCTGCTGGACGAGATGTACGCGTCGATGAAGGAGGCGGAGGGGATAGGGATTGCGGCGAACCAGATTGGGGTGTCGCAGCGGTGCTCGTGGGTGGGGAGGGAGGACGGGACGTACTTCGAGATCATCAACCCGCGGATTCTGGAGAAATCGGGGCCGGTGACGCTGGAGGAGGGGTGCCTGTCGGTGCCGGACCAGTACGAGAAGACGCCGCGGTTCCACAAGGTGAAGGTGAAGTACCAGGACCGGGCGGGGGAGTGGCACGAGCTGGAGGCGGAGGGGAGGCTGGCGCACGTGCTGCAGCACGAGATCGACCACCTGGATGGTCACGTCTTCGTGGAGCTGCTGTCGAACCTGAAGCGGAGCCTCATCCTGGAGAAGATGAAGAAGCTGCAGAAGGTGCTGAGCCGGCGCAAGGAAGCGAAGAAGGAGTAGCGCCGCCGCCTCCCTCTCCCTCTGGGAGAGGGTCGGGGTGAGGGTCTACATCCCGCGCCTTGTCCCCCCGGACTCCCGTTCCGTGCTCACAGCGCGGAGCGGTTGAGGCTGGTGCGGAGGGCGGAGCGGGTGGAGGCGAAGAGCCGGTCGGAGAGGGAGATGTACCGCTCTCGGTCGTGGCCGTCGAATGCCATGTCATTCCAGGAGCCCATGCCGCCGAAGACATCGGAGGCGGCGGCGCAGAGGGCGAGCTGGATGGCGGGGGTGGGAAGGGCGTTGAGGAGCAGCAGCTCGACGAGGTCCTCGAGGGGCTGGGGCTCGAGGGAGAGGCGGAGGAGGGCGCGGCGGAAGTGCTTCTCCCACGAGCGGAGCGAGTGGGCGTGGGCGAACTCCACGAGGGCCTCGAGGGTAGCGGAGAGCTCGGCGCGAGCGGAGTCGAGGTCGCGCTCGAGGTCGGACTCCGAGCCGGGGCCGGCGTAGAGGAACTCGAAGGAGAGGCTGGAGGCGGCGGGGGAGGGGGAGAAGAAGGAGTTCCAGGTGATGGAGTCGGTGGAGTCGGGTCCCTCGTCACCGGGGGAGGAGAACTCCACGATGGCGCCCGCGGACATGAAGCGGGGGATGACGTCCTGGAGGTCATCGGGCGAGAGGTGGGCGAGGTGGCCTTCCAGGGCCTCGGGGGCCACACCGAGCTCGGAGGCGAGGAGCGCGAAGAGGGCGGAGGGATTTCCGCGGCCCAGGATGAAGGCATGGAGCTGGGGGCCGGAGAGCTCATAGGTGCGAGGCTGGAGTTCCCGGGGGACGAAGCGCTCGACGCGCTGGCCATCGGAGTAGACGAGGAAGCCGAGGCCGCCGCGGTCGATGGCCTGGAGGACCTCCGGGGGGAGCCCCTGGAGGCCCGGGTCGGAGGAGGGGTCCTGGGGGAAGGGGGCGAGCCAGAGGCGGGCGGAGGGGGCGGGGCGGTTCTCGAGCCACTCCTCGAAGGAGACGTGCTCGCCGCCGACGTCGACGAAGGTGACGCGGGAGTCGAAGGGGCTGTGGGGGCGGAGGCGGAGGCCGAGGAGTTCCTCGACGGCATCCCAGCGGGTCCTGGAGGGCTCGCGCAGGGCGCGGTTGCCGGTGGTGACCAGGACGGCGGTGCAGATGTCGATCGGACGCATGGTGAAGAGGCTACACCAGGGGGCCAGGAGGGGAGTGGGCCCTGGCGCGGGAGGCATGGGGCGTGTTGGAGTCCCGGCCCCCTGCCTGGAGCCGTTCCCTCATGGAGATGCCCCTTCTGCTGGCGCTTGCTGGAGTGGCCGCCGCCTGTGTGGCGTGCGGCGTGGTGTTGCTGAAGAGCTACCGCCGGGTGGGCCCGGGAGAGGCGCTGCTCCTCGAGAAGGGAGGGGGGCCGACGCGGGTGCGCTTCGGGAGCGGGCTGGTGTTGCCGATGGTGCAGAGGGGAGAGGTGTTGGACCTGTCGGTGCGCAAGGTGGTGGTGGAGCGGAGGGGGAAGCAGGGGCTGTCGTGCCGGGACGGCATCCGGGTGGACGTGAGGGGAACGTTCCTGGTGAAGGTGGAGCGGGAGGAGGCGGCGGTGCTGCGGGTGGCGAGGGAGGTGGGGTGCGCGAGGGCGAACCGGCCGGAGGAGGTGCAGGCGCTGTTGGAGGAGCGCTTCGCGTGCGCGCTGGCGAACGCGGCGAGCACGTTCAACTTCGATGAGCTGCTGGCGGACCGGAGCCTCTTCATCGACCACGTGATGATGGAGGTGGGGACGGAGCTGTTGGGGTTCAAGCTGGAGCGGATGTCCCTGGGGCGGCTGGAGCAGACGCCGTTGGACCAGTTGGATCCGACGAACGTGGTGGATGCGCAGGGAATCCTGAAGCTGACGGAGCGGACGACGCGGCTGGCGTTGGAGACGAGCGGGCAGATGAGGCAGCAGCGGGAGGTGGAGCGGCGGGAGGCGGGGCAGGTGCCGTGGGAGGCGCCGAGGGGAGAGGGGCAGGGGAAGGAGGCGGAGCGGGAGAGGGAAGTGGAGCGGGCGCTGGCGGATCGGACGGGGAGCAACTGAGGATGAGCACGGGGCCTGGGGTGGAGGCAGTGGCCGAGGCGCGTCCGGTGGAGGCGGGCGAGCGGCTGGAAGTGCTGGACGTGCTGCGCGGGTTCGCGCTGGGAGGGGTGTTCGTCTCGAACGTCTATGTTTGGATGAGTGGATGGGTGTTGATGCCGCGGTCGGTGGTGAAGGAGGAGCTGGAGTCCTCGTGGGTGGACCAGGCGGCGAACGAGCTGTTCCAGTTCTTCGTGAACGGGAGGTTCATGCCCATCTTCTCGTTCTTGTTCGGGCTGGGCTTCTGCGTGCAGCTGACGAGGGCGGAGAAGCGGGGCACGTCGGTGGTGCCGGTGTACACGAGGCGGCTGATGGCGATGTACCTGCTGGGGCTCGTGCACGTACGCGGTGGCGGGGCTGTTGCTGTTGCTGTTCCGGGAGAGGAAGGACGGGACGCTGCTGGTGTGGGCGGGCGTGTTGTTCCAAACAGACCCTACCCACGGACAAAACCCCTCGCCCGCCGGGAGAGGGACGGGGTGAGGGTCAGCAGCTCTCGAGAACCTCCCTGTGACGTCCGGAGGCACGGGGCACTAATCTCTGGGCCATGAAAGCGAAACACCCACCGGGGCCGAAGGGAAACGCGTTGCTGGGGAACATCCTGGCGGCGGCGAAGGGAGAGCTGGACTTCTTCAGGGAGCTGGGAAGCTACGGAGACGTGAGCAGCTTCCACCTGGGGCGCAGACGCTTCTATTTCGTGAACCACCCGGAGCTGATCCGGAAGGTGCTCACGAGCCAGAACTTCGTGCGGACGGCGATCTCGAGGGACCTGATGGAGTCGTTCCTGGGGAGGGGCCTGTTCTCGCAGGAGGGGGAGAACCATCTGCAGCAGAGGAGGCTGATGCAGCCGGCCTTCCATCACAAGCGCATCGAGGGGTACGGCGCGGTGATGGAGCGTTTCGCGACGCGGATGCTGGAGGGGTGGAAGGACGGGGAGACGCGAGACACTTCGCACGACATGATGAGGCTCACGTTCGAGATCGTGTCGAAGACGCTCTTCGACGCGGACACGGGGGAGCAGGCGAGCCAGGTGAGCGAGGCCTTCACGGCGATCATGAAGGCGATCAACAAGGAGTACCCGCTGTACTCGGTGCTTCCCGAGTGGGTGCCGGTGAAGCGCTGGGGCGCGAGTCGCCGTGCGGTGGAGGCGCTGAATCGCATCACGGGCAGCATCATCGATGAGCGGAGGGCGACGGGGGCGGACCGGGGGGACCTGCTCTCGATGCTGTTGCTGGCGAGGGACGAGGACGGCACGAAGATGGCGGACGAGCAGGTGGGGGCGCAGACGCTCTCGTTGCTCTTCGCGGGGCACGAGACGACGGCGAACCTGCTGAGCTGGACGTGGCTGTTGCTGTCGCGCAACCCGGACATCCGCCGCAAGCTGCAGGACGAGTTGGACACGGTGCTGGAGGGCCGGGCACCGACGGTGGGAGACCTGCCGAAGCTCAAGTACACGGAGAGCGTGGTGAAGGAGACGCTGCGCATCTACCCGCCGGCCTGGTACGCGGAGCGAGCGCCGCTCACGGACACGGAGCTGGGGGGCTACACGATTCCGGCGAACGCGCCGATCGTCATCAGCGTCTACGTGACACACCGGGACGGACGCTTCTTCGAGCAGCCCGAGCGCTTCTGGCCGGAGCGCTTCCTGGGGGTGGATGACAGACAGCTACCGGCGTACCTGCCCTTTGGATTGGGAGCGCACCTGTGCATCGGCAACCGGTTCGCGCTGATGGAGGCGCAGTTGCTGGTGGCGGCGATCGCGCAGCGCTACGAGCTGGAGCTGGAGCCCGGCGTGAACGTGAAACCCAGGGCGCTCATCACACTGGGAGTCGAGGGCTTGAGGATGAAGGTGAAGCGGCGTCAGGCCGGAGCCGGGTCGCCGCGAGCGAGCCCGGCGAGCAGCGCGAGCGACTCCGTGGCGCGAGCGGAGGGGACGAAGAGGTGATCGTGGAAGTACGCCGACACGGGGTTCACACTGATGCCCCGAGCGGCGAGCCGGGTGGTAACGGCGGCGAGGAACCCCACGGCCTCCAGGCTGGAGTGCACGGAGAGGGTGAGCATCCGGAAGACAGCGCCGTAAGTTAACCCAGCGGCGTCGGCCTTCTCACGGGGGAGGATGAGCGTGAGCCCTCCGCATCGACCTCAGCAACACCTCCAGGTTCGTCTCGCCGGACATGCCGTCCTCCTACCCACGGAAGCGTGAGCAGTCGATCTCATACTTGGAGACCTTGTAGTTGATGATGCGCTCGGTGGTCTGGAGGAGGCGGGCGGCCTTGGCGCGATTGCCGCGGGTGGTCTTCAAGGCATCGGCGATGAGGTCCTTCTCGAACTGCTGGACGGAGTCGGTGAGGGAGCTGCTCGTGACGGTCTCGGAGGCCTCGGCGGTCTGGAGGGTGGGGGGGAGGTGGTGGCCGTGGATGGCGTTGCCGTCGCAGACGAGGACGGAGCGCTCGATGATGTTCTCCAGCTCGCGCACGTTGCCGGGCCAGTGGTAGCTGACGAGCATGTCGATGGCGGGGGTGGAGATGCGGCGGATGTTCTTGCCGTGCTCGCGCGAGTACTTGGCGACGAAGTGGTCGGCGAGCAGGAGGAGGTCGCTCTTGCGCTCGCGAAGGGGAGGGATGAAGAGGGTGAAGACGTTGAGGCGGTAGTAGAGGTCCTCGCGGAAGGCCTTCTCGGAGATGGCGGTCTCGAGGTCCTTGTTGGTGGCGGCGATGAGGCGGACGTTGGTCTTGAGGGTCTCGGTGCCACCGACGCGCTCGAACTCGCGCTCCTGGAGGACGCGGAGCAGCTTGACCTGGGTGGCGAGGTTGATTTCGCCAATCTCATCCAGGAAGAGGGTGCCGCCCTCGGCGAGCTCGAAGCGGCCGCGCTTGCGATTCTGTGCGCCGGTGAAGGCGCCCTTCTCGTAGCCGAAGAGCTCGGACTCGATGAGGGTTTCGGGGAGGGCGGCGCAGTTGACCTTGATGAAGGGCTTCTTGGCGCGGGTGGAGTTGTAGTGGAGGGCGTGGGCGATGAGCTCCTTGCCGGTGCCGGACTCGCCGCGGATGAGGACGGTGGTGTTGGTGCGGGCCACCTGGTGGATCTGCTCGTACACCTGGCGCATGGGGCCGGAGGTGCCGATGATGTTGGAGAAGTCGTAGCGCTCGCGCAGCTCCTGGCGCAGGGTGGTGTTCTCCTCGAGGAGCTTCTTGCGCTCGTCCTCCAGGTGCCGGTGGGCGGCGAGCGCCTGGCCGATCATCGACGCGACGACGCCGAAGAGGCGGCTCTCCTCCTGGTAGTCGCGGTCCTTGTGGAAGAGGAGGTCCACGCCGAGGGTGCCCACGGGTTTGCGGTGCAGGAGGATGGGGACGCAGATGAAGGAGAGCTCCTGGTTGCCGCCGCGCCGGCCGAGGTAGGCGCGGTGGAGGAAGAGGGGCTCGCGGCTGATTTCGGGCACGACGATGGGCTTGCCGCTCTGGACGACGCGGCCGGTGATGCCCTCGCCGAGCTTGTAGCGGGCCTTGCGGCCCTCGGCGCTCAAGCCGATGGAGGCCTCGATATAGAGGTCCCCGGTGTCGGAGTCGGTGAGGGTGACGGCGCCGCGGACCACACCGTGGTAGCGCTCGAGTCGCTCCAGCACGCGGTGGAGGGCGGCGCGGAGATCCTGGGCGCCGGCCAGGGCCTGGCTGACCTCCAGGAGACTGGCCAGGGCGGGGTGCCTGCCCGTCTGCTCTTCTGTGCGTTTCGCCATGTGAGGGTGCTCCACGAAGCCGGGTCCCGAGGGGCTCCCGGGCGGTTCCGACATTTTTGTCGGTTCCCGGCCGAAGACCTACAAAATTGTAAGCGAGGCGGGGGCGAGGGTCGAGAGCAGGCAGGCGGCGAGGCGTCCAGGGGCCCACGTTTGGAGCCACATCTTCCGTTGGATTCCAGTCAATCCCAGGGGAGCGGAGGGTCTCGCGAGGGTTCCCCGGTGCTCGAGCGCGGGCCTGTCCCCGAGGGAGAACGGGCCGGTTCCGACAAATTTGTAGGAAGCGAGCGCATCTCCTACAAAATTGTCGGAGTCGGGGAAGGCCCTTCAGAGGGGGGATGAGCGGCCTGCGAGGCCCGTCCCGCGCAATTTCGAGGGTTTCCGTCGAGGCCCCCAGGGTGCGGAGGCGTTGGCACCGCATCTGCAAAAGGGTTCTGGCGTCAGGCCCGGTGAGGGCCGCGAGAAAACAGCCCGCTGGGGCGGGCCTCTGGGAGGACGTGGCGAATGAGCAAGGTGATGGCGGAATACATCTGGATCGACGGGCAGCGGCCGACGGCGAAGCTGCGCTCGAAGATGAAGGTGGTGGAGGTGGCGGAGGTCCGGAGTCTCTCCGATTTGCCCGACTGGAGCTTCGACGGCTCCAGCACCTACCAGGCCGAGGGCAAGAAGAGCGACCTGATGCTTCGGCCGGTGCGCTTCATCGCCAACCCGCTCAAGCCGGGGACGAAGGACATCCTGGTGCTGTGCGAGGTGATGAATCCGGACGGCAGCCCGCACTGGAGCAACACGCGCGCGCCGCTGCGGCAGGTGGCGGAGAAGTACGCCTCGGAGGAGGCGTGGTTCGGCATGGAGCAGGAGTACACGCTCTTCGAGGGCAACCGTCCGCTGGGCTGGCCGGACAAGGGCTTCCCGGCGCCGCAGGGTGGCTACTACTGTGGCGTGGGCAGTGACGAGGTGTTTGGCCGCAAGCTGGTGGAGTCGCACGCCGAGGCGTGTCTGCGCGCGGGCATCAAGCTGTGCGGCACGAACGCCGAGGTGATGCCGGCGCAGTGGGAGTTCCAGATTGGCCCGCTGCCGGCGCTGGAGATGGCGGACGAGCTGTGGCTGGCGCGCTGGCTGCTGTACCGGATGGGCGAGGAGTACGGCATCAGCGCCACGCTGCACCCCAAGCCGGTGAAGGGTGACTGGAACGGCACGGGTTGCCACACCAACTTCAGCACGAAGTCGACGCGCGAGCCCGGTGGCATCAAGGTGATTGAAGCGGCGATGGAGAAGCTGCGCGCGAAGCACGAGGCGCACATCGCGGTGTACGGCGCGCACAACGTGGAGCGCCTGACGGGTCTGCACGAGACGGCGCCCATCACGGTGTTCCGGCACGGCGTGAGCGACCGTGGCTCGTCCATCCGCATCCCGCTGGGCACGGCGAACGACGGCCGCGGTTACTTCGAGGATCGCCGTCCGGCGGCCAACTGCGACCCGTACGAGGTGTGCCGCATCATGCTCGAGACGGTCTGCGGCTGAGACCGTTTCAAAAGTCTCCTTGGGGAAGGAGCGCTTGGCCTGGCGGACGGGAGGTGTCGGGCTTCCCGTCCGTCGGGCACGGCGTATGTCTCCGAGAATGGATGTCGCTGGGAAGTGGACCGGGCCCCGGTGGAATCTGAGCAGGGGGCCGCTCGCGCTGGCCGGAGCGCATGAGTGCGGCGCGCCGAGGCCCGATCCACTTGCTGGTTGCCGTTGAGGCTCGGCCTCCGGCTTGGGAAACGCAGCGAACCCTCACTGGCCACGGCGGTGCCGACGAGCCGGCTGAAGTCCTCGAAGCCGCGCGTGCTTCCCCGCGGGTCGAAGCGGACGCGGACGAGCGTGTTGCCGGTAGGCCGGCTGCTTGGAGCGCATGGCGGGTGACGCGAACGGCCGCTCGTGGCGTGGATGCCCGGACATGAGCCGGAATGGACCGACGCAGGGCACTCAGGCGGGCGAGCGCTCGAGGAGTGGGCGTGGCTCCCTCCGGTACATAGCTTCAGGGGTGTCTGTGATTGGACTCGAGGACACCAAGGAGGGAAGCCATGGGTGAGTGGACGGACAAGCTGAAGGGGCGTGTGAAGGAGACGGTGGGGACGGCCACGGGCGACCGCGAGCTGGAGGCGGAGGGGAAGAAGGACACGCTCAAGGGAGCGGTGAAGGAGAAGATCGAGGACGCGAAGCGGGTCATCAAGGACGCGGATGACGAGGTGAAGGGCCGGCGGTAGACGGAGCGTCGAGGCCTGGAGTGAGCGGGCAGACAGGCGGGCCGCGGGGGAGAGACCCCGTGGCCCGTCTGTCTTTGTGGGCACGAAAGACAGTGAGACCGGGGTTCGCCTTGGCGGGCGGGAGTGGGGGCATCACCTTCCGGCGGGACGCGCACGTCCTCAGGGAGGTTTCGGCATGGATGCCAGGTTGGAGCAGTTCCTCGTGCCCCGGAGCGACCGGGTGCGCCGTCACGGGCCGCGGAAGGCGAACGAGGAAATCCTACGGGAGCTGCGTGAGCGCATCGACTGGTACGCGAGCCGTCCCCAGGACGAGGTGGAGCGGCGCCTGGAGGAGCTGGAGCGCGAGTGGGATGTCGAGCGGGTGTTGCAGGCGAATGCGGCCATGCTGTCGTTGGCGGGGCTGGTGTTGGGAGTGACGAGGGAGCGGAAGTGGCTGTGGTTGCCGGGAGTGGTGGCGGGCTTCCTGCTGCAGCACGCGGTCTCGGGGTGGTGCCCGCCGGTGGAGGTGTTGCGCCGATGGAAGATCCGCACGCGGGAAGAGATCGACGCGGAGAAGTTCGCGTTGAGGGTGCAGCGGGGCGACTTCCGCGGGGTGGAGGTGGGGCACTCGGCGAGCTCGGAAGGACCGGGCTGGGGCTGAGGTCCCGCTGCTGAGGACTGGATGGATGCGGAGGGCCGGATGAACGAAAGCCCACACTGAGGGTGGCGTGGAGGGCAGGACGTGGAGTGCGTCACGTCTGGACGGAGGAAACTCGGACCGTGGGTGCCCCGACAATGGGGGGCACCGCGACTTCCGGGTCCGCGCCAGAGGAGACGACCGTGAGCACTTCCAGAATCAACCAGCCCCCGAAGAGTCCGGTCCCCGGCGCGAAGAGCGAGGCTTCGTCCACGAGCAGCCGGGAGGTCCGCAAGGAGCCCGCGGCGGTGGGCTCGGAGAAGGCGGGGCAGAAGCCCCCTGCGGGAGGGCCCGAGGCCCGGGACGCCTTCGAGACGAAATCCCGAGCGGGGGTGGCGCGGGGCAAGGATTCGGCGTTCGAGACGGCGGGGCGCCCGGCGGCCGCACGGGGAGCGGGCTCCACCTTCGAGCCCACGAGTGCTGGGGCGGCGCTGAACGTGCTCGGCACGAGGGCCGCGGGGGTGGTGGGGGCGAACGCGTTGGCGGTGGGGGCGCCGGTGAAGCGCTCGGTGACGCTGGTGTACGACGCGGGGCCGCACGCCGAGCTCACGAATCTGCAGGTGAAGGGGAGCTGGGACGCGACGGGCCGTTACAGCGCGCAGTGGAACGAGCGGACCCTTCCGATGAAGCCGTTGGGGGATGGGAAGTGGGCGGCGACGGTGGAGGTGCTGGACGATGGCCAGCCGCACGACTGGGAGTGGGGCGTGCAGGCGGATGGCCCGACGGGCAAGGGCGTCTGGGCGGTGATGGGCGAAGGCAACCTGAAGCTGGACGTGAAGAAGGCCACGACCACGTACGCGCCGACGACGTACCACGAGATGGGCTCGAGGAAGTCGGGAGAGGACGCGACGTTCAAGTTCTGGGCGGGGAACGCGAAGAGCGTGCAGCTGAAGGTGACGGACGCGGAGGGGCGGGTGCGGCGCTTCCCGATGGAGCGCGGTGAGGATGGCAACTGGTCGGCGAAGGTGAAGGGGGGCTGGAAGGACGTGGTGGGCAAGTCGTACGTCTACGAGGTGGTGGACTCGGAGGGGGTGACGAGCGACCGGCCGGACCCGTACGCGCGGGAGATGATGGGCGAGCAGCGGGGCCTGTCGCGGATGTACCTGGACGCGAAGACGGGCAAGGAGGTGAACCGCTACGCGGGGGACAGCGTCGAGCTGATGCGCTTCGACGTGGATGACGAGGAGGACGCGCACAGTGCGTACCTGGTGTTGAAGGACGCGAGTGGGCGGCAGCTGAGCCGGGACGAGCTGTTGGCGCGGTTGGGGACGATCGACGCCACGCTGGTGGACAAGCTGCACGACGGGAAGCTCAACGACCTGTGGTCGAAGAACGTGGAGGCGGACGGGCGCATCCGGATGACGAATCAGGATGGGGCGTGGACCGCGCTGGTGAACGACCCGAAGGAGCTGGCGGGGTTGCAGTACGAGTTCCAGGTCTACGAGAAGGACGCGAAGGGCAACCTGCGGCTGAGGGATGACGGGAACGGGGACGGGAAGCTGAGCGCGGGTGAGCGCCTGAAGTCACCGAACAACGACCCCTGGAGCAACGTCATCACGGAGGCGAGCGGGGTGACGTTCCGGGGCTCGGTCATCACGGATCCAGCGAGCTACACGTGGAAGCACGACGCCGCGCCGCGGGAGAAGGACCCGAGCAAGTGGGTGGTGTACCAGCTGCACGTGGGGAGCTTCCTGGGCGAGGCGAAGAACGCGGATCGCTCGACGCTGGAGGACCTGACGGCGAGGCTGGACTACTTCAAGAAGCTGGGGGTGAACACGCTGGAGCTGTTGCCGGTGAACGAGGTGGAGGGGAACCGGAACTGGGGCTACCTGGGGGTGAACAGCCTGGCGGTGGAGAGCTCGTTCGGCTTCGAGGACGCGGACGGGAAGTGGGTGAGCGGGACGGAGGCGCTGAAGCGCTTCATCGACGAGGCGCACGCGCGAGGGATGAACGTCATCTCGGACGTGGTCTACAACCACGTGCACGGGGACCATAACGGGATGTGGGGGTTGGGAGGGCCGGACAACCCGTTCTTCAACTGGTCGAAGGAGCCGGGGAAGTTCGAGCAGCGGGACACACCGTGGGGCGCGGTGCCGGCGTATTCGAACCCGAAGGTGAAGCAGTTCTTCGTGGACCACGCGGTGGCGCAGGTGGAGGAGCTGCACTTCGACGGGCTGCGCTTCGACTTCACGGAGCCCATCAAGGGAGTGGGAGGCAAGGACGGGTGGGAGATGCTGCGGGAGATCAACCGGCAGGTGCACTTCTTCAACCCGGACGTGTGGACGGTGGCGGAGCAGTTCGACTACGACCCGAGCATCACGAAGCCGGCGCAGAAGGACGGGACGGGAGGGGGCTTCGACGCGCAGTGGTACACGGAGTTCCAGCACCGGCTGGTGAACGACAACAGCAAGCCGGGGCTGATCCAGGCGGCGGCGCGGGGGTTGAAGACGGACGTGGACGCGTTCATGTCCATGCTGACGGGCCCGCGGGGGCTGGACGGGTGGAAGAAGGCGCTGACGATCATCTCGAACCATGACGAGGTGGGGAACGCGCAGCGGACGATGAACACGGCGGAGGGGGACAAGCCGACGGAGTTTCCCGGAGCAGTGGTCGAGGAGCGCGGCGCGGTTCGCGGCGGGGCTGGGGCTGGCGGGGCCGGGCATTCCGATGTTCTTCCAGGGCGACGAGTTCGGAGCGCAGAACGACTTCCGGTGGGGCAACCCGTCCACGTGGGACAGTGACTGGAGCTGGGAGTCACTGGGGAAGGACTGGAGCTGGGACAAGGTGACGTTCGACGATGCGAGGAAGGCGTCGTACGAGCGGTTGTTCGCTCTGCCGCCGGAGGCTCGGGCGAAGGATGGGGAGTACCGGGGGCTGTCGGCGGAGGACCGGAAGGTCTTCGAGAGCCTGGCGGCGATGCCGGCGGAGCAGCGGACGGAGGCGATGCTGGACATCACGCGTCGGCAGAGCTTCCGGTTCTACCAGGATGCGATTGCGCTGAGACACTCGAGCCCGGCGTTCCGCGCGGATGCGGAGGTGAACCGGGTGTACACGCACAACGAGGACTCGGTGCTGGCCTTCACGAGGAAGGCGGGAGGGGAGGAGTACCTGGTGGTGGGCAGCCTGAACCGGGAGAACCTGGAGGGCTACACGATGCCGTTGCCGCCGGGGAACTGGAAGGAAGTGCTGAACAGCGACGCTGCGGCGTACGGGGGAAGCAACTTCGGCAACTACGGGGCGACGTTGAGGGGCGGGAACACGAAGGTGAACATCCCCGCGGCGGGCTACGTGGTCCTCAAGAAGGAATAGAGGGCCGGAACGGCTGCGAGCTCGCCCCCCTGCTGTCCTGGTAGGCGGAGCGGTAGTTCGGGCAATGGCGAGAGGGAGCGCCCGAGCTGAGGTTGGCGAGGGCGGTGAAGGTGCGATCGGGGAGGGAGAAGACCCGCGTGGGCGGGATGTGGCCGATTCTTCTCCCTCGCCGCGGCGGAGTTCCTCTGGGGCATCAGGAGGGTCGCTGAACCGATGCGGGCCTTGCTGGGGACCGCTGGGGCTGGGTTGCGGTGCGTACCGCTGTTCACCGGCTGAAGGCGCACGCGGATGGACCTGTTGTTCGAGCGTGTTCACCGAAAGGCTGAGGCCGCTGGGCCCACCAGTGACATCGAAGATTGAGGCCGCGAAAATCTTTTTCGTGGGAAGAGGGGACCTGTTCTGGAGGGTTATCCCCAATGAACCCCGACGCTGAGCTGCTCCTCGGGATCAATCCTCACGAAGAAGGTTTGACGGGAAGGCAACAAAGCGTTAGGTATCGGTTCCCTTCGCACGACGGGCTGGCGCAACGGCGCCGCACGCTCCCGAGCAGAAGGGGTGAGCGGCGGGAGGTTCCACGTCACTCGGGTTGAAAGAAGGAATAGGGAGTCGGAAGTACGGGGTTGACTCCCAACGCGGCGGTGGTAGAAGCCGCGCCCCTCGGACGGAAAGGCGACGTCGCACTGGCGACGGAAGCACCGGCCGGAAGCAGTGAAAGTCGAAATACGAAGTCGGCGAGCGAAGTTGACTCCCAACGCGGCGGTGGTAGAAGGCGCCTCTCCTCGAAGCGGCGAAAGCCGCAGTGAGGTGGAAGAAAGAGTCGACGAAGCGAGTTGACACGAGATGCGGAAGCGAAGTAGATTCCGCGCCCCTCGCCAGGAAGAAGCGGCGAGGCGAAGCAGCGAAACGGAGCG
>NZ_DASUNC010000172.1:0-49540 GCF_036277355.1 Archangium sp.
CGCGGAGAACGATCCCACGTACGGCGTCAACGTGAACATGGCCGACGCGTGGATCAACGCGGGCTGGAACATCGGCATCTTCTACTGGAACCAGTTCGCGGACGAGCCCGAGGTCAAGAACGCGGAGACGAAGATCTGGACGGGCGCGGGTCCGCAGGGCATGCGCTGGCGCCAGTGTGACGGCACCTACACCACGGTGGGCTCGCCCACGGTGAGCGCCGCCCAGCTGTTCTACAACGCCATCACCGCCAACATGGCCAATTTCAGCGGCCCGCACCTGCGCCTCGCCGGCCACTCGCTGGGCGCGCAGATGGCGCACCGCACCGGCGACATGCTGAGCGACAACGTGGCGGCCGGACGCATCAACGCGCGCCTGCAGCCCACCCGCGTGGCGCTGATGGATCCCTTCTGGTCCAACAATGGCAAGGACTACCTGGGCGGCCGCTGGACGGGAGAGGTGGCGCGCGAGCACATCGGCGACATGATCGCCCGGGGCGTCATCTTCGAGCGCTACAAGTCCTCCAACATCAATGACTTCTTCATCGGGGACTCGAACATCCCGCTGACGGGCATGATTGGCCAGACGGAGCTCATCCCCCAGTGGATTCCCAACACGAACCAGTCGGCGCGCCATGTGGCGGCCCCCAACATGTACTTCCGCTCGTTCGCCTACACCGCGCCGCCCGAGTGCTTTGACCTCTCCACGGGTGGCTACAGCTGCACGGGCACCGCCGCCTCGGCCAAGACGACCGACGTGCGGACGCGGGAGATGATGAACTCCGCCTACACCTGGTACCAGTGGGCCGGCATGAGCACGGAGGTGCCGAGCGACAACATGTTCTGGCGCCAGGCGCGCTGAAGCCGCCCCGGAGACACGCCGTCTCCGGGACGGGGCCGGAGGGGCGCGCGCCCCTCCGGTCCACTCACCCGCAGCGGCCGTCGATCTTCCAGCCCTGGCTGTCCGTGGTGCGCCGGTTGAGCAGCTCCAGCAGCACGTACCAGCGCTCCGAGGTGGCGTGGGTGACCGTCACATCCGGCTCCATCGGCTGCAGCGTCAGGTTGGAGAGCAGGGCGATGGTGGTGTCCACGTAGGACCTGCCGCCATTGACGGTGACGTTCGTGTAGGTGGCGCCGGAGTCGGTGGAGCGGAAGAGCTTGGCGCGCACGGTGCGGTTGTACTGCACGTTGCTGGGTCCGTAGGAGATGCGGACGCCGCCACAGGAGATCTCGAAGAAGTTGAAGAAGCTCGACTTCTGCTGCCAGGAGCTATACGTGAGCGTCCCCGAGCTGATGGGATGGTAATACACCTGGGCCGACACGGTGCGCTCGCCCGGCGTGACGTCCACGGCCGACGTCTCGGGTGCGTCCGCGATGCCGCCCTCCTCCAGCACGGGCTCACCGCCACAGGCGGTGACGAAAGACATCAGCAGGGCGGCGGAAAGCCAGCCCCTCGGCGAAGCGAAGCGCGAACGGGTGTTCATGAGGTGTCCTGAGTGAGGTGTGAGACCTTGCCGGGCAAGGCGCGCCACAGATGCAATTGAATTTCATTATTGTCAAGCATTCCTCGATGCGGGCCGGAAGCGTCACATTCGTGAAAACCAGTCACATCGGGTTGCACGCCGGTGGTACCTCGTTAGGGATTGCGGGCCCATTTTCAGGGCATTTCCTGGAAACAGGTTGAATCACGGCCGCGCCATGAATTGGCGCCCTCACGGGACGCATAGGAGAAACGACGATGAAGACGTTCAGCACACTGGGTTGCACCGCGGCGCTCACCGCCCTGCTGGCGGGCTGCGGCGGCGAGCCCGACGCCGGGCAGGCCCAGGCCGGAGATGCGAATACCGGCACCCTCCACCTGGATCTCCAGGGCAGGTTCGAGGGGGCGCTTGCCCTCGAGCTGAGCGCCTGTGGGGACGCCGAGGGCGCGCAGGAGGTGCGCATCGATTTGACGGGGAAGGACTCCGTGCGGCTTCCCGCGGCGCACTACTGCACGCCGTCCATCATCCGGAAGGATGGGGAGCGCTCCACCTTCTCCAACCAGACGATGACGGTGGTGGCTGGCAAGTCCATCACCCTGCACGTCAATGACGAGTACATCCACGCGGTGAACGACACCGAGGAGGACGTGCCCTCGCCGCTGCTGCAGGGCGTGGTGGGCAGCGACGTGGTGTACGACGGGGGCCGGGCCGCCTGGTACGCGCGCACCTACGTCAACACGCCCTACGGCACCACGGTGGGCACCAACCGCTTCCCCAACTACTCCAGCAGCACCGGCGGCACCGGCGGCGGCAACTGCACCAACTTCATCAGCCAGTCCATGCTGGCCGGCTTCCTGGGCCGCCTCTACGCCCGCAACTCGGACATCGACTTCACCTGGAACAACAAGGCCGCTTTCTGGGATGAGTGGGGCCTCAACCCGGACATGTGGTACTTCAAGTACGACGGCGTGCCCTACGCGGCCCGCACCACGACGTGGGCCGGCGTGACGGATCTCATGACCTACGCGCAGAACGCCATCGCCAGCTCCACCTCGGCGGGCATCGAGTTCACCCGCCTGCCCAATGGCACCCGCGAGTTCACCTGGAGCGACGCCATCGTCAACGAGGTGAACTTCCAGCTGGGAGACCTGGTGGTCGCCAACCTCTACGGCGACGGCTACAACCACTTCATGATGGTGACGCGCATCGACACCGCCGCGCTGGGAGACAACAAGGTGCTGCTGACGTACCAGACGGTCAACACCTTCGAGAAGTCGCTGGAGACGGTGCAGATCGAGTTCAAGGAGGCTGTCCGCTTCCGCGTGTACCGGCCGAACATCTTCAACGTGCCCTGACGCGGGCGTTCCGGCGGGGCGGGTCCGCGGTGCCGGGGCCCGCCCTGTCCGGCGGCGCCACCTTCGAGCACCCGCGGGCGGGCACACTCACGCCCGCGGGAGCGACAGCCGCCTGGACTCAGTGGCAGGTGGCGGTCGGAGAGCCACCGTTCTGGTTCGTCCAGAAGCTCTCGGTGCCGCTGCAGCTGCCGGCGAACGGATCGTCGTACGGGTAGCCGTAGCGCTGCACCTCGAAGTGCAGGTGGTAGCCGGAGGAGTTGCCGGAGCTGCCGGACCTGCCGACGTAGGTGCCGCAGGAGACGGCCTGGTTGAGGGCCACCGCCACGGTGCCGTTCGTCATGTGGGCGTAGACGCTGAACCAGCTGGAGCCGTGGCTGACCTTGACGTAGTTGCCGAAGCCGCCGCCGCAGGTGCTGCCCACGAAGCCCACGGTGGCGCAGCCGTCGTTGCGCGCGGACACCGTGCCGCTGTCACCCGAGTAGATGTTGCTGCCCGCGGAGGCGAGGATGTCCGTGCCGCGGTGGCCGTTGTACGTGTACGTGCCGCAGCGCCAGTCCTTCAGGCCGCCGGCCGAGTCGTTGTCGTAGTAGGCGCTGAAGCCGGGCCAGTAGGTGAGCGGCCAGCGGAAGCGCGCCGAGGTGCCGTGCATGGCGCTGACGCCGTCGCCGCACGCCACCGTCTGCGGCCCCTCGTTGGCATCCGGGGCGAGCCCGGTGGCCGCGGCGGACACCATCAGGCCGAGGCTGCCGCCCGTGGTGGCCAGCTCCCTCACCTGCCCACCCGTGGCGCTGGCCTCGACGAAGGTGACCTGGCCCGCCGCCTGCCGCGCGAACACCACGTCCCCGTCCGCCTCCCACCGGGGCGAGTGGCCCTGGCCGAGGCTGACCACCCGCCGCAGCTCCCGGGCGCCGTCGAGCTCGAGCACCAGCACCTCGCCCTCCGGCGTGTAGTGGGTGCCGTACAGCAGCTTGCCGCCGTCGGCCGACCAGGACACCTCGGTGTTGGACGAGGGGTTGCGCACGAAGGAAGCATCCACCGTGCCGCGGCCGATGTTCGTCACCTGCGCCAGCTTGCCGCCGTCCACGTCCACCCGCCACATCGAGGTCAGCCCGGTGCGCCCGCCCGAGAGGAACAGCAGGCTCTTGCCGTCCGGCGTCCACATCGGCTCGGCATCGTCGTGGCCCTGGGTGAGCGCCTTGTCCTCGCCGCTCCTCAGGTCCAGCACGTGCAGCTCATACGCCCCGGGCATGCTGCCCGGCTCCCAGGAGGCGGGCAGCCGCGCGTAGGCCAGGCGGGTGCCGTCCGGAGAGAGGGCCGGCGAGGTGGCCCGGCCCACCAGCAGCTCGCTCTTGCCGCCCTTGAGGAGGAACACCTCCATGTCCGTGGTGGAGTAGAGGACCGCCTGGTGCTCCGGGCTCCACATGGCCCTCAGCACCTTCTGGCCATCCACCAGCTTCCGCGCGCCGCTCCCATCCGCTCCCACCGACCAGAGGTTGAAGCCCACCAGCTCATCGGTGCCCTCCTTCACCTGCCGCTCGGCCCCGAAGAGCACCCGGTCCCCCGCCACGCCGAAGCTCACCTGGACGTCCAGCTCCAGATCGATGACGGGCGACTTCCCGCCGTCCCTCATCAGGACGATGTTTCCATCCACCACGTAGGGTTGGCCATCGATCGCTCCGCCTCCGCTCTCACCACAGCCGGCGAGCAGCAGGGACGAGGCCAGACACATCGCCAGGGTCTTTCCCAGCGTGAAACGTCCGTTCGACATGGGGGGACTCCTTCCTTCATTGGGGGGGGAACCGCTCTTCTCTTGTTGGGACACCCATGACTTCAGTAGCCGCGTCCCAACAGCAACGGAGTTTCACAATCTTGCGAGAAAACCGCAAGACCCGGACATACGAAATTAAGAGAATTCGATAAAAAATACGGACCATCTGGTTTTCTTTGGGGGGGCGGTCCGCTCTGTCTCGGGCCTGGCGCCGCGCGTGAAGCCTCTCCACCCTGGCATTCCTGGAAATACGCCCAAGATTATCAATCATTGAAAAAACAGCTATTCTGCAATATCTTGCTCACGCTGTTTCCCCCCCGGGAGGTTCGCTTCCCGCACCGCTTCCCGCACCAAGGAATCTCCGATGAAACGACATCTGGTCCGCGCCCCCCTCTTCGCCCTGCTGGGCGGGCTGCTGCTGGCCGCCTGTGGCGGCGCCCCCGAGACCGCGCCGGACGGGCGCGAGGAGCCCCTGGGCACCCAGGAAGCGGCGCTGTGTTCCGGCACGAGCGTCAGCACCCTCAGCCTGCAGGGAATCAGCAACTACGAGGGCGAGATGGCCGGCAGCGGCAACTGGGCGGTCTCCGGCGGCGCCAACGCGGTGCGCCTGGAGTACTACCTGGATGGTGCCCTCTACAGCGGCGAGGAGCGCACCGGCGCTTCCGGCGGCTGGTACTTCAGCCAGTCGGGGGTCTCCTGCGTCCCGCACACCTTCGTGGTGAAGGCCTGGCCGATGGTGATCGACAGCTCCGGCAACCGCACCACCTGCTACGCCAACGTCAGGTCTCTCACCCAGAGCGTCACCTCATATTGCACCACCATCAACGCGGTCTCCGCGGGCGCGTTCCACACGGCGGTCCTGAAGAGTGACGGCACCGTCTGGAGCGTGGGCTACAACTACTCCGGCCAGCTCGGAAACGGGACCAGCACCCACAGCACCACGCCCGTGTCGGCGGGCCTCGGCAACATCCTCTCGCTCGACACGGGCTACCACCACACGGTGGCCTTGAGGAATGACGGCACCGTCTGGGCCTGGGGCGACAACGGCAGCGGCCAGCTCGGGGATGGGACCACCTTCAAACGCACCTCGCCGGTGCAGGTGGGCATCGGCAATGTCGCCCGGATCACCACGGGTGGCTGGCACACGCTGGCGCGCAAACATGACGGCACCGTCTGGGCCTGGGGCAGCAACTACTACGGCGAGCTGGGGGATGGGACGATGACCAGCCGCACCACGCCCGTGCAGGTGCCGGGCCTCACCAACGTCATCGCCCTCGCCGCCGACTACTCCCACAGCGTGGCGCTCAAGGCGGACGGCACCGTCTGGACGTGGGGAGACAACACCAACGGCCAGCTCGGGGATGGGACCACCCTGCGGCGCCTGACGCCGGTGCAGGTACCGGGCCTCAGCGGCGTCGTCGCCGTGGCCGCCGGCCGCCTGCACACGCTGGCGCGCAAGGACGATGGCACCGTCTGGGCCTGGGGAAACAATGGCAGCGGCCAGCTCGGGGATGGGACGACCACCCAGCGCCTGACTCCCGTGAGGGTGCCGGGCCTCAGCAACGTCGGCTACATCTCCGCCAGCTACTACCACTCCGTGGCGCTCAAGAGTGACGGCACCGTCTGGTCCTGGGGCGGCAACTTCCGCGGCCAGCTCGGGGATGGAACCACCCTGGACCGCTCCTCGCCCGTCCAGGCCGTGGGCCTCGGCGGCGTCATCGCCATCGAGGCGGGCTCCTCCTACACGATGGCGCTGAAGCAGGACCGCAGCGTCTGGGGCTGGGGTGACAACGTCTTCGGCCAGCTCGGAGACGGGATGACCACTCAACGCGAGACGCCGGTGCGGGCGGTGAAATTCAGCCCGTGAGCCGTGATTCAAGTTCAAACCTCCAGGAAGGAAGTCACATGAGACGAGGAGCGAAAGCGGTATTTCTGTCGGCGGCGTTGATGGTGCTGGGGGCGGAGCGGGCCCAGGCGCAGACGGCGTACGAGCACTTCGAGAGCCCGCAGGTGCACCCGGCGCGGCTGACGCCGGACGGGACGAAGCTGCTGGTGGCCAACACGGCCGACTCGCGGCTGTCCGTCTTCAACGTGTCCAACCCGCGCTCACCGGCGCTGATGGCGGAAATCCCGGTGGGGCTGGAGCCGGTGTCCGTCAACGCCCGCACCAATGACGAGGTGTGGGTGGTCAACTACGTCTCCGACAGCATCAGCATCGTCTCGCTGTCCCAGGGGCTGGTGGTGGACACCCTGCGGGTGGGGGACGAGCCGGCGGACGTGGTGTTCGCGGGCTCGCCCCAGCGGGCCTTCGTCACGGTGGCCCGGCGCAACGAGGTGAAGGTGTATGATGCGGCGACGCGCGCGCTGGTGGGCACCATCCCCTTGCAGGGCGAGCACCCGCGGGCGCTGGCGGTGAACGCGGCGGGAGACCGGGTGTACGCGGCGTTCGCGCTGTCGGGCAACCGCACCACCATCATCCCCGAGGAGGTGGCTCCGCCGCCTCCCGCGCCCACCAACCCCCTGCTGCCGGCCCCCCCGCAGGTGGGGCTGATCGTGGACGCCACGAATCCCACCTGGAGCACCACCGTCCGCTACACCCTGCCGGACAACGACGTGGTGGAGATCAACGCCAACACGCAGTCGGTGGTGCGCTACGTGCCGCGGGTGGGCACGGTGAACCTGGGGCTGGCGGTGCAGCCGAGCACGGGCAACCTGTACGTGGCCAACACGGATGCGCGCAACCTGGTGCGCTTCGAGCCCAACCTGCGCGACAACTTCGTGTCCAACCGCATCAGCCGCGTGGTGCTGGGCAGCACGCCCACGGTGACGCCGGTGGAGCTCAACCCGAGCCCCTCGCGGAGCACGGCGCTGGCGCAGCCCACGGACCTCGCCTTCGAGAGCTCGGGCTCGCACCTGTGGGTGGCGTCCTTCGGGACGGATCGGGTGGCGCGGGTGGACGCGGGCACGGGTGGGGTGGTGGCGCGGGTGGCCATTGGCCCCAACACCAGCTCACGCACCAAGCGGGGCCCGCGCGGGCTGGCGCTGCATGCCAGCTCCAACACGCTGTATGTGGTCAACCGCATCTCCAACACGCTCTCGGTGGTGGACACGGCCAACGCCGCCGCGGTGGCGGAGCTGAACGTGGGCGGCGTGGATCCCACCCCGGCCGCCATCCGCGTGGGGCGCGGCTTCCTGTATGACGCCATGCTGTCGGGCCGCGGCACCAGCTCGTGTGCCTCGTGCCACGTGGACGCGGAGCTGGATCTGCTGGCGTGGGACCTGGGCAACCCGGGCGGCAGCATGCAGACGGTGCAGAACAGCGGGCAGAACTTCAGCATGCACCCGATGAAGGGCCCCATGACGACGCAGACGCTCAAGGGGCTGCGCAACACCGAGCCGCTGCACTGGCGCGGGGACAAGGCCACCTTCAACGACTTCAACGGCGCCTTCGACTCGCTGCTGGGCGGCGCGGTGCTGCCCGCGGCGGACATGCAGGCCTTCACCGACTTCATCCTCACCGTGCGGATGTCCCCCAACCCCCACCGCAACCTGGATGACACGCTGCCGGCCAGCTTCGCCGGGGCGGATCCGCGCGCGGGCGAGAGCTTCTTCCTCAACACGCCCTTCCGCGGCACCCTCACCTGCAACCAGTGCCACTCCATCACCAACGGGGGCACCAACCAGGTCATCTTCCCGGGCACGGTGCTGGGCACCACGCAGCCCTTCAAGACGGCGCAGCTGCGCAACATGTACCACAAGAACAGCTTCCGCAAGACGGTGGGCGGCCAGAGCGTGGGCGGCTACGGCTTCTCGCACGACGGCGCGGATGCCACCCTCGACGAGTTCCTCTCCCACCCGGTGTTCGGCACGCTCACCACCAACCCCACGGCCCGGGCCAACCTCAACGCCTTCCTGCTCAACTTCCCCACGGGCATGGCCCCGGCGGTGGGCTACTCGCGCACGGTGAGCGCGGCCAACGCCACCAGCGCGGCGGTGACCACGGACGTGGCGCTGCTCGAGTCGCAGGCCCAGGCGGGGAAGATCGATCTGATCGTCAAGGGCAAGCTCAACGGGGTGGCGCGCGGCCTGTTCTACAACAGGCTCAGCCGGGTGTATGAGCAGGACGCGGCGGGCGCGCCCACGCTGAGCTGGACGCAACTGCAGTCCTTGGCGGCCTCGGGCCAATCGCAGTTCACGCTCATGGGCGTGCCGCCGGGTACGGGCAAGCGCATGGGCATCGACCGCGACGCGGACGGGGTGCTGGACGCGGACGAGTAGCGATACGCGGGATGACGTGGCGGACCCAACGGGCCCGGGCCGCCACGTCAGCGCCGCGTCAGTGCCGCGTCAGCGCCGCGTCAGCGCCGCGTCAGACAGTCCGCGGCCGCGCGCGATCGCCCTGGCGGTCCCTTATAGTCCCCGGCCCCATGGCTCTGATCGAACACCTCGCGAGTCACCGCCGGCATCTGCTCGAGCCGCGCTGCCTCGTTGGCCGCTCGCGCACGAGCAGCTTGCGGCTCACCGACAGCCGCGTGTCCGGCGAGCACGCCAGCCTCTACTGGGACGGTGACTCCTGGCTCGTGCGCGACCTGGGCAGCCGCAACGGCACCTTCCTCGAGAACCAGCACCTCCAGCCCGGCCTGCCCCTGCCGCTCAAGCCCGCGGCGCTGTTGGCCTTTGGCAACCAGGAGGACCCCTGGCGCCTGGTGGAGGACACGCCCCCCGTGGCGTCCGCCTCCCAGCCAGACACGAACGTGCGCCAGCTCGCGGAGGACGGCCTGTTGCTCCTGCCCGGCGCGGAGCAGCCCGAGCTGCGCGTGTATGTCGGCGCCGAGCACGGCTGGGTGGCCGAGTCCGCCCGGGGCCTCACCCCCGTGGAGGACGGGCAGCTCGTGGAAGCCGGTGGCCTGCGCTGGCGCCTGCACCTGCCCCTCGTCCTCGAGCGCACCGCGGATCTCCACCCGCCCCCGCTCCTGCTCCGCCACGCCTTCGTCCGCTTCACCGTCAGCCGCGATGAGGAGCACGTGGAGCTCACCCTCTCCTGCAATGGCGCCGACCACTCCCTGTCCGCACGCGCCCACAACTACGCCCTCCTCCTGCTCGCCCGGCTCCGCGTGGACGAGGCCAGCCGCCTGCCCCCGCAGGAGGCCGGGTGGATCTACCCGAGGGCCCTCCAGGCCATGCTCGCCGTGGATCGCCTCCTGCTCAACACCCAGCTGTCCCGCGCCCGCCGGCTCATCGCCTCGCTCGGCTTCCAGGATGCCGCCCGGCTCATCGAGCGCCGCTGCAGCACCGGCCAGCTCCGCTTCGGCCTGCCTCCGGAACGGCTCTCCTTCCGCTCGGCGGGCGGCACCTGACCCCTCCCTCGTCAGGAGAGCTCCATGTCCGGCCCGGATGAAGACAACAGGGAGGAGGAGGGACTCCTGGGGGAGGCGACGGGCGGGCTGGAGACAGGCCCCACGGAGCAGGGAGCCGGTGGAGGGGCCACGGGGCGTGGGGAGCTGGAGCCAAGACACCGGCTGGGGCGCTACGAGCTGCGGGGGCTGGTGGGGGCGGGCGGAATGGGGCTGGTATACGCGGCGTGGGATCCGCACCTGGGACGCAAGGTGGCGCTGAAGGTGCTGCGCCCCGGCCTCGGCGAGCAGCGGCGCCTGCTGCGCGAGGCGCGGGCCCTCGCCCGCCTGTCCCATCCGCGCATCATCACCGTGTACGACGCGGGCGTGGTGGGCGAGGAGTTCTTCATCGCCATGGAGTTGGTGGAGGGGGAGACGCTGGCGGCATGGCTGAAGCGGGGGCGGCGCTCCTGGCACGAGGTGGTGGAGGTGTACGCGCGGGCCGGAGAGGGCCTGGCCGCGGCGCACGCGGTGGGGGTGGTGCACTGCGACTTCAAGCCGGACAACGTGCTGCTCGGCGGGGACGGGCGGGTGCGGGTGCTGGACTTCGGCATCGCCCTGCTGGGGGAGGAGCCGGGGGTGGGCAGCGCGCCCCCGGGCCCGGCTCCGGGCACGTGGGCCTACATGGCGCCCGAGCAGCACGAGCCCGGGCGGGAGGTGGACGCCCGGAGCGATCAGTACAGCTTCTGCGTGGCGCTGTACGAGGGGCTCTACGGCCAGCGCCCCTTCGAGCGCACGGGCGAGGTGGAGCGGCTGGCCATGCTCAAGCGGGCGGAGGCGTGGTTGCCGCCGCCACTGGAGACGGAGGTGCCCGCGCAGGTGCACCGGGTGGTGGTGCGCGGGCTGCGCGCGGCGCCCGGGGAGCGCTGGCCCTCCATGCAGGCCCTGCTGGCCGAGCTGCGGCGGCACACGCGCCGCCCCCGGCGCCGCTGGCTGCTCGCGGGCGCGCTGGTGGCCACGCACCTGGGAGGCTTCGCCGCCGCCTGGAGCCTGCGCGAGCACACCTCCCCGGCCCCCTGCGAGGACGGGGCGCACCGGCTCGCCGGCATCTGGGACGAGCCCTCCAGGGACCGCACCCGCTCGGCCATCCTCACCCACGGCGGCCCCCACGCCCAGGCCACCTGGGCCCGCGTGGAGCAGGTGCTCGAGGGCTATACCACGCGCTGGGTGGCCTCCTACGCGGAGGCCTGCGCCGCCACCCACGTGCGCCAGGTGCAGTCCTCCCGGTTGTTGGATCACCGCATGGCGTGCCTGGAGGGGCGGCTGCGGAGCGTGGCCGCGTTGGTGGAGCTGCTCCAGCAGGGCGACAGGGCCCTGGTGCGCGCGGCCCCCGAGGCCCTGCGGGAGCTGCCGGAGCTGGAGACGTGCGCCGACGTGGAGGCGCTCCTCGACGCGCAGCCGCTGCCGGACGCGCCCGGGCCGCGCCGCCAGGTGAGTGCGCTGCGGCACGAGCTGGCCCGGGCCCAGGTGCTGCTCGACGCCGGGCGCTACGGCCAGGCCCTGCGGCAGGCCAGCGCCCAGGCCGGGCACGTGCTCGCCCTGGGCTACCTGCCCCTGCGGGCCGAGCTCGAGCTGCTGCGCGGCCGGGCCTGCCTCTCGCTGCTGCGGCTCGAGCCGGCCCGCCAGCACCTGGGCCAGGCCGTGTGGGCCGCCGAGGCCAGCCACCATGACGGCGTGGCGGCCTACGCGCTGAGCCTGATGTATCAGGTGGACACCGAGCGCGAGGAGCTGCGCGAGCGCGCGGAGGCGGCCATCCTCCGCTCGGGGCGCGAGGAGCTGCGCGCCCTGCTGGCCACGGCGGAGGGCGGCAGGGCCTTCGACCGCGGTGAGCATGCCCAGGCGCTGACCCACTTCCAGCGGGCGCTCGCGCTGTACGAGCGGCACAGGGGGCGCGAGCGCCTGTCCGGCACCACGCTGCTCAACAACCTGGCCGCCACGCACAAGATGATGGGCCAGTACGCGCTGGCGCGGCAGGTGCTCTCGCGTGCACTGGACCTGGGCGAGCGGCAGCTCGGGGCCGAGCACCCGAAGGTCTTGTTGCTGCGCCTCAACGAGGCCCATGTGCTGGTGGAGCTGGGGCAGTACGCCCGGGCGCTGGCGCAGGCGGAGGCCAGCCTGGTGCCGTTGCGCGCGGAGCTGGGAGCCCGTCACACCCATGTCCGCCTCGGGGAGCTCGTCCGGGCCCACGCGCTGTTCTGGCTCGGACGCCACGAGGAGGCCCAGGCGTCGCTGACGGAGCTGCTGGCCCTGGAGGAGGGGCCGCGCGAGCGCGCCGCTCCGCCCTACCTGGAGGGGGTGAACCTGCTGGGCAGGCTGCGGGTGGCCCAGGGCCAGCCCCGGCGCGCGCGCGAGCTGCTGCACCAGACGCTCGAGGAGCTGCGCCGCCAGGGGCTCCCACCGGCCGCGCCACTCGAGGCCAACCTCCTCACCACCCAGGGCCTCGCCTGGCTCCACCTGGGCCGCCCCGAGCGCGCGCGGCGTGTGCTCGACCAGGCCCTCCAGCTCCAGCAGCGCGCCCTGCCCGCCTCCCACCCGGACCTGGCCACCACCCTCCACCTCCTGGGCCAGCTCCACGCGCGCCAGGGCCGCTGCGCCGCCGCGCTCCCCGTCTGGGAGCGGGCCCGCCTCATCCGCCACCACGCCCTCGGCCCCCGCCACCCCTTGCTCCTCTCCCTCCTCTCGGACATGGCGCGCTGCGGCGGGCGCTCCCCCTCCGCTCCTCCCTAGCTTCCCGTCCCCCGCTGTCATCGGCTGTCATCGCCGCACTCCGGACTTCTCTGTTAGCCCACCGGAAATCGCGCGAAAGCGTGAGTCCAAGGGAGACGAGAAGACGCATGAAAACGAACTGGAGCAGGTGGTCCGCCATGGCCTCGCTCGCAATGGGCCTGACGCTGTGGGGCTGCGACCCCGCGGACATGGAGCAGGGGGCTGGGGAAGGGGCCGTGGAAGAGGCGGGCGAGGTGGGGCGGGTCCAGGCGGCCCTCACCGCCCAGGAGTTGGATGAGTATGCCCAGCGCGGCCTGGACTTCATCGTGCCAGACACGGTGGCGTGGACGCAGAGCAACGGCTGCGGCGCCTGCCACCGCGTGGGAGCGCCCCTCTATGCCGGCTCGCTGGGTGCCTACACGGGCTACTCGGTGAACACCAGCACGGTCAACGGCACGGGCTACCTGGCCAACTTCCTGGCCAATGAGCAGCTGCCGGCCGGCTACTGGACGCACGGCGCGGGCTCCCACACCTTCATCAAGTCCGCCTACAACGCGTTTGGCCTCGCGGGCTACACGCAGTTCGACAGCACCGTGCACCAGACGAAGGTGGAGAAGGTCATCGACTGGGCCATTGGCGCCACCGCCGGCACCCGGTTCAACAACCCGATGGACGGCAAGCCGCTCCAGGGTGTCAGCAGCGTGTACGTGCCGCAGGATCACGGCTCGGACCCCGTCACCTATGGCTGGCAGATGCCCACCGCCTACTTCGCGCTGGCGACCCGGGCGCTGCTGGACTCGGCCCCCGGCCTGCCCCCGCTGCAGCGGGACAACTACAAGACCTTCCTGCGCGGCCTGGCGGACTCGGTGGTGGGCCAGTACGTGCGCTCCAACGGCGGCTGGCGGTCGGCGGAGGTGGCGTTCGCCGCCATTGGCGCCATCCAGGACGGCCGCACCCCCAACACCGACGTCAGCGTGGCCTCCATGCGGGATGACCTGCTCAACCGCTACAGCGGCGGCGGCTGGGGTGACACCACCAACGGCAGCCCCAACATCTACTCCACCGGCGTGGCGCTCTACTCGCTGTGCCTGATGGACGTGCGCTCGGACCAGAACGCCACGGTGTTCAACGCCCTCAACTGGCTGGCCAGCCAGCAGTGCACCAGCGCCAACAACTCCTGTGCCACGGGCAACGCCAGCCTCAACGGGAGCTGGAAGATGACGCGTCCCAACGGCACCACGCTCGGCGGCGACGTGCCCAGCACCTTCGCCACGCTGGCCATGGCCTGCTACGGCTCGCTCAACATGCGGGTGACGTTGGATCCGCCCTCGGTGACGCTGGCCCCGCTGATCTCCTCGCCGCAGACCACCAGCTTCAACGTCACGGTGACGAACACCGGCTACACCCTCAACACCTATACGCTGGTGCCCAGCGGCAGCTGGCCGGGCATGGTCATCAGCCACAACAACCCCTCGCTCACCCTCGCCCCGGGCAGCTCCGCCACGGACGTCGTCACCGTCACCCTGCCCGCCAACCTTCCCGAGAGCCTCATCATCCCCGTGTCCGTCAAGGTGTCCTACCTGACCAAGAGCGGCATGGTGGACAAGGCGGTGACCTTCAACGTCTTCATCCCGCCGCAGCCGGATGCCAATGGGTTGAGCACCACCACCAGCATCCTCTCGCCGGTCAACGGCTCCGTCTTCGCGCCCGGCACCTCCGTCAACCTGGCGGCCAAGGTGAAGCTGGACTCCACGGGCAACTTCCTCAACGTGGGCTCGGTGACCTTCTACTCGGGAGGCGCCGTCATCGCCACGGTGCAGGCGGATGCCAACGGCACGTTCGCCTACAACTGGCCGGTGCCCGCCAGCGCGCCGCTCGGCCCGCAGACCTTCACCGCCACCTACAACGGCTACGCGAAGAAGGATCCCAACACCAACCAGTTCCTCATCAACTACAAGGGCTCCAAGGCGGACGGCACCTTCTCCATCGGCTACTCGCAGGGCGCCTCGTGCTCCACCAGCGCGCAGTGTCTGAGCGGCTTCTGCGTGGACGGGGTGTGCTGCGACAGCGCGTGCGGTGGCGGTGACGCCGCGGACTGCCAGGCCTGCAGCCGGCTCGCGGGCGCGACGGCGGACGGCACCTGCGGCGCCGCAGTGGCCGGCACGGTGTGCCGCAGCGCCAAGGGCGTCTGCGACTTCGAGGAGGTGTGCAACGGCTCCAGCACCACCTGCGGCACGGACGTGGTCCGCCCCTCCGGCACCTCGTGCGGCCTGAACTCCGCGGCCTGCAACACCGTGGGCGATTGCACGGTGCCTCCCAAGGGGCTCAACGGCCGCTACTACAACAACACCACCTTCACCGAGCCCTTCGCGCTCAACCGCATCGATCCCTCCGGCGTCCTCACCACGCCCTTCAGCTTCAACTGGGGCACCGGCTCGCCTGGCGTCTCCGTCAACGCGGACAACTTCTCCGTGCGGTGGACGGGCGACGTCTCCACCCCGAGCGGCATCAACTACACCGGCCGCTACGAGTTCACCCTCGCGAGCGATGACGGGGTGCGCCTGTACGTCAATGGCAAGCGCATCATCGACAACTGGAACGTGCCCGTCAGCATGATTTCCAAGGGCTCCATCTACCTGGAGCAGGGCAAGCGCTACAGCATCATGCTCGAGTACTTCGAGGGGACCGGCAGCGCCCAGGTGCAGCTGCAGTGGACGCGGCCCGACGGGTGGACGGAGACGCTCACCCGCGGAATGCTCACCCCGGCCATCAACAGCCCGGTGGCGGTGCGCATCAAGAGCCCGATGGATCGCACCTCGTACCTGGCCCCCGCCAGCGTCCTGGTGGACGTGGAGGCGCTGGGCCTGTACGCCTCCCTCGACGGCATCCAGCTGTTCCAGGACGGCGTGAGCCTGGGCACCAAGACGGCGCCTCCCTACCGCTGGCCGGTGAGCCTCGCCTCCGCCGGGGTGTACACCTTCAGCGCCCGGACCACGGCCACCGTCACCACCACGGCCGGCACGGTGGCGCTCACGCAGACGTCCAAGCCGGTGGCCGTCCGCGTCCTGCCCTCGCCCGCCGGCACCGGCGTGGGCCAGGGCCTGCTGGCGGACTACTTCAACGGCACCAACTTCAACACCTTCGAGTTCACCCGCTCCGAGTACACGCTCTTCCTGGACGGGGCCATCAACAACCCGCTCCCGCAGGACATCCTCGACCCGAACGCCTTCAGCGTCCGGTGGACGGGCACCGTCATCCCCGCCTACGCGCAGGCCTACACCTTCTCCGTGCAGGCCAACCACCCGGCCCGGGTGTGGGTGAAGAACACGCTCGTCATCGACACCCAGGCCAACCCGGGGCAGACGGCCTCCGCGCCGGTGGGCCTGAGCGCCGGTGAGCGGGTGCCCGTCAAGGTCGAGTACGTGAAGAACTCGAGCACGGCGACGCTGATGAAGCTCTTCTGGGAGAGCCAGAGCGAGCCCAAGAGCCTGGTCCCCGGCACGCGCGCCTACCCGGCCACCGTGTCCTCCCAGTAGCACCCCCCCTCTCTCCGGGGCGGAGGCCCGCAGTGCTCCGCCCCGGAGTTTCCTTCTCCCCCCTTCTGGCAACCTCGAGCAGACAGGAAGACATCCATGCACAAGAGCCTCAAGAACCGTCTCATGGCAGGCACGCTGGCGGTGGCCGGCCTCCAGGGCCTGGGTTGTGGCGGCGCCCTGGGCGACCCCCCCCGCACCTCCCCGGAGCTCAGCCAGGTGCAGCAGGCCCTGGCTCCCACCGGCGTGACCGCCGCCCCCAATGACACCTACAGCCAGCAGCTCAAGGACGACATCGCCGCCGCGCTCAAGGAGAGTCAGTCCGTGCCGCTGAAGCACCCCGAGCTGCTGCCTCCCAACCTGGTGCCGGATCTCCAGGTGGCCCAGGATTTGTGCAAGGTGTGGGTGTCCTTCTACTCCGAGGGCGCCGGCTACAAGAACACCCTGGGCTACTTCACCTACCCGAACGGGCAGCCTCCCCTCAGCGTCCCGCTGAGCACCCGCCAGTCCAACGTCATCTTCGCGAACGCCTCGGCCCAGGGCAGCGGCGGCACGCTCGTGCAGGGCAACCGCTACCTGCTCGGCTCCGGCACCAACACCACCTTCTCCGCGGGCAGCCGCATCGGCTTCTACCTGGTGGCCGATGGCTGGAATGGCACCGCCGTGGACTTCTCCAGGCCCACCTACTACACGGTGGATGCGCTCAACCCCGAGTCCACCGCGGCCAAGCGGCGCCACGCCCTCATCGTCCGCCACGCGGACTCCCAGCGTCTCGTCATGGGCTACGAGGACCTCAACCGCGGCGGCAGCTCGGATGACGACTTCAACGACGTGGTCTTCGTCATCAACTGGGAGCCCGCGGGCTGTCTCATCATCCAGAACCCGGACATCGACCCGGATGCGAGCTGCCAGGCGGTGAAGACGCGCAACCCCGCGGCCAGCAGCGGCTACTACTTCCTGGACCCGTGCGGCACCCAGGGCGCGCAGAAGAACACCTTCTACTGCGACATGGACAAGACGGGCGCCAACGGCATCAAGGGCGGCTGGACGGTGCCGGGCTGGCAGCACGCCTCGGCCACCACCAACCTGGGCGTGAGCAACTGGGGCACCCCCTCGGACACCGGGAGCTGGTCGCGCAGACTCCAGTGCCTGCCCTTCAACGAGACCATGGTCTTCAACAAGACCTCGGGGGAGTACTTCACCGAGACGCTGAATGGCTCGCAGTTCCAGGTGACGAGCACCCCCTACGCGCTGGGCGAGCCGGGCCGCTCCTTCAACCAGGGCTCCTACGGCCCCTCGAACTCCAACATCACCCAGGCCTGCGTGGGCTACAACTATGACGGCTCCCTGTTCGCCGAGTGGGCCTGTGTGACGGATTGGACCGTGGGCGGCACCGCCCGCGGCCACATCGCCGACTACGCCATTGAATACAACTGCAATCCCTCTCCGGCGTACGAGGACCCCAACTACGACTGGAACCGCCCCTGGGCCTGGGCCAACAACACCACCTGCACGCACGTGGGTGAGGACTACCTGTGGGGCATCGGCGTGCGCTGAGCCGCGCACCGCCCGAGCGTCTCCAGCGCCCGGTGAGCCCCGCGCTCGCCGGGCGCTCGTTTCTTCAGCGTGCTCACGCCGGGCGGGGGCCGCGAGGCCCTGCCCCGCGCCCCCCCTGGAAGCCCTGGCCGGACGCGGCGGCTCTCAGTTCTTGACGAACCGCACCGCGTCGAAGCCGATCATCCGGTAGGAGCTGGCCGCCTCCCCCGTGTTGTCTCCCAGCTCCACGTACTCCGTGCCGTTGGCCGCGAAGGTATAGGTCCCCAGGGTCACCCACTGGTCGTAATAGTTGTTCTGGTTGACCGTGGCGTAGTCGTTGATGCCGTTGTGGTAGATGCGGTACCTGGCCTGCTGCGTCGTCCCGTAGTTGCTGGGGATGTACACGGACACCGTGTAGCTGCCCGAGCCGCTCAGCGCCGGCGTCCAGCGCGCGGAGTTGCTCAGCGTCGTCCCATTCACATACGTCCACCACATGTGGCCGTTGTAGCCGATGGCCGCCTCCTTCCAGTAGGACGACGGGCCCTGCAGGGTGAAGCCGCTGCTCCTGTCATCGACGATGACGGTGGTGGGGGTGGTGCCGCCGTACCAGTAGCTCGACCCGAAGGTGTTCAACAGGTAGCTGGTGGAGTCCTTGTACTTCTGCTTGATCGTCTCATGGCTGCAGGAGGTCGAGCCCGGGGCGCAGCCGTTGTAGCACCACGCCATCGCCGCCATGAACGTCTCGTAGTTGGCCGTGCCGGGGGTCGCCGAGTTGATCCACGCGATGACCTCGGCGTCGCTGTTGAAGTTGGGCGTGTTGGGGCAGTAGCGGACCTTGTAGATGATGAAGTTGCTGCCCTTGTCGATGTTGCCGGCGACATTGAGGATGCCGTTGCCGTGCTGGGCCAGCGTCTGGGAGTAGGTGCCGGAGTCGAGCTGATACATGCCCAGGCCGCCCTGCTGCAGGGAGCACGCCCCGTCGCCCGAGCCCGCGATGACCGGCCCCCCACAGTCGGACGAGTACGGGCCCTGACAGGCCCACGTCGCCTCGGACCAGCAATGCGCCAGCCCCGTCTCCTGGTACGACACCCCCGCGTACACGAGCGGGTTGGTGATGCCCTTGGGCGCCGTGTTCGCCTTGATGGCGTCAGCGCGGGCGCGCTGCTGCGTCACCGTCAGCTCGGCCTCAACCTGCCCCAGCTCCCTCGGGCCGTCCTTCAGGCCGAAGTCCTTCTCCTCCTCGAGGGGGCCGCAGGCCGCCAGCGCCATGGCCGACAACAGCGTCATGAGGTGTTTGTGTTTCGTTTGCATGCACGTGGCTCCTGGAATTGCACGGCGGCGATCATCGCCGGAGGGCAGGAGCCATCATACCTCGAATTCTCGATTTACGAGATAAGAAGACTAAGGCGCCACCAGGGCTACCAGCCGAAGCCGGGGTCGTAATAGAAATACGTACCGGCCTGGCAGGTGAAGCCGTAGCTGCCGACGGAGTAGGACTCCGCTCCGGCGCTGTCGCGCACCTTGAAGGAGATGTTCAGCGTCTCGGAGGGAATATAGACGTAGGTGGGAGGGCAGTAATACGAGCGGCTCCAATCCCCGCTGCTCCAGGTGCTCAGGTAGTAATCGCTCTGGGTGGACGAGGCCTCGAGCTGCCAGAACGGGGTGTAGGGGCTGCCGGTGCCCCCACTGCCGCTCCCCTCGCAGACGACGTAGTCACCCGAGCGCGAGCAGGAGAGCGAGGCGCCGGGGCAGGACTGGGTGAAGCTCCTGGAGGCCGACCTGGGGCCGGACGTCTGGCATTGGATGCGGTTGCCGGCGCTGTCGATCACCATGGGATAGGCCCTCACCTCGAAGGTGTGCGAGCCACAGCTCAACGCGGTGTGGTCGTAGCTGAAGTTCCAATCCCCCGAGCCGGTGCAGGAGCTCAGGCCTCCCGAGGCGTTGCAGCGCTCTTCCGAGCTCATCTTCACGCCGTCGATGTAGTAGTCCAGATGGATGGCGTTGGCGGGGTAGGACACCGCCCAGCTTCCACTGCCGGCCACCTCGTTGCCGTAGGAGCTGACGCCCAGGATGGTGAGGGTGGACACGCTCGTGCCGGCGCACTGCGCCAACTCCCGGGTGCCCACGGGCTCCTCGGAGGCCACCTGCTCGCTCCCGGGAGCGCCGCCACAGGCGGCCAGCATCACTCCAGACAGCAGGGCACGAAGGGGAGAACGAATCAGCGCAGGTCTCATGGTTGTATTCCTCGGGTATGGGATGTGGGCCCGCGGCAGATGATACAAAATCGAGCCATGGCCGCGAAGGTGGCAATACCGAATTCTCAAGGAATACCAGCTTTCATCCGTTCCCGCGGCCCCTCGCTCGTGGGGAAACCCCGCTTCACAGGAGTTCCCCCCATGAAGATCCGCCACCTGCGCAATGCCACCACCCTGCTGACACTGGGAGAGCACCGTTGCCACCCGGCACGCACTCGTGGCTGGAGGAGGTGACGGGCGTGCTCGTCACCCACGAGCACCCGGATCACCTGGACACGGCGGGCATCCGGTGGATTCAGGAGCGCGGGCTGCCCGTGTGGGCGAGCCGCGTGGACGCGCCGAACCTCAGGAGGAAGGGACTCACCGTGCACGAGCTCGACGACGGCGCGCTGGGGATGGCGGTGGAGCGCATCCCAGCCCGGCACGGCCGCGGGTTGCTCTCCTGGCTGATGGGGCCCGTCTCGGGCTACGACCTGGCGCACCCGGACGAGCCGAGCGTGTACCTCACCTCGGACGCGGTGCTCACGGAGGAGCGCCTGGAGGCCGTGGAGCGCCTGCGGCCCGACGTCATCATCGCCCCGGCGGGCGCGGCGAACATGGGGCTGGGCGGCGACATCCTCTTCTCCGTCGACGAGCTCGTGACGCTCGTCAGGCGGGCGCCCGGTGAGGGGCCGGCCGGGGAGGCGGTGAGGATTGCCAGGACGGAGTGCTTGCTGTGAAGCTGACACGCATGGACGAGCCACGCACGCCCCCCGGCAATGGCCAGGCCACGCAAGAGGAGTCCACCCGGACCGACGTCCGGCCGCGGCGGGTGGGCTCCCCCCCGGAGGCCCCGACACAACCCCTGCCGGGCCCCTCCCCGGCGCGGGGCGGCGCGGTGCTGGCGCCCGGGCAGGTGGTGGCGGAGCGGTACACGGTGCTGGCGCTGCTGGGACAGGGGGGAATGGGCGTCGTGCTGTCCGCCTATGACGCGCGGCTGGACCGGCGCGTCGCCCTCAAGGTGAGGCACCAGGACCCGAGCGGCTCCGGCGGCGGCCACGCGCACAGGACGCGCATGCTGAGGGAGGCGCAGGCCATGGCGCGCCTCGCGCATCCCAACGTGGTGGCCGTGTACGACGCGGGCACGCTGGAGGACGGCAGTCTCTACATCGCCATGGAGCAGGTGGAGGGCCAGACGCTGCGGGCGTGGTGCAAGCAGCAGCCGCGCTCCTGGCGCGAGGTGGTGGCGATGTACGTGGCCGCGGGCCGGGGCCTGGTGGCGGCGCACGAGGCGGGGCTGGTGCACCGGGACTTCAAGCCGGACAACGTGCTGGTGGGCAGCGATGGGCGGGCGCGGGTGACGGACTTCGGGGTGGCCCGGGTGGACGGCCCGCACGCCCCGCCGCCCGCGGAGGCGCACGAGACGGACGAGACGCCCTCCCCGGGGGTGTGGGAGACGCCCCTGACGCTGCCGGGCAGGATGGTGGGGACGCCCAAGTACCTGGCCCCGGAAATCCTCGACGGGCAGGCCGCCGATGCGCGCAGCGACATGTTCGCCTTCTGCGTGGCGCTCCACGAGGCGCTCCATGGCCAGCCCGCCTTCGCGGGGAAGACCCCGGCCGAGCGCATGCGGGCGCAGCGCGAGGGGAGGCTCAACCCGCTGCCCGCGCAGACGCAGGTGCCGGCCTGGGTGGGGCGGGTGGTGCGGCAGGGGCTGGAGGCGCAGCCGCGGCGGCGCCCGGACTCCATGCGGGCGCTGCTGCGGGCGCTGGAGGATGACCCGGAGCAGCGCAGCCGGGCCCGGCTGCGGGCCGCCGGGGTGGGGGCGCTGGTGCTGGCCCTGAGCGGACTGGCCGCGGTGGGCTGGTTGAGACAGCGGGAGCAGGGGCCCCGGTGCGAGCAGATGCCGCGGCGGCTGGCGGGAGTCTGGGACGAGACGGTGGAGGCCCGGGTGCGGCGGGCCTTCCTGGGGACGGGGCTGGCCTACGCGGAGGACACCTTCCAGCGCACCGCCGCCGCCCTGGATGCCTATGCCTCCGAGTGGGGGCGGCGCGGGCAGGCGGTGTGCGAGGCGCTGCGGGGGGGCAACGCCTCCAGCCTGCGGCTGCAGGAGGAGGCCTGCCTGGAGCGGCGGCGCGGCCGCCTCGAGGCCCTCACGGCGCTCTTCGCGCGAGGTCCGGACCCGGAGCTGCTGCCCAGGGCGGTGCAGGCGGTGCAGGCGCTGGAGTCGCTGGAGTCCTGCGCGGACGCGGAGGCGCAGGGGGCGGCGCCCCCGCAGGACGCGGCGCTGCGGGCCCGGGTGGCGGCCCTGCGGATGGAGCTGGAGGCGCTGGCGGCGCTGTACGCGGCGGGCCGCTACCGCGAGGGCGTGCGCCAGGGCGAGGCGCTGCTCGCGTCGCTGGAGGCGGTGCCCTGGCCTCCACTGAAGGCGGAGGCCCTCTACCACCTGGCGCGGTTGCAGGAGGCGGCCGGGGACTACGCCGGGGCCGAGGCGCGGGTGCGTGAGGCGCTGCCGCTGCTGGCCGGGGCGCGCGACGAGCGGATGGTGCTGCGGGCGTGGACGCTGCTGTGCTCGCTGGTGGGGGAGCGGCAGGCGCGCTACGAGGAGGCGCTGCAGCTGGAGCTGACGCTGCTCGTCTCCGCCCGGCGCGCCGCCGACGAGGCCACCCTGGCCTCCGCCCTCGGCAGCGTGGGGCTCACCCTCTACCGCATGGGCCGCTACGAGCAGGCCCGGGAGCGCCTCGAGCGCGCCCTGGCGCTGCGGCAGAAGGCGCTGGGGCCCGAGCACCCGGACGTGGCCGCCTCGCTCGGCAACCTGGGCGGCCTCTTCTACGACATGGGCCGCTACGAGGAGTCCAAGGCCTGGAACGAGCGCGCCCTGGCGCTGCGGCAGAAGGTGCTCGGCCCCGAGCACCCGGACGTGGCCACCACCTTCAGCAACCTGGGCAACGTCGCCCTGAAGATGGACCACCCGGAGGAGGCCAGGGCCTGGCACGAGCGTGCCCTGGTGCTGCGGCAGAAGGTGCTCGGCCCCGAGCACCCGGAGGTGGCCTCCTCGCTCAACAACCTGGCCAGCCTCTTCTACGAGACGGGCCGCTACGCGGAGTCGGTGGGCCCGTACGAGCGCGCCCTGTCCATCTGGGAGAAGGTGCTGGGCCCCGAGCACCCGGACGTGGCCCTGGCCCTGGGCAACCTGGCGCTGGCGCTCGACGAGGTGGGCCGCAAGCAGGAGGCCGTGGCCCTGCTGCGGCGCGCCCTGGCGGTGAAGCAGAAGGCGCTGGGGCCCGAGCACCCCTCCACGGCCCGGACCCTCGGCAACCTGGGCAACGTGCTGCACCTGATGGGGCGCGCCGGGGAGGCGGTGGAACTGCTGCGGCGCGCCCTGGCGGTGAAGCAGAAGGCGCTGGGGCCCGAGCACCCCTCCACGGCCCTCTCGATGTGTGCGCTGGGGGACGCGCTGAGGGAGCTGGGCCGCCACGACGAGGCCCGCGCCCACTACCAGCGCGCCCTGGATGTGTACGAGAAGCAGCTGGGCCCCCAGCACTCACAGCTCGCCCTGCCCTTGCTGGGGCTGGGGGAGCTCGCCCGGTCGAGCGGGCGGCTCGCGCAGGCCCTGCCGTTGCTGGAGCGTGCCCTGGCGCTGGGCCAGGACGACGACAAGGCCGAGGCCAGCCAGGCCCTGGCGCGTGCGCTGTGGGCGGTGGGCCGGGAGCGCGCACGCGCGGTGGAGCTGGCCACCCAGGCCCTGCGCTACTACCAGCAGGTGCAGCAGACGCACGAAGTGGCCGAGCTCTCACGTTGGCTGGCGCAGCACCCCCCGCCCCGAGCCTCGTCCCACCAGAAGTGACCGCGTCATCCACCCCGCGGACCGTGCGCAGGGAGTGCGCGTCCGCCCGCCTCCCCGGGCGAGGCAGCGCGCAGGCTTGTCCTCCCCATCTTGGGGTTCCATTTTCTCAGTGGACGGCCGTGGCACCGCTGGCAGCCACGAAGGACATGCGAGGTGCTGAAATGGAACGAGAGGAGATGGTGCGCTGGCTCGGCGGAGCGCTCGCCCTGGCGGGGCTGGGCACCAGGGCGCGGAGCCTCCCTCGCCTGCTCTCGCGCTCTCGGAGCCAGCGGGCGGAGCGGGAGGGCATCGTCACGCCGCCGGGCCGTGCCCACCGGACCGCGCGCCGCCTGCTCACGGGGCTCTGCTTCTTCACCGGCGCCACCGCCTCCTGGGGCGGCATCGAGCTGTTCGGCTGGCCCGAAGGCGGCGCGCCGGGGTTCACGGTACCGCTGTCGGTGCTCGAACACGCCCCGTTCCGTGACTTCTTCGTGCCGGGGCTCTTGCTCTTCTCGGGAGTGGGCATCCCCAACCTCGCGGCGGGCGCACTGGCCCTTCGGCGCCACAGGTGGGGCGAAGTCTTCGCGTTGGGGGCGGGGAGCGCGCTCACGGTGTGGATCGTGACGGAGATGGCGATGCTGCGCTCCTTCCACTGGCTGCACGGGCTCTACCTGGCGGTAGGCCTTGGCACCCAGGCCACGGCCCTGTGGCTCTGGCGCCATGAGGCTCGAATGACCAGACCCCCAGGCGTCACAGGGGGACTGTCGTCGGTCCTCATCGGCAGCGGAGAGGGCCTCCTCGACACTTCATGCCGTGAAACGATGAGGTTCCATCGTTTCACGGCTCAAGAGGAGCCGGCCTCAGGCCCCGCGGCGGGTGGGGGCCAGTCCCAGCCTCAGGTAGTGGAAGAAGTGCCCCCACTGGACCTCCCCCCGGTGGTACCAGGCCGTGAGCAGGCCCACCCCCGCCAGCAGACCCAGCCCCACGCCGGTGGCGGTGGTCGCGTCGTGCAGGGCGAAGCGCAGGTAGAACCAGAGACAGGTGAGGTGGCAGAGGTTGTCGAAGGTGATGATGGCGTTGATGCGGGGGGTCTTGTGGGGCGGGGTGTAGAACCGGCTGCTGCGAAGAGCGCCGTGCTGGTAGGCCCTGGCCAGGAACAGGCCGTGGGTGAGGGAATTGAGCAGGACGAAGACGGGAGCACCCACGGTGGCGAAGGCGAAGACAGCCGAGGCGGTCTCCAGGCCCCAGTACAGCGTGGGATTGACGTTGCCGTAGAGCCAGCTCGCGGCGCGGTACAGGGTGTTGGAGAACGGGAAGGGCAGGTGGGTGAAGAGCAGCAGGCACTCGTACGCCACCCAGAACCAGAGCAGCCCCCGCATGCCGAGCACGCTCACGGCGTACCCGGCGGCGCCATGCACCCCCAGGAGCAGGAAGACAAAGGCGGCATCCCACGGCTTGAAGTACGGCAGGCGGCTCTGGCTCGGCATGTTGGTCCTCCCCTTCACCTCCATCCTACTTCCCTCCGAGCCCCCGGGCTCACGGCGTCAGCGCGGTCCAGTCGCTGTTGACCACGGAAATCTGGAGGCCGGGGTAGGTTCCACGTCACGGCCACCCACGGCTTCTCACGCATACCGGCCTCCCCTCGTCCGCTGAAGCAGGAGGCACGTAGAACAGCTTTTCGCGAAATAAAAGATAAAACCGCGTAAGCGGAGTCTTCGGGCAGTGGGCGCTCACGCACCGCAGGCGGGACAGCGGGGGCGGCCCGAGGCCAGGGGGACGCACGTCTCGCACAGCACGTGGAGACGCTCGTCACAGAGGGCGGGCCGCTCGGTGGTGCCCGGGCAGCCCTCGCAGGGCAGCCAGTCGAAGCCATGGGCACCCGCGGGCAGCCGCAGCACCAGCTCGCGCTCTCCCTTGCGCCGCCGCACGCGCACCCGCACGCGGGCCACCGGCGCCGCCACCCACAGCGCCGCCGCCAGCCGGGTGTGGACACGCAGGGTGAAGCGCTCGGCCAGGTCCCTCAGCTTGCTGTCGCGCTCGGCCAGCAGGTGGCGCACCTTGGCCTCCATCGCGTCCGCGTCCACCCGCCGCCGCGGTGCCCGCGCCTCCGCCACCATCGCCGCGTAGTACTCGCTCATGCGCTCACGGTCCCTCGCGTGCCGCCGGGCCGTCGCCTCGCGCACCCCTCGCAGCACCCGCTCCTCCACCTCCGGGGCGTAGCGCGCCAGCCACTGCTCCGCTCCGGGCTCCACGGCGGGCCTGGGCCATGGCGCCAGCGCGCCCTCCGCCTCCACGTCACACGTGGCGAGGAAACCCTCGCCGGGCCGGGCCCCGTCCCGTGGGTACACCCCCAGCACGCCCACGCCCTCGTGCCGCTCGTCCGCCTCGGCCACGTAGGCCAGCCACGCCACCAGGTACGTCGCCTCGCCTCCCGCCGCCTCCAGCACCTCGGCCACGCCGTTGCGGATGACATAGCGCCCGGCCAGGTTGCGCGCGTGGCCCACCCTGGGCGCCGGCTCCCGCACCAGCCGCGCCCCCGCCACGGGCACCTCCCGCCGCGCCTCGCCCACCACCGCCTCCAGCAGCGGTGTCCCCAGGCCGCACGCCACCGTGCCCCCCTCCCCCGCCGCCGACAGCCGCACCTCCTCCGTCAGGCCCAGCTCCCGGGAGAGCTCCGGCGGCAACAGCGCCAGCACCTCGTGGCCTTCCTCCTCCTCCAGCAGCGCCCCCCGCCGCGCCAGGGCCCGCGCCGCGAAGGCGAGAGGATCCGGCACCGCCCGCGTCCGCATCTCCCTCATGCCTCGAAGTCCTTTCCGAAGAGCGCCGCGTCCAGCGCCTGCGTCCGCTCGTACTGCCCGCGCGCCCGGGCCAGCTCCTCCGCGATGGTCTCGAAGGCCCGCGCCACCTCGTCCTCCCCTCGCGACTCGGCGTAGATGGAGAGGATGCGCTCCTCCAAATCCCTCTCGTCGGCCAGGTTGCCCAGCACCATGTCCATCTCCCCCACCACCAGCTCGAAGAGGTGGATGCGCCGGTCCAGCACGTCCAGCACCCGGTCCTCCGCCGTGCCTCGCGCGCACAGGTTGTAGACGCGCACCTCCTGCGTCTGCCCGAAGCGGTGCAGCCGGCCGATGCGCTGCTCGATCACCATGGGGTTCCACGGCAGGTCGAAGTTCACCAGCACGTGGCAGGCCTGGAGGTTGTGCCCCTCGCTGCCCACGTCCGTGGCCAGCAGCACGGGAACGGCCCCGCCGCGGAAGCGCTCGAGGGCCGCGTGCTTGTGGGCCTGGCTCATCCCCCCGTGCACCACCTCGCGGGGCACCCCGGCCTCCTCCAGCACCTGCTCCACGTAGCCGAGCGTCTCGCGGTAGCGGCTGAAGACGAGCACCTGCTCGCGGTGGGCGCGGAGGATGTCCACCAGCGCCCGGGCCTTGGCCGACTCCCGCACCGCTCCGGCGCACCGTCCCAGCCGCTCCAGCTCGCGGGCCAGCGGCGAGGGGAGCACGTCCTCACCGGAGCTCCGGCGCTCGCGCTGCCGCTCCAGGGTGGCGCGCACCGCATGCGGGCTGGAGCCGGCCTCCAGCAGCAGCGTCGAGGCCGACAGCCGGGCCCGGGCCTCGCCCGCGTGGCGGCGCAGGAAGTCCACCACCTCCGCGTAGAGCGCCCGCTCCGCCTCCAGGGGCTCCACCGCCACCGTCGTCACGTAGCGGGGCGGCAGCTTCAGCCCGCACCGGGCCCGGGTGTTGCGGATGAGCACCTCGGACAGCAGGCGCCGCAGCTTCTCGCGGTTGCGCGGCGAGGTGGGGTCCTTCGGGTCCACGTACTGGCGCCGGAAGTCGGCGGGGGTGGCGAGCTGCCCGGGCCGCAGCAGGGTGACGAGGTTGTAGACCTCCTCCAGGTCGTTCTCCACCGGGGTGGCGGTGAGCAGCAGGAGGAAGCGGCTCTTGAGGCCGTCCACCAGCTTCCAGGCCAGGGTGCGCCGGTTCTTCACGTGGTGGGCCTCGTCGACGATGACCAGATCCCACGGCTGCGCCTGGACGAGCGGGGCATGGCGGGCGCCGCGGGCGAGGGCCAGCGAGGCGATGAGCACGCCCTCGCGCCCCCAGAAGGACTCGGGCGGCGTGCCGGGGGGCAGGTCCGTGGAGGCGAGGGCCTCGAGCCCGGCCTTCCCGGCCAGCTCGCCCTTCCACTGGAGGACGAGCGCGGGCGGCACCAGCACCAGCACGCGGCGCACCATGCCCCGGAGCTGGTACTCGCGCAGCACCATGAGGGCCTCCACCGTCTTGCCCAGGCCGACCTCGTCGGCCAGCAGGGCGCGGCCCCGGTGCTGGCGCAGCACGCGCCGGACCGTCTCGAGCTGGTAGGTGTGGGGCTCCACCCCCTGGAGGGAGGAGAAGGCGAGCAGCTCCTCGAACTGCTCGGCGGCCGCGAGCGCATGGGCGCGCAGGGTATGGGCCACGCAGGCCACGGAGTCGCGGGGATGGGTGAGCAGCGGCCCCAGCGCTTGCGGCGCGAGCGGTGCGAAGTCGGTGGGCGCGAGGCCCGTTTCCACAGGGGGGCTGGACATGGTGCCTCCACTTCGGCCAGGACGGACGGCGGCTCTCCTTGCACGATAAGACCCTACTCGGAAAGTTCAACCCGAAAGGTGACGTCCAAGGGCGGGACGCTGGGCAGGCGGGCACGCGATTTCGTGCAGCCGCCAGACCTGGACCTCGTGGAGGAGCCAGGCCCAACGGCCTCCAGCTCCACCGGCCCGAACGAGCGGCCCTCGCGCTCAACGTCTTCAGCGCCGCGAGGCCCTCGCGGGGCGCTTGTCCAGCGGGCGCATCGGCTCCACCAGCCTGGCGAGGGCCTCGACGAAGATCCGCACCTTCGGAGGGAGGTACTGGCGGCTGGGGTAGACGGCGTACACGGGCCGTACGCGCGCCGTCTCCTCGCTGAACAGCACGCGCAAGCGGCCCGCCAGGACCAGGTCGCGGCACACCAGGCCGGGCAGCCGCGCCACGCCGATGCCCGCGGCCACGGCGTCACAGGCGATCTCGAGATCATTCACCACCAGGTGGGGCTCGATGCGCACCGGCGTGCCTCCCACCTCCCACGTCTCGTGGGCGCGGACGCCGATGCACCTCACCTCCCGCAGTGTCCTGGCGGTGGGCATCCCGTGCTTCGCCAACCAGGCCGGGCTGGCCACGTAGTACATGTGTCCCTCGCCGAGCTTGCGCGCGGTGAGGGTCGAATCATCGAGCTCGCCGACGCGAATCGCGAGATCGAACCCCTCCTGGATGAGGTCGACGCGCCGGTCGGCGAGCAGCAGCTCGACGCGCAGCTTCGGGTAGCGCACCAGGGTGTCGGCCAGCACGGGCGCGAGGAACCGCCTGCCGTACAGCACGGGCGCGGACACCCGCAGCAGTCCCACGGGCTCGCCCTGCCGCCGCCGGAGCTCGGCATGGGCTTCCTCGATTTGCACGGCGATGGCGGCGCACCGCTCGGCGTAGGCGGCCCCGGCGTCCGTCGTGCGCAGGCGGCGCGTGGTGCGCTCGAGCAGGCGCACCTCGAGCCGCGCCTCCAGCTTCGCGATGCGCTCGCTCACCGTCTGCTTGGTCACACCGAGCTGGGCGGCCGCGCGCGTGAAGCTGCCCTCGCGCACCACGGCGGCGAACAGGAGCATGTCGGCGGGAGAGACCGGGATTGTCATGGTGTACCTGACAGAGTGTTCGAAAGGGTCCGCATTGTCTGGAGACTACCCTTCAGGCACGTTGGACCCATGAACGAAAAACTCATCGTGGTGGTTGGTGCGGCCGGGAAGCTCGGCCAGCTCATCGTGCGGGCGCTGGCGTCGAAGCCGGACGTGCGGGTCCGTGCCCTCGTGAGGGAGCCCCGGAAGCCGGAGGTGGCCAGCCTGGCCGGTCCGAAGGTGGAGCTGGCCGCCTTCGACGCGGTGGCGGCGAGCGAGGCCGAGCGGGCGCTCGCGGTGCGGGGGGCGTTCGCGGTGGTGTCGGCGCTCCAGGGCGGGCCGGACATCATCATCGATGCGCAGCTGGCGCTGCTGAGGGCCGCCAAGGCCGCCGGGGCCCGGCGCTTCATCCCCTCGGACTACTCGTATGACTTCTTCGCGCTGCCCGCGGGCGTCAACCTCAACTCGGACTGGCGCCGGACGCTCGGCGAGCAGGCCCGCCGCGAGGTGACCGCCTCCTTCGAGGTCGTCCACGTGCTGCAGGGCATCTTCGCGGACAAGGACGTCCTGGGCTTCCTCGGCGCCTTCGACCCGGACAAGGGCGTGGCCCGCTACTGGGGTGATGGGATGACGCCCATCGACTGGACGACGTGGGAGGACACGGCGCGCTTCACGGCCGCGGCGGCGCTCGACGAGCGGGCGGTGCCCGAGAAGCTCTTCGTCTCCGGGGACCGCATGGACCTGCTCACGATGGCGAGGACGTGGGAGGCGGCGCGCGGCCGGAAGGTGACCCTCGAGCGGCTGGGCTCGCTCGAGGACCTCGAGGCGGAGACGAAGCGGCGCCTGGCCGCCGAGCCGCAAAACATGTTCGCGTGGCTGCCGCTCATGTACGCGCACGCCGTGTTCGGAGGGCGGGCGCTGCTGGGGCCCACGCAGAACGCGCGCTACCCCGACATCCAGGCCGAGGCGGTGAAGGACGCCATCGGCCGCGGGGCCATCTGAGCCGCCGCCCGGCTTTTCGGAGGAGGACACCATGAAGACCCTGTATCGGCCCGAGGGTGCGCGGATGCACCGCGCCGACACCTGGAAGACGAGCGCGTACGCGTTCGTGCCCTACGAGACGCACTTTGGCGAGCTGTGCGGCTTCGCCGATGACGTGGTCGCGCCCGGGCGCGGGTTCGGCATGCACTCGCACCGGGACATGGAAATCACCACCCTCATGCGGGAAGGCGCGCAGCGGCACGCCGACACCACGGGGGGCGCGCATGTGCTCGGCCCCCACGCGGTGCAGACCCTGAGCGCGGGGACGGGCCTGAGTCACAGCGAGATGAACGACTCGGAGCACGCGCCGTTCCACAGCTACCAGGTGTGGGTGTACCCGCGGCACAAGGGCACGGCGCCGCGCTACGACACCTTCTCGTACCGGCCCGAGCAGAAGCAGAACCAGTTCCTGCTCGCGCTCTCGCCGGACCGGCGCGAGGGCAGCGCGCTCATCGGGCAGGACGCCTTCTTCTCGGTGGCGGCCTTCGAGGCGGGCAAGCGGGGGCGGTACGCGCTCCGGGCGCCCGGCAACGGGGTGTACGTGCACTGCGCGCGGGGCGAGGTGCTCGTCAGCGGTCTGCGGCTGCGCGAGGGCGACGCCGCCGGCTTCTGGGAGACCGGCGGCGTCGACGTGGAGGCGGCCGCGCTGGCGGAGCTGGTGCTCGTCGAGGTGCCGATGGCACGAGGGGTGCGCGTCTGAGCGGCCTGACGCGCGCGAGCCTCGCCGTGGTGGCTCCCCCCCTCCCGCCCATCCGCTACTGCTGCGGGTAGCGGTCTATCATGGAGCGGATGACGGACTCCGAGCCGAACACCACGTAGCAGCTCTTCTTCAGGGACTGGTAGGCGCCGATCGTGCTCGGCAGGGGCCAGCGGCTGCCGATGAACATGATGCCCTGGGCATCCATGTCCTTCACGTAGAAGCCCGAGTCGTATTGGCCACCCGGGCAGGAGACCCCCACCCCCCAGGTGCGGCTGGCGTTCGAGTAGACGGCGATCGCATGGCCGCTCGCGGCGTAGTAGTCGGCGCTGTAGTTGCTGGGAGGCACGGGCCTGGCCAGCCAGCCCCCGTCCTTCGCGGGGGTGAAAGGCATCCAGTTGCCGCTCGCCTCCCGGTAGTACCAGTAGCCCGCCCCGCCGTTCTGCCCGGCCGTGGAGAACATCCGGCGGTTGAGGTGCAGCTGCGGCGAGATGGGGAAGAGGTACGTATCGTTGTACGCGGCCGGGGCCAGGGCGGTGGCCGTGCCGTTGTAGAGCGTCTGCTCGATTTTCAGCGTGCCGTCATACACGTCCGGCCAGCTCGCCCGGTGGGCGATGTGCAGGTCCAGTACCGGGCCACCCGGCTCATTCACCCGGAAGTCGCTGTCGTAGGAGAGGAAGTCGAGCGTCTGCCAGTCCACGGTGTTGGTGCAGTTGGCCCATAGCCACGGGCGCCCGGTGGACTCCATGCCCCGCGCCGTCTGCAGCAGGCCGCAGCGGTTGCCCAGATCTCCGGAGTAGACCTGGGTCGCATCGTCGACCGCGTTGGCGTTGCCGCTCTCGTTGAACAGGGGCGTCCACCGCGCGCCGCCGCGGTAGAGGTTGTTGATGAAGTTGAAGCCGCTCGTGCCAAGCCCACGCCCATCCTGGTCATTGATGAGCACGGGCTCGGGCAGGCCGTTGATGAGGATGTTGTCCACCATCCCGCCCCGGTACAGGTCCAACCGCACGGTGACGTTGCCGTAGGTGGAGGAGAGCACGTGGTCCGCGCCGGCGGGGATGGAGAGCGTCTTCGGCGAGCCGGGCAGCAACACCCAGGTCCCGGCCTCCGGATCCAAGCCATAGGCATCGACGGTGTGCGTGCCCGGGCTGAGGGCCGCCAACGACGGGCTGGAGAAGCCGTGGTAGCACCCCACCATGCCCCCGGTGCCGCCCGGAAGATCTCCGCGGTACGTGTTGGCGTAGAAGACCTTGTGGGGGTTCTTGTCCACGTGCAGGAGGATCTTCACCGGGCTCTGGACGGAGGTGCACCCCTGGCCCGGAGCGTCCGGGTGATCCGGGTCATACGCCCAGCCGAAAGCGCCCGAGGCCGAGGCGCCATCGAAGGAGCCCATCACGTTGGGGGACGCCAGGGCGGAGGCGCCGCGTCCCAGCCGTGCCTGCCTGGCGGGGACGGGCTCGCTCGGGGCCGGGCCACAACCGGCCCCCACGGCCAGCAACGACATCCATGCCCCCAGCACCCATCGGCTTTTCAATTCTTTCATTTCCACACCTTTCCAAAGAGAGGAGGGCCCGGAAGCAGGCCCCTCGGCCCGGGTAGAGACAGCTCTGGAAAAATGTGACCGCGCGGAAAGTCCAATCAACCCTGGAACCCTGGAACCCCAGGCGCCGGAACGAGTCCTTTGACACCTCTCCGGCGGCGTCTCTCTGTGACGGAGCCATGACGGCGCTGCCCTTCCTCCGCGACCACGGGCGCGTGCGGAGCGGGCAGACGGTCCTCATCAACGGCGCTTCCGGGAGCGTGGGCTCCGCCGCGGTGCAGCTGGCCAGACACTACGGCGCGCATGTCATCGCGGTCTGCAGCACGGGGAATGTCGACAGGGTTCGAGCCCTCGGAGCGGACGAGGTCATCGACTACACGCGGGAGGACTTCACCCGGCGCCGGGGCGCCTACCACGTGGTGTTCGATGCCGTGGGAAAGAGCGCCTTCTCTCGCTGCAAGGAGGCGCTGACGAATGGGGGCATCTACCTCTCCACCGTTCCCACCCTGGGGATGTTCGTGTTCGCGGACATGCTCTGGACGCGCCTCTTCGGCAACAAGAGAGCGGTCCTGGCGCTGACCGGCCTGCAGCCGCCGGGCGAGAAGAAGAAGGACCTGTGCTTTCTCAAGGAGCTCGCCGAGACGGGACGGATCCGCGCGGTCATCGACGGCCGTTATCCCTGGGAGGACAGCGCCCAGACCCACCACCGCGTCGACTCGGACACAAGCAGGGCACCGTGCTCCTCCAGATGGGAGCTTGAGCTTCGGACCTGTGGGTATAGTGGAGCGATGAAAACAGGCGGATGCGCATGTGGCGCCGTGAGGTACGCGCTCACCCTCGAGCTGACCCCTGTCACGTTCTGCCACTGCTCGAAGTGCCGTCGCTGGCATGGACACGTCGGGGCGTACACCGCCGTCGACCGCCCCGGTCTTCAACTCACCGAGCAGCGAGGGCTCAGGTGGTACGCGGCGTCGCCGACCGTGCGGAGAGGCTTCTGCGGCGAGTGTGGCTCGAGCTTGCTCTGGGACGAAGAGGGCGCGCCGAAGATGTCGATCTGCGCGGGGACCCTCGATGCCCCGACCGGGCTGAGGCCGAAGGCCCATATCTACCTGGGGAGCAAAGGCGACTATTACGAAGTACCTGAAGACGGCCTCCTGCGGCGAGAAGAGTTCACTCGCTGAAGCCCATGCTCTCGTGCGCTCTCTTGCCCAAGTCAGTCTTGCTCCAAGGCCGTGAACGTGGACTCCAGCACCCTGCGCACCATCTTCTCGATGAGGGAGGCAATGCCATCTACCTGCTTCGCCACCAGCTCCTGAACGGCTCTCTCTATTCGTGCCTGGCTCCGCACCGTCGCCTCCGCCGTGACCCCCGCGACCCACGCGAACGGTTGCTCCGACTCAACCTTGGAGGAGCCCTCCCGCTCTCGCAGCACCTGATGAGCTGCCAGTAGCGCGTGGCTTGAGTGCTCCTCGAAGGATTGGAACCCTAGAAACCTGCCGAGGAAGGAGCCTTGCACGAGCCTCCAGGTGCTGTGACTGACGAGCAGGATTCCGGGCGCCGCCTGGCGTGCGAGCACCGCAGCCACCTTCGAGGACTCTCCCGGGAGCAGTGTGCCCACTGCCATGCGCTGCGTATGGACACCACCGCCCACCGACAGTCGGGAGAGAGGCAGGTGCGGCAGTATGTGCTGGAGGGTATCGCGCAGGCCCTGGGAGAGTTCGAACCCCGCGCGCACCGCGCGCACCGCGTCATCATCGTGCCCCTGCGTCCAACCGAAGCTCGCGAGCACCTCGCCACTTGTGGAGAGGACCACGCTGCCGCCATGTCGCTCGATGACCTCAAGGCATGCTCCGTGGAAGGCCCGCTCCAACTCGGTCAGCTCTCTGGCATCGAGTAGCGTTTCGCCCTCGACGAGTCCCGAGAGCCGGCAGGACACCAGCGACACCCACCGCCGAGGAGGAGAGCCGGCGGTGGGGCCCGGTCGCCCACGCCCGGTGCCGAAGAGCCGCTCGCGCAGTTCGCTCACACCCTTGAGCAGTTCCCGCGCCGAGGCGAATCGCCGGGCGGGCTCTTTAGCCAGCGCGGTGGCCAACAGCGCCTCCACCTGCCGAGGCAGTTCCGGGTAGCGTAGACACACCGGAGGCACGGGCTCCGGCGACACCACCCGCTCGCGGAGCTCTTTCAGTGTGGCGCCCTGGAAGGGCAACTCGCCGGTGAGCAACTCATACAGCACTACACCCGCAGCCCAGATATCGGTGCGCGCGTCCTGCGCCTCGCCGAGCCACTGCTCTGGTGCCATGTAGGCCGGGGTGCCTCCGGCGGGCTGGAGCGGAGCGCGGGCCGACCCCACAGTCAGATGTGACAAGCCGAAGTCCAGCAGCTTTAACGACCCCTCCCGGGTAACGAAGACATTGCCCGGTTTGAGGTCCCGGTGGACGATGCCCCGCTCGTGAGCATGGGCCAGACCCGTGGTAATGGCCTCGAAGAATGCCAGCGCGCGCCGGAACTCCGGGCGCTCGTGTTCGAGCAACCGAGCGAGCGACCTGCCTGCCAGGCACTCCATGACCAGGAAGGGAATACGGGTCTGCTCGGGTGGGCGGCTCCACTCCGCCATGTCGAAGATGCGGACGATGTTCTCGTGGTCGAGCCGGGCCACGGCACGTGCCTCGGCGAGTACCAACTCCTCAAAGCCAGGACGGGGCAAGAGGAACTTGAGCGCAACCTCGCGTCCCAGGGTTGTGTCGCGCGCGCGGAAGACCTGTCCCATGCCCCCGCATCCCATCGGCTCCAGCAGTTCGAAGCGCCGGCCATCCACCCCCCCGAGCCACTCCCCGGGGAGTGGCAACCGCCACCACTGTTCGCCCTGGAGCAACTCCTTCAAGAAGGAGACATCCGACTCAGAGCACAGGGAGGAGTCCTTCTCTTCTGCATTCTCGCGCATCTGACCTCCCGGGCCTCGTTCACGCACACCCCTCCCTTGCTAAAAGATGAGAGGTCAGTCCCCTGGATGTGTGGGAGCCCGAAGGCGCCGCACGGTACGCAGGCGGCCCTCCGGGGAAGCATGGAAGCTCAAGGTGCAGCGCTACCAATGCGGCCAGCCTCGGCACTGGCGAAGCGCACCGCCATACTCAGAAAGGCCGCCAGGACCTAACAGGTCCTGAATTGCACCAAGTCAGAGGCTGTACGCGCGCTGGTGCGCGGGGGGCGCTGCACACCTCGGTCGCCGCGCTGCCTCCAACCACGCTGGCTCCGCCTTCGTCGTCGCTGTGTTCGTCGTCATCGCGCCGCTCACTCTGCGGCTCCTCGAGCACCATCTCAACCTGGGCTGGAGCGGAGGCTTACGTATCTTCAATCGGTTGCTCCTTGAGTAGGATGGCGGATTCAGTTGATGAGAAGTCCTCAGCGGTGACAATGGGCTGTCACTTCACCTCCAAGCCCAAATGCCTGAATACGGCGCCGAGAGCGTCTTGGGCGATTCCGCTGTGCTGCGTGTCTTCCGGGTAGTCGGACAGGTCGATGCGTCCCGTCCCACAGATCACGTCGTAGGCGATCGTGGCTACGATCGACCAGAAAATCAGGCAATGACTTGGGCTGTGCTCCAACCCGAAATAGATGTGCCGCTTACGGTCGGACCAGAGCGGTGGCTGTACCAAGAAATTGAGTTCGGAATCATTGCTCAGCTCCCGCAGCCAGTCTCTCCCATAGAGGTACTGCACGGAGGGCAGCACGAACAGCGTCGGGTAGCGCTTACGTCCTATGGTGGCTCGGCTCTGCCAGAACGCTTCCACATCCGCCAGCGTGAAGCCCCCGAGCGTCTCGGCCTTGTAGGAGAGAGCGTTGATGGACTTCAGTCGAGGCTGCTCGGAGCGGCCGACAGCCCCTTCAGCGACGGAGAGGCCGGCTCGTTTCAGAAGATCCTCCTGGTATTGGAGGACGACGTCCCAGTCGGCATTCATCGAGATGAAGCTGCACTCCCCGGCTGCCCTGCACAACCGCTCGAATCTCGCTCCCGGGTAGATGTCGGACAAACACCGCGTCAGTTCGCCACCACCCACGAGTTCCGCGAGCGCAGAGTCCAATGCTGGATTCAGAGCCAGATCAACGAGCACGCAGAAGCTGGCCATGCCATCGCTCATGCTCGCCTTGGCGGCGGGACACAGGTCCGTGAAGGAGCGGAGGGCCAGGCCGTATTGGGTCTCAGAGAGGGACTGGATCGTCAGCTGGACGCGTTGCTTGAGCCAGTCGGGATCGTCGATGCTCCGATACAGGCGGTAGTATAGGAACTGGTTAACCGAGGCGAAGCCCTCAAGAAGACACCTGACACTGACCGTCCGGAACAGCAGCTCCCGAATGGCGCACTCCTCTTCAGCCGAAGAGGCTCCGGCAATAGCGCTCCCGAACAGAGCATCGGGGACCGCGCGCGAGCGGGTGCTCCAGAGCAGCGACAGTGCGTGCCGCAACTCCTGGGCGAGCGGCAGGTGCTTCTTCTTGAAGGCACTCGGGTCATCGAACACACGCTGGGTCACCTGCAACGCCCACCACACGCTTCGAAAAGCGGCGAACGCCTCGTCGGTTCGAGCTAGCGGATCATCCACCATGCCATTCTTGTCGACTGGAATGAATGGCAGATCGTCCTTGCCAAAACGTCTATAGATGAGGAAGTGCCAGAGCTGCGGGCTCAGCCGCTTGGCACTCCGGAAAAGCAGATCCGCTTGAAGGCCCCGCAGCGACGAGAGCAAGGCGCCGATGCTCGTTCCGTGGCTCTGGATCCAATGAGCGAGTTCGTGATGGAGGATGGACTGAGCACCGAAGCTCAGCTCGACCTGGCGCCTTCCGCCGCTGCGATCCTCGACCCACTCCTCGAAGCCGGGACCGTTGAGCGTGAAGTATTGAGTGTATGGACTGTACTCACCTTCATCGGACGAGGAGCGCAGGCTTCTCCTGGAGAGAATGGCCGCCCTGGGAACAGTCACTCCGCTTGCTCCTGCTACCGCTTCTTGTCCCGCCGGTTGCGCTTCTCAACCTTGGAACGTCCCTTGGCTAGCTGATTCCGCAGGTAGTTGAAGGCCTGCTCAAGCGCGGTCTTCGCCGCCTGGGAAACTACGGCCGTCACCAGGATCTCGGCGAAGTTGAGATCGCGCAGGGGCTCACGACGCGTCAGAGCCGCGTCTTCGTCCGACTGGACCTCCCAATGTATGCCGAGTTCTGGATGCTCCTTCTGCAACTCAGAGAGGACTGCGACCATCTCGGCTTCGACGCCTCGCAAGGTCCATTCCTCAATGATTTCAGCGTCCTCTTCCATACGGAACTCACCTTTCCAGATTGGCTGCAAAGTAGAGCGTCGGGACTCGTGGAATCGTCAAGGGCTGTCGCTTTATAACGTGCCCACTCCGCAGCCAGCAACCGGGGCGCTGACGCTAGAGCAGAAAGAGGGATGGCTTGGGACACGTTCGGCGAGAAGGAGGCGGGCGCTGAGTTGAAGGCCGTGGCGGATGAAGCGGGCGAGCGCATGGCCGACTTGGGATCGGTGGAGGCAAGCACCGGGTGTTGGCGTACCTGACAGCACCCAATGGAGTGCGCGCCCTTGTGGAGCACCTGTCACTGTCCACGCGACCTGCTCAGCTGGCTGCAGCGCAGGGGCCACCCCAGCACACGTGGTGTTGAGCCTCAAGCAGTCACGCCACCCCAGACGCCCACGCCCCTGCGGCGTCCCCCTGGAGGGGGGCCACCTGGGCCGGCGTGTGCCCAATGGGGCTGCACCGCGTCTGCACCGGCCCGGCGCACATCCCTTGTGGCACCCGTCAACAGCCCCCACGACCCCTCGGCTCCAAGCCCTCTCCCTCAACACGGCCCCCATCCCTCTTATAAGCCTCCGGATTTGGTCCAAATTTGGTCCGACAAGGATCGATTTGGTCCCCTGATGCGAGCCGTGCCTCCTTTTTAGGAGTGTGTTCGACTCGTGGCGGCGGGCAACCTCTCCTGGAAGCAGCGGGAATCTAACCCGCCGCCCCCACGCGAGGCCCCGCGGCTCAGGCGAGGACCTGGCCGCCCGTGACGCCGAGGATCTCCCCGTTCACGTAGCGCGACTCGTCCGAGGCCAGGAACACGTACGAGGGCGCGAGCTCCACCGGCTGCGCGGCCCGGCCCATGGGCGACTGCTGGCCGAACTTCTTCACCTTCTCGGCGTCGAAGGACTGCGGGATGAGCGGCGTCCACACCGGGCCCGGCGCCACGCAGTTGACGCGGATGCCGCGCTCGATGAGCTCCTGCGCCAGGCCCTTGGTGAAGGTGACGATGGCGCCCTTGGTGCACGAGTAGTCGAGGATACCCGGTGACGGCTGGTAGGCCTGGATGGAGGCCGTGTTGATGATGGAGGCCCCCGCCTTCATGTGCGGCAGCGCGTACCGCACCAGGTGGAACATCGCGAGGATGTTGGTGCGGAAGGTGCGCTCGACGCGCTCGGCCGTGAGCGCCTCGAACTTCTCCACCTTCTTGCCCTGCCACGGTGGGGAGGGGGCGGAACCCCGGCAACCGACGGAGGAGGAACCCTCGCCAGGGAGGCGGGCGGGCTCAGGGGCTGACGGTCACGTCCACGTCCCCCGAGTGGAAGAGGCCGCCCTCGCAGCCGGCCACGCCCTCGCAGGTGAGCACCTGCGCCACGGCGGTGCCGCTCAGCCTCAGCAGGTACTGGCCCTCCACCGTCTCGGAGGGGACGGTGAAGCGGGCCGTGTTGCCCTCCTGCCGCACGTCCAGCACGGCCAACGCGCCGCTGTTCTTGTGGATGAGGCTGGCCTTCGCGGGCTCCTGGAGGACATCCGTCTCGGGCAGCCACGCATAGGCGTAGGTCTGTCCGCGCCGCAGGGTGCCCGGCGAGCCGCTCTCGCGCAGGAAGCGCCGCTTGGCCTTGGCATCGCGCAGGACGAGCACCATCGAGTGGCTGTCGTCCTGGAGGATGATGCGGAGGTCCTCGACGGGCTCGCTGTCCCAGCGCTCGGGGTCGAAGTCGAAGGTAGCACGCGGCGGCTCGCATACCTCGCGCCCGCCGACACCGGTGTCGGGCACGCCCCCGGGCTCGAGCTTCATGGGCTGGCCATTGAGCGTGGCGGTGACGCCGTCCGCGAGCCGGACACAGGACAGGCCCTCGGAGAAGATGAGGGTGAAGCGATGCGCGCCCACGGAGGAGTCCCGTTCGAGGGAGTCCACGTCCGTGAGGGTGAACTTCAGGGTGCGGTCCTTCAGGTCCACGAGGGTGGCGGGCTGGGCCACGGTGCGGCCACAGCCGGCGAGCAGCCCCCACGCGGCGAGCGCGCCCACGACGAAACGAAGAGAGGAAGCGGAAGCCATCGCGCCACCCTACCACCGCCCTCGGGAATGGCCCGGTTCACGACGCCATCTCCCGCGCCAGCCGGGCGGACGGGCGAGCCCGCCCTCGGGTGCCCATCACATGCCGCGTCCCGGGCACTCCTTCCTGGAACCGCGAAGGAGACGCACGGCATGTCCGCCATCAACCGCCAGTTCCTCCTGGCGCGCAGGCCCGAGGGCCGGTTGCGCGAGTCCGATTTCGACTACCGCGAGACCCCGGTGCCCGAGCCCGGTCCCGGAGAGGTGCTGACGCGCACCGTCTATCTCTCCATGGATCCGGCCAACCGCGCGTGGATGTTCCCCGACCCCACCTACCGTCCGCCCATCGGCCTGGGCGAGGTGGTGGCCGGGTTCACGCTCAACGAGGTGGTGGACTCGCGGGACACGCGCTTCCGCCCCGGAGACCTCGTCGAGTGCGATGGCGGCTGGCAGGACTACGCCCTGCTCCCAGGGGACGCGCTCTACAAACTGGAGCCGCGGAGGCCCCTGTCCCACTGGATGAGCGTGCTCGGGGTGACGGGGAAGACGGCGTACTTCGGCATGCTGGAGGTCGGGAAGGTGCGCGCCGGGGAGACGGTGCTCGTATCGGCGGCGGCGGGGGCGGTGGGCTCGTTCGCGGGGCAGCTCGCGAAGCTCCACGGGTGCCGCGTCATCGGCATCGCCGGAGGCCCGGAGAAGTGCAGATGGCTCACGGAGGAGCTCGGCTTCGACGCGGCCCTCGACTACCGGTCCGGGGACCTCTCCGAGCGGCTGGCGGCCTGTTGCCCCGAGGGCGTGGACATCTACTTCGATAACGTGGGCGGCGCGGTGTTCCAGGCGGCGCTGTTCCGGATGAAGACCCACGGGCGCATCGTCTGCTGCGGCGCCGTGTCCATCTACGACACCGACACGCCACCCCCGAGGCTGCTCGGCGTTCCGGGACTGCTCACCATCCGCCGCCTGCGCCTGGAGGGCTTCATCGTCATGGACTTCTACGGCCGCCGGAGCCAGGCCGAGCAGGCCCTGGCGGGCTGGGTGGCCGAGGGACGGCTGAAGGTGCGCGAGGACATCATCGACGGGCTGGAGAACGCGCCGCGGGCCTTGATGGGCCTGCTGCACGGGGCCAACATCGGCAAGCGGATGATTCGCGTCGCGCCGGAGCCCTCGGGGAGAGGGTAGGACGCGGCGGCGAGGAGGCAATGTGGCCGGGAGAGTGCTCCATCTGGCGGCGGGAAACCTGTACGGAGGCGTGGAGACCTTCCTGGTGACGCTGGCGAAGTCGCCCCGGCGGCTGGAGCACCGCTTCGCGCTGTTCTTCGAGGGCCGGCTGGCCACGGAGCTGCGGGCCGCGGGCGCCTCGGTGGAGGTGCTCGGCCCGGCGAGGCTGGGACGGCCGTGGACGCTCGTCGGGCCCCAGCTGAGGTTGCGCCGGCTGCTGCGCGCGTGGAGCCCGGACCTGGTAGTGTACCACTCCACGTGGCTGAAGCTCGTCGCGGCCCCGGCGCTGCTCGGCTACCGGCAGGCGCTCTTCGTGCACAGCCGGGTGGACCCGCACCATCCGTTGGACCGGTTGATGGCGCGGTTTCCTCCGGATGCGTTCCTCACCAACTCGGAGTTCACGGCCGGGTCCGTCTCGGCGCTGGTGCCCCGGCCCACGCCGCTCGTCGCCGGCTGTCCCGTCGAGGACCGCACCCCCAAGGAGCCCGGGGTGCGCGAGGCCGTGCGCCGGGAGTTGGGCATCGCCGAGGGAACGGCGGTCATCCTCCAGCTGAGCCGGATGGAGCCGGGCAAGGGGCATGCGCTGTTGCTGGAGGCCCTGGCGAAGCTGAGGCGCGACGCGGCGTGGGAGTGCCTGGTGGTGGGAGGCGCGCAACGTCCGGAGGAGCAGGCCTATGTGGAGCGCCTGCGTGCCCAGGCGGCGCAGGGGAGGCTGACGGACCGGGTGCGCTTCCTCGGCCAGCGCACGGACGTGCCGCGGCTGTTCGCCGGAGCGGACCTGTTCTGCCACCCCAACGTGGTCCCCGAGGGTTTCGGCATCGTCTTCGTCGAGGCGATGTACGCGGGCCTGCCGGTGTTGACCACGGACATGGGCGGGGCGCGGGAGATCGTCGACGAGACGTGTGGAGCCCGGGTGGCGCCCCGGGCGGACGCCATTGCCGAGGTGCTCGCGCGCTGGGTGGCGGACCCCGGAGCCAGGCGGGCCCTGGGACGCGCGGGCCGCCAGCGGGCGGAGAGCCTCTACCTCCCCTCCATCCGGGTGCGCCTGCTGGAGGACACCCTCGAGCGCAGTGCCCGGTGAGCATCGCCTCCAGGCGCGTCTTCACCTCGGGCCACTCGGTATCCGTGATGCCGAAGAGGGCGGTGTCGCGGACCACGCCGCCGCGCACCAGCATGTGGTGCCGGAGGATGCCTTCGAAACGCGCACCGATGCGCTCGATGGCCGTCCGCGAGCGAAGGTTGCTCCGGTCCGTCTTGAGCTGCACCCGCATCACCTTCAGCTCCTCGAAGGCATGGCGCAGCAGCAGGTACTTGCACTCGGTGTTCACCCGCGAGCGCCACACGAGCTTCGCCAACCAGGTGCTGCCAATCTCCAGGGTGCGGTGATTGCGCTGGATGTCCAGGTAGCGCGTGCTACCTACTGGCGAGCCCGTCTCCTTCTCGATGATGACGAAGGCACGTTCCACCCCGCGCTCCGCCACCGCCAGCGTGTCGGCGATGTACGCCTCCACGTCCCCGAGCGTGCGCAGCACCACGTTGAAGTGCTCGAAGATGCCGGGCTCGGCCACCGCGGCCAGCGCGGGTGCATGGCTCATCGCCAGCGGATCCAGACGGACGGTCTGGCCCTCCATCGTCACCGGCGGAACGACGAGTGGCGTGGGCTCACGGTAGAGGATGGGATCGTTCGAGCTCATGTCGGTGGGCGACACGTACACCAAGCTAAATGTCCCCGCCACCGCCAGGAGCGCCAGGCTCGAAGGCCACCGCTCTCCCGCAGCCCCGGGTACACCATGACCGCGGATTCCACTGGCTCATCGACTCCTCCTTTTCCCTGTCGCGTGAGCGTGTACCAATTCCCTCGCCTCAATCTTTCATGACGATGTCAACACGGCTGTTGTTGAAGATGTCTTCGATTTTCGCCTCTCCTCCCTCTTTGACGATGGCGGTGAAGCTCAGTTCCTGGACGCCTTCGGAAATACCACTGCCATCGTCCCTGGATATTGTTACGGCGACAGACTCTCCTGGTGCGTAATTTTCTGTTTCTATATGCAAATTCATATCGACATAAAACCGGGATTGGTCGGTCAGAGGTATTTCCTCTTTGCCGTAAGTCCAATACATCCGGACGATCCGCTTCTTCTCACACTCCTCGCAGAATGGTGTGCCGTCGCGGGCAGCAAGTTGGATGACGTTTGACTGTACTGATGAACCGATAAGGACGGTGGGACATCCCGCCACGAGAACGCCACCGTGAGAGGTTGGATCCCCCAGCCGCGCAGCAGGGCTGCCTCCAATAATAACTGTTGGCTCACCCTGAGAAATTGAATCTGTCGCTCCCGGGCCAACGCACAACAGGGAGTCTCCCACCCTTGCGGCAGGTTGGTAGCCGATAAAAACGGTCGCCTCACCTGACGTCGTGGGGCCTCCCACGTGAGGGACTGGACCTGGATTTACTTTCGGGCAAACGTGCTGGTCTGTGATACGTGCGGCAGGAGGCATCGCGTATTTTCCCCGTCAAGCATGGCTGACAGACGTCTGAGAGACACTGAATGTAGCAGAGAGGTGCGCGTTCACGCGATTGTTTCGCCAGCAGGCCAAACGGGGCGGAAGGCGCGCCTTCACGCACAGCTTGACCACCCCGCACTCCAGTGCGATATTTGCGTCCACGACGCAACAACAAAGGAGCTGGCATGCCCTGGGCATGAATCGTGGTGGGGATGCCACTGACAGTGGCGGCCGGGTGCTGACCGAATGTCCTTTCACGTATATCGATGGCAAGGCGGGCGCGCGGGTGGGGGCTACGCCACCAGCGCCCGGCGATCATCGTCTCGGGTGCTGCCACGCTCCTCGTCGATCTGAACCCGCATGTGTTGACCGAGAACCATCCGCCCGGTAACACGGTGACGGTGCGGGTCGAGGTCGCCGACGACAGCCCGCTCGCCGGAGCCAGATGCTCGAACTCAGCGCGGTCGTCGGCGAGGATGGCGAGGATGGCGAGGATGGCGAGGCGGTCATCGAGAACAAATTGCGCGACAAGGGCACGGTCAACATCCTGGCCGGCCATATCTGAGAAGGAGGAACAATGACGGGCATTGTCGCAAGCGCAGGCGGCACGTCGTCCAAGCCAGTAGTGGTCCATCGGCCGTCGTGGAAGGACATGAAGGCCAGTTACCCGCCGGACGGGCAGGACAGGTATGTCTTCTATCCGAAGATCTCCAAGGCGCTGGCCAAGGACGCGGACGAGCCGGCGTACGCCAATACCTGCGCGCTGCGCATGAGCTACGCGCTCAACCACAGCGGTGTGAAGTTGAAGCCCGCGCCATCGAAGGGGGGCAACCTCAAGGGCGATGACAAGCTCAACTACTGGCTGCGGGTCAAGGATCTGGCGGCCGAGTTGAACCGCCTGTTCAAGGCGCCGGACCTGACTCTGACCTATCCCACGCCGATGCCGAAGCCGGGTGGCACGGCGCGTACCGCCGAGACGTACGTCCAGCAGCATCCCACGGAATACCTAGCACGGCAGAAGCTGGCGCAGGACACGCTGCTGTCCAAGATCAGCAACAAGAACGGCATCGTGGTGTTCAATGTGACGGGATGGTCCGATGCCACCGGACATTTCACGCTGTGGGAAGGCGCCACGCAGAACCTGCTGTACGTCGGTGCCAATACCGCAGAGAAGAATCCAACCAGCCCGGAGTACTACTTCTGGTTGGTGAAGCCGTCCGACGATGGCAAAAAGCTGGTCGAAACCACGTCCGTCTCGTTCTGGGAGTTGAAATGAACGCACGTCTTCTCGCGCTGGTGATGCTGGCCACGCTGGTCGTTGGTGCCACGGTGAGCGGCGCGGCCGGCAATCGCGCGCCAGATCCGGAAGCGCTCAAGGCCTATGCGCTGAAGCTCTGCCTGGACAGCAATTACGCCAAGGTGGGCACGCTCGGCCCGGGGGCCGAGAAAGACCGCTCCTACCTGCTGCTGCAGTACGCGCTGGACAATTCGCGGCCCAAGGCACGGCAGCGCCTGGAGAGCTTCGTGAAGACCACTACCGCCGACTACTACCTGGCGGAAGTGCCGATGAAGGACGAGGGTAACGTCGGTCCGTTCAACAAGATCTTCGCACAGTGCATGGACTTCTATCATTCGCCGGCACTGAAGAAGTTCCTCGCGCGCGATCGGTGAGGCGGTGATGCGCAGTCGCTCTGTTGCGTTCCTCAAGGACAAGTGGACGCTCATCATCAACAAGGACGTCGGTCAGTGGGGCGCCTACAAGTACAACAAGGACAATGACATCCGCGCGTGGACATGAAGGTGACGAAGAGCACGGAAACCGCCCAGGCCCTCACCATCGCCTTGGATGAGAAGGCATCCACGCTGAACATCTCGTGGGAGAACACGCAGGTCTCCGTGCCCTTACGCTTGGCCGGGAAGGGCTGAGCACGCCGTCACCGGAGTGTTCATCTTCGAGCAAAACCTCCCAGGCCCCCCTGCGCACAAGCTCACGGCAAGAAAAGCTGGGCCGAGACGACGCATCAGGAGGCCCTGACGGCGGCTACACCGAAGGGAGACGGACCAAGACACCGTCCCCGCCTCTCCCTTCACTCCTGGTGGGCAACACCTCATCGAGCTTGTCGTGGAAACAAAGGAGCGCGACGTGCTGAAAATTTCCCGCCAGCAAAGACTAGCCTTGCTCAAGCCCGACGAAGCCTTCGTCGAGTGGTACACCGAAAGCTTCATGCCGGATAACCTCCCGCATTTCTACCACGACATCGAAAACGCCATGCTGCGCCGGATGGTCTTGAACGGACGCCGCGTCGCGGTATCCAAGGGATTCACCGACCCCTCGACCCAAGCGCACTTCATCACCTTCATGTGGACCGTTGGTGCGGACTTTTTCGAGTTCCCGGTCTTCGCCGCCATCGTCAATCATCCCAAGCTCTCGCCTACGGAAAAAATTGACCGCCTCTACAAAGTGGATGGAGCCGTGGCGTCCGAGGTCATCCTCAAGGCCGATGATCGCGCCTGGTTTCGCGTGCCGGGGCAAACCAGCGGAGGTGAGTAAGTGGGAAAGGTCTACCAGGAGCTGGGGCAGAAACACGCCGCTGACAAGGTCCGCCAAGCCGAGGCAGAGCTCGGCAAACTCGACGCCGCCTACGCCGAGCTGGCTGCGGATGCGGCCCTCACCGCCGGCAGCTTTGCCCCGCCTCCTTTTGGCACGGCGGCCGATATCGCCAGTCTGGCCAAGTCCGTCGCCAAAGGAGATGTGGGCGGGGCGCTCCTCGATATCGTCGGCTTCATCCCCGTCGTGGACATCGTGGCCAAGGGCGGCATTCGCGGCACCAAGATTGCGGCCAAGATGGACGATGTTGCCCAAGCCATCAGTGCCGCCAAGACCGCCCTCGCCCGCCAGAAATCACTCCTGGCCGCCAAGACCATGAGCCACCTCGATGAGGCGCTCAAGGCCACAGGCGACCTCTACAACATTCGCAAAGCCGCAGCCCGGCAGTATTGGGACAAGGTCGTCGCGGCCAACCGTAAAAAGGTGGATGACGAACTCGCGAAATGCGCCGTCAAGAAATGCCCCAAGAAAAAGGTGGATGCACTCAATGCACGGAAGGGCGAGGCGAATCCTGGCCGCCTGCCCTCCTCCGACAAGGGCAAGTGGGTGGATCCCAAGACGGGGAAGCCGGTCCCGCCCGGCACGGGAAACTACGTTCCCGATCCGGAAAAGAACCCGTCCCTCCACGCCGCACTCAAGAAGTACGGCAAGGAAAACGAAGGTATTCCTTTCAAGGATGGCCATCCGGACTTCACCAGCTTCGCCCAGAAAGGGCCGGATGGTAAACCCGTGCGGGTGGAGATAGATATGAAGGGGAACGATACAGACTTCAGCAGCGCCCGCGCGGCCGCCCAGAAGAAGTACGGTGCATGGGACAAGGGCAAGAACGAAAAGAACGTCACCTGGCATCATGAGCCAGATGGCGTCACCATGACGCTGATTGATCGAGACATCCACACCGCCATGCGCAAGGCCGATGGCACCGCCAACTCAGGCACCCCGCACGTCGGCGGCGATTCCATGTGGGGCAATCCCGAATTCTAGACACGAAGCCGAGCCATGCCATGAGCCTCAAAAAATATTCAGATGCCAGCTATCTCGATCCCGCGAACGACAAAGACATCCTCGAACTCGAGCAAGCGCTCGACGTCGTGCTCCCGATGGAACTGCGCGCCTTCCTCAAGCAGAGCGATGGCGCTGCTTTTGGTGAAGAGACGCATCGCTTCCGTGTGAAGCGAAAAGACAAGTTCCTGCAGCCACGGCTGGAATGGATCTTCGCGCACGATGAAATGCGCTCCCAAACCAAGATCTTCTGGGATTCGAGCATCTACGACGAAAAGAGCCGTCCTACCCTGCCGCGCGGCATCATCGTCATCGGCTCGGCCGTGGATGAGATAGACGAGGCACGCATCTTTTGCGATCTACGCGACAAGGCACCGCGCCCCGGAGGTATCTACTACCGGCATCTTTCGTTTGATCCCTATGCTGCTGGCGGCGACAACACTGCGGGCCTCGAGCTCATCGCCCCCACCTTCGAGACCTTCCTCAACTCCCTGCAGAAGCGGCAATAGCGCGTGAGCTCGCCGGGGGATGAAGATCTGGAAAGCCAGCAGGGAGTTCAGGGCCCTCGTACCCCGCTGGCCAACGTCTGGCCCAGCTTCATGGAAGCTTGGCCGCCCACGCTCCATGGGCTCTCCTTTCGCTCGGTGCAAATCCCCTTGGCCGAGCCGGATCTTCTCGCCCTCATTTCCCAGACTCCCGAGGCACGTCCTCCCCTCGAATTGGATGGCCGGCTCACCTTCTCCGGCGAGTTCCGCTCCGCGCTCGCCACCGCCCTCCGCGAGTTTCCCGCTGGCGTCTTCCTCCGTACGGGTAGCGCCAGCTTCAAGAGCGACGAATTCCTACTGCGGCCGATCTTCAAAGCGGAGTTGGCGCTCAAGCGCCTCATGCTCCCCCATCCTCGCGTCGCTCGACTCGCCAGCCTCTGCCTTCACCATCACCGGCCCGTCTCACTTTTTGTCCGGGAATGGCGCGACATCCCACCGCAAAGCGAGTTTCGGCTCTTCTTTTACGGCCGGCGACTCGTGGCGGCTTCCCAATACCACTACCGCGACCTCTTTCCTGAAATAGCGCCCGCTGCCTCGCGACTTGCTGCCGCGCTGAGCGCTGCCTCTGCCCGTATTGCCGCGGCCCTGCCGATGGCACAGCTGGTCGTGGATGTCGCGGTCACGCCTAGCCCTGCAAGTCAGGAGGTCGTCGTCATCGAAACAAATCCCTTTGGCGCCGCCACGCACGCCGGCCTCTTCACCTGGAGCGAGATCGGCCGGGGTGACCCGGCGTTCCGCTACCTAGCGCATTCATCCTCCGGCGAGCGCATCGAAAGCATCCCCCTCTAGAACACAAACCCGGAAACCGTTCGCGAGCCGAGCATGATTGAAGAGGCGCCAGGCAAGGCTGCCCACCGGCGCGCAGCATCACGTTGAACGACTCGAAGATGTCGGGCTCGGTCACTGCGGCCAGTGCGGGTGCATGGCCCATCGCCAGCGGCTCCAGACGGAGGTGTCCCCGCCAACGACAGGAGGGCTAAGCTCAAGGGCCATCGCTCTCCTGTGACTCCGGGTGCACCATGACCGCAGATTCCACTGGATCCTCGACTCCCCCCACCGTCCTGCGCAACGAGCGCTTCCTCAACCTACCGGAGCTGACGGGAGTGCTCGCCGGACAGACTTCGCTCGGCGTGGGCTCCAAGGGGCCGGGCGTGTGCGCCGTGCAGCAGGCGCTCGCCGACATGGGCTTCAGCGTGCCCGGAGGCGTGGATGGCTCCTTCGGCTCGCAGTCGACCAAGGCCGTGCGCAACTTCCAGGTGCATGCCCGCCCGGCCTTCCCGGCGATATTGGCCACCGGCAAGGTGGACGCCGCCACCCTGCGCGCCCTCGATGCGCTCGCCCCGCCCCCGGGACAGCGTGGACAGAGCCAGCACCTGCCCATCCCCCGCTACAAGGGCACGCCGTAAGCCTCCGATCCAGCCCAGGTAGTAGAGGTGCGCGAGGGGCCGCAAAGTGCGCGGCGCGATGACGACGAACACAGCGACGACGAAGACGGAGCCGGCGTGGTTGGAAGCAGCGCGGCGGCCGAGGTGGACACCGGAGA
>NZ_DASUNC010000173.1:0-225072 GCF_036277355.1 Archangium sp.
CGGGTTCTGGCGATGCCAGGACGTGGAGGAGGTGGAGGAGCACCCGGTGGTGCTGGCCTTCGCCCACGGCAGCCTGCGCCCACCGCCCAATCCGACGCGCTGGTGGGGAAGGCCGCTGGCGGTACCTGGAGGCCGGGAAGCCGTCTTCGAGATTCCGTGGCACAACTGGAACATCCGCGGCCAGTACGCGCCCCGGGTGCTCAAGCCCCCGTGTGTCCGCTCGTGGGAGCCACTCGAGAAGCACCACATCTTCCCGCAGGAGTTGGCTCTCTGGTTCAAGCGCCAGCACATCGCGATCCACGCCTATACGATTCGGCTGCCCAGGAGCTTTCACCGATGGCTACACAGCGGTGGGTCTCAAGGGGGCCAGTGGAATGATGCGTGGAGGCAATTCCGGCAAGACAACAAGGGGGCCAGCTCGGAAGACATGTGGCGATTCGCGGGTGAACTCATGTCGCGATTCAGAGTGATGGGCCCGCTCGTATCCTACTATTGTGAATGAGTACGGGCTACCCATGAACTATTTCACTCTCAAAGAAGACAAGTCGTCAGGTTACATGGGGTACATCGATTGCACCCACAAGTGGGGGCTTCCAGGAGTGCTTCGCTGCCCTGCCTGTACAGCCACGTGGAGTGGAGGCGCCAGCGCATACCCTTCTGTGGACCTGTCTACTGTGACCGCTCTGGCTGACTTCGAGGAACCCCGAGCCGAGCCTATCGAGGAATATGAGAGGCTGCGCGATCTGGTGCTGCCTCTGTTACCTCCAGGGTCATTGGTGGAACCGGGAACTGAGTTGGGCCCGCTCGTGGGCAAGGTCCAGGGCCGTTTCGGGTCGCTCGTGGCTCGCTTTCCGTGGTTGTTGTTGGCTCGGCGTGATGCATTGGAAAAGCTTCAGGCCGAAGGGCTTCGGGGACTCAAGGGCTGCCGCACGGAATTGCGTTCCCGCCAGAGGAACGCGCCCGAGTTGCTCGAGTTGGAACTTCTCCCCGTGGGTCGGATGCACTCGAATTGCCTGCCGCCAGATCGCAAACCGCCTTGTCCTCGCTGCGGCCGCGATGCACTCACGCGTCCCAGCAACATGCTGCTGGATGCATCCACGCTTCCCGGCCACTTGGACCTGTTCCGGCTGGAGGACTTCCCCACCACGATGGTCTGCACCGAGCGCTTCGTCGACGCTTGCCGCCGTCTCGAGCTGGATGGCGTGGTCTTCCAACCTCTGCCCGCCGCCTGACCTGGTCTCCGAGCGCATACCGTCAGCGGAGCATGATGTTGTCGAACACGGCGAGTTGCTCCATGCCCTCTTCGCCTCCCAACAGCATGAGCTTATGGGGGGAGTTCTGGAGTCTGTGCAACTCCACGGTACCTTGCAGCAGCAGGCGCAAGACCTCACCCGAGGAGTCGGGGGCCTGCCAGATGAGGAGCCAGGAATCATTCGTTCCCTGGCGCAACTTTGCACCCGTCAGCCGCCTGGCGATGCTGGCAAGCGGGTGCGTCAATTCCACCTGCAGCAGCATGTGTGTTCCAGCGGAATCCGTGGCGCGGATGCTGTGGTAGACGATGACTCTTCGTAGACCCTGCAGGTCGGGTGTCCACGTGACGCGCCCCGTGATGTCCCAGACGGAGAATGGACCCTCAGGCTCCATTCTGGAGAACGCCTCGGTCGCGAGGCTGACCCGCTGACCAGGGCCCTCCTGGGCGTGTGGCTGCTGGGGGGACTTCGAGGCAGAAGCGGTGGAAGGTACATCCTGCTCGGATGGAGCAACATCCGGTGCTGCTGCTTTTCCGAGCAGAAGCCCCATCACCAGCAGCGGGCCGAGAGACATTGAGAACACGTGGGGATTGTTTTCCGGAAGTGCTCGGGGTGCTCATTCGTGAAAGCGACTCACGGCCTTGAGCTGAACTTGTGGCACCACCCAGACGAATCCACCCGGGAACGCTTTCGTCGGGTCCCTTCCGAAGTGGGGAACCCCCGGCTTTCCGTCATACCAGACCTCCATGCACACGGGGACCTGTAACGCATTGACGGCGAAGGGGTTGAAGACGATGAGACGGGTATAGACGCGGTCTTCCACGATGATGCTCGCTCCGCCGAAGTTGCCACGCGCGCCGAGAGCACCCCAGTCGGATCGGAGCTCGACTCCGGTGCCATTCAGTGGCACCGACATCTTCTCTCCAAGCTTCTCCAGAGGAACGAGAAGCTCTCTCTGGTTGAGGCCAGAGCCATAGACGGCATCATGGAGGCTCCCGATGGCAATGCCGTGCTCCTTCATGGATTTGATCGATGAGGGAGGGCAGTCCATGAGTCCTTCGGCCTCGTAGAGGATCTTGCTCTTGACGAAGTTCTCGTAGAACGCCTTGTTGTGCACGGAGGCGCAGCCTGCCGCCAGGGCGGCGAGTGCGCCCAGCCCCAGGCAGGCGCTGATGCTCGGACGTGCCTTCCTGGCCTGGGTGGGAGGGGGCGGCTTCTGGGAACTCTGCTTCTCGGTCATGTCTTTCTCGCTATGTCTGGTGTTGACGACGGGCGCGGCAACGGCCTGTCCGTTGGGCGCCGCGTCCGCCACAACATGCGGCGGTTTCAGCGAGGGCACGACATCTGGGAAAAAAGCATCCCACCGTATGGGAAAGGCTTCGGGCGACATGAAAGGTTGGGTTGCTCCCACTACCTCCGAGGGGACCTCCGTCTTCCACGGGTGCAGGAGCCACAGCGCCGCGGTCAGCGCGAGGACTCCCAACCCCAGCGCTCCCCATCGCCATCCGCCCCCCGCCCGGGTGCCGTGCACGGGCGCCTGGGCCGTGAGCACCGCGCGGGTGGATGTCCCGTCCCGCTCCTCGCGAGGGGGCGCGGCCGTCCCCGGCCCGGCGCTCGTCTTCCGCGTGGGCACCTCGCCCCGCCGGGGAGGCTGCCGCGCGAGCCTGCTCATCCGCAGCAGCAGATCCTGCCCCTGCGCGAGCCGTCCCTGGGGCCGGGTGGTGGCGTTGTGGGGCGCATGGGGCTCGAACAGCGGCTCGCGCCATGACTCCTCCGCCTCCGCCCGCAGCACGGCCAGCACCGCGCGCACCTCGCCCGCGTCCGCGTACCTCGCGTCGGGGGACTTCTCCAGCATGCGCAGGCACAGCCGCTCCAGCGCCTCCGGCACCCACGGGTTGAGCTCGCGCGGAGGCACGGGCCGCTCGTTGAGCACCGCCGCGCCAATGGCCAGGAAGTCCGGGCCGGTGAAGGGCAGCCGGTCCGTGAGCACCCAGTACAGCTGCACGCCCGCCGCCCACAGGTCATCCGCGCGGGTGGGCAGGTAGCGCACGCCCGCGTCGCCCATGTGGTGGCGGAAGAAGTCCCAGGCCTCGGGGCTGCGGTACTCCGGGGTGCCCGGGGGCAGCACCGAGCTCGTCAGCGTGGGCGCCCCCAGGTAGGCCCCCGCCCCGAAGTCCACCAGCACCGGCCTGCCGTCCGCGGCGCGCACCAGGATGTTGGAGGCCTTCACGTCCCGGTGCAGCACGCCCGCGCCGTGCACCGCCTCCAGCGCCTCCATGAACTCCCCCATCAGCTCCACCACCCCGAGCGCCGACGGGTTGCTCCCGCGCACGTGCTCGTCCAGGGGCAGCCCGTCCACGTACTCCATGATGAGCACGCGGACGCGGGGCTCGTCCTCCGGCCAGTCCACGTACCCCAGCAGCCGCACCACGCCGGGGTGCCGCATCCGGCGCAGCACGTCCACCTCCCGCTCCTCCCACCCCCGCGAGCGCTCCAGGGGCAGCACCTTCAACGCGACGAGGCTCGTGGTGGCGTGCGCCAGGTACACGGTGCCGTAGCCCCCCGCCCCCAGGCGGCGCACCACCTCGTAGCCGGCCACCCGGGTGCCCGGGTCCAGCACGGGAGGGGGTTGCCGGCGGGGTCCGGGGCGGGCGCCGCGGCGGACGGGAGGGGACGGGGACCTTGGATTCTCAGCCATGCGGGTGACCTCCAGCGTCGTCTCCATGGCGCGAGGCCGCGGCGCTCCCGCCGCGGGTGCCTCCCGCATGTGAGCCGACACGTCATGCCGCCGGACACTACTCGCGGAATCACCCCGCAGGCTACTGCGCAGGTCACCCCACCTCGCGGGACGGGTTCCCCGCGGGTGGGCGGGCCCGTGTGGGCGGAGGGCACCTCCCGCCTCCCGGGCGAGCCTCCAGCCCTCGCCCGCCCCCCGTGGCAGGTGGCACGGGTTGAAGGGTCTCCCGGGGACCCCAACCTTCACGGGGACGTGTCCACCACCTCCCACCACGAGCTGTCCCTGACCGACCCCCGCCGCTTCCGCCGGCTGCTGCTGCGCGCCATCCTGCTCCCGGTGGGCCTGCTGCTGGTGCTCGCGGGCATCCTCATGTGGACGGTGGGCGGCCTCATCCAGGCCCAGGAGAAGGCGCGCCACTACCAGGAGGCCCTCACCCGGTTGGAGCGGGTGCGTCAGCTCTTCATCGACCGGGAGACGGGCGTGCGCGGCTATCTGCTCGCCGGAGAGCCCGTCTTCCTGGAGCCCTACCAGGCGGCCGGGCAGCGGCTCCCCCTGGCGCTCGCGCAGTTGGAGCAGGGCCTGGCGAGCGAGCCCGAGCAGCGGGCCTGGATGCAGGAGGTGCGTGGGCGCTGGCGGGAGTGGGAGCAGGTGGCCGACGAGCAGCTCTCCCGCTTCCACCAGGGAGGAGACTGGCTGTCCCTGGTGCGCTCGGGGGAGGGCAAGGCCCGCATGGACGCGCTGCGCTCGACGCTGGACACCATCGGCGCCGAGGAGCTCCAGCGCGCCACCCTCCAGGGCCTCGAGGCCGAGCGCGCGGGACGCTCCGTGCTCATCGCCGGAGGGCTGTGGACGCTCGCGGTGGGGGTGCTGCTGGCCTGGCTCAGCCGGCGTCAGCTCCTCGCGCTGGCGCGGGGCTATGACGCCAGCCTCGCCCAGGTGCGCGCCCAGGCGGACGCCCTGCGCGCCAGCGAGGCCCGGCTGGAGTCGCGCGTGGCCCAGCGCACCCTCGAGCTCACCGCCGCCAACAAGGAGCTGGAGTCCTTCAGCTACTCCGTCTCGCATGACCTGCGCTCGCCCCTGCGCGCCATCGACGGCTTCGCCCAGGCGCTGCGCGAGGACGAGGGCGAGCGGCTGTCCCCCGAGGGCCTGCGGCTCCTCACGCGCCTGCAGGCGGCCGCCACGCGCATGGGCCAGCTCATCGACGACCTGTTGCAGCTCTCCCGCGTCACCCGCGCCGAGCTGCGCCGCGAGCCGGTGGACCTCAGTGCCATCGCCGCCTCCGTGCTCCAGGAGCTGCGCCAGCGCGAGCCCGGGCGGGACGTGACGTGCTCGCTCCAGCCCGGCCTCACCGCGCGGGGGGACGCGCGGCTGCTCCGGGTGCTCCTGGAGAACCTGCTGGGCAACGCCTGGAAGTTCACCAGCAAGCGCTCCGGGGCCCTCATCGAGCTGTGCGCGGAGACGGCGGACGGGGTGACTCACTACGCTGTGCGCGACAACGGGGTGGGTTTCGACATGGCGTACGCGGGCAAGCTCTTCAGCCCCTTCCAGCGGATGCACAAGCCCTCCGAGTTCCCCGGCACGGGCATCGGGCTGGCCACGGTGCAGCGCATCGTCCACCGGCATGGCGGGGACATCTCCGCCCAGGCCACCCCGGGCGGAGGCGCCACCTTCCGCTTCACCCTCCAGGAGGCACTCGCATGATCGGCTCTCCCACCATCCTCCTCGTGGAGGACAACCCGGACGACGTGGACCTGACGCAGCGGGCCTTCCAGCGCGCGGGCGTCACCCGGCCCCTGGAGGTGGTGGAGGACGGGATGGATGCGCTCGACTACCTCTTCGGGCGGGGCGCGTTCGCGCACCGGGCCCAGGAGCCGCTGCCCGCGCTGGTGCTGTTGGACCTCAAGCTGCCGCGCCTGGACGGGCACGAGGTGCTGCGCCAGGTTCGCGCCCACCCGCGCACCCGCTTCCTGCCCGTGGTCATCCTCACCTCCTCGGACGAGGAGAAGGACCTGGTGGAGAGCTACAGCCACGGCTGCAACAGCTACGTGCGCAAACCGGTGAGCTACAACGAGTTCGTCGAGGCGGCGCGGCAGCTGGGCGTCTACTGGCTGGAGCTCAACCGCTCCCCGCAGCCGGGGGTGTCTGGATGACGAGGCCGCTGCGCGTCCTGCTGGTGGAGGACAACCCGGACGACCAGGAGTTGGTGGAGCGCGAGCTGCGCCGGGGGGACTTCGAGGTGTCCAGCCACAGGGTGCAGTCGGCCGAGGAGCTGCGCGCGGCGCTCGAGCCCGGGGCCTGGGACATCATCCTTTCGGACTACTGCCTGCCCGGCTTCAACGCGCCCGCCGCGCTGGACATCGTGCGCGACAGCGGCCTGGACATCCCCTTCATCGTCGTGTCCGGCAGCGTGGGCGAGTTCGAGGGCGAGGAGGTGATGAGGGCGGGCGCCCGCGACTACTTCCCCAAGACGCTCCTCACCCGGCTGCCGGCCGCGGTGGCGCGCGAGGTGGAGCAGGCCCGGCAGCGTCAGGCGCGCGCCCGGGCCGAGAGGGATCGCAACCTGCTGGCCCGCGCCGGGGAGGTGCTGGCCGGCTCGTTGGATTTGCAGGAGACGCTGGACAAGGTGGCGCGCCTGCCGGTGCCGGAGCTGGCGGACTGGTGCGCCGTCTACTTCTCCGAGGATGGGAAGCACCTGCGGGTGGCGTCCCTGGCGCACGAGGACCCACGGCAGGTGGAGCAGGGGTTGGAGACGGACCGCCTCTTCCCGCTGGAGCTGGACGCCCCCTTTGGCCCGGCGAGGGTGTTCCGGACGGGCGAGCCGCAGGTGCTGCCGGACGTTTCCCTGGAGCGGCTGCGGGCGCTGGCGCGCTCCCCGGAGCACCTGCGCCGGTTGCTCGCGCTGGGGCTGCGCTCCGTCACCCACGTGCCCCTGGTGGGACGCCTGGGCACGCTGGGCGTGGTGACGCTCGGCATCACGGAGCCGCGGCGGCCGCGCTTCACTCCGGAGGACCTGCCCGTGGCGCAGGAGCTGGTGCGCCGCGCCGCGCTGCTGCTGGAGAACGTGCGCCTGTACCGTGAGTCGCAGGAGGCCATCCGCCTGCGCGACGAGTTCCTCGCGGTGGCGGCCCACGAGCTGCGCACGCCGCTCACCACGCTGGGCCTGCAGCTGGGCACGCTGGTGCAGCGGGCGCGGCGCGAGTCCTCCCCGGAGATGGTGGAGCGGCTGGACAAGGGCCTGCGCCAGGTGAAGCGGCTGGGCACGCTGGTGGAGACGCTGCTGGATGTGTCGCTGCTGTCCACCGGCGAGGTGCCCCTGGCGCTGGAGGCGGTGGACCTGGTGGAGCTGGTGCGCGAGGTGTTGGAGCGCTTCGAGGCGGAGTCCCAGTCCATGGGGTGCGTGCTGCGGCTGGAGGCGGAGCGGGGGCTGGTGGGACAGTGGGACCGGATGCGGGTGGAGCAGGGGGTGTCCGCGCTCGTCTCCAACGCGCTCAAGTTCGGGGCGCGCCAGCCGGTGGACGTGCGGGTGATGGCGGACGGCGCGGGGGCGCGGGTGGTGGTGGAGGACCGGGGCATCGGCATTGCGCGGGAGCAGCTCGAGCACATCTTCGAGCGCTTCGGCCGGGCGGTGTCCTCGCGCTCGTACGGAGGGCTGGGGCTGGGGCTGTACCTGGCGCGCCGGGCGGCCGAGGCGCACGGGGGCCGGGTGTGGGCCGAGCCGCGTCCGGGCGGCGGGGCCCGCTTCACCCTGGAGTTGCCCTTGCGTGCCGTGGACAAGACGGTAGAGGAGTCCGCATGACGCGTCCCTTGCTGGTGGTGGATGACGACACGGACCTGCGCGAGGCGCTCGAGGAGGTGCTGCGCGACGCGGGCCACGCGGTGCTGGGCGCGGGCAATGGCCGCGAGGCGCTGGAGGTGCTCGCGCGGGCGCGGCCGCTGCCCGGGCTGGTGCTGCTGGACATGATGATGCCGGTGCTGGACGGGCCAGGCTTCGCCCACCAGATGCACGCGGTGCCCGAGTGGAAGGACATCCCCATCGTCATCTTCTCCGCCTCGGCGAGCAACGCGGCGGTGGCCGAGGAGGTGGGGGCGTGTGCCTACCTGCGCAAGCCGGTGGACGTGGAGGTGCTGGTGGAGACGGTGGGCCAGCACTTCCAGGGCGAGTGAGCGGCGCGAGGCGGGGCCTCAGCCGGCGCGGCGTACCCAGCTCGTCCACGCGCCCAGGTCCCGGTAGCCGAGCCGCTGGTACAGGCCATGCCCGAGGGCCGAGGCCTGCAGGACGGCGACGGTGCAGCCGCGGGCGCGCGCATCCGCGTGCAGGGCCTGCATGACGAGCGCGCCCAGTCCCCGGCGGCGGGCCTCGGGGTGGGTGGCCACGAGGTAGATGCCCGCGGTGCCGTCCTGCTCGAAGGCGACGCCCCCGGCGAGCGCGCGGCCGTCCTGGCGCACCAGCACGGCGTACAGCGGCGAGGAGGGCTCCAGCTGGGGGCGCCAGCTCTCGAAGTAGTCGGCGTGCTCCTGGCCATAGCTGAGCGCGTTGAGCTGGAGCACCTCGTGCAGCGTGTCCGGGTGCTCGAGCGTGGTGCCCGGGGCGAGCTGGGGAGGTGGGTGGTTCAGGGGGATGGCCATCGCGGGGAGGGAGTCCTCGGCGCGGTATCCGGCGCGGGCCAGCGCGGCCGCGGCGGCGGTGTCGCCCGGGTACACGGGGACGCGCCAGGCCGGAACGCCCAGCTCGCGGTACCACGCGTCGAGCGGCCCGAGCGCCTCGGCGAGCGCGCGGGCGTCGGTGTACAGCACCTGCTGCTGGAAGAGGGGGGCCCCGGGGCCGGGCAGGGCGAAGGCGCGCACTCCGGGCAGGTCCCTCATCCGCAGGGGACCGCCCCGGGCCTGGTGCGTCTTGAAGCCGTGGAGGTTGGCGCGCAGGCGCGCGGTGAGTTCAGCGTCCGTCATGGAGGGCAGGGTAGGCGCATCCATGCGCTCGCGGGTGGACAGCTGGCGTGCGGAAAATCCCCGGCCGGCCGCTCGGGAGGCTAGGGTGTGGACGCTCGCATGGAGCCCCGTTTCTACGCTTTCGATCCCCGTCCCACGCGCCGGGCCCTCTTCCTGGGCGCGTGCGTGCTCGCCGTTCTCAGCGCCTGGGCGCTGGCGGATGCGCGGGCGGCGGACAACGCTCCCCTGGCCATGGCCCGGGCGGGCATTACAGGCGGCCTCCTGCTCGCCTTCGTCTTCGCCTGGCATCGATTGCGGCCAAGGCCGGGCTGGGGCGTTACCTTGAGTGCTCGGGGCGTCGCATTGGCGCGTCCCTTCACCGGCAGCCAGCTGCAGCTGTCCTGGGGGCAGATCGACTCCGTGCGCCGCATCGGCCGCAAGGAAGACATGCTCGGCCTGTTCCTGGACGAGGGGGGCCGGGTGCTGCTCACGCGGCACCTCTTCCCCTCGCGCACGGCGTTCAGCGAGCTGGCGGCCGCCCTGGAAGAAAGGAAGCCCGCCCCGCGTTTTGACGCATAGCGTCGCGCGAGGCATTTCGTGAATCTTTTCGCTGCCTTGCGTGTTCTCAACACTCTTGTCCAGGGTGCCTCGAAGTGGTAGGCACACCTGTTCCCGCCAAGCGTCATCCCAAGGACTTTTCGCGCATGGAAAACATCCCCGCCCCCGGCGCCGCTACCCCGCCGCCGCCCGCGGATTACGACACCGGTGCCATCACGAAGCTGGAGGGCCTGGAGGCCGTCCGGAAGCGCCCGGGCATGTACATCGGCGACACCATGACGTACGGGCTGCACAAGCTCGTCTACGAGGTGGTGGACAACTCCGTCGATGAGGCCCTGGCCGGCCACTGCACCGACATCGAGGTGGTCATCCACGTGGACGGCTCGCTGTCCGTGCAGGACAACGGCCGCGGCATCCCCGTGGGTCCGCACCCGGACCCGAAGTTCAAGGGCAAGGACACCCTCGAGGTGGTGCTCACGGAGCTGCATGCCGGCAGCAAGTTCGGCAACGGCGCCTACAAGGTGTCCGGCGGCCTGCACGGCGTGGGCGTCACCTGCGTCAACTTCCTGTCCGAGTGGTTCAAGGTGCGCGTGCAGCGCAACGGCAAGGTGTACGAGCAGTCGTACGCGCGCGGCGTGTCCAATGGCGCGCCGGCCGTGGTCGGCGAGACGGACAAGCGCGGCACGCTCATCTGGTTCAAGCCGGACAACACCGTCATGGAGACGGCGGACTTCAACTTCGACACGCTCAGCCAGCGCATGCGCGAACTCGCGTTCCTCAACGCCGGCCTGCGGATCATCATCCGCGACATGCGCATCGGCAAGGAGCACGACTTCAAGTTCGATGGCGGCATCGTCTCCTTCGTCGAGTACATCAACAAGGCGAAGCAGTCGCTCAACGAGAAGCCCATCCACTTCCGCACGGAGCGGGAGGGCGTCTCGCTGGAGATCGCCCTGCAGTGGAACGACGGGTACGACGAGCGCATCTTCACGTTCGCCAACAACATCAACACCCACGAGGGTGGCAGCCACCTGTCTGGCTTCAAGGCGGCGCTCACGCGCACGCTCAACAGCTACGCCGAGAAGAGCGGGCAGTGGAAGGACCTGAAGGAGACGCCCACGGGCGAGGACGCGCGCGAGGGACTCGCGGCCGTCATCTCCGTGAAGCTGTCCAACCCCCAGTTCGAGGGGCAGACGAAGACGAAGCTGGGCAACAGCGAGGTGAAGGGCCTCGTCGAGCAGATGGTGAATGATCAGCTCGCGACCTTCCTCGAGGAGAACCCCACCGTCAGCAAGAAGATCGTCGCGAAGATTGGAGATGCCACGCGGGCGCGGATCGCCGCTCGCAAGGCGCGCGAGACGGTGCGGCGCAAGGGCGTGCTGGACGGTGGCTCGCTGCCGGGCAAGCTCGCCGACTGCCAGAGCCGCGACCCGAGCGAGAGCGAGCTCTACATCGTCGAGGGTGACTCCGCAGGTGGCTCGGCCAAGCAGGGCCGGGACCGGCGCAACCAGGCCATCCTTCCGCTGCGCGGAAAGATTCTGAACGTCGAGAAGGCGCGCTTCGAGAAGATGCTCACGAGCGCGGAGATCGTGACGTTGATCACGGCGCTGGGCACGGGGATTGGGCGCGAGGACTACAACCCGGAGAAGGCGCGCTACCACCGCATCATCCTGATGACGGACGCCGACGTGGACGGCAGCCACATCCGCACGCTGCTGCTCACGTTCTTCTACCGGCAGATGCCGGAGCTCATCCAGAACGGGTACCTCTACATCGCGCAGCCGCCGCTCTACAAAGTCACGCGCAACAAGAAGGACATGTACGTGAAGGACGAGCGCGGGCTGAACGACTACCTGCTGCGCATCGCCGCGGAGCACTCGCGGGTGGTGATGGAGGGCGGGGAGCTGGGCGGCTCGGAGCTGCGCGGGCTGCTGGAGAAGGTGATTACGTACGAGGAGCGCCTGGAGAAGATGGCGTCGCGGCGGGATGCGCGGGTGGTGGACGCGCTGGTGCAGGCGGGCCGGGTGGACGCGGGGCTGCTGACGGACGAGGAGGCGCTGCGGGGGCAGGTGGAGAAGATGGTGGAGTACCTGAAGGCGCGGATGCCGGACACGCTGGGCCGCTTCGAGGTCTCCTACCCGGTGGATCCGGAGCACCACACGCGCAAGCTGGTGGTGAAGACGGACATCAACGGAGGCGTGCGCCAGACGGTGTTCGACCACGGCTTCCTGTCGTCGCCCGAGTACCTGGAGCTGGTGAGTCTGCGCGAGACGTTCAAGGGGATGGGGAAGGCGCCCTACCGGGTGAAGGTGGGGGATGGCGAGGTGGTGGCGTTGTCGGTGCAGGAGGTGCTGGCGGCGGTGCGCAAGGACGCGCAGAAGGGGCTGGGCCTGCAGCGCTACAAGGGTCTGGGCGAGATGAATCCGGAGCAGTTGTGGGAGACCACGATGAATCCGGTGACGCGGACGCTCTTGCAGGTGCGCATCGAGGACGCGGTGGAGAGCGACGAGATCTTCTCGCTGCTGATGGGCGAGGCGGTCGAGCCGCGGCGCGAGTTCATCGAGCGCAACGCGCTGGACGTGCAGAACCTGGACATCTGATCCAGGGGGCCCTCACCGTGTGAATCCCCTCTCCCTCCGGGAGAGGGCCCACTCTCCCCTCTCCCTCCGGGAGAGGGACGGGGTGAGGGTATCTTGGCCCCCGAGTTGAACCCTTGTTATCCCGATTGCTCCGTCCTGTCGGGTCTTGGTAGAGGATTCGCTCCCCCCTCACCGAGGAGCGAGTCATGAAGATGCAGCGGGTGGTGCTGTCGCTGGTGTCCCTGATGGCGGCGTGTGGTGGCGTGGTGGAGCAGGAGCCGGTCCCCGCGAGCGTGGAGGAGGCGCTGGTGCTCGGTGGCACCGCCTGCGGCCCCAACGTGTGTGGCACGGGCACCTATTGCTGCAACGCGAGCTGTGGCGTCTGCGCCGCCAAGGGCGCCTCGTGTCTCGACGTGATGTGCGAGACGAGCGCCCAGCCCGAGGTGAAGGCCGAGGCGAAGCAGGCCGAGCCCGCCTCCATCGCGATCAGCTCCGGCGGCCCTTGCGGCTCCAACTACTGCGGCAAGGGTTACTTCTGCTGCAACCCGGGCTGCGGTGTGTGCGCGCCCGACGGTGGTGGCTGCCCGGATGTGATGTGCGACTGAGCAGGCGAGCGGGCGGCGCTCCGCCTGGCCGCTGATCCCTGACGTTTCCAGACCCCAAAAAGACCCGTGGGCCCGGTGCCGAAATCGGCTCCGCGCCCACGTGCCTTTCCCGTCCTTGTTGAGCTGGGTCGCGGAACGGCTGCGACCCCCATGAGCCCTTACGGAAGGAACTTGTTGTAATCCCCGAGGACCACCCGGTGGGGGCCTCCGTGACAGACAGGGTACGCATCACCTCCGACATGCGAGGGGAGGTGGTTTGTGCCCGGCTGGGGGGTACGAATGGGATGGACGAATCAGGCGGCCAGCGCCTGATTGCCCGTGCCCTTTGTTTAACCCAGTTGCTGTTTTGTGGTCAACGAGAAGTGCCACGCAGCGCGGCCGCTCGTTCCCGGCGGGACATGGCCGTGACATCCACGATGTCCACCTCGAGCGCACCCGTGTTGTCGTTCAACTGGGTGTCCGGAAAGGTGCACCGCAGCGTCTCGGCGCCCGTCATCTGGTAGCGCTTGCCCGCTTCCAGGAGCCGGTGGTTGTGCCGGCCCGTCTTCGCGTTGCTCTCGGCGCACAGCACCCGACGTGTACGGCCCGTGGGCCCCGGGCGCAGCTCCGCCAGGTCATCGCGCACGGTGAGCAGGTACATGGCGTCCGGGTTGAGCCCGCGCACGGCCAGATGGTGCTGGGGCTCGAGCACCAGGGCGTTGCGGTTGGGATCAAACGTGAGCTGGCGCGGCGGCACCCACTTGGACTGGCGCACGTTCACCCGGATCGCGCCCGCGTTGGTCGTCGTGTCGTCGTCCAGCAGGAAGACGTGCAGCTTGCGCACACCCTTGAAGGTGCGCGGCGCGGGGCCGATCAGCCCGAAGGAGTCCTCCACGGACAGGTTCTCCCCCTCGGCGAACCAGGCCAGGGTGTTGGACGCGCTCGCGCGGCCCTGGCCCAGCAGGGCGCTGCCGGTGGTGCTGAGGGAGTAGCTCGCCCCGGTGTTGAGCTCGATGGAGGCCGTGGCGTACTTCTCCACCGGGAAGGCGTTGTACTGGGGGCGCAGGACGAACACCCGCGTCGGGTAGTCCACCTCGTTGAACTTCTTGAGGTCCACCGGCGCCGCCGCGGTGTCCGGCGTGGCGGGCGTCCCGGTCCGCGCGTCCGGCGCGGCGGCCTGCTGCTCGCCGGCCGTCTCCGGAGCGGGCGCGGTGGCGGTGGGCTCGGGCTTCGGGGCGGGGGGCTCCGGCTCCAGGGGCTCGAGATCCGCGTGCATCTTCGGTCCCGACTCGGTGGTGAGGGTGAAGCGCCTGGTCCAGGGCCGGTAGCCGGGCAGGGTGACGACGAGGGTGTTGCCCTCGTGGAGGGGGACGTTCGGCACGACGAGCGGCGTGACGCCGGGCACGTCGCGGCCGTTGAGCTTCACCGTGGCGCCCGCCGGGATGGAGCTGATCCACTGCGTGCCCATCGGCACTTCCTCCACCGCCTTGCTGGAGAAGGCGAAGTGGAGGATGGCCAGCACCAGCGCGATGAGGAAGAGGGGGACGCTGATGAGCATCACCAGCCGTTGGCGCCGCTCGGCGCGCTCCTGGGCCTCGCGCTCCCGGGCCTCGCGCACGGGGGCCAGGGGGTCCGGCACCAGCTTGACGGCGGGCACCTCGACGGGGGTGTCGTGCGGGGCGTCGGCGGTGCTCTCCGCGGCGGTGGCGGGCTGCGACGAGGCCGTGGAGGTCTCCTGCTCCAGCGGCGGGGCCGCCATGGTGGCGGGGGAGGACACGCGCGTCACGCCGGCGCTCGACGTCACCCGGCGCCCGGAGGCGGAGCTGATGGTGCGCGCGCCCGCGTTGCTGGCGGGCCGGGCGGCGCCGTTGGTGGAGGGCCTCAGCGCGGGACGGCTGCCCGTGTTGCTCGACGGCCGTCCACTGTCACTGCCGGGCCGTGACTGCACGGCGCGCATGCCGGAGCCGGTGCTCGTCCTGCCGCTGGCCGGGCCCGGCAGGGCCCCCATGGGCTCGCTGATGGGCTGGGCCTGCCACGCGGCGAGCTGCTCCAGGAAGGCGGGCGTCACCTCCACCTTGCGGCCCTCGGCGGCGAGCTCCTCGGCGAAGAGGTGGCCCAGCAGCTGCGACAGCATGGCCGGCGAGAAGCGCGGCCAGCCCGAGTAGAGCTGCTCGCGCAGCGCCTCGGAGAAGGCCTGGGCGGTGGGGTAGCGCTGCTCCCGCTCCCGTGCCATGGCGGTGGCCATCACCGCCTCCAGCTCCGGGGTGATGGCGGGGTTGAGCGAGGAGGGCGGCGGGTAGTTGCCGTCGAGGATGCGCGGCAGCACCGCGGCGAGCTCGCCCTCGTAGGGGCGCCGGCCGCACAGCATCTCGTAGAGCACCACGCCCACGGCGAAGATGTCCGAGCGCGCGTCCAGGTCCTGCTCGCCCCGGGCCTGCTCGGTGGAGAAGTACGGGTACTTGCCCTTGAGCGTGCCGGGCGAGGTGCGCGACTCCACGACGCTCGTCGCCTTGACGATGCCGAAGTCGATGACCTTGACCTGGCCCTCGTAGGAGATGAGCACGTTGTCCGGCGACACGTCGCGGTGGACGAGCCCCATGGGCCGCCCGTCCTCACCGATGTGCCGGTGCGCGTAGTCCAGCCCGTCGCACATCTGGGTGGCGACGAAGAGCGCCAGCGGCATGGGCAGGCCGGGCAGTCCGGCCTTCTGCGCGCGGCGCAGCAGCTTGGACAGCGTCTGGCCGTGCACGAACTCCATGGCCAGGAAGTACTGGCCGTCGATCTCTCCGAAGTCGAAGACCTGGGCGATGTTGCCGTGGGTGAGCCCCGCGGCCACGCGCGCCTCGCTGACGAACATCTCCACGAAGTCGGGCTCGTCGGCGAAGTGGGGGAGGATCTGCTTGATGACCACCGGCTTGGTCACCCCCGCGGCGCCCTTCATCCGCGCGCGATAGGTGATGGCCATCCCGCCCGCGGCGAGCTTCGAGACCAATTCGTACTTGCCAAACTCCCGGGCTTCGTTGGCGGCCACGATGCGCGTCGCGTTGTTGGAGGACAGGGGGAGGCGGGAGCATACCCCGCTTCCTGGAAAAGTCCTGCCTGGGGGGGTCCCCGGATGGCTTTCCCGCCTGACTCCAGGGGTGGGCTGCGAATCCAGCCGTCAACGTTCTATCCTGGAATCCGTCGGGCGGGCAGCTCCGGCCGGGGGATGGGTCCGCCCCCCTGCCCGCCCGGGAGAAGGGGTTGCCGATGATGGTGCGACTGTGGGTGCTCGTCCTGGCGGTGCTGCCGGGCGCGGTCCAGGCCCAGGTGTGCGAGGCGCGGGCGGTGGGGGAGCTCCCCGCCCAGGCCGTCCCCGCGCAGGTGGAGCCCGTGTCCCTCGCGGAGGTGGCGCCGGCCCGGCCCCGCTTCGAGGTGCTGCCGGCGGCCGTCTCGGTGGTGCCCGGCCTGCTGCTGCACGGGATGGGGCCGCTCGTGGCGGGGGACACCGCGACGGCGGGGCGGCACTTCCTCCTGGAGGGCTCGGGCCTGGGGCTGCTGCTCGCCGGGGGCGTGCCCATCGCCCTGTCCGGGGCCTCGCGCCGGGTCATCGGTCCGCTGTACGCGGTGACGCTGGCGGGGGTGGGCGTGCTCTCCATCTCCACGCTGGCCAACCTCTACGGCGCCCTGGCGCCCGCCTTCCCTCCAGGCGAGGTGGCGCGGCACCTGCCCCCGCTCGAGCTGGAGCTGGGCTACCAGCACGTGGTGGACCCGGCCTTCGACTACCGGCACTTCGTCTCGGTGGGCGCGCTGGCGCGGCTGGAGCGCGTGCGCCTGGAGGCCGGGGCGAAGCTGTCGCCGGGCGAGGGCAACGTGCGCGTGCGCGTGGGCGGGGCGTACCGGCTGCTGGGCGCACCCGAGGGCGCGCGCGCGGGCGCGGACGGCACGGCGTTGGACCTGGAGGCCGCGGCCCTGGCGCACCGCTACCCCACCGAGTCCTTCACGCTGGCCGGTGGCGAGCTCTTCCTGCGGGGCCGCTACGACATGGCGCGCTTCAGCCCGCGCATGGCCGGCTCCTTCGCGGAGATGGGCGTGGGCTTCGCCATGCAGGGCTACGTCTACGCGGGCCCGGTGGACGACATCCTCTTCGAGCAGCTCCTCTTCACCTTCGGCTACGGCGTGTACCTGGGCCGCGGCGGGCCCTTCCGGGGCGAGGCGATGCTCTACTACGATCACCGCAAGGACGACTTCCCGGGAGGCATCAGGGGAGGCAGCGGCGTGCCGGGGTACGTGGGGCTGCGCGGGCGCATGCTGCTCACCGGGCCGTGGGGCGTGGCCGCGGAGCTCCAGGCGGGCTCGGCCGTGGTGGGCCGGGTGTCACTCGTCTACGCGTTGGGAGGTGAGCCGTGAGGAGCATTCGCCGGGGAGCCGCCGTGCTCGCGCTGCTGGCCGCGGGCTGCAGCCAGCGGCCGGCCGAGGAGCGCGCGCTGAAGGACCTGCGGGTGGGCCAGGTGGACGCCAACGGCGTGGCCTTCACCGTGGAGGACGGACTGGCCGTGGTGCGCAAGGTGGAGCCGGGCACGCTGACGCTGTGGGGCTCGGCCCCGGCCTTCCACGTGCGCGCGGTGTCCTCCGCCGGGGCCACCGAGGAGTGGACGGTGGTGGTGCGCAACGCCATGCCGGACGCGGAGCTCTCGGCCTCGGTGGGCGGCGAGCCGCTCCTGGTGGAGGCCCTGCCCGAGGGACCGCTGCCCACCGTGAAGACGTGGAAGGTGCGGGTGCCCGCGGGCGCCGAGGCCCGGCTGACGGTGGCGCCTCCGCTGTGGGATCAGCCGATGCCCTTCCGCTTCGCGGCGCTGGCGGACGTGCAGGAGGCCCTGCCCCGGGTGGGCGACATCTACCGGCGCATCAACGCGGACCCCACGCTGCGCTTCATCTACTTCTCGGGGGACCTGACGCAGCGGGGCACCGTGGAGCAGCTGGAGGAGTTCCAGTCCCGCCTGCTCGAGTCGCGCATCCCCCTGTTCGCCACGCTCGGCAACCACGAGCTCATCACCCCGGACCCGCGCTACCACGAGTACTTCGGCCGGGGGAACCTGCACTTCACCTTCCACGGCGTGCACTTCACGATGATCGACTCGGGCAACGGCTCGTTGGATCCGAGGGCCGAGGAGATGCTGGACGGGTGGCTGGCGGCGGGGCGGGACGCGGTGCACATCCTCGGCACGCACATCCCCATCGTGGACCCCATCGGCGTGCGCAACGGCGCCTTCGCGAGCCGCAACGAGGCGGCGGCCCTGCTGGCGAAGCTGGCCAACGCGAAGCTGGACCTCACGCTCTACGGCCACGTGCACTCGTACTACTCGTTCTCCAACGCGGGGATTCCGTCCTTCATCTCGGGCGGCGGCGGCGCCATTCCCGAGCAGTTCGACGGCGTGGGCCGGCACTTCCTCGCGGTGGAGGTGGACCCGGCCCAGGGGGTGCGCACCGTGTCGCTGGTGCGCGTGGACTGAGCGGCCCGCCTCCTCTCCTACTTCTCCGCGGTGGGCGACACGGACGCCTCCGGGGTCTCCACGGGCGTGGGCAGGGGCCGCGCCAGGGTGGCGGAGAAGCTGGGGTCTCCCGCCGCGGCCAGCGTCTTGCGCAGCGCCATCACCGCGTCATCCACCACGCCCTGTCCCACGATGTTGCTGAGCGCGAGCCCCAGGCTGATGCTCTTGGCCACCGCGTCCATCTTCTTCTCGCGCAGCGCCGAGACCACGTTGGCGAAGTCCTGCTTCTCCTGATCCGTCACGTTCTGCATCATCGCGAAGGCGAGCTGCGGCAGGGCCACCTCGAGCTGCTCGAAGGGAACCATGTGCATGGTCCTGGCCATCATCTCGGCGCGCACCCTGGCGCGAGCCCGGTCCACGGCGCGGTCCGTCGCGGAGAGCATGACCTGCAGCAGCGCGCTCGGGCCGATGGCGATGTCCTCGTTGCCCACGCGCATGTTGAAGGCCGAGGAGCGCAAGAGCCCCATGGCGCCAAACCCGGCGACCAGCGTGTACCCGACCCGCGCCGACGCCGGCCCCTCCCCGAGCAGCACCCCCTGGGCATCCGCCGGGTTCAGCGTCTTGAGCGCGAGCAGGGCCAGGAGCGAGGCGAGCACGTTGAGCAGCGTGTAGGTGATGGCGTGGCGGTTGGTGATGGCCTCGTAGGGGTCATCCTTGTAGCGGGAGACGAGCTCGCCAATTCCGATGAACGCACCGATGAACGCCACGGCGGTGTACTGCGCCGTGTCCGCGAGCAACTCCACCATCTCTGGCTGCATGTCGACTCCCCCAGGGCCCGCTCTTGCCGGGCTCCCCGCGCGATTCTACCTCCCCGTGCCGGACCCGATGAGACCGGAGATGGAGGGTCCATCGCCCACATGGGGGGAGTCATCCGGGCCGGACGCCGCTGGCATGGCGGGGGGTGAACACGGCGCGGGGCCGGTAAATCGGCCTCGGAGCGGACCCCCTTGAAAAGGCACTGAACATCTGTGCACATGAGGGCCCCACGCAGCACGCTGGAGGGGAGTCCCAGGCCATGTTCGACGCGAACGAAAACGATCCCATCTCGCCCGCGATGCGGGCACTGCTCGAGGTGTTCTCCACGGAGCTGTCCGAGGTGAAGTTCCCGGACGTGGACGCGGAGGTGTTGGAGGAGGCGGCGAGCCGGGTGAGGGCGCAGGCCGAGGCGGTGGCGAAGGCGCAGGCGGCGCTGGAGGCGGCGCGCCAGGTGCTGGCCGAGGGGCAGGAGGCGCTGGTGCAGAAGGGCCAGCGGGCGCTGGCGTACGCGCGGGTGTTCGCCGAGGAGGACGCGGAGCTGAGCACGAGGCTGGAGGCCATCCCGCTGCCGAGGGCGGGGCGCAAGGTGGCGCGCGCGGACGGTGGCGTGACGGCCGAGGCCCCCGCGCAGAGCGACGAGTCGGCGCCGAAGCGCCGGGGCCGTCCGCCGAAGTCCCGCCCGAGCGCCCCGCTGTTCGCCGAGGGCGGCTCGCCCGAGGCCGTCGCCATCGAGTCGGTCGAGACGGCGCCCGTGGCCGCCCGTCCCGCCGCGGCGTGAGGCAGGCCAAAGGATATTGACCCTACCTCGGCTCCTCCCAGGGATGTGGGGGTCCCCTGAGCTCTTTCCGGGTCAAGTTGGCTTGCTGAACAAGAGGCACGTGCTGGCCTGGATGCATCCCCATCCCGAGGGGCCCCACCCGTAGGCATCACGGGGCCACAGGTTTGGCTCGGCCGCTCTGGTTTGTGCTTGCCAATCCGCCCTATTTCAGGCCGCTTCCTTCTTTCCGTCCCCGACAAAGCCGAAGTTAGTAGCACCCCCGGAACTACCCCCGGAGCTACTAGGGACCTACTAACAAAGCCGAAGTTAGTAGTCGTCGTACTTGGCGTGAGTGCTATCCCGAACTACTATGTAACTACTATTAGTTACTAAATTAGTAGATCGGAGATGTCGTGCGGATCCCAGCTACGCCTCCTGACCCTCAAGCTGCCTTACAAGCCCTCCTGAAGGGGGATCCAGGCCGCTTGTCGCGTTTCTTCTCGCGCGGATTCAAACCCGAGATCGATGGACAGTACCTTCATTGGGACCAACTTCGGCGGCACCCTCCGCTAGAGGGACTGACACACGAGGAGTGGTGGACTGGCGTCAGCATGGCTCGGAGGGTGCTTAGGACCGAGTTGCCTCTCACTGACAACACAGGGCACAACTTCCACTTCGCGCGAACCGATGGTCTTCTGCTCGCATTGCATCAAATCGACCGCGATATGGGCGGACGGCTTGAGATGGCCGACCCGCAGTTGACCAATAAGGAAGTTCGAGGCCGGTACATCATCCGCTCCCTGATGGAGGAGGCGATTACCTCCAGCCAGTTGGAGGGAGCTTCGACGACCCGCCGTGTCGCAAAGGACATGCTCCTGCACGGGCGGCAGCCGCGAACGAAAGATGAGCGGATGATCTTCAACAATTTCCGGGCGATGGAGCTGCTGCGTAGAAAAGCTCAGGAGCCCCTATCAATCGCTTTGCTTCTTGAACTGCACGAGGTCATCACCGAAGGCACCTTGGAGCATGGTGAGGTAGGGCGGCTGAGGCGCCCAGACGAGCCCGTCACAGTGCAGGACATCAGCAATGGACAAGTTCTCCACATCCCCCCAGATGCACGCGCGCTTCCTTCGCGAATAGAAGCTCTCTGCACGTTTGCAAATGAAAACGCCGGGAATGCCTTCGTCCACCCTGTTGTTCGCGCTATCGGTCTCCACTTTATAATCGCTTATGACCATCCGTTTGTCGACGGCAATGGCCGTACCGCGCGTGCACTCTTCTATTGGAGCATGATCCGGCAACGCTATTGGATTGCAGAGTTCCTCTCCATCTCTCGGATCATCCAGGAAGCACCTGTCCAGTACAGTCGCGCCTTCCTGTTCACCGAGACAGACGGAAGCGACCTCACCTACTTTCTCTTGCACCAACTGGAGGTCATCCGAAGAGCAACGCAGGATCTCTACGTGTATCTCGACCGCAAGAGCAAGGAGGTGCAGGAGGTAGAGGTGCTTCTCAGGGCTGTAGATAACGTCAATCACCGCCAACGGTCGCTTTTGGCCCATGCGCTTCGTCACCCGGGCGCGCAGTACTCGATTGAACCCTACCGCCGCGAGCACGGCGTCGTTTACCAGACCGCTCGTCAAGACCTGCTCGATTTGGAGAAGGCCGGTTACCTGCGGAAGAAGCAAGTGGGGCGGGCCTTCCATTTCTACGCTGTCCCAGAACTTGAGCGGCTTCTGAGGGAGAAGAATTCCTGACGGTAGGGCTCAGGCGGTGCTACGGCTCAGGCGGGTCCTCGGGCGCGAAAGGAGACTGACACAGTTCTCGGCTCCTCCGGGTCCCGGTAGGACATTTCGACGACGAGTTCGTAGGGCTGCGCCAAGTCCGCCCAGTTCCCGCCCCAGACTTTTCCGCAACTCCATCACCATTCGATGTCCCTCTTCGTCGGGAGCGGAGGCCGACCGGAGCCGGTGGGTCAGCACCTGTTCGAGCTCGCGGCAGAGCCAGGTGCGATCTTCTGTTCGGATGAAGTGTTCGTAGGAGAAGCGCGGATCAAGCATGTGCGGTTCCCTGCATGGAGCGGCGCTCCGCGTAGAGCTTGTCCCGCCACGCCAGCAGGTCCCCGAACTCCTCGGCCAGAGCTGGCTCGGTGAACGCGGCGCGCATCGCGGGGCCGAGGGGAATGATGGGGTGCTCCACCGGCCGCACCAGGGTCAGTGACACGGCGATGGCGATGTCCGCGAAGGTGAAGTCGGAGAGCAGCGTGTCGCGCCCCCGCAGCTCCGTCCGGAGCCCTTCGAGTCCCCGCCGGATCGTCGCCCGATCCTGCTCCGGGTCACGCGTGTCCAGGCGGTACTTCCGGTTCATGAACGTCGTTCCCAGCTTCGCGAGCGGCAGCAGTGGTCGAGCGCGAAACGGGCCCGCTCCGGCCAGGGGGAGAACCAGGCGGCGACGAATCGGGGGCGGCTCATGCCGCGAGCATAGCCGCTTCCCTGGCAAGCCCGAGGGAGGTGGGTGGCTGCGCGTCCGGGCGGCCAAGGTGTCCCCGAGGGCATGGACGCCGGGCCAGTGGCTGTTACCGGCAGGGGGTGTTGGATGGACAGAGGGAGATGGGAATGAATGGGGCCCTGGAGGGCCCGGCCTCGCGGCTCGACCTGGAGGCGGTCCAACTGGAGGTGCTGTGGAACGCACCCATCGGTATCGCCCTCGTGGACCGGCGGCTCCAGGTGGTCCGCTTCAACCGGGCCATGGCCGGGCTGCACGGCCCGCGCACCCGGGCCTGGCCGGGCATGGGTCTGGCCGACGTGTTTCCTCCGGGGGAGGCCACGCAGGACCTGCTCTGGCGCCTCCAGCAGGTGCTCACGACGGGACGGCCCTTCCCCTGGCTGGAGCTGGAGTGGGGGCGGGTGAGCTGCCATCCCCTCCATGAGGGCCTGGAGATGGTGGGGCTCTGCCTGTACGTCGAGGAGGTGCCCGAGCCGAGGCTCGCACGCGAGGCGCTCCGGTTCAGCGAGGAGCGGCTGCGCATGTCCCTCGCCTCGGCCTCCATCGGCACCTGGGACTACAACCCCGCCACCGGCGAGTTCCTGTGTGACGCCCGCGCCCAGGCGCTCTTCGGCGCCCCGCCGGACTACCGGATGGACTGCGAGCGGTTCCTCTCCATCGTCCATCCCGAGGATCGCGAGCGCACGGCGCAGGTCATCCAATGGGCCGAGACCCCGGAGAGTGGCGGGGGCTATGACATCGAATACCGCGTCATCGGCATCCAGGATGGCATCGAGCGGTGGCTCTCCGCCCAGGGGCGCGCCTGGTTCGATGAGCGGGGCCAGCTGCTGCGCTTCAGCGGCACGGTGGTGGACATCACCCAGCGCAAGCGCGCCGAGGCCAGTGCCCGCTTCCTCTCGGAGGCCAGCCGGCTGCTCGCCGAGCGCCTGGACCGGGCGGAGGAGATCCTCGAGCGGGTGGCCCGGCTCGCCGCCTCCTCCATCTGCTCCTACTGCATCATCGGCGTGGCGCGGGCGGACGGACATCTGCCGCGCGTGGCCGCGGCGCACCGCGAGCCGTCCGAGGAGCCGCTCGTCCAGCGCGCCAGGAGCTTCGTGCCCCAGGCCCCGGGGAGGAGCCCGCTGCTGGAGGGGGTGCACACGGGGAAGTCCGTCCTCATCCGGGAGTTCACCCGGGACGTCCGCCAGCGCTACGCCGTCTGCCCCGAGCACCTGGAGGTGATGAACACGCTGGATGCCCACTCGGTGATGACGGTGCCGATGCGCGCGGGGGGCAAGGTGCACGGGATGATGATCTTCGCCGCCTGCGCCCCGTTGCGGCGCTTGGACGAGCAGGACCTGTCGCTCGCGGAGGAGCTGGCGCACCGGGTGGGCATGTCGCTGGAGAACCTCCGGCTCTACGAGGAGGCCCGGCAGGCGGTGGGCCTCCGGGACGAGTTCCTTTCCGTGGCGAGCCATGAGCTGAAGACGCCGCTCACCTCGCTCAAGCTCCAGCACACGCTCATCGACAAGTGCCTGACGCCCGAGTGCCGGGCGTCCGTGGGCACGCGGCTCCCCAAGGCGATGCGTCAGGTGGAGCGGCTCACCTCGTTGGTGGACAGCCTGCTGGACGTGAGCCGCATCGGCGCCGGCCGGCTGGGGCTCGAGCCCGTCGACATGGAGCTCACCGGACTGCTGCGCGAGGTGATGGAGCGGCTCTCCGAGGTGTTCGCCCAGGCCGGGTGCGCGGTGGACTTCCCCGCCACGCCGCCCGTGCACGGGTATTGGGATCCGCTGCGCTTGGACCAGGTGCTCGTCAACCTGCTGTCCAACGCGGCCAAGTACGGCGCGGGCAAGCCCATCCACGTGCGCGTGACGGTGGAGGACGAGCGGACACGGCTGATGGTCCGGGACGAGGGCATCGGCATCGCCCCCGCGGACCTGCCGCGCCTGTTCTCCCGCTTCGGGCGCGCCGTGTCCGAGCGGCACTACGGCGGCCTGGGGCTGGGGCTCTTCATCTCCAAACAGATTGTCGAGGCCATGCAGGGCAGCATCCGCGTGGAGAGCGAGCTGGCGCGGGGCTCGACCTTCACCGTGGAGCTGCCGCTGCGTGCCCGGGCGTGAAGAAAGACACCGCCCGGAGATACGTCTTCTCCCGGAGCCCCCTCCGTCAGAAGAACGTACCTCCGGGCGATGGGGCCGCACCCGGGAGGCAGCGCCGGGTGCGGCATTCCTCGTACGGCTTCAGGTGAAGCTCAGTTCTCCGGGTACGCGGTCCAGCCGGCCGTCCAGTCCGTGCTGCCCACCGCGCCGATGAACTTCGCGGTGGCGTCGAAGAACGGATCCGCCGGCGTGGCGGCGTTGGAGGTGAGGAGCGCCTGCGACTCGGCGGCCGGCTTGAAGTTGGGCGTCTTGGCGTTCACCGCGGCGCTCAGCATGGGGTCCACCACGCGGTTGTTGTTCACCGTGGCGAGGAGCTGCTCGTTCTCCTTGTAGATGGTGCCGTCGCTCAGCCGGGTGGCGTCCGCGTTGGTGGTGTTGCCCGCGGCGTCCTTCACCGGGTTGGCCGAGTAGTCGATGGACGTGGTGTTGCCCTTGTTCATCCAGAAGAGGGTGTTCTTGATGCTCAGGTTGCCGGACTCGGACAGCTGCGCCGAGGCCGCGCCGTCCACGTCCACCGCCTTGTCGGCGAAGTAAGCGACGATGGCGTTGTTGAGCTTCACGCCGGCGCCGGTGTTGAACACCAGGCCCTCCTGCTTGGTGCCCGTGGTGGCCGGGGCGCGGTTGGAGCCGATGAAGGAGGCGTTCCAGATCTCCGGCACCGAGCGCGGGGTGGCCGTGTTGGTGGTCTTGTTGCCGCTGGCCTCGATGGCGCGGTTGCCCACCCGGTCGTTCTGCTGGACGATCAGGAACTGCACCTTGCCGCTGTAGCCCAGGTCATAGTCCAGGCCGTCGTCGTCCGGCTGGCTGATGACGAGGTGCTTGAGGTTGGCGGTACCGCCGAACATCTCCACGCCGTCGTCCGCGCCCTTGTGCACCTGGACGAAGTCGAGCTCCGTGGCCGAGCCGCACGCGCCCGTGGTCAGGCCGTTGAGCTCGTTGTCCTCGGCCAGCTCGTAGCCGGCGAACTCGATGCGGGCGTACTTCAGCTTGCCGCAGTCGTGGGCGTCGTCGGTACCGCCGTACTTCGTGCGGTCATCGCCGCTGGTGGCGAAGAAGCCCTCGATGGTGTTGCTGCCACCGGCGACGTTGATTCGCGCGTTGCCCAGCAGCACCACGCCGCCCCAGTCACCGGCGGCGCGCTCGCCCTCGGGCTTCGCGCTGGTGAAGACGATGGGCTTCTCCGCCGTGCCCACCGCGTTCAGCTTCGCGTTGCGGGTGATGACGAGCGCGCTGCCCTCCTCACCGAGAATCTTCGTGCCCGGCTCGATGGTGAGCGTGCCGCTCTCCACGAAGATGTAGCCCTTGAGGGTGTAGACCTTGTCGGCCGTCCAGGTGGTGTTCTGCGTGATGTTGGCGCTGACGTCGTCCGCGGTGTCCTGCTCCACCGGGCCGGGGCAACCGGCGAGCAGGGACGTACCAAGGGTGAGGCCGAGAGCGAGCCGCTTCATGGTGTGCTTCCTTTTGACGGGGGTTACAGGGTCCAGCCGAGCGCCGCGGAGAAGGCGATGCCCGGGCGGTACTTCAGGATGGTGATTCCGCCCTGGTCCAAGACGACGGCGGAGTCGAGCAGGTTGGAGCCGGTGAGCTTGAGCTGCAGGTCGTTGCCGAGCTTCTGGCTGACGGACAGGTCCACGCGGTGGAAGGGCTGCTCGTAGACGTCCGGGAGCGGATTGAGGCCGACCTCGCTGATGCGCGGGCCGTAGACGTTGTAGAGCAGGGCCACCTCGGTGCCGCTCTCGGGGCGGTCGTAGCCGAGGTTGAGGTTGATGACGTAGGGCGACTGGCCCTGCATGGGCCGCTGGCTGTTCGTCTGCGCGCCCAGCTTCTCCGGGTCCGTGAGGACGATGTTGGACTGGATGAGCGTCAGGTTGGCCGCGGCGCGGAAGTGGGAGAGCGCCGGGGAGAGGCGGCCGAGCGACGCGCGGGCCTCCAGCTCGACGCCGTAGCTGTTGGCGCCATCCGCGTTCTCGAAGCCCATGTCGCCGGAGTAGCGGAGGATGCGCTCGATGGGGCTCTGGAAGTTCTTGTAGAAGACGCTGGCGGCGAGCACCTCGTTCTCCCCGACGAACCACTCCAGACGGGTGTCGAGGTTGTGGATGCGCGTCTCGAGCAGCTCCGGGTTGCCGGACACGTTCCGGCGGCGGACGAAGTCGAAGAAGATGAACGGGGCCAGCTCGCGGAAGGTGGGCCGGGCCAGCGTGTAGCTGTAGCCGGCGCGCAGGTTCATGTCGGGACGCAGCGCGTAGATGGCGTTGAAGGCCGGCAGCACGTCCAGGTAGTTCGCACGGGTGTTGCCGGTGGAGGTGGTGTCGAACGGGCTGTGGGCGGTGAGCTGCTGCAGCGAGTGCTCCACGCGCACGCCACCCACCAGGCGCAGGGGCTCCACGGGCTTGTAGTCCGCCGTCGCGAAGCCGGCGAAGACGCCGAGGTACGCGTCATAGGCGTCATCGCCGCGCGTGGTCTCGCGCATGCGGACGCTGGTGCCCAGGTGGGAGGAGGCGAAGAGCTCCTCGGGGGGCAGCGAGGTGTCCACCGGGGTGTCGGTGAGCAGGTAGCGGAAGCGGCGGGCCTGGAAGTCACGGAAGGACACCTGGGCCAGACCGCCCGCCTTCACGCGCACGTCGGAGAAGGGCAGGGTGAGGCTGGCGCTGCCGCCGGTGGAGGTTTCTCCGAGCGTGCCGAAGAAGCGCTCGCCGCTGTTGGGCTGGTTGGGGAAGGCGTACTTTCCGGTGGGGGTGCCCAGGTCGTCGCTGTAGAGGGTGTCGCGGGTGTCCGGCTCGTCGCGGTCCACGCGGCTGAAGTTGGCCTGCCAGTCGAGCTCGGCATCGCCCAGGGTGTTGAGGCGGTGGAAGCCGCGCACCTGGTTGAAGGAGAGGGCGCGGGAGACGAACTGCAGGCGCGTGCTCTCGAAGGTCTCCGAGCGGCCGTTGTTCACGCCGCGGGAGGTGAAGGTGGTGCTGTCCGTGCCGCGCGTGTAGAGGCTGAAGAAGGTGAGCTCGTTGTCGCGGTCGAACTGGTAGCCCACGCTGGCGAGCGCGCTGAGGGTGGAGCCCTCGGAGCCCTGGAGGGTGCGGGTGGCGTCCTGGGCCTGGAGTTCGCCCACCGGCATGTCGGCGCGGGCGAACTCGGACTCGCGGACGCTCTCCTTGTGGCCGTAGTTGACGGTGGCCAGGTAGCCCAGGCGGCTGTTGCCGAAGCGCAGCGTGTCACCCATGGACGCGCCCAGGCCCAGGTTGGGCAGCGCGGTGGCGCGGCGCGCGGACCAGATGTTGGGGAAGGACTGCCAGGTGCTCGCCGAGCTGCCCATCCGCTCGTTCTGGGGCAGGCCCGCGGGGAGCTGGCGGTCGGGGCCCGCGAAGCTCAGCGCCTCCAGGAAGCTGCCCGGGTGCGTGTTGCGCTGCTGGAAGGTGGAGATGCTGTCGCCCGAGAAGGTGATGCGCGGCTTGAACTCGAACTTGCTCGGGTAGGTGTTGGTCTCGATGAGGAGCGTGCCACCGCCGAAGGTGCCGGGCAGGTCACTGGTGTAGCTCTTCACCACGTTGAGGTTGGCCAGGAGGCTGGTGGGGAAGAGGTCCAGCGGAACGGAGGGCTCATCCGGCTCGGGGCTGGGCAGCAGCGCGCCGTTGAGCAGCGTCACCGAGTAGCGGCCACCCAGGCCACGCAGCAGCATGAAGCGGCCATCCACCACCGTGACGCTCACCACGCGCTTCACCGCGTCCGAGGCGCTCGAGTCCGGCGTGCGGGCGATCTCCTGGGAGCTGATGGCGTCGGAGACGGCGGCGGCCTTCTTGCGCTCCTGGAGCAGGGCGCCCTCGGCACGGCGGTCCGCGCGGGCCTCGACGACGACTTCCTGCACGGCGCCCGCGTCGGCGCTCAGCTGCACGTCCAGCTTCGTGGCCTTGCCCTGCTCCACGATGACGCCAGTGATGCGGCGGCCCTCGTAGACGTCATAGAAGACGCGCAGGTCATACTTCCCGGGAGGAAGCGCGAGCTGGTAGTTGCCGTCGATGTCGGTGAGCACGCTCTTCTGTCCGCCGGTGACGACCTTCACCGTGGCCTCGATGAGCGTCTCCTTCGTCTGGGCGTCGGTGATCTGGCCGTAGACGCCGGTGAAGCCCGGAGGAGGCGTGGCCGAGTCAGCCATCATCTCGTCGTCGCTGCGCTCGGCGGCGTCAGCGGCGTCAGTGGCGGTGTCACTGGAGGTGGCTGCCGTGCCCACTCCTCCCTCGCCCTCCGGGAGAGGGTCGGGGTGAGGGTGCTGGGTTGAATCCGCGTCAACCTGGGACGAGGACCCGGAGGCCTCTGGAACAGGCGCCTGCGCCATCACGGGCGCGGCCAGCAGTGCGAGCGCCGCCAGTGCGGCGCGAAGGGAATGGAGAGACAACACGGGACTCCTCACCAACGAGCGCGCGTAGAGAACGCGACGCCCGTGGCAACGAAATGGATGGAAGGTGAAAAGGGAGAGACCGGAATGAAGACTTCAGGTCACGGCGCGGCCGGCTCGGCGACGGCGTCGGGGACCACGGCGACGGTGAGATTCCCGCCACGCGCGAGGTCCATGACTTCCATCGCGGTGCCATACGGCACGTCGTTCTCCGCGTCGAAGAACACGATCTTGTCCGGGCGCGCGTTGATCATCCGCTGGAGCCGGGCCACGACCTGGTCGCGCGGCACGTCCTCGCGGTTGATCTGCACGGCGCCCGCCTTGGTGACGGTGAGCACCACGGGAGGCAGTGCGCCGGGAGGAGGCGGAGCCACTTCGGTCTGCTCGTCCGCCTTGCCCGGCACGTCCATCCACATCTGCTTGGTCATCAGCGGGGTGACGACCATGAAGATGATGAGGAGCACGAGCACCACGTCCACGAGGGGCGTCACGTTCATCGCGGGGCGGATGCCGCCCTTGCCACCACCGAGATCAAAGGCCATGGCGCGTCACTCCTTCTTCCGGTCGATGACCTGGAGCGAGATGCCCGGGAAGCCGATGTCCTGCAGCGTCTTGAAGACCCCGCGCACCTCGGCGTAGCGCACGCCCCGGTCCGCCTTGAGCACCACGCGGGCCTCGGGGTCCTTCTCGTGGACGGCGCGGAGCTGCTCGGCGAACTGCGCCTTGGGCACCTCCTTCTTGTCCACGAACAAGGCGCCCTGCGCCGTGAGACTCACGGTGGTGGGGGTGAGCGAGTTCTCCTCGCCCTTGTCCGGATTCGTCACCGCCGGGAGGTCCACCGCCGCGCCTGCCTCGAGCTGCGGGGTGACCACCATGAAGATGATGAGGAGGACGAGCACCACGTCCACCAGCGGGGTGACGTTCATCTCGGGCACGAGCCCACCGCTACGCCGGGCGGACATCGACGCCCTCCTTGCGCGTGGCGCGCTCCACGTCCAGGGCCACCGCGCCCTCCCCGCGCACCGCGGGAGACACCACCCCGTCCACGTCCTCCAGGTGGTCCATGAACTCCTTGCGGGCCAGGTCCAGCGACAGCAGGAGCGCGTCGGAGCGGGTGGTGAGGAAGTTGAACATCAGCACCGCGGGGATGGCCACCAGCAGGCCGAGCGCCGTGACGACGAGCGCCTCGGCGATACCGGCGGACACCGCGCCCAGGCCGCCCGAGCCCGTCTTCGCGATACCGGCGAAGGCCTCGATGATGCCCACCACCGTGCCGAGCAGACCGACGAACGGCGCCACCGAGCCCACCGACGCCAGCACGCTCATGCCCCGGCGCACGTCCGCCGTCACGCGCTCGTAGATGCGCTCCAGGTCTCTCCGCGTCAGCTCCACCGCGCCCAGCTTGCCCTGCGGCGCCGCCTTCTTGGCCAGGTACGTCTTCACGCCACCGCCCAACAGCTTCGCCAGGCTGCTCGCCCGGGCCGCCGAGGACTCGATGACGAACTGCTCGTGCTGCTGCGTCTCCAGCAACTTGCCGGCCCGCGCGGCGAACTTCCGGTCCGCCGCCTTCGAGCGGAAGAAGTAGATGAGGCGCTCGAAGAACACGACCATCGACGCCAGCGCGAAGGCGACCAGCGTGTAGGCGATGCACCGGGCGAAAAAGCCCATGTGGTGGTAGATCTCGATCAGATTGAAGTTCATCTGGGGGGCTCCGGCGGGTGAGACAGAGGTTGCTCGCTACTTGAGACGGAAGGGGACCTTCACGATGCGGAAGACGGCGGTGGGCTGGCCGTCCACGAGCGCGGGCTCGTAGCGCCACGTGCGCACCGCGGCGATGGCGGCACCCACGAAGGGCTCCTCGCCGCGCATCACCTTGACGTTGCTGACGCCGCCGTCCGCCTCGACGACGATCTTCAGGATGACCATGCCCTCCTGCCCCTTGGCCCTCATGTCCGAGGGGAACTCGGGCAGCAGGTTGGAGCTGAGCTCCTTGGGCGGGGTGGCGGACTCGGGGAGGTTGATGGGCTTGGGCCGCAGCGAGCCACCGGCCACGCCGGGGCTGTCCACGCCCGTGACGATGGCACCCGCGACGAGCTGGCCCGTGCCTCCCACGGCGACGGGCGCCTCGGCCACCGCGTGCTCCGCGTCGGCCTCGGGCGGCTTCTCCACCGGAATCTCCTTGGGCGCCACCATGGCCGCGGGCGCGGCGACGGTGGGCGGCGGAGGAGGCTTCGCCTTCGGCTTGGGCGGCGGGGGCGGCGGGGGAGCCGGCTTCACCTCGACCACCGGAGGAGGAGGCGGCGGCGGACGGAACACCACGTCCACCTTCTTCTCCTTGATGACTTCCCGCACCTGGTTGCCCACGGCCACCGCCGTGAGTCCGATCAGGGCGCACATCCCGAGGGAGGCGACGCCCGAGAGCGCGAACCGCCGGGCGGACTGCACGTCGGTGGCGCTGTCGTAGGTCTCGAACATGACGTCCAGCCGTATAGCGACGTCACGTTTCAGCCACGTGCAGCCCCCGCAACACTTCGTCACGCCGTGCGTCACGTCCGGCTCGCGCGCATCTCACGGCCGTGTCACGCCGTGACGATTCGTGCACGATGGGTGTCGGGTGGGTTTCACGTCACGGATGCGTCACGGTGGGATGACGGAGGTGACTGGAAAGGTCGTCTCCTTCTGGAGCCGTCACCGGGCGGGCAGGCAGGCGGCGGGTACTCTCGGAAGGCCGTTCGTTTGGAGGGGTACACCGAACCGTGCGAGTCTCGTGGACCATCATGTCGGCCGCGGAGCTCCAGGAAATGGAGCAGGGAAGGATCGGTCCCTACCGCCTCCTGGGGAAGTTGAGCTCGGGGGGGATGGGGGTCGTGTACCGCGCGTGTTCCGACGAGACGGGGGAGCGGGTCGCCCTCAAGACGGTGCGGGTGCCCGAGGCGGCCATGCTGCGAGGCATCCGCCGGGAGATCCACGCGCTGCGGCGCATCCAGCACCCGGGCGTGGTGCGCGTGCTCGCCGAGGGCGTGCAGGACGGACTGCCCTGGTACGCCATGGAGCTGCTCGAGGGGCTCACCCTCCGGCGCTACATCGACGAGCTGTGGAAGCGCAACCCCGGCACCACGACGGATGTCATCACCCAGGTCGTCTCCGCTCCCGAGGCTCCGAGCGTCACGGGTTCCACGGGCGTCTCGTTCCGTCCCTTCGGGCCGCCCCCGTTGGAGCAGCGGCGCGAGGCGTCCCTGGAGCGGCTGGGCGAGGTGCTCACCCTGACGCGCCGCCTGTGCTCCGCGCTGGCCTTCCTGCATGGCGAGGGCATCGTCCACCGCGACCTCAAGCCGGAGAACATCGTCATCCGCCCGGACGGCACGCCGGTGCTGGTGGACTTCGGGCTGGCCTCGGCCTTCGGAGGGCCGCTGGGCCGCGAGTCGCTCGATGTCTCCGGCAGCCTGGAGGGCTCCTATGTCTACATGGCCCCCGAGCAGATCAAGGGCGGGCTGGTGGATGCGAGGGCGGACCTCTACTCGCTGGGCTGCATCCTCCATGAGCTGGTGGTGGGGCAGCCGCCCTTCCCGGGCTCGGGCTGGGAGGTGCTGCGGCGGCACCTGCAGGAGCAGCCGTACCGGCTCTCGGAGTGGGTGAAGGGCGTGCCGCCGGAGCTGGATGCCCTGGTGCAGCGCATGCTGGCGAAGGTGCCCCGCGAGCGCATCGGCTACGCCGCGGACGTGGGCGCCGTGCTCGCCGGGCTCGGGGCGGAGGAGCTGCCCCGGCCACCGCGAGGCACACCGCGGCCGTACCTCTACCGGCCCGAGTTCGTGGGCCGGCAGCGGCTCCTGATGGAGATGGAGCAGCGGCTGGCGATGGCCCGCGAGGGCAATGGCGGCTGTCTGCTGATCGGCGGCGAGAGCGGCGCGGGCAAGACGCGCGTGGTGATGGAGTGCGCGGTGTCCGCGGGCCGGACGGCCTTCCGCGTCGTCACGGGTGGGTGCCTCCCGCTGTCCGGAGGAAGCACGGGCGAGCAGCTGTACGGTGAGCCGCTGCATGCCTTCAAGCCGCTGCTGCAGGCCATCGCCGACGAGTGCCGGCACCTGGGTTTCGAGGAGACGGAGCGGCTGCTGGGCGCGCGGGGGCGGGTGCTGGCCCGCTACGAGCCCGCGCTGGCGGATCTGCCCGGACAGGACGCCCGCCCCGAGCCTCCGCGGCTCCCCCCGCAGGCCGCTCGCGAGCGCGTCATGCGCTCCCTGGCCGAGACGCTCGCCGCCTTCTGCGAGAAGGAGCCCGTGCTGCTCGTCATCGACGACCTGCAGTGGGCCGATGAGCTGTCGCTGGGCGTGCTGGACTACTTGCAGGCGGGGTTCCTCGGCGAGTCGCACGTGCTGGTGGTGGGCACCTACCGCAGCGAGGAGCTGGACGCGGCGCTGCGGCTGCTGCTGGCCGCGCCGGGCGTGACGCACCGGGCGCTGGGGCAGTTGGACGAGTCCATGGTGGCGCGGATGGTGGAGGACATGCTGGCGCTGCCCTCGCCGCCGGACACCTTCGTGCGCTTCCTCACGACGCGCTCGGCGGGCAACCCCTTCTTCGTGGCCGAGTACCTGCGCACCGCCATCGACGAGCGGCTGCTCTTCCGGGATGTGTTCGGCCGGTGGCAGGTGGCCGCGGGCGGCGACACCCTGGAGCGGTTGCACGAGGAGCTGCCGCTGCCCGGCGTGCTGCACGACCTGGTGGGCCGGCGGCTGGAGGGCCTGGGCTCGGAGGCGCGGAGCCTGCTGGAGGTGGCGTCGGTGCTGGGCCGCGAGCTGGACGCGGACGTGCTGGCGGTGGCCGCGGGGATGGGGGACCTGCAGGAGCTGGAGGCGCTGGAGGAGCTGCGCGCGCGGCACGTGTTGGAGGACGCGGGCGGCGGGCGGCTGCGCTTCGTCCACGACAAGCTGAGGGAGATCGCCTACGAGGGCATCCTCCCCGAGCGGCGCCGTTCCCTGCACCGCGCGGCGGCCATGGCGCTGGAGGAGCACCACGCGGAGGAGGGGGTGCCCCCGGCGCTCTACCCCGTGCTGGCGCACCACTTCGAGCTCGCCCAGGACGACGTGTGGACCTTCGAGTACCTGGAGAAGGCGGGGACGCACGCGCTGCAGTCGGGGGCGAACCTGGAGGCCTCGGGCTACCTGCGCCGGGCGCTGGAGCTGGAGGTGCGGCGCGGGCAGGACACGGGCGTGCGGGTGGATGCGAGCCGGCGCGCGCGCTGGGAGCGGCTGCTCGCCGAGGCCATGCACGGCCTGTCGGACTTCGAGGCCTGCATCTCGCACGGAAAGCAGGCGCTGGCGGAGCTGGGCCGGCCGCTGCCGGAGACGCCGGGAGGGTTGGGGCGCTTCATCCTGACGCAGGTGGTGCGGCAGGTGCTGCACCTGGTGCTGCCCCGGAAGTGGGTGCGCGAGGAGGATCGGCAGACGCGTGTGTTGCTGGGGGCCTCGGCGCTCGCGGCGACGCGGCTGGCCGAGTGCTACTACTGGCGCTATGACCCGATGCGCATGGTGGCCACCGCGCTGCTGGCGGTGAACCTGGCCGAGCGCGCGGGCCGCGACGCGGAGATGCTGCGGTTGTATGGGCAGCTCGGCTCCATCGCCGGCATGGGACGGCTGCACCCGCTGGCGCGCAGCTACTTCCGCCGCGCCCAGGGCGAGGGCCTGCTGGTGGAGGATCCGAGTGCCACGGCGTTCGGGCTCATCGTCGAGTCGATGTATCACTCGTGCTTCGCGCGCTGGGAGCCGGCCGCGGCCAAGGCGAGCGAGGCGCAGCGGGTGTTGCTGCGGCTGGGAGACAAGGGCGAGTTCGAGCTGTCCGAGGTGCTGCTGGGGCACGTGGACTACTACACGGGGCGCTTCGAGGAGGCGCTGGCGCGCTTCGCGAGCATCCGTGAGTCGGCCCGGAAGCGGGGACATTTCCAGCACGAGGTGTGGAGCGCGTACACCATGGCGCGCAGCCTGCTGGTGCTCGGCCGGCTGGACGAGGCGATGCCGTTGCTGCGCGAGGCGGTGGGGATGCTGCGGGGGAAGCATGATCCGCTCTCGCACATCATCTGCGGCGGGCTGCTGGGGATGGCGTACCTGGAGCGCGAGGAGTGGGAGCGGGCGCGCGACGAGGCGGACAAGGTGATGGAGCTGGCCCGGCGCTACGAGCCCATGCTGTACACGGAGAGCCACGGGTACGAGGGCGCGGCGCGCGTGTACCTGGCGCTGTGGGAGCGCGAGCGGGTGCCCGGACAGAAGCCGCCGCCGGTGGCCGAAGAGGCGAAGCGGGCGTGCGCGCGGTTGTCGTCCTTCGCGGTGCGTTTCCCCCTGTCGGGGGCGGTGGCGCTGCGCTGCACGGGGCGGATGCACTGGTTGTTGGGCCACCAGTGGCGGGCGCGCTCGGCGTGGAAGCGCAGCGCGCGGCTGGCTCGGGAGATGGGCATGCCCTACGACGAGGCGATGGCCTGGCTCGAGCTGGCGCGGGCCTCGGCGCCGGGGAGTCTGGAGCGAGAGGAGTCCGCGCGGCACGCGGTGGAAGGGTTCAGCCGGCTGGGTTGCATCGGGCTGCTGCGTGAAGCCGAGTCGCTGAATCTCCCCTCTCCCCTCGGGAGAGGGACGGGGTGAGGGTGCCACGCATCCCGGGTTGAACCCCCTGTCCCCAATTCGGGCCACGGGTTGAAGAACGGGCCCGGACACCCTCACCCTGACCCTCTCCCGGAGGGAGAGGGAGCATGGCTCACAACCCGGGCCACAGCGGGGTGAGGGTGCGCAGGCTTCCGTCCTGTTCACGGAGCAGCGCCACCACCCGGCCTCGCTGCAGGGCGAGCACGGGTGCTTCCGGATCCGGAAACCCCTCGGGCAGGCGCCAGGCCGGGGGCCGCACCTGTCCGACGGGCACGGAGCGCCCGTGCTTGAGGTCGTTCACCTCGTCGCCCGCGATGACGCGGGAGGCACACCACGGCAGCGCCTCGGGACCGTGCAGCCAGACGCGCCCTCCCGGGCCCGGGTCCTCCCACGGGCCGATGGCGGTGCGGTGCAACCGGGACAAATGGGCCCCGCAACCGAGCGCCCGGCCGAGGTCCCGCGCGAGTGCTCGCACGTAGTAGCCCCCGCGGCAGGTGATGCGCAGGCGGCTGCGGCGCGGCAGCTCATGCGAGAGCCACCGTGCCTCGTGGAGATAGACGCGAGAAGGAGGAAGCTCCACGGACTCGCCCCGGTGGGCCTTCTTGTAGGCCGGCTCGCCACCTACCTTCTTGGCACTGGTCGCGGGGGGCACCTGCTCCCTCCAACCCAGGAAGGGGACGAGCGCGGCATCCAGAATATTGTCCGACAGGCCAGTCGTATCACCTTCATGGATGACCTGACCGAGCAGGTCTCCGTTGTCTGTCTCCGTGCCCCAGGTGACCTCCGCCTCGTACGTCTTCGGAAGGGCGTGCAGCAGGTCCATCAGGTGCGTGGCCGGGCCCGCGAGCAGCAGCAGCAGGCCCTCGGCGAAGGGGTCGAGCGTGCCGCCGTGGCAGACGGGCAGTTGTTTGCGCGTGAGGCCCGCGGCTTCCACCTCGCCCATGAATGCCTGCACCAGCGAGAAGCTGGTGGGGCCCACCGGTTTATGGGCCAGGTAGATGCCGGGATTCATGTGTCGGGTTTCCTCGGAAGTTCATCGGGATGTAGCGCATGCATACCTTTATTTCCGGGGACAACTCGATGGTGGAGACGGGACGGGACAGGACGGGCGAGCCACGGACCGAGGTCTGGGGCCGTGCCGTCCTGCTCTTCGCCGCCTTCTGCGGCCTGAAGGCGCTCAGCTCCCTCTTCGTCTTCCCGCCCCTCCAGAGTGCCTCGGTGTGGCTCCCCAGCGGGTTGACGCTCGCCGTCTTCCTGCGCGCGGCCCCGCGCCGCTGGCCCGTGTACCTGGCCGCCGTCTTCGCCGGCTGGTCCAGGACGTGGTGGAGCGCTTCTCCGAGGAGCTGGGGCGCGCCGGTTGCGAGGTGTCGCTGTCCCTGCAGCCCCACGTCACCGGCAGGTGGGACCGGGCCCGGCTGGAGCAGGCCCTCACCCACCTGTTGAGCAACGCCGCGAAGTTCGGCGCCCGCCGGCCCATCCGGCTCCTGGTGTCGCAGGGGGGTGGCACGGCCCGGCTCGTGGTGGAGGACCAGGGCATCGGCGTCTCCCCGGAGGCGCTGGAGCGCATCTTCGGCCGCTTCGAGCGGGCCGTCCCCACCCAGGAGTATGGCGGCCTGGGGCTCGGCCTCTTCCTCACCCGGCAGATCGTCGAGGCCCATGGGGGCTCCATCCACGTCACCAGCCGGCCGGGCGAGGGGGCCACCTTCGTCCTGGAGCTGCCCGCCTCCCCCCCGGGCTCCTACATGGCCGGGCCCGCCCCCTGGCCCCACCCCCCCGCCGACTCGCACCCCACGTGAAGGGCGGACAACACCCGGGCCTCCCCCCACCCCCCCGCCTGTCCTCCAGCCAACCGATGAACGTAAATGTTTCCGACTGCAACTGGATGGCATACAATCCCGTGACGAGCTGTAACCGTGCGATCTTGCTGGGGCGTCGTCTAAAGGCAGGACGTCAGACTTTGAATCTGATCATCAAGGTTCGAATCCTTGCGCCCCAGCCACCCTTCTTCTCTCGAGGACGGTGGACCGATGCCGCAGCCGCAGAAGTTGCTCCTGCTGGTCCCCCTGGGTAGCCCGACTCCGGTGCTCCTCAAGGAGTTGGAGGGACCCATCTCCCTGCAGCTGGGCCTCGCCTCCGTGGTGAGCAAGGCGTCGCTGCCGGCGCCCACCTACGCCTTCAACAAGGACCGGGGCCAGTACCACTGCAACGCCATCATGCGCCGGCTGGCGGGGCTGCTCGAGCCCGGGCAGTCCATGGTGCTGGGCGTCACGGACGTGGACCTCTTCGTGCCGGACTCGCCCTTCGTGCTGGGCGAGGCGGACCGGGAGTCCAAGAGCGCCGTGCTGAGCCTGTTCCGCCTGCGCCAGGGCGCCGACGGCGAGCAGCTGCGGCGCCGGCTCCAGGTGGAGGCCGTGCACCAGGCCGGGCACCTGCTGGGGCTGTCCTACTGCGAGGACGCCCGGTGCGTGATGTTCTTCTCCCAGACGCCACAGGACTGCGATCGCAAGCAGCTGTCCCTGTGCAACAACTGCCGCAACGAGCTGAACAAGCTCAACCGCTAGGCGCGCCGGCCCTCCGCGCGCGTCCGCTCCCCACTCGTGTTTGAATGCCGCGCCCGCATGGACGTCTCCATGCGCGGGGCCGGAAGACACAGGAGCACGAGCGTATGAAGCTGTTGCGGATTCTCGGGTTGGCGGCGGTGGTGGGGCTGTCGGGGTGTGATTTCGAGGGCTTTGACCCGGATGGCGGCGGTGGTGGCGGCGGCGCCGGCGGCACCTTCAGCCGTGGCTTCGTCTTCGTGCGCAACGGCACCAGCGGCCGCAACCTGTACGCGGTGGATGACGCGGGCGACCCCAACTCCCCGCTGCAGCTCACCACCCAGGGCAACGCGTACTACCCCACCGTGTCGCGCAACGGCCGGCTGGTGGCCTTCGTGTTCCGCTCCGGCACCGCGTCGGAGCTGCGCACGGTGCCCACCACGGGCACGGGCCAGCCCTCCACGGTGTTCTCCAGCACCAGCACCGCCTGCACGGGTTGCGGCAACTTCCGCTTCCCCACCTTCAACCCCAGCGGCAGCACCATCGTCTTCACCCTGGACCAGGGCGGCTACGCGAAGCTCGCCCGGGTGAACGCGGATGGCAGCAGCTTCCAGCTCCTCACCAACGGCAGCCCCTACGTCTACGGCGCCGCCTCCTACTACCCGGATGGGCAGTACGTGCTCGCGTCCGCCGGCTACACCACCAGCCAGCTCAACTTCCTCGTGAAGGTGGGCGTGGCCACCGGCTCCACCGACGTCATCTCCACCAGCCTGGGCAATACCGCCCAGGTGGTGGTGTCCCGCCCCACCGTGTCCCCGGACGGCACCAAGGTCGCCTTCGATGGCCGCACCAGCAGCGGCACGCAGATCTTCGTGGGACTGCTCGGGCAGACGCTCACCAGCGTGACCCAGCTGACGTCCCACACCGGTGAGTACGGCGTCGAGGACACCTGGCCCAGCTGGCGCGGCAACACCGAGGTCGCCTTCCTCTCCAACGCCGGCGGCAACGACAACGTCTACCGCATCAGCATCGCCTCCACCGGCGCGGGCACTCTGCTCGTCCCGGGCGCGCTGGAGCCCTCGTACGGCGGTATCTGAGTTTCGTCTCTGATGCACGAAGGCCCGGGACCCTGTGTGGGGTCTCCGGGCCTTCTTGTTTCAACCTGGGGCCCTCGACACCCTCACCCCGTCCCTCTCCCGGGGGGAGAGGGGATTTGCTCGGAGTTGTTGCCTGGGGTGCTGGGGTGCTGGGAGGCTCGCGGCTACTCGGGCTTGGCGTTCACCGCGACGCTCGGCGCCACCGTGCCCGCTCCCTGCTTCACCTCCAGCGCATCCGCCACCAGCTCGGTGATGTCCTTCACCTTGATGCGCTCCTCGCGGCCCGTGTCGTTCACCGCGTCCTTCAACATCGTCGAGCAGAACGGGCACGCCACCGCGACAATCCCCTTGCCGCCCGGCTCCTTGTACTCGCCCACCAGGCCCGGCTTCTTCTTGTCCGTCGCGTCCGGGTACGGCGTGCTCGGATCCTCGGCGTGCTTGAGCGTCAGCGCCGCCTCGTTCAACCGGTTGTGGTTGATGCGCGTGCCGATGTGCTCCTCCATCCACATCCGCCCGCCACCCGCGCCGCAGCAGAAGCCCTCGCGCCCGCTGCGCTGCATCTCCACCACCTCCAGCCCCGGAATCGCCTTCAGCACCTCGCGCGGCGCGTCGTACACCCCGTTGTGCCGGCCCAGGTAGCACGGGTCGTGGTACGTCAGCTTCTCGTTCATCACCGCGGACAGCTTGATGCGCTTGTCCTTCAGCAACTCGTTGATGAGCTGCGTGTGGTTGATGACCCGGTACTCGCCGCCGAACTCCGGGTACTCGTTCTTGATGGTGTTGAAGCAGTGCGGGCACTGCGTAATCACCGCCTTGACGCCCATCGCGTTCCAGCTCTCGACGTTCGTCTTGGCCATCGTCTGGTACAGGTACTCGTTGCCCAGGCGGCGCGCCGTGTCGCCGTTGCACATCTCCTGCTTGGACAGCGTCGCGAAGCTCACCCCCGCCTCGCGGAGAATCTTCACCAGCGCCCGGCTCACCTTCTTCTGCTTGTCGTCGTAGCTGCCCGCGCAGCCCACGAAGAAGAGGTACTCGTACGTCCCGCCGTCACCCCACGTGGGCAGCGCCAGGTCCTCCGCCCACGCGTCGCGCTTGTCCTGGCCCAGGCCCCACGGGTTGCCCTGGCGCTCGATTCCCTCGAACACGCGCTGGATTTCCTGCGGGAACTCCGCCTTCACCTGCACCTGGTAGCGGCGCATGTCGATGAGCCGCGGCACGTTCTCGATGAACACCGGGCACGCCGTCTCGCACCAGCCGCAGCTCGTGCACGCCCACACCGTCTCCGCCTTCAGCGCGCTCCCGATGATTTCAGGCAGCGGCTCCACCGTGCCCGACGGGCCCCGGCCCTCCTCCACCCACATCTCGTGCTCCCAGATCCAGTGCTTCAGGTCCTGGTTCACGCCCTTGTGGGTGAGCGGCTTGCCCGTGATGTACGTGGGGCAGTGCGTCTGGCAGCGGCCGCACTCGGTGCACGAGTACAGGTCCAGGCCCTGCTTCCACGTCAGGTCCTTCACCGTCGCCGTGCCGAACTCCTCCTTCTCCAGGTTGGGCGTGGGCAGCTTCGCGCTCTGCGTGTTGCGCTGCCCCTGGCCCAGGCGCAGGAAGAACACGTTGGGCAGGCCGGTAATCACGTGGAAGTGCTTGCCCACCGGCAGGAAGTTGAGGAAGGCCAGGATGATGGTCAGGTGGATCCAGAAGCCCGCCACGCCCAGCACGTGCGCCGCGGTCCAGCCCAGCGGCGCCATCGCCATGGCCACCACGCTGGTGACCGGCTCCCACCAGACGAAGTGGGGCGTGGCCAGCGGCATCGCCTGCTCACGCGGCACCATGTGGCTGCCACCGAAGAGGAACTCCGTCACCATCAGCCCCGAGATGAAGCCGAGGATGAGGAAGGCCTCCCAGGAGGGGCTCATGCGGTCCGGCTTCACGCTGGCGCGCATGTAGACGAAGTAGGCCGCGCCCAGCAGCGCCCCGGCCGCCACCAGGTCCTTGGTCAACAGGTAGACGCGGTAGACGTCGAGCAGCAGGGGGTGCGCGCCCCAGAAGGGGTCCTTCAGGTCCGTGAGCAGCACCAGGGCCGTCTCGGAGAAGCCCATCACGAACATCATGATGGTGCGCAGCGCCAGCACCACGAACGCCGCGAAGATGAAGACGTGCATGAGGCCCGGGGTGAACTCCTCCGGATCCACCATGCGCTTCTGCCCCAGTCCGAAGCGCAGCAGCGCGGCGGCTCGCTGGGGGAGGTTGTCCAGCCGGTTCTCCGTCTTCATCGCCAGCAGGACGCCGATGCGTCCGGCCATGGTCATGACGAAGAGGGAGACTCCGACGGCGAGGAGAAGGCCTGTAATGATGGGACTCATGGCGGTTCGGTGAACCTCGCGAAACTGCTGTAACTCCGCAACCCTAACAAGGTTGATTCGCGAATCAAGCGCCTGTCCGGGGTGGGCGCCGCAGTGTTTCTACTGGGGGCGACGCCTGCACGTTCCTCGGGCGGGGCAACGTGGACAGCACGACCGTGCCTCGGGTGCTCGACGTCCGGTGCGTGTGTGCCAGGAGGGGTCCGGCTGTGCCGCCGCGGGGGGCTCTCCCGCGGGGCTGCTGGGGCTGCTGTTCCTGCTCGCCTGGCCGTCCCCCGGCCGGGCCCGGATGCGCCGGAGCTGAAAACGCGGCCCGCCCGGGTCCTCGGAAGGGGTGCTCCGGGCGGGCTGCCACAAGCTCCTGTGTAAATGCAAGCAGGCGTGCACCATGAGACGTGGTTGGCCGCTTGAGAGCCCAAGGACTTTACAAGACCGCCGACAATGCCCATCCTGGACGGTAAATCGGTCAACGCGTTGAACGGAGCACCACATGGGGTGGGCTCCAGGTGACCGAAAGGGGGGCGCGCGTGTGGGGCGTCGAGCCCGCGGGCCGGCGACCTGTGGCCACACGAAGAGCGCCCAGGAGGAGCCATGGTGCACGACGACACGACGTACCTGGACGACGAGGGGCTGGCCTACGTGGTTCCGGGCGGTGAGGACGATGAGTCGGGAACCATCATGCCGGTGAGGGTGACGACCGGCGGACGGCTGTGGGGGGCCGACGACGCGTACGGCGGGTACGACGCCGAGTAGTGCCACGGCCCCCGCGTCACGGGACGAGACGCGGGGGCGCGAGTGTGACGCGGAGGGACGCGTCTCCCTGTCGAGCCGGTGCCTGGCACCCGTTCCGGGGATGGAATCCGCGGCTCCGTGTATCTTCCTCCCCTCGTGGGATTTCCGAGCGAATCGAGCGCAGGTGAAGCGGTGGCGGGGCATCCCGAGGAGGAGCTCGCGCGCTTCGACTGGCTGCTGCCCGCGCTGAAGCAGGCGTACCAGCGCAACCGTGGCAAGGCGTGGACGGCCGCGGAGCTCGGCGAGCTGTCGGGCCTGCCAGAGGCGGAGGTGGCGCGCACGCTGGAGCGCTTCGCCTCGGAGCTCGAGCTCGCGGAGGTGCTCTTCGGGGAGGACGGGGGGCTCGTCGACGCCATCCAGCTCTCGCCCGCCGTGCTGGAGACGGAGCCCTTCGCCACCGTGCGCGCGCGGCTCGCGGCCCAGGGCCCGCTGGAGGCCCCCCTCCACCTCACGCACCTGCGCGTGGACGGGTACCGCGTGCTCGAGGGACTCGAGGCGCGGCTCGGGGCGCTGACGGTCCTCACGGGCGAGCCGGGCTCGGGCAAGTCCTCGCTGCTCGACTGCCTGGCGCTGCTCGCCTTCGTGGTGGAGCATCCGCTGCCCCCGGGCGTGGACCCGCGCGGCACCGGCCAGCGCCTGTTCCATGCCGGTGCGCCCGAGCGGCTCCACCTGTCGCTGCGCGTCACCAGCGGCAACGGCCGCGCCTTCCGCTACACGCTGGGCCTGGGCGGTCCCGAGAGCGCACCCCGCGTCACCTCGGAGCGCTTCGCCTGCGTGGCGCCGGACGCGAGCGGCCAGGAGTCGGAGTCGTTCACATTCTTGGATTTCGAGAATGGGCGGGGGACGGTGCGCACGGTGACGTGGGCGACGCCCCGGCCCCGCGTGCTCGCCGCGTCCCACGCGCTGCCGCCAGACAGGCTCGCGCTGCGCGGGGAGCTGGAGCCGGCCCTGCGCTCCGCCGCCGGCTTTCGCGCGTTCGTCTCGGGCTGGCGCTTCTACCCGGGCTTCGACGTGTCGAGGAGCGCGGCCCTCCGGCGCCCCGTGCTCTCGGAGCCCGAGCCCCTGCTGGCGGCGGATGGCGCCAACCTGAGCGCCGTGCTCTTCCACCTGATGGTGGAGCACCCGGAGCGCTGGCGCGAGCTCGAGGCCACCCTGCGCGAGGCCCTGCCGTCCTTCCACTCGCTCTCGGTCAAACCCCGGGGCGGGCCGGGCACCGTCATCGGCGTCTGGCGCGAGGCCGGCGCGGGGAGCGAGCTGACGCTGGCGGACCTCTCGGACGGGACGCTGCGCCTGCTGTGCCTCGCGGCGCTGTGCCTGTCGCCCCGGAAGGCGCCGCTGGTGGGGCTCGACGGGCCCGAGCTGGGACTCCACCCGCGCGTGCTGCCGGTGCTCGCGCGGTTGCTGCGGCGCGCCTCCACGGAGGGCCAGCTGCTCGTGGCCACGCAGTCGCCCGCACTGCTGGCGCAGTTGCCTCCCGAGGTGGTGGGCGTGATGAGGAAGGTGGAGGGGCGAGGGGTGTGGGAGCCCGGTGCGGGTGGGGTGGATGGGACCCGCTCGTGAGGGTTTCGCGGCGTGTCCGGGTCCTGCATTCCGGGAGCGTGTCCGCGGGTGGGGCGGACGAGCCTCGGGAAGGGGGGCGCCTTCGGGTTGCGGCCGTGGGGGCGAGTGGAGCGATACTGAGGGGACGCGGCGGTAGTAGTAACGGGGCACACGAGTGTGCCTCGCACGGAGGATGAAGCGATGAAGCTGACGGCCTGGGCGGTCGAGCGCGATGGTGAGCGCGGCCGGAATGTACATCTGCTCGTCACCGTGGAGGCCGAGTCGGACGCGCCCCGTGCACCCGTGGCGATGAACCTGGTGTTGGACCGGAGTGCGTCGATGCGGGGCGCGCCGCTGGCCGCGGCGGTGGAGGCGGCGCAGCTGCTCGTGGAGCGCGCGGGGCCGAAGGACTACCTGGGGCTGATGGCGTTCGACGGCGTGCCGGAGCAGCTGGTGCCGCTGCGGCTGATGGACGCGGAGGCGCGCACGGAGCTGTCCGAGAGCCTCTCGGCGTTGCAGGCCGGCGAGGGCACGGCGCTGCACGAGGCGGTGGACTCGGGGGCGGCGGCGGTGCGCCGGCTGTTCATCCCGGGGGCGCGGCCGAAGATGCTGATGCTCACGGATGGCGAGCCCTCGGTGGGCCCGCGCTCGCTGGCGGACTTCCGCACGCTGGGCGGCAAGGTGGCCGAGTCGGGGATTACGCTGCACGCGCTGGGACTGGGGCGGCACTACCTGCCGGAGATTCTCGAGGCGCTCACGGCGCCCGCGGGCACGGGCTTCACGCACGTGGACGACGCCGAGGGCCTGCCGGTGGCGGCCGCGGCGCTGGTGGCCGAGCTGTTCGGCGAGGTGGGGACGGACGCGCGCGTGTTCGTGAAGCCGATGGGCTTCACCGAGCTGCTGTGCCGTCACCGCTACACGGCGCGGGTGGAGGGGGACGCGCTGAGCGTGGGGTTGGGCTCGCTCTCGCACGCGTTCGCGCGCCGGGCGCTCTTCACGGGGCGGCTGGAGCTGGCGGACTGGTCGCTCGGGGTGACGACGACGTGGACGGAGAATGGGGACACGCGGCGGGTGGCGGTGCCGGTGCAGCGCGTGTTGCCGGACAGCCCCGAGGGCCGCTTCATCCGCGCGGTGGGCGCGGAGCTGGACCTGGTGGCGGCGGAGTCGGCGGCGTGGAAGTCGCTGGTGCGGCGCAATCCGATCGCCGCGGAGCAGTCGCTGAAGGTGGCGCAGGAGGCGCTGCGCGAGCTGGTGCGGCTGGCGGTGGAGGAGGTGCCGGCGAAGCGCCACGTGGAGCGGCTGACGGACTTGAAGCTCGCGGTGGAGCGGCGCGCGGGCGAGCTGCCGGCGCTGATGGTGCGCCGGGCCCGGGCCGCCGACGCGCATACGGGCCTGAGCATCATCCAGCCCGCCATCCCCATCCGGAAGGCGGGGAACTGAGCGGTGGCGGAGCGATCGTCCGGTGCAATCGCTCCGTTCAATGCACTCCGAGCTCGTGATCCCAGTCATAGAGCAGTCCGATGAGCTCCGACGTGCATGCGCCGGACACTCGTTGGAATGCACGTGAATCGAGCGTTGCGAGCCGTTCGCGTTGGAAGGTGGGGTCGGCCAACACCTGCCGGTGCTTGAACTCGCGCTCGGCGGCAAGGGCTCGTGGCAGCTGACGGAGGATGGCCTCGAGGCAGTCCTCCCGTGTTGCGCGCGCCATGCGCTCGGCTGCGGTCTCCAGGCGTGCGCGCGTCGATGCTCCTCCTTCCGGGCACCATGCTTCCATGGCCCAACCGCAGGCGGCCATCATCAGTTCATTCAGTGTGTGCGCCGCTCCCGGGTGCTTGAAGAGGTAGCGTACGGACTGGAGCGGCTCCCAGTAACGCAGCACCGCCCGCAGTCTCACCGCCGTGCGCTCCGCGCTCTCCGGACTCGATGAGTGAATGGCGAAGTACAGCGCGCCCCAGGCGGTTTCACGGAAGGAGGCTTCGTAGGCATCCCTCGCGGGAATCGTGTTCTGCCCTGCCAGCGCCTCGTACAAGCTGTTCTTGACGTTGGACACCATATACAGCCGCCAGGCTGGTCGCTCGCGTTGGAAGTCGACCACCTCGTGAGCCACGACCACCTCTCCTGGGGGCACTTCCCGCATCAGCCGGGGAACGGGAAAGGTGCCGTCCCGCAGATACTGCTCGCCGCACGCTGTGCCCTCCTTCGCTGTCTTCTGGTGCACTGCGGGGAACGTGCCATGCAGGAAGGAAGGCAGTTGCAGCGAAGAATCCTGACTGGGTGCCATGCGGGGGCGTCGTATCAAAGCGGCTCATCACCGGGGAAGAGACATGCCCGCAGCAGCGGGAACCTGTGCTGGCGGCACGGTGGGCGGTGGCCTCGAGGGGAATGGAATGACCTGTCCACCTCCTTGGGCGGGAGGTTGCTGTGCCCCGGGAGTCGAACCCATCTGGCCGAAAATCGCACCCGAGAAGAACCCTGTCGCGACATTGCCCGCGACATCGATGACGACGCCCACGGCTCCGCTGAAGGTGGCGAGTTCCTCGCGTCGGCGCACCATGTCCTCCACTGCCTGTGCCACCCACCCGCCGTATTGCTGTAACTCCTGCTCGGTGATCTCTACCCACTGCCCGGCCTCATACGCCGCGGCTTCCGACTCGAAGCGTTGTTGGCTGCGTGTCCATCGGTACTGGACCACTCCTGGCTCTTGAGTCCTCCACTCCAGCCGCCAGATGTACTGGCCTCTCGCGAAGCGAATCAGGACTTCACCGTGGAAGTCCGTGCCTCCCGTGAAGCGTCTGCCGTCCAGGAGCGCTCGATTCAGTGCGGCCAGGTAGATTCGCGCCTCTTCGCGGCCCTCCTGGAGACCCTGCTCGGTCCAGGGTTTGATCTCGAAGAGGACCCGCCTGGAAATATTGGTGATGTCCGGACGTAGGTTGCGCTCATTCGAGTGCAGCAGGGACGTGTCTCCGAGTTCTTTCTCCGAGAGGATCTTCTGGAGTGTGTCCGTGTTGTAGAAGATGCGGTTGCTCGGGTACTTGGCTCCATACATGAAGGCAACCAGCCGATGCGCGGCGTTGCCGAGGAAGAACTCATAAGGCACCTGCGAATCCGGCTTCCGGCCGGGGACGTTGTAGCCCCGCACCGTTGGGCTGGAGGAGGCTCCACCTGTTGGCGGGCCGTCGCTCATGGCCAACAGGACCCGCGGAGGAGTGGGGAGGGATGCTGGGCGGATTCGTGGTGTCCCCCTGCTCCACGCAGCAGGCGACGGCTTGACGGGAGTCGTGGCGCAGCCGGCGAGCACCCACGAAAGGAGCAGTGCCACCCCACCACATCGTGCGGCCCAGGACCTGAACGCGCATCTGACGTCGGCACTCATGGACACCTCCTGTGCTGTTCACCCGGACTCGACTCAGGGAGCAGTAGCGGCCAGCATCCATGAGAGCACCATGTCCTCCCAGGTGAGGTGGTTCAGCCGAGTGGAAACCGCTCGCGTACCCGGCCTCGGCGCCACTCCGCCGCCGTGAAGTCCTTCGAGCCCGGCCGCCTGGCGGGCATTCGAGCGGTAGGGGCTGTAACCCGAGGCTGGCCGCCCGCGTATCACCCGTACCACCAGGGCGGGGCCGTCCGGGAATGCCCGCCTGCCTGGAGGGTTGATGAGAGCCAATCCACGGATGTCCGGCTGGCGAACGGCGGGCCGGTGGGTTAACGGGAGGCGCATGACGCAGCAGCCGGTACGACGTTCGAGCTGGGGGGCCTTTTTCTTCCTCGCGGTGCTGGGGCTCTGCCTCGGCGCGGGCGGGGCCCGGGCGGAATTGCCTTCCACCGCCGTGGCCAGTGGCGCGCCGGACGAGGGCAACAACCGGGTGGAAGCCGCCCTCCTGACGGACGTGGCCCAGGTGAAGGCCGGAGACGCCTTCCGCGTGGGCGTGCGCTTCCGCATGGACCCGGGCTGGCACATCTACTGGAAGAACCCGGGCGAGTCCGGCCTGGCCTCCGAGGTGACGTGGGACACGCCCGGCACCACCGTGGGCGCGCTGCAGTGGCCCGCGCCCTCCACCTTCCGCACCTCGGACGGCTACATCACCACCTTCGGCTACGCGGACGAGGTGCTCCTCTTCGCCGAGGCCCGCGCCTCCGGGCAGGCCCAGGGCTCGTTGCAGCTGTCGGCCGCGGCGGACGTGCTGGTGTGCGAGGTGCACTGTCTGCCCGCGCAGCTCATGCTCACCCGCAACCTGCCCGTGGGCCCCCGGACGCAGCCGGACCCCGAGCACGAGCCCGTCTTCGCCGCCGCCCATGCGCGCGTGCCCGTGGCCCCCGAGAGCTCCGGCCACGGGGTGACGCTCGCGCTCGACACGAAGCCGCTCACCGCCGGCCAGCCCTTCACCGGCACGCTCTCCGTCACGGGCCCCCAGGGCCAGCCGGTGTCCGTGGGGGACAAGGACTTCTTCTACCCCGAGCGCATCCCCGGCATCGCGCGCCTGACCCTGTCTCCCGTGGCGGGCAGCCCCGGCACCTTCAAGCTGGAGGGCGAGGCCGCTCCGGACGTGCCCGCGCAGGAGCCTCGTCTCACGGGCGTGCTGCGCCTGGGCTCGCCCGGCCCCACCGCCCTGACGGTGAGCCTGCCGCTGGCCTCCGTGGTGGCCGCCGCTCCCGGGGCCGCTCCGGTGGCGAAGGCCGTGGCCGCACAGAAGTCCCCGGCGGTGGCCGCGCCCGTGGCCGCCGAGTCCTCGCTGTCCCTGGGGCTGGTGCTGCTCTTCGCCTTCCTCGGGGGCGCGCTGCTCAACCTCATGCCGTGCGTCTTCCCGGTGCTGGCCCTCAAGGCCTACGGCTTCACCCGCACCGTGCACGCCGAGCGCGGCAAGGTGGGCCTGCACGCGCTGGCGTACGCGGGCGGCATCGTGGGCTCCCTGCTGGTGCTCGCGGGCGTGGTGCTGGCCCTGCGCGCCGGTGGCAGCAGCGTGGGCTGGGGCTTCCAGTTCCAGGAGCCCCTCTTCGTGGCCGCCGTGGCCGCGGTGCTGGTGGCCTTCGCGCTCAACCTCTTCGGCGTCTTCAACGTGGGCACGGACGGCACCGCGCTGGTGGAGAAGGTGGACTCGAGCCACGGCTTCGCGCGCAGCGCCGGCGAGGGCGTGCTGGCCGTGGTGCTGGCCACGCCGTGCTCGGCGCCGCTCCTGGGCACCGCGGTGGGCTTCGCGCTCGCGGCGGGCCCGGCCACCGTGCTGGCCACCTTCTTCATGCTGGGCGTCGGCCTGGCGCTGCCCTTCTGCCTGCTGGTGCTCGTGCCCGGGCTGACGAAGTTCCTCCCCAAGCCGGGCGCGTGGATGGAGCGCGGCAAGCAGCTGCTCGGCTTCGCCCTGCTGGGCACCACGGTGTGGCTGGTGTGGGTGATGGGCGGCCTCACGGGCGTGGACGGCATGGCGCGGCTGCTCGCCTTCCTCGCCGTGGTGGGCCTGGGCGCGTGGCTGTACGGCCTGGTGCAGGGCGCCTCGGGGGGCCGCAAGGCCGCGGGCGTGGCGGCGGTGGTGGCCGTGCTGGCGGTGGGCGGCTTCCTCTCGCTGCGCTTCGACGAGACGGGCCCGGCCGTGCGCAAGGCCTCCCTGGTGGCCGAGGCCCAGCCGTGGGACGAGACGGCGGTGGCCGCGGCCCTGAAGGCGGGCCAGCCCGTGTTCATCGACTTCACCGCGGACTGGTGCCTCACCTGCAAGTTCAACGAGCGCACGGTGCTCACGCGCGAGGACGTGCGCGCCGCCTTCGCGCAGCACAAGGTGGCCTTCTTCGTGGCGGACTGGACGCGGCGGGACGAGCGCATCAGCGCGAAGCTGGCCGAGTTCGGCCGGGCCGGCGTGCCCATGTACCTGGTGGTGAGCCCCGCCGCGCCCGACAAGCCCGAGGTGCTGCCCGAGCTGCTCACCTCGGACTCCGTCACCGACGCCGTGCGCCGGGCGGCCGGGCGGGTGGCCGATGCGCGATAGCCACGGCCCCGGCGTTCGTTTCTTCCGCAGTACCCCCACAAGGAGAGCAGAGCGAATGAAGCCTTTCTTCACCGCAGTGGCCCTCGCTGTGATGCTGCCCGTGGCGGCCCTCGCCGCCGATACCGCCCAGGTGGGCAAGCCCGCCCCGGCCTTCACCCTGAAGGACGAGTCCGGCAAGGAGCACTCGCTGTCGCAGTACAAGGGGAAGATCGTCGTGCTCGAGTGGACCAACCCGGGCTGCCCCTTCGTGCAGCGCCACTACACGGCCGACACCATGCAGAAGACGTTCTCGGGGCTGGATGCGAAGAAGGTGGTGTGGCTGGCGGTGGACTCCACCGCGAGCAACACGCCGGACAAGTCCGCGGCCTGGAAGAAGACCGAGGGCTTCTCCTACCCGGTGCTGCAGGACGCGAGCGGCACGGTGGGCAAGGCGTATGGCGCCAGGACGACGCCGCACATGTACGTCATCGATGAGCAGGGCGTGGTGCGCTACGCGGGCGCCATCGACGATGATCCGCGCGGCAACAAGAAGGAGGGCACCACCAACCACGTGAAGACGGCGGTGGACGCGCTCCTGTCCGGCAAGCCCGTGCCGGCCTCCACCACCGAGCCGTACGGCTGCTCGGTGAAGTACAAGAGCTGAGCCTTCGTTGTTGCCGTGAGGCCCTCGTTCCCGGAAGGGGACGGGGCCCGCGCGTGGTACGTGACCCGGAGGGCCCAGCGGACGTCCGCGGAAACTTCATGGCCGCACACGCTTCCGCTGGACCCGCTTTCGGGGGACGTCAGAATCCCCCCCCATGCGGATCGACCGACTCTACGTTCGCAATTTCAAGGGCTTCGAGGAGCGCACCTTCACGTTCCCGCGCTCGTTGGACGCGCCGGCGGACGGCAACGGTTCGTTCCATGTGATCATCGGTCAGAACGGTCGGGGCAAGACGAGTGCGCTGGACGCGCTCGCGGTCGCGGTGGGCAGCTGGTTCCTGGGCGTACGCGGCGAGGACTCCCGCCACATCCGGCTGGATGACGTGCGCGTACGCGTCATCGAATTCCGCGAGACCCAGCGCATCGAGAAGCAGCTCCCCGTTGTCGTCGAAGCCACGGGACGGGTGCAGGGGAAGGATTACACCTGGAAGCGCGAGTTCGCCGGCAAGCGTACGACCTGGGTGAACGCGAAGAACATCAAGACGTCGGCGGAGATCGCGGTCGAGAAGATGCAGCGGGGCGAAGAGGTGACGCTGCCGCTCATCTCTTATTATGGCACGGGCAGGCTCTGGTTGGAGCCGAAGGATGTCCGCGCCGAGGCGGAGGCTCTCAAGGCCGGCCACACTCCGCAGGAGGTGCCGGCACAAGAGACGGAGGAAGACCTCGCCGAAAGCTTCGCATCCCGGCTCGCGGGTTACCGGTTCAGCATCGACCCGCGGTGCAGTCCGCGCGACCTTTTGCGATGGCTCAAGTTCGAGCAACAGATCGCGAACGTGGAGCGGCGGGAGTCCATTCAGTTTCGCGTGGTGAAGCAGGCCATTCAAGATGCCGTGGAAGGGTGCCGCCGTATCGAATACCACCCGAGACTTGGCTTGTTGCTCGATATCGAGGGCCAGCCGCGGCTGCCGTTTGGCGCGCTGAGTGACGGGCAGCGCAACGTCATCGCGATGGTGGGTGATCTCGCGTTCAAGGCCGCGCAGCTCAACCCGCACCTCGATGAGAAGGTCTTGCTGAAGACGCCAGGCATCGTGCTCATCGACGAAATCGATTTGCACCTGCATCCGCGGTGGCAGCGGCACGTGATGGACGATCTCCGGCGTTTGTTTCCGGAGGTGCAATTCATCGCCACGACCCACTCCCCGTTCATCGTGCAGACAGCGCGCGAAGGGGAGCTCATCCCGTTGGATGTCCAGCCCGTGGCGGAAACGGAGAACCTGGGTCTGGAGGAGATCGCCCGGGGGCTCATGCGGGTCGAGCGGCCGGAAGTCAGCCCGCGGTATCGGCAGATGGTCGACGTGGCGAAGAACTACCTGACACTGCTCGACGAGGCGGAGAAAGCACCGGCCGAGAAGCTCCGGGACTATGTCGAGCGGCTGGCGGCGGACATCGCACCCTATGCGGACAACCCGGCGTTCCAGGCCTTCCTCGAGCTGAAGCGGGAGGCGACGCTGGGAGCTCGGCTGGAGGCGATGGCCGAGCAGGTGCAGCCGGGCCGCCATGACGGCGACGGGGAGCGCTGACCATGCGCCCTGTCGAGCGTGGCAACAGTCCCCAGGCACATGACTATGAGAACTATCGGGATGCGTTCCCCGGCCTGGTCTCGAGGCTTGGGGCGTATTGCACCTACTGCGAGCGGCGCATCCCCACGATGCTCGCGGTGGAGCACATCCAGCCGAAGGGGCTGCCGCAGTATGCGGCGCTCATCGGGCAATGGGACAACTTCCTGCTCGGCTGCGTGAATTGCAACTCGACGAAGAAGGACCAGGACGTGAGCCTCGAGCACGTGTTGCTGCCGGATCGCGACAACACGGCCGCCGCGTTCGCCTACACCTCCGGTGGCGAGGTCGTTCCCGCTCACGGGTTGACCGCGGCGCAACAGCAGATGGCCGCTCACACCCTCGCGCTCTGTGGCCTCGACAAAGGTCCGAGCGAAGTGACCGACGAGAATGGACGAATCGTCGCGATCGATAGATACGCCCAACGCATGGAAGTGTGGGGTCAGGCGCTGACGAGCAAGGCTGATCTGGCGCAGAGCCCCACCGAGGGCATGCGCCGCATGATCGTGAAGCTCGCTCAAGCGACGGGGTTCTTCAGCATCTGGATGCAGGTCTTCGACGACGATGTGCAGATGAGACGGATGCTCATCGACGGTTTCACGCGGGAAGGGCATTTCTTTGGCTTCCCCGGGACGGCGCGGAGCTGTTTCGATGCGAACACGCGCCCGGTGACACCTCGGCCAGCCAACGGTCTGGCGCATGGAAGCAAGAGCTGAGCGGGAGCGTGAACGCTCGCCGAGCCCCGTGGCCGACGCGGATGGCCGGGTGCGAGCGAACCGCCCGGGTGTCACCCTCGGGCTGTGCGCCGGGCCAGTCTCCAGGGACCTGGAGTACGGAGTGCTGGCGCCCGGGGCCGTTGTGAGAGTTGGAAGAACGAGCTTCTCGACACCGCCTCCAGGTCACTCGCCTGGAGGCGGCGGAGCAGGAGCCGCCCGGTCGATTACAGGGGACCCCCAATGGTCAGCCGCTCGCGGATGGCGGGCTCGCTCCGCAGGAGGGCCGCCTCGCGGGACAGGCCGTGCACCGATGTCCGGAGTCCCACCTGGTGCGCGGGAGAGTCATGCAGCTCGCCCGCCAGCCACTTCACCGCGTTGACGAACAACCGCCGCATTCCGCGGTCCAGGCGCGCGGTGAAGAGCTCGGGGGAGAATTGCTGCAGCCAGAGCGACTCCGCCGAGAACGGGACGAAGGCATCCCAGGGCACCTTGCCGTCCGGGGACCAGTTGATGTCCACGAGGTGGTGGAAGCTGGTGTCCCAGATGACGCCCCCCCGGGTGCTGCCGTCTGGCTGCTTCTCGGGATCCTGGCGAGCCATCACCGCGAACGAGTCGAAGGACGTCTCCATGATGGGCAGGTGGATGGCCATGGCCCGCACTCCATCGCGGAGCTGCGACTCGTCAAGCCCCGTCACCAGGCTGGCCTTGATGCGCAGCTTGCCTTCGTGCGAATGGGCGGGAATCCAGATGCCGTCCCCGCCGCCCACCCCGTTGAAGATGGGGTGAGGCTTGGCCGGCGTGTCGTACAGCAACTCGGCGGGGACGATCTTCTGCAGATGGCCGGCGGGAGGGCCGGGTGACAGATGCACCCGGACGCGCTCGCGCTGCCCGTTCTGCATGAGCTTGAAGCCGTCGGCTTCCACCCTGGCGGTGTTGGTCGCGTCGTGGGAGAACGCCATGGCCGGACGGAGCGGCTCCTCGGGTTCGGGCTCCACGGGACTGGCCAGCCCCAGCTCCAACATCGCCTGGTAGCCCAGCGGCCCGTGGTCCCACGTGACGTAGATTCCTCCGCCCCGGGCCCGGAACCGCTCCAGGGACTGGATCTCCTTGGCGGTGAATGGAATGCGGTCCTTCCCGAAGTCGGTGGCGATGAGCACCAGGACCGTGCGCTCCGGGTGCGGCAGCTGCCCCAGGGCGAGGAACTCGGGATCCTGTTGTTCGGCGCTCTTACGCACCTCCTGACGCATGCGGCCAAAGGCACCGATGACCGTGTGGCCGGCCTCGGTGAGCGCGTGGGCGGACCGCGAGTAGGTGAAGAGGTTGTCCGATGGCACCGGCGGGAATCCGTAGGGCACCCCCCCGTGGAGCTTGGTGTCCTTGGGCGGGTCGGTGACCCAGAAGATTTCGCCAGTCGAATAGTAGATGACGTCTGCCATGAGTGTCTCCGGTTGAATGCGTGTGCACCAGGCCCTGGATTCTTCCTGGTACGCATCAACCTGCCATCTGGCGGTGCGTGGGTGATGTGATCGCCTTCACGCGTCCGCGGTGAGCACGATCACAAGGTCCGGAACGTGCCGTGTCTATTCTGGCGTGGAGCCATTGGCTCCAATCCCTCACGAGGACACCGGACATGACAGCCATTCCAAGATTGCGGCGCTCGAACAGATCCACCTCCAAGCTCGCCTCGGCGAACACTGCGGACACCACGCCCACGCCCCTCACGTTCGTGGATACCCCTACGATGGACTACGTCGCGTGGCTGAGGAACAGCGGTGCGAGAATCGCGGCCTTCGAATCAGACCCCTCCCGGTACATGGTGGCGGTGGTGGGCTCCGGCGCGGCGGGTCTTTCCGCCGCGTACGAGCTGCTCCGTTGTGGCGTGGACGTCACCGTGTTCGAGGCCACGGACCGCATCGGCGGGAGGCTGTTCTCCATGAAACCAGGGGATGGGAGCCTCTTCGAGATGGGAGCCATGCGCTTCAGCCCCTCCGAGCGGCTCCTGCACTACTACGCCAACGTGTTCAACGCCTCGGGCGCATCGACAATCATTTTCGAGGAAGCGCTCTTCCCGGATCCGGGAGAGAACCTCACGTACATCACGTTCCAGGGCAGTACGTATCTCTACCGCCCCGATGAGCAGAACGAGCTCCCGCCGAGCTACTCCATCGTCGAGAAGGGGTGGAAGGCCTGGTACGAGAACGGCTTCACGAGCAAGGACGAGAAGATCTCCCTGATCGCGCCGAAGCAGCTCACTCAATGGCTGGCCGAAGACCCGCGAGGCAACGCCGGGAGAATCCGCGAGGCCTGGTCCGCCTATCTCCAGGCGTTCGGCAACTCCAGCCTGTACGAGGCGATGCAGCGTATCTTCACGGATGAGAACGCCCCGGGCTGTACCCAGTGGAAGAGGATCGACTTCGAGTTCTTCGGCGCGCTGGGAACCGGGTTTGGCGGCTTCGACGCGCTGTTCCCCATCTGCTTCCTGGACATCATGCGGTTCGTCATCAACGCGGTGGACGCTGAACATCATGCCATCACCACCGGCGTGAGCAGCGTGGTGGACGGCTTCCTCGAGCAGCAAATCGAGCTGCCGGGGAAACCGGCGGACCGCGTGAGGAACCATGTACGGACGCGGATGCCCGTGACGGCCATCACGCGGGCCGGGACGGGTCTACGGCTCTCCTTCCAGGACAAACCCTCGGAGGAGTTCGACCGCGTCATCGTCGCCACCTCGCACCGGGCCATGGAGCTGACCCTGGGACTCGCCAACAACGGTTCCGGCCGACTGCTCGAGACAGACGTGACGGATGCGCTACGGCGGGTGCACCTCGAGTACTCGTCCAAGGTGTTCGTGGAGACCCAGCGGTTCTGGGCGTCAGCCGAGCCGCAATGGCCGCGCAACGTGGTGGGCGACACCCTGCTCCGCAATCTCTACACGCTGGATTACGGCACCGGCCGCCCAGGGGTGCTGCTCTTCAGTTACACCTGGGCAGACGACTCCCAGAAGCAGGTGACCTTTACCGATCCGCAGGACCGGCTGAATCTGCTTCTCAAGGACCTGGACACCATCTCCCCGGCGTTGGCGGCCACCGTGGCGAGCTCCATCGACCGCTCGACGGCGCGATTCATCGATTGGCAGAACACGCCGTACTACTTCGGCGCGTTCAAGCTCAATCTTCCTGGGCAGGACGCGTACGTTCACTCGCTCTTCTACGACTTCCTCAAGGTCGGGAGCAGCTTGGATGGCAAGGTGTACCTGGCGGGAGACAGCGTGTCGTGGATGGGGGGGTGGGTGGAGAGCGCCTTCCAGACCGGCCTCAACGCCGCTGCCGCAGTGGCGAAGTCCCTGGGCGGCAGCCTGACCGCCGCCAGTGACAGCCCCTTCCAGCAGCTTCGTCCGGACGACTACCACTACGGAAGAGCGGTGGTGAGGGGCACGGACTCCACGCCCGAGCGGCTCGCCATCGGCTGAGCCCTGCGGGCCGGGCCCTCCTCACCTCATCTGGGAGGGCCTCGGCCAACTCGGGGTGAGGTGCGGAGGAATGCGGCGGTACTGGCGTACTTCACCCAGGGCCGCGTCATCCGGCGCATTCTTCACCAACCTACACCTGCCAGGGGGCCACCGCGGCAGGCTCAGTCGCGGCGCCGGAAGTGGGCGATGAGGAGACCCAGTGTCCGCAGCCGGGAAGCACTCAGCTCGCGCAACGAGCGGATCAACCGCTTGAGCTGTGGCGAATCCCGCTCGGAGGGCGGCGAGTGCGTCAACGCGGAGTCGATCCCGAGCAGCTGATCCGTGGGGACGTGCAACACCAGGCTCAATCGCCGCAACGTGAGCACGCTGGGGAGCAGTGCACCTCGCTCGATCCGTCCGTACACCTCCTGGGAGAGGTCGAGGCGCTCGGCCACGTCGTCTTGTGTAAGTCCCGCTCGTAGCCGGGCTTCGCGGGCCGTATTGCTCAGTGCCTTCGAGAGGAGATTCTGCTCGGTCACGTTCCACCCCAAAAGAACAACGCTCCACCGTGGGCTGCTAGGCACCGCGGGGAGCGTTGAGTTGGCGCCCCGCCATGACGCGGGTACGCCGGTACTGCCCTTGGGAGGGAGGCCACGAAGTTCACTGCTGGCAGTCAGTGGGTTTTCTGTCCTACTTCGTGAGTCCGTATAGGAACATGACTTTTCCGGTCATGCAAGCGCTTTGGTTCACGGCAGGAGGGATTGCGCCTTCCGGGCCGTCGCGGCGACCGGCAGGTAGCACTTGCCCTGGTACTCGGCCTGGTTCTTGAGACAGGGGGGACGCTTTTCCAGCGCCATCCAGCACCCGCCATTGATCTCCACCTCGCCCTCGTCGGCGAAGCAGGGTGCCTTGGCCTGGTTGCGGAAGGGGCCTCCGGGCATGGGATAGGCGATGGCCACCTCACCCCGATCGTGCTTGTTGATCATGAGGGGCTCATCGAGCCGGGCCGCGGCCTCCGCGGCCACGCCATGGGCCGTGCGGGGCTCGTGCTCCGGGCCCTTGCCGGGTCCGGTGATTCCCAGCCAGAGGCCCACGCCGAGAGCTACAGAGGCCAGTCCCGCGAGGGTGCGCCCGTGCCACGAGCGCAACCACCGGCGCGAGCGTCCGAGCCACCTGCGCACCCGTCCGATGGGCTCGCGGGTCAGGTGGGCGCGGGCCTCGGCGTTCTGCTCCAACCGCTCGACCGCGGAGGTCAGTAGATCGAGCAGCTCCGACAAGGCCGGCAGCCGGCCCGAGGCCGGGGCGTGCCCCACCTCCAGCGCGACGTAGGGGGGCGACACGTGCGAGGAGGCGGAGATCCGCCAATCCTCCGTGGGCTCCCAGTCCGAGTGCCGGTCGGGCATGAGCACGAGCGCCGAGGCCCCGGTGTGGACGTTGTGTGCCTCGTAGAGACGGCCCAGGCCCGATCCGAGCTCCTTGTGCTTGAAGCGCCTGCCGAGGTGGAACGGCCCCAGTCTTCCGCCCTTGAATGGTGATTCGTCGGCCATGTGCGGCCTCCTTCCGTTCGCCTTTCTATCACCTCGCGAAACGGGAGGCCGCACCTCATCTGGGAGGTCACCTCATGAATCACGTCGTCTGAGACGCTCCAGTTCGGCTCGAGCCTCCGTGAGGCGCCGCTCCAACTCCTCGCGCCGCCGAGTCTCTTCCGCCAGTTGACGGGCATCCTCGTCCGCTCGCCGTTCCAGCCCCTCCACTGTCTCCCGCAGCCGGTCGATGAGCTCCTCGTACTCCAGCAGCAGCGCGCTCCCCGCCCAGAAGCGCAACCGTCCCTCCTCCACCTGCAGCTCCAGCCCCAGCACCTCCGAGCTGAACCGGCCTCCCTCCGAGACGATGGGGACGTACTCCCTCGCCTCGGGCGAAGGCAGGCGGTACCCGTACAACCGCTGACGAGCCCGGTCGAAGATGAAGTATTCGGGGATGGCCACCCGGGCGTAGCGCTCCACGTTGTACTCGGCGTCCTTCTTCCGGTCTCCGCCGACGTGGACCTCCAGCACCCAGTCCAGCCCCTTGCCCTCGTGGCTCACCACCCACTTGCTGCGCGGGTGCGCCTCCGCGTCCAGCACCACCACCAGGTCCGGCGCGAAGCGGCGCTCGGCGGGGTAATACACGGGTAGCTCCGAGCCCACGTACACCCGCCGCCGTTGCCGCGAGAAGTACTCCTTGAGTGCCAGCAGCGCGCCGATCTTCGCCTGGGAGTGGAGGTCTCCCTCGGGCATCGCCATCTCGTCCCACGTCACCTCCCCGGGCAGCTCCTCCACCACCCGGGCCCTCTCCGCCTCGTTCATCCTCGCCCACTCTTCCCGCGAGGGCGCCCGGGGAAAGGCGTCCGCCCGCGGCTCTTCGTCACGTGCCATGCCCTCAGGGTGCGGCACATGACCTGTCCGGTCAATCTCCCCGACGCAACCCCCTGAGCAAGCGGTGGGCCAGATGACACAGACATCCCGCTCCGAGTGAGCGGTGACGCAGAGCGCGGTGCGGCCGGTCCCTTTCGGGGCCGGCGCGTCTCATCTCACGGACACTCGGTGCCGCTCTCGCGCCCGGTCATCAGGGGTGAAGGAGCGTGAGGTCGCTGGGGTGGTCTCGGTGAGTTCTGGCCGGTTGCACCTTCCGGCCGCGGGCGGTTCCAACTGGTCCGATTGTCGGACCAGTTGCTCGAGTTCGGGCCCGGAGGCCGCCCGCATCGCCTCATTGCTTCGTGAACGTGCCGAAGCGCTTCGTGGACACTCCGCCTGCCTGGCGTGGACAGACCCCATGTCCGTGGGCCTGGTGTGTAGAGTCGAGGTTCATGAGCGAGGCCGAGTGGGCGGAACGCTGCGAGGATCCCGCGGACTGGGAATACTTCGACTGCCCACGGGAATGCCGATGAGGTGGCGCACGCCGCTTGTCGTCCTGCTCGGGCTGATGCTGGCGGTCCCCCTGGGGTGGTTGCTTCGGACGGCGACGTCTGGCGAGCACCCGCGGGCTCCAGCACCACGGACGATTCCGATGCTCTCTCTCGAGGAGCGCCGCAGCCTGCTGTCCTATGAGCGTTCCTGCCAGCAACCCGAGGACTGCGAGTCTCCACTCGCATGCTTCTTCAACTCGAGGCGCGGAGAGCGCTACTGCACCGACAGCACGTGCATGACGGATTCCCAGTGCCCGGAGGGGTTCGCCTGCCGTGCACTGGCGCTCGGGCGCGAGGGTCCCTCCCTTCGCCTGTGCGCGCTGGCCGGGATGCGCAAGGAGGGCGAAGCCTGTCACGCCCTGCCAGAGACGCCACGCGAGGGGTGCGAGCAGGGACTCGTCTGCCAGGGGTGGTGCGGCCGACACTGCCGTGTGGATGAACCCGCGAGCTGTCCCGAGGGCTTCTTCTGCGGCGAGGGCCCCAACGGTGCCTCTTGCCTGCCCACGTGTGAGGGCCGCTCATGCCCCGAGGGGCAGCGCTGCATTCGGACCGGAGAGCGAAGCTCGGTCTGCGCTCGGGTTCACGGTGAGGACTGCCAACGAACACCCTGCTCCGAGCCGCAGCGGTGCCTCGTGGATTACGCCCCGCACCGGCCGGGTGAAGTCTGGATGCGGTGTGTCTCCCGCTGTGGCGGGAACGAGCCCCCCTGTCCCGAGGGGCTCGTCTGCCATGTCTTCCGTTGCCGACAGCCCTGCGACCCGGATGTTCCCGAGGGATGCGGTCCCTTCCAGCGCTGCCACCGCTCCTCTGGATCCGAGCCGTGGGTCTGCCGTCCGGACTACTGAGGTGTCCGGGTGCTACCAGGCGCGTCACAGGGGCCCATCCGGCAACAGGCACGTGCATTCCCGCATCGCCGAGCTGGCTCTCGGACGAGCGGAGGGCGAGCGGCGGGGCGTGTGCTGGTCCCTTGTCGGGTGGCGGGACGCTTCGGACCTTTGCCTCATCACCGGGCCTCGTGCGGTGGCGTGCGAGGTCCCTCTGCGATGGGAGCGAGCGATGGCGGAGAATCAGGGCGGACCGGACAAACGCATCATGAATCCACGGGCGGACCAGGACGCGGAGAAGCTGCGGAAGGAAGCCCGGCACGAGGAGGAGGGGGAGCAGCGCCGGGACGTGGTGGACGCGGATGTGGGCGGAGGGACGGGGTGAGGGTCTCTCCATGACGACATCCCCATCCGCGGAGTCCTTCTGGCCCTGGCCCGAGGGAGACACGGCGCACGTGCCGTACCGTGTCTTCACGGACCCGGAGCTCTTCCAGCGTGAGCAGGAGCGCATCTTCCAGGGGCCCACGTGGAGCTACGTGGGGCTGGAGGCCGAGGTGCCCGAGGAGGGCAGCTTCCGCACCACGCACATCGGAGACGTCCCCGTCATCCTCTCGCGCGCGAAGGACGGGCAGGTGCACGTGCTCATCAACCGCTGCTCGCACCGGGGCGCGCTGGTGCTGCACGAGGCGTGCGGCCAGCACAAACGCTTCAACTGCGTCTACCACCAGTGGGGCTACGACCCGGACGGGACGCTGCGCGCGGTGCCCTTCAGGAATGGGGTGCAGGGGCAGGGGGGCTACCGCGGCGTGGACGTGGACATGAAGGCGTTGAGCCTGCGGCGGCTGCGGGTGGAGGTTCTCAACGGGCTCGTCTTCGCCAGCTTCCGCGAGGACACGCCGCCGCTGCGCGAGTACCTCGGAGTCGTCTGGCCGCAGCTCACGCGGGTGTTCGATGGGCGGAAGCTGCAGGTGCTCGGCTACCTGCGCCAGCGGGTGCGGGCCAACTGGAAGCTCTATTTCGAGAACGTGAAGGACCCGTACCACGCGGGCCTGCTGCACCTCTTCGTGGCCACGTTCGGCCTGTTCCGCTCGACGCAGCGGGGCGAGACGCTGGCGGAGCCGAGCGGCTGCGGACACCTCGTCTCGTACAAGGGCGGAGCGGAGGAGCACCGCGAGGAGTACGAGCAGCAGGGCATTTCGACGTACCAGAAGGGCTACCAGCTGCGCGCGCCCGAGCTGATGCGCAAGTTGCCGGACTTCAAGGACGACATCGCGGTCTCCATCCAGACGGTCTTCCCGAGCCTGGTCATCCACCGCATCTCCAACAGCATCGCCACGCGGCACGTGCTGCCGAGGGACGTGAACGACTTCGATCTCATCTGGACGCTGCTGGGGTACGCGGAGGACACGGTGGAGCTGCGCAACCAGCGCATCCTCCAGGCGAACCTGGTGGGGCCCTCGGGGTACATCTCGCTGGAGGACGTGGAGGCGCTGGAAATCGTCCAGCGCGGCATCCAGGGCGAGCGGGGGGACGCGGCGTTCGTGGCACTCGGGGGGACGCAGGTGCAGTACGGCGAGCCGGAGCGGGACCTGGCCAACGAGACGGCCATCCGCGGCTTCTGGAAGACGTGGCGCACGTTGATGGGAGTGTGACGAGCATGGGGGACCCGACCATCCGCTGCACCGTGGAGGACCTGCTCTACCGCTACGCCGAGGCCCTGGATGACGGTGAGCTGGAGCGCTGGCCGGCGCTGTTCGTCGAGGGCGGGCAGTACCGGCTGATTCCTCGGGAGAACCACCAGAAGGGGCTGCCGGTGAGCCTCATCCTGTGCACGAGCCGGGCGATGATGGAGGACCGGGTGGTGGCCATCCGCAAGGCGTGTGTCTACACGCCGCACGTCTGCCGGCACCTGCACACGAACGTGCGGGTGGGCGAGGTGGAAGCGGGGCACGTGGAGGCGCGGGCGAACTACGCGGTGTACCGGACGACGGAGGATGGCGAGACGGTGCTGCTGAGCGTGGGGCACGTGGAGGCGCGGGTGGAGCTCGGGCCGGAGCCGCGCTTCGAGCGGATGGACGTGGTGTACGAGACGTTCCGGATCCCGGGGCTGCTCGTGTACCCGATTTGAGCGAGGGGGAGCCGGATGGCGCGGGTGTTCTACGACGCGGACGCGGACCTGGGGCGGCTGAGCGGGTTGACGGTGTCCGTGTATGACTATGGGAGCGTGGGGCGGGCGCAGGCGCTGAACCTGAGGGACTCGGGGGTGCGCGTGGTGGTGTGCGAGCGCCCGGGAACACCGGCGGCGGCGTGCGCGGAGGCGGACGGCTTCGGGTGGGTGGACGCGGTGGAGGCGGCGAGGCGCGGAGACGTGCTGGCGCTGCTGGTGGCGGACCTGTCGCAGGCGGAGCTGTTCCACCGGGCGGTGGAGCCGAACCTCACGCCGGGCAAGATGCTGCTCTACTACCACGGCTTCGCCATCCATTACGGGCTGGTGCGGCCACCGGCAGGAGTGGACGTGGTGATGATCGCACCGAACGGCCCGGGGGACCTGGTGCGCAGGACGTACGTGGAGGGGCAGGGCGTGCCGTGCCTGGTGGCGGTGAAGCAGGACGCGACGGGGCAGGCGCTGGAGCGGGCGCTGGCGTACGCGAAGGGAATGGGCGCGACGCGGGCGGGAGTCCTCGAGACGAGCTTCCGGGAGGAGACGGAGACGGACCTCTTCGGGGAGCAGGCGGTGCTGTGCGGAGGAATCACGGCGCTGGTGCACGCGAGCTACGAGACGCTGGTGGAAGCGGGGTACTCGGAGGAGGTGGCGTACTTCCAGGTGTTGCACGAGCTGAAGCTGGTGGTGGACCTGATGTACGAGCACGGCATCTCGGGGATGCGCGAGCGCATCAGCGACACGGCGCTGTACGGGGACCTGACGAGGGGCCCGCGAGTGGTGGACGAGGCGGTGCGAGCGAGGCTGAAGGAGATACTCGGGGAGATCCAGGACGGTCGATTCGCGAAGGAATGGATTGAGGAGAACGACGCGGGCCGGCCGAATCACCGGAGGCTGCTCGAGGAAGGCAGACGTCATCCCATCGAGGAAGTAGGCCGCCGCTTGCGAGCGATGATGCCGTGGTTCCACAAACCCTGACCGAGCCCAACCCAACCAGGCCAGAACTGCGTCAATATCCCCTCGCCCTCCGGGAGAGGGACGGGGTGAGGGTATCGAGGCTCCCGGGTTCCCACCGGAGGGCCTCCCGAGAGGAACAGTGCCCATGGCTGGAATGCGCGAGGACTACATCGAGCGAATGATCGAGCGGCTGGTGGCGGCGCTCGCGGCGATCCTCAAGGCGGGCAAGGCCCAGAAGACGGAGGAGGCGCTGGACCTGGTGCACCAGACGAGCCTGACGCTCTTCGGGATGGAGTACCGGATGCTCATCACGATCGACGCGGGCTCGGTGGCGGGGCTGCTGGAGCACCCGGAGAAGCTCAAGGCGCTGGCGAAGCTGGTGAGCGCGGAGGCGGAACTGCTCCAACAGCGCGGAGACACGGAGGCCGTGGCGCACCGGCTCGGACATGCGCTCGCGCTGCTCCAGGAGGCGCAACGCAGGAGGAAGAACCCCGACCCGGAGACGGAGGAGCTGCTGCGGGACGTGCGGGACAGGCAGTCGCGGCTCGACGCGTCGTAACGACGGGCGCCCAGGTGTACCGGTTGGTACAGTGGGGTGTCCCGGATGGTGCATGCTCCGGGAGCGGACAGGCGCCCACCCGAGGAACCAGCGTCCGGCACGGAGAATGCTACGCTCCCAGGTGCGCCTTCTCCCGGGGCGCGTCGTGGAGGCATGCATGCGCGGGCTCCTCATCCTCGCCATCTCGTTGTGGGCCGCGGGCGCCATCGCCGAGGAACCGTCGCGCCGTCAGGAGCCCCGGGCCGCCATGCTCGAGGCGCTCGAGGCGCAGGCCACGCTGCCGGCGCAGCTCCCCCGGCTTCCGGAGGAGGCCTCCCCGGTGGCCGAGTCGGCCCGGGAGACCGCGACGCAGGGTGCTCGCCAGGACGCGGCGGCCCGGACGCGCGGTGAGGCCGCCGAGAAGGCCCGCCGCGAGGCCTCGCAGCAGGCCGCGCGGACTCCGCCGGGGCAGAGCCTCGAGGCCGCCCGTGCCGCCGCGTTGGGCGCCGCGGGCGGGGGCCCGGAGGCGCAGGATGCCGCGGGCCGCTCCCGTTCCGAGCACGTGCGCAAGAACAAGGACCCCAAGCCCGACAGCCCGGGGAACGGACGGCCGAAGGAGCCGGAAGTCCTCCTCCGCGGCCCGTGATAGAAAGCCCCGTGTGAAGCGTCTCGCGCTTTGCCTCGCCCTCCTCGGGCTCACGGAGGCCACTCCCCCGGATGCGACGCCCCACCTGCTCCAGGGTGCCCGGCACTTCCGCGAGGGCCGCTTCTCCCATGCCCTGGTGGAGTTCAAGGTGGCCCAGCGCCTGGGCACCGACGGCGAGGCGGACTGGTACATCGCCGCGTCGCTGGTGAAGCTCGGCCGGGCCGAGGAGGCGCTGGAGGCCTTCGCCACCGCGCGCAAGAAGGCGCCGGACGCGCGCGACGCGCTGCTCGACTACTACCACGCGCTGGCCTGCTACGAGGCGCGCCTCTACCTGTGCGCGGACACGCTGCTGGACGCGGTGGGGGATGCGTCCGGGCCGCGCATCGGCGAGCAGGTGCGCAAGCTGCGCACGGACATCGCCGCGCTCTTCCGCTCGGCGCCCACGCCGGGCTCCATCGACTGGTACCACGCCCGGGCCGCGCAGGTGCGTGCCACCGGACGTCCGGTGCTCGCCGCGCACTACCTGGAGGAGGCGGTGCGGCTGGCGGGCAAGCGCGAGGACCGGTACCGGCTCGCCGAGGCCCGTGAGGTGCTGGGCGCGCTGTCCGAGCGGCCCGCGCCCCGGGTGGGTGGAGACAGTCCGTGAACCCGGGCCTGCTGGTGGCCGCGCTGCTCGCCGAGCCCGGCCTCTGTGGGCCGGTGACACCGCTGAGCCCACCGGACCCGGCCGCCGCCGCGCCCTACGTGGAGGTGGCCGAGGCCGAGCAGGCCGCGGGAGACACGGAGACGGCGCTCGTCGCCTGGCGCGAGGTGCTGCGGAGGGATCCGCGCAACGCCCGGGCGCGGGCGGCCCTGAAGACGCTCTGCCGGGGAGACTGGGCCGAGGAGCAGGCGGAGGCCGCGGCGGCGTCGCTGCTCTCGGGCCTCTCGCACTTCGAGCGGGGGGAGGACGCGGCGGCGGCGGCGGCCTTCCACGAGGCGCTCGCGGAGCCGGAGCTGGTGGACACGGCCTCCTTCTTCCTCGGGGTGCTGGCGCTGCGCGAGGGCCGGACGGACGAGGCGGGCACCTTCTTCGACGCGGCGGCGACCTCCCCGGACGAGGGACTCGCGAGGCGCGCGGGAGAGCTGCGCCTGCGGGCCGCGCGCGAGGGGCGGGTGTCGTTCTCGGGGCGGCTGGGGGGCGAGTACGACTCCAACGTGGACCTCGCGCCGGACGGCACGCTGCGGCAGGGCGGGAGCGGGGATGGCGTGAGCACGGCGCTCGCCGAGCTGAGCGTGCGTCCCTGGGGGCAGCGGGGGCCGTACGCGCGCGTCAGCGGGAACTACCGGGGCCACCTGCGCTTCCCCGGCTTCGACCTGGCCGGGGCGGGGGGCGCGCTGGGCCAGGCACACCTGGGCCCGGTGCTGCAGGGGACGGTGGAGTACGGCCTGGATTACCTGGCGCTCGGCGGGGCGCCGTACCTGCTCGCGCACCGGCTGCGGGGGGCCGCGCGCGTGCCGGTGGGCCCGGTGGTGCTGGAGGGCTCGGCGGCCGTGCGCCGCGAGGACTTCCTCGTCACCGCCTACGAGGGCTACTCCGGGTGGCGCGGCACCATGCGGCTGGACGCGGAGTGGAGCCCCACCGAATCCCTCACCCTGTCCGCGGGCTGGTGCGGCGGCCTGCTGAGGACGTACGACCTGGCGCTCGGCTATGTCGAGCACGGCCCGCGTGCCGGACTGAGCCTGGGATTGGGCCCCGGGCTGCGCATGCTGGGCGAGGTGGGCTACTCCCCGCGCGGCTACCAGAACTTCGACAACCCGCTGGGGGCCCGCCGTGAGGACGGCATCCTCGACGCGAGCGCGGTGCTGGAGTGGGACGTGTCGAGGCACTGGAGCGTGCAGGCCTCGATGGGCTGGCGAGGCGCGTCCTCCAACGTCCCCGAGCTCTCCTATGGCCGCTTCACCGGTGGGCTGGCGCTGGTGTGGTCGCGGGGGTTGTTCTGATGGCGCGGCTCGCCTCGCGCGCACTGGGCCCGCTGGGGCTCGCGACGCTCGGCCTGGTGGGCGCGCTGGCGGCGACGCTGGCCCTCTATCGCGCGGGGAGCGCGGCGCTGGAGCAGGCGCTGGATGCGCGGCTGAGGGGCGCGGGCGAGTCCGCGGCGCTGCTGCTGACGGACGCGCCGGCCTCGGCCGAGCGGCTGGAAGCGCTGATGAAGGCCAACGCGCTGGACGGGGTGTACGTGGTGGACCGGAAGCTGGCGGTGCCGGCGGACGCCACGGGGCCGGCGCGCAGGCGGGTGGACCTGTTGCGGACGGACCCGGCGGGAGTGGAGGCGGCGCTCGCGGGAGAGACGCGGGTGGGGCCGGGCTACGCGATGGGCGAGCTGCAGGTGACGGTGGGCTACTTCCCGGTGCGCGGGAGGGGTGGGCAGGTGGAGTCGGTGCTGGTGCTGGAGGCGGGGCGTGCCTTCTCCAGCGCGCGGGACTCCCTGCGGCGCGCGCTGTGGGGAGGGGTGGCGCTGTCGGCGGTGGGCGCGTTGGCGTTGGCGCTGGTGGCGGCGCGGTGGCTGAGGGACGAGCGGGCGCGGCGCGAGGCGGCGGCGAAGGCGGCGCGAGGCGAGGCGCTGACGAAGATGGCGGCGATGGCGGCGCATGAAATCCGCAACCCGCTGGGAGTGATTCGCGGCACGGTGGAACTGATGCGCGAGCGCAGCGGGGCGAAGCTGTCCGAGCGGGACAAGGAGTCGCTGGAGGACGTGCTGGGCGAGGTGGAGCGGCTGCGGCGGCTGACGGAGGACCTGTTGGACCTGAGCGCGGACCGGCCGTTGGCGGCGCGGCGGGTGGTGCTGTCCGAGGTACTGGAGGAGGCGGCGAGGGCGACGGAGGCGGCGTTCCCGGGGGTGAAGGTGCGCCGGAGCTTCGCGGAGCTGCCGCCGGTGGAGGGAGACGCGGGGCGGCTGAGACAGGTGTTCGCCAACCTGCTGCAGAACGCGGCGCAGGCGCAGGGCGAGGGCGAGGTGCGGCTGGCGGCGGAGCCGGACGGGAGCGCGGTGCGGGTGCGAGTGGAGGACGACGGACCGGGAGTGCCGAAGGAAGTCCGGGAGCGGCTCTTCGACCTGTTCGTCACGGGGAAGGCGAACGGAACGGGGCTGGGCCTGGCGCTGTGCCGCCGGTTGGTGGAGCGGCACGGGGGCTCGGTGTCGCTGGTGCCCGAGCAGCGCCAGGGCAGCACCTTCGAGGTACGGCTGCCCGCGGCGCCTCAGGCCCGCTGACGGGCCTCAGCCGTGCTGGGGTCCGCGAGGCGCGGGGCCGGCCTGCTGGAGGGCGTGGTACTCCTCATCGGTGAAGACGCGCGAGCGGATGAGGAAGCGTACGCCCTCGGGCGCCTCCACGGAGAAGCCGCTCCCACGTCCCTTCACCACGTCCACCGTGAGGTGGGTGTGCTGCCAGTACTCGTACTGCGAGCCGCCGATGTAGAAGGGCGTGTCCACGATGGTGCCGAGGAAGACGTCCTCCTGGCCCACCTCGAACTCGCCCCTCGGGAAGCACATGGGCGCGCTGCCGTCGCAGCACCCTCCCGACTGATGGAACATCAGGGGGCCGTGAATGCCTTGCAGCTTGCGCAGCAGGGCCTCGGCTTCGGGGGTGACGGTCACGCGCTCGATGCTCATCTCGGCGGCTCCTGTGCTCGGGCCTAGAAGAAGCCCATGGGCTTCGGGTCGTAGCTCACCAGCATGTTCTTCGTCTGCTGGTAGTGCGAGAGCATCATCTTGTGCGTCTCGCGGCCGATGCCCGACTGCTTGTAGCCGCCGAAGGCCGCGTGCGCCGGGTACAGGTGGTAGCAGTTGACCCACACGCGGCCGGCCTGGATGGCGCGGCCCATGCGGTAGGCGGTGTTCGTGTCGCGCGACCACACGCCCGCGCCCAGGCCGTACAGCGTGTCATTGGCCACCGCCAGCGCGTCCTCCATGTCCTTGAACTTCGCCACCGACACCACCGGGCCGAAGATCTCCTCCTGGAAGATGCGCATCTTGTTGTGGCCCTCGAAGATGGTGGGCTCCACGTAGTAGCCCTCGGCGAGCGCCCCGGACAGGTTGGCGCGGCCGCCACCGGTGAGCACCTTGGCGCCCTCCTTCTTGCCGATGTCGATGTACGAGAGGATCTTCTCCAACTGGTCGTTGGAGGCCTGCGCGCCAATCATGGTCGCGGTGTCGAGCGGGTTGCCCTGGACGATGCGCCTGGTGCGCTCGATGGCCTTCTGCATGAACTCCTCGTAGAAGCGCTCCTGGACGAGGGCGCGCGAGGGGCAGGTGCAGACCTCGCCCTGGTTGAGGGCGAACATGGCGAAGCCCTCGAGGGCCTTCTGGGCGAAGTCGTCGTTCTGCGAGAACACGTCCGCGAAGAAGATGTTGGGCGACTTGCCGCCCAGCTCCAGCGTCACGGGGATGAGGTTCTCGGAGGCGTACTGCATGATGAGGCGGCCGGTGGTCGTCTCTCCGGTGAAGGCCACCTTGGCCACGCGCTTGTTGCTGGCCAGGGGCTTGCCGGCCTCGATGCCGAAGCCGTTGACGATGTTGAGCACGCCGGGAGGCAGCAGGTCGCCAATGATCTCGGCGAACTTGAGGATGGTGACGGGGGTCTGCTCGGCGGGCTTGAGGACCACGCAGTTGCCGGCGGCGAGCGCGGGCGCGAGCTTCCACGCGGCCATGAGCAGCGGGAAGTTCCAGGGGATGATTTGGGCCACGACGCCGAGCGGCTCGTGGAAGTGGTAGGCGACGGTGTGCTCATCGAGCTCGGCGAGGCTGCCCTCCTGGGCGCGCAGGCAGCCGGCGAAGTAGCGGAAGTGGTCGATGGCGAGCGGGAGATCCGCGGCGAGCGTCTCGCGGACGGGCTTGCCGTTGTCCCACGTCTCGGAGACGGCGAGCATCTCCAGGTGGGCCTGCATCCGGTCGGCGATCTTGTGGAGGATGTCGGCGCGGGCGGTGGGGGAGGTGCGGCCCCAGGCGGCCTTGGCCTTGTGGGCGGCGTCGAGCGCCTTCTCGATGTCCTCGGCGGTGGAGCGGGGGACCTCACAGAAGGGCTTGCCGGTGACGGGGGTGATGTTCTCGAAGTACTGCCCCTTCACGGGCGGGACGAACTCCCCTCCAATGTAGTTTCCATAACGGGGGAGGTACTGGACCTTGCTGCCCTTCTGTCCCGGCGCTTCGTACACGGTCGACATTCGAACCTCGGCGTGATTCGTGGGTTGAACTGGCAACGGCAGGGGAGAGGGCACCGAGGATAGACAGGTGCCGCTCCGCGTCATCGCCGGAAAGGAACACGGGAACGTTGGAAAATGATCAACCGAGCGGGGCAGGGGGCACTCGGGCACCCGGTCACACCCCGGAGGTGGAGGGTGATCAGCGCTCGGGGGAGGGAGTCCTCGGACGAGTGAGGTGAAGCATGGCGCAGGTGTTGGTGGTGGATGACGAGGTGAAGCTGGGGAAGCTGGTGGCGGAGGCGTTGGAGCTGGACGGGCACGAGGTGGCGCGGGTGGCGGGGGGCCGGGCGGCGCTGGTGGAGCTGGCGCGGCGGGGCTTCGACGTGGTGCTGACGGATTTGATGATGCCGGAGGTGGGAGGGCTGGAGGTGTTGAAGGCGGCGCAGGGGCTGCCCACGCCACCGGCGGTGGTGATGATGACGGCGTACGGCACCGCGGAGAACGCGGTGGCGGCGATGAAGGGAGGGGCGGCGGACTACCTCACCAAGCCCTTCGCGCTGGACGAGGTGCGGCTGCGGGTGAGGCGGCTGGCGGAGCAGCGCGCGGCGGAGACGCGGAGCGAGCGGCTGGTGCGGCGGCTGACGCCGGAGCTGGTGGCGGAGAGCCCGCGGATGAAGCAGGTGGTGGCGTCGGCGAAGCAGGTGGCGGCCAGCGACGCGAGCGTGGTGTTGCTGGGGGAGAGCGGGACGGGGAAGAGCCAGCTGGCGAGGCTCATCCACTACTCGAGCAAGCGCGCGGCGGGGCCGTGGGTGGAGGTGCACTGCGCGGCGTTGCCGGAAACGCTGCTGGAGGGGGAGCTGTTCGGGCACGAGAAGGGGGCGTTCACGGGAGCGACGGAGCGGAAGGTAGGGCACCTGGCGGCGGCGGACGGGGGGACGCTGTTCCTGGACGAGATTGGCGAGGTGACGCCGGCCACGCAGGTGAAGTTGTTGCGCTTCCTGCAGGAGCGGGAGTTCGTGCCGCTGGGGAGCACGCAGGCGCGCAAGGTGGACGTGCGAGTGATCGCGGCGACGAACCGGGACCTGGCGGGGGCGGTGCGGGAGGGGCGGTTCCGGGAGGACTTCTACTACCGGCTGAACGTCTTCAGCATCGAGGTGCCGCCGTTGCGCGAGCGCAAGGAGGACCTGGTGCCGTTGGCGCAGGCGGTGCTGGCGAGGAAGGGATTGCCGGCGTCGAAGCTGTCGAAGGACGCGGAGGCGCGGCTGCAGGGGTACACGTGGCCGGGCAACGTGCGCGAGCTGGAGAACGCGATGGAGCGCGCGCTCATCTTGTCGGGGGAGGGAGACATCCAGGCGGAGCACCTGGGAGCGGGAGGCCCGTCGCTGTCACGAGGAGGAGGAAAGGGCGTGCGAGCGGCGGACGTCCTGGGAGAGGGCTTCAACCTGGACGCCTTCGAGCGGGAGCTGCTGTACGCGGCGTTGGAGAGGGCGGGGGGCAACAAGACAGCGGCGGCGAAGCTGTTGGGCATCACGCGCCGGCGTCTCTATTCACGGCTCCAGAGCCTGGGAGAAAAGGTGACGGACACGGAAGCCGATTGAGCCCCATCACCTCCCAATCCATCACAAATCCAATCAGTCACTCCCCCCTGAGCCCGAGGGTCCAATATCCCCTCTCCCCCCGGGAGAGGGACGGGGTGAGGGTGCCCGGGTCCCAGGTTGAACCCCTGTCCGTGGGTCCCGTACCCGCGTCGAAGCGCGCATGAACGGTTGGATTCCAGGCGGGCGGGCGTCCGGGCGGGTGGGGGTCCACGCGGGTGCCTACCGTTGGAAGGCCATTCCTCCCCAAGGAGCCCGCATGGAGACCACGCCGCACGAACCGAAGCATCCGCGAGAACTGGTCCACGTCCCCGTCTCGGTGAGTGATCGCAAGGGCCTGCTCGACAAGAGCGCGGCGGCCGGAATTCCCGCGATGCCTTTGCTGGGCAAGCTGCCCCTGCGCCGGCTCATCCCGCAGAACCTGCACTCGGTGTTGGACTACCAGGGCGCGCTGACGGTGACTGGCGTGGGGTTGCTGTCTAGTCCGGGGGCGTTCCGGACCGCGGGCCTGGTGCTGGGCTGCTCGGGCCTGGGCGTGTCGCTGCTCACCGACTACCGGTTGAGCCTCTTCAAGCTCATCCCCATCGAGGTGCACGAGGCCATCGACTACCTCTGGAGCTTCGGCGTCATCGCCGCGCCCTTCCTCTTCGGCGGTACGCGCCGTAGCCGATTGGCCACCTGGGTGAACGTCCTCGTGGGAGCCAGCACCATCGTCGCATCCCTCTTCACGGACTACCGGGCGCAGCGGGGCGTGCAGTGGGTCCGAGGCCAGCCGACGGACCTGGGCCCCGTGGGCGGCTGAAGTCCACGGACAGCCTCCCGGGCGCGCGCGTCACCAACTGGTCCGACTGTCGGACCAGTTGCTCGAGCTCGCGCCCCAGACCCGTGCTCCCGGAATGGACGCGTACTGCTCGCGGAGCGCGGAGGCGGTCCGCTGGTACATGTCGCGCACCCAGCCCTGGTAGTAGCGGGCCGCTTCGGTCTCGGGGACCGTCCCGTTCACGCAGGCGGTGATGAGGTGGGCGGCCATCATGCCTTGCATCAGCGCGCGCAGCACCCCCTGCGAGGAGGCGGGGTCCACCACCGCCGCAGCGTCTCCGGCGATGAAGTAGCCCGCGCCCGCCGGAGCCTCGACACGGCTCCAGGTGACATCGGCGCCGCGTGGCGCACCGGTGGCACTGCCCGGGTTCAAGGCCAGCGGTACATCTGGCCGCGTCCGGGGGTCTCCCTGGAGTGACAGCCGGGTCCACGCGTAGAGCCCCGGACGGACGCGGGCGATCCACTCCCAGCCCTCCGGCTCCCAGCGCAGGGAAGGGTGCTCGTCCCACTCCGCGAAGTGGCCCCGCACATAGCCATACCGTGCGAGCAGGAGGGGCGAGTCCACGCTCCTGGCGAGCCCCTGCTTCCGGGTGAACCAGCGCCCACGTCCACTCGCGTCGACCACGAAGCGTCCGTGCTCGATTCCATCTGCCGTCTCCACACCCACCACGCGTCCCCGCTCGACGAGCGGCTGGAGGGCCTGGCAGGGCTGCGAGACCTCGACGCCCAGGGCCACCGCGCGCCGCAGCAGGAGCGCATCGAATTCGGCGCGCCACGCCTGGAAGCCACGCCATGGCCCGTCCGAACCGGCCCCATACGGAGTGAACACGCGCCCCGCGGGCGAGTGCGTCCAGATGCCGTCATGGCGGAGGAAGCCCGCGGCGCGGACCTCCTCGGCCACGCCCAGCCGCTCCAGGAGTGCTTCCACGCCCGGGTGCAGCGTCTCACCCGGGAGGTCCCTCGGGAAACGGGAGGCCTCGATGATGCGGACGCTCAACCCGGCCGATGCGCAGCCAATGGCCGCCGCGCAACCCGCCGGGCCCGCGCCCACGATGACGACATCCGAGGTCCCGGCCATGTCAGGCGCTCCGGAGGCTCAGACGACCCCGGCGGGGCGGGCGATGAGCGTGAAGGGCCCGTCATCCACCTGGAAGCGGACGGCGGTGAGCGAGACGTGGCAGGTGAAGCGCCGCAGCACCTGCACCCGGCGGCGAGGCGTGTTGGGAAGGGCCTCCTCCTGTCCCGACGTCTCGACGAAGACGAAGTGGTAGCCGGGGCCATTCAGCGCGGTGTCCTTGGGCGGCCCCACGTCCCAGTCCGCGACCTTCTCCACCGTGGCCAGCACGAGGGTGGAGGTGGGGACGGTGTCTCCGGCGGGAGGCACCACGCGCTGGATGCAGAAGCGCAGGGCCTCCATGCGCGCGATGAGCTCCGAGGCCGTCACGCGCGCGAGCGGGCCGAGCCGCAGCCGTCCCTGGAGCGCGTTGGAGACGTAGTCGGAGCGGAAGCGGTTGGCGAAGTTCATGAACCACTGGCCGCCTTCCTGGACGAGGAAGGGCCCGTGCTCTCCGTCCCAACCGGGTGCCGAGGTGACCTCTCCGGCGAGGACGCGCGGGTGCTGCGGGTGGTAGCCCAGCTCCGAGTCGAGCAGCGGCTTGCCCATGGGGGCCTCGTTGAACGTGCGCGAGGCATCGGGCGCCACGGCGGGCCAGAAGGAGTTCAGGGCGGCGCACAGCTTGGCGTCCTCGGGGAAGGGACTCCCCAGTCCGAAGGCCGCGGTGAAGCTCCCCACGTCATCGTTGCCGAGTGCCACATCCCAGCCCGGGGCGAAGACGCCAGAGGCCCCATCCGGCAGAAAGGTGACGAGCACCGTCTCCCGCTCGCCCGCCTGCGCGCTGCCCACGGCTCCGGCGCCCACCACGGCCGTCATCGTCCTGTCGCTCCGGCGGAAGGCCGGGGTGTCCGGCTGGCTCGGACGCTGGAGGGTCGGGTTGACGCTGTCCCGCCCGCGGCTCAGGGGCTTGGGCCCTCCCTGCCGGAAGTGCGGGTCCGGGAGGGTCTCGACCCAGGCGGCGATCTCGAACTGGTCCGCGAGCGGGAAGAAGTCCGGCGCCGTCACGAGCGAGTACGCGGGGAGCGCCGTGCCGAGCGAGCGGCTCAGCCCGCTCACCCGCACGGTCACGCACCCATCGCACGTGTCGTCCATGAAGTGGGCGGCCTCGTAACCGCCGCGGTCCACCAGCGCGAGGAACTCGGCCTCCGTGAGGAAGCGCCCGTTGGCGAGCGGGCCGTTCAGGTCCTCGAGCTCGAAGGTGCCGCCGGCTCCCTGCCGCACGCGGTGGCGGATGTTGACGTACTCGGGGGCGCGGCGGCCCTCGGGGCCTCCGGAGATGGCGTCGAAGCTCGTCCAGAAGCGTGTCTCGCGCGAGGCCTGGCCGAAGGAGATGCGCTGCTTCCGGGGAACGCGGAAGCGCACCAGCTCGTCGCGTCCGGCCACCGTCTGCGTCACCGTGCGCACGAGCGTCGAATGGTGCAAGGGGACGATGAGCAGGCTGGCGCCCACCCGTTGCCGGCCCACCAGCGCGTCGTCATCCCCCGTCTGGCGGACGAAGGGGGCGCGGTCGAGGTCGAACTGCGGCAGCGCGGGGATGCGGCCATTCGTGTGGACGCGGCGCAGCTTCTCGTTGCGGTGGTACTCGTCGAAGACGAACTCCGCCGCGGTGAGCGTCTCGCCCACGAGGCACTCGTCCCCGGGGAAGAGCTTGTGCACGGGGAAGAGGAAGTTGCGCAGGTTGTCGCCCTGCACCGGGTCGAGCACCACGCGCTGCGCTCCCGGCCGGCTGGACACGCACAGGAAGGCGCCATAGCGGGCGGGGAGCACGGCGAGCCCGTCACCGCCGTCCTCGGGCTCCACCCAGAAGGAGCGCCGTGCGGCGTCATAGCGGAGCGGGCGGGTGCCGACGCGCGCCACGCCCGTGCGGGAGTAGGCCATGTCCGCGTGCAGTCCGTGCGGGCTGCGCTCGCCGGGCCGGTACTGGTAGGCGAACACGGCGAGTGTGGCGCCGGGGAAGTCCGCCAGCCGCCTCCGCGCGAGGCTGTAGATGTAGTTCTCGAGCGTGTCGAGCTCCTCGAGCGTGGGATACGCGTCGGGAGAAGCCGCGGGCGCGTTGCCGGGCCCCGGATGCACATAGGGGCTGGCCAGCGCGTGGTAGAGCAGGCTCTTGCCGGGCGAGGCGGGCTTGATGCCAGCGGCGGTGCGGAAGGAGAAGTCCTCGAAGCCCCGCAGCTCTGCGCCGGCAGGCCGCTGCACGGCGCGGGCGAGCTGCGTGGCCAGTGCCGCGGGCGTGGCCGCCGTGATGTCCAACCCGAAGGGACTCAGCCGGTCCGCCCAGCCGTGCCCCGCCAGCCGGTCACAGAGTGACTTCACACCATCGATCAACGCCATATCGGGAGTTCCCTTCAGGTGCTTCGAGACACACCCGGCCGGTGGTGGGACCGGCCGGGGCCCATCCCTTCTTCACGAGAAGGGCTCACGTCACGGCAACAGGTTCTTCTGGTCGTTGATGGGCGACAGCTCGCCCACGAACCGGAGCATGTCCGTCATGGTGAAGTTGCCCGCCTTGGTGGAGGGCAGCGTGGGCCGCCACGCCGGGTTGCTGGCGAGGAACGAGCTGGCATCGCACTCGAGCAGGCCCACGAAGACCTCGGACAGGATGCGGCTGCCCACGGGGCCCAGACGCTTGCTGTTGCCGCGCTGCTCGGCCTCCTTGAGGATGTAGTACCAGAGCGGCGTCTCCAGGTGCAGGTTGTGCCTGGCGGCCACCTGCCCGTCGGGACCCTTGGCGATGTCCTCGGGGGACAGGGGCTTGATGCGCATGCGCCGGGCCACGTTCTGTCCGGAGGGCAGGCCGAGGCTGCGCCCGCGCTTGAGGTTGGCGATGGGCAGATTCACGCCGGGCAGGACGCCGTGGTCGGGAATCTCGGACAGCGTGGGTGAGAGGAACGGGTCGAGCTTGCGGCTGAGGCCGGCCGTCACGCCGTCACCGGCGAACTGGAAGAAGCGCCGCCAGTCGATGATCCAATCGCTGGGGATGGGCACGTTGGTGCCCGAGCGCCCGGAGAAGAGGAAGAGCAGCTTGAGCGTGGCGGGCGTGGCCTTGCGGGGGCCGTCCTTGAAGGTGAAGACCTCGTTGTAGTCATAGGCCTCGCGCACCATGCTGTGGCCCAGGCGGTAGGCGGCGGCGGAGAACTCGACGGGGATGAAGGCATCGCCCTCGGGGACGTAGAACGAGCGGCCATTCTCCAGCACGTCGTCGAGCACCTTCTCGTCCACCACCCGGCGCAGGAAGTCGTTGAGGACGATCCACTGGTAGTGCCAGATGACGAGCTGGCGGGCCTCCTCGAACACGCTGCGCCGGAGGGGCGAGGGCGGTGCGATGGTGCCCTTCTGGAGCCCGTCGACGACCTTGTTGTGGAAGCGCATGAAGGCCAGGTGCAGCTGGGCGACGATGAGGTTCTCGTCGTTGCGCGGGTCGCCGATGACGGCGAGCCCCTGGGGGCCACGCGGCAGGTCGAACTCGAGCGCCGGCTTCACCTTGGGGTCGCCGCGGCCGGGCGTGGTGTGGGTGTGGCCGAGGACGAAGAGGGCATCGTTGGGAGGGAGCTGGTAGAGGAACGGCTGGTCGCCGGGGCCCCTGCCATAGAGGCAGTCGAGGTCGAGCGCGGGGGTGCGGAAGTTGTGGAGGGCGAGGGGGTCGACGAGCACCTCCTGGATGGGGGTGGTGTCGAGGGTGATGTCGTGGTCGATGAACTGGCCGAGGTAGGTGAAGCCCGCGGGGACATCCTCGTTGTCGCCCTTGGGGTCGGCGGGGTTGGGGTCCTTCATGGCGCGGCCGAGCTCCTCCAGGGCCTCCACGGGAGGCGTCAGCGGCTGGAGTGCCGGAAAGAGCCTTCCGAACTTGCCCGTCGGGACGAACTGCCCCAGCGGGGTCCCCTCCCCATTGCGTAGCAAGAAACCATGAATGGCTGGCATTGTGCTTCCTCCACGTGGTGATGCGTTCAGACAGACAGGGCCCGGCGCGTTTGTGAGCGGCGGCCCGTTCTGTCCCCCCTGCGCGTGCATGGATTCCAGTTCGGAGCACGCGCCGCAATGCCCTGAAGGGCACCTGTCCGGAAGCACGCGGGAGGCTCGGACTGGAGGGAGGGAAGGGGGAGCGGGCGAACTCGCGTGTCGCGGAGCCGGGATGCGCGGCGAGGGCGCGCCCGTTGAACGAGGCCTGTCGTCGGGGTCCTCGGTTCCCCAGGACGGGTCCCAGCGCTCGGAGTGTTTGTTGGATGGATGCTGTGTATGGGCGATGTTCGCGATGGGACGGCGGGAGCGGCGTAGAGTCGGGGGCATGAACCGCGCACCGCTCCGCTTCTTCTTCGACTACGTGTCGCCGTACTCGTATCTCGCGTGGACGCAGCTCCCGGCGCTGGCCGAGCGTCATGGCCGCACGGTGGAGCTGCTGCCCGTGCTCTTCGCGGGCGTGCTCAACACGCTCGGGACGACGGGGCCCGCGGAGGTGAAGCAGAAGCGGTTCTACATCTACAAGCACACGCGGCGGATCGCCCACGAGCTCGGGGTGCCCTTCGTCATGCCCGCGGCGCATCCGTTCAACCCGCTGCTCGCGCTCCGGGTGACGGCGGCGGTGCGGGACGGGGAGGCCCGGCGCCGGCTGGTCTCCGCGCTCTACAACGCGGTGTGGGCCGGAGGCGGCGGGCTGGTGCAGCCCGAGCGCGTGGGCGAGGTGGTGGCCTCCGTGGGGCTCGATGCACAGGCGCTGCTCGCGGCCGCGCAGACGCCCGCCGTGAAGGACCAGGTGCGCCGCAACACGGAGGAGCTGCTCGCGTTGGACGGCTTCGGCGTCCCCACCATCGTGGCGGATGGGGAGCTGTTCTTCGGCGTCGACTCCTTGAGCCATCTGGAGCGATTCCTGCGCGGAGAGGATCCGCTGTCCCGCGAGGAGCTGGAGCGGCTGAAGAACCTGCCCGTCGCGGCGTCCCGCATCTGAGGGGCGGAGGTGGCGCCGGGCGGCCGGGCTCCCTACCTTGTCTTCATGCAGTCATCGCGCAACGTCCCCATTGAAGAGCTGCTCCGCTCCGCCGAGGAGCGGGAGGAGGCGGGTGATGCCCTGGGGGCCGAGGCACTGCTCGGCCGGGTCATCTCGCTCGAGCCGGAGTTCTCGCTGGCCTGGTACCGGCGCGGCATGCTGCGCCTCTTCGAGCAGGAGGCATACGAGGAGGCACTCGCCGACCTGCGCCGCGCCGAGGAGCTGGGGGTGGACCACCTGGGCATCCCGGTGTCGCAGCTCCACTACCTGCACGGGGAGTGTCTGTTCGGGCTGGGGCGGTTCGAGGAGGCCGATGCGCGGCTCGCGCAGGGGCTCCTCGGCGAGCAGGACGAGGTGCTGCGGGCGGAGATCTACTACCGGCGCGCCGAGTGCGCCGAGGAGCTGGAGCGCCCGGAGGCACTGCGTGAGGCGCTCACGGGCTTCCTGGCGCACAAGGCCGCGTACCTGGACTCGGGCGGTGACGGCGAGCAGGTCGAGCGGGCGGAGACGCGGCTCGCCGGGCTCTCGGGTGGAGGGTGATCAAGGCGTGCCGCTGATGTTCGGCGCCGTGTAGGTCGCCTTCGGGTCCACCTCGGCCGCGTAGGGGCTCGTCCACGTGTCCTGGAAGAAGCGCTCGAGCCGGGCCGCGAACGCCTCGCCCTCCACGATGACGCCCACGTTGCGGCTCTGCGTGAAGTAGTCGCGCTCCCAGTTGCTCGTGCCCACCCAGGCCCGCTCCCCGTCCACCACCATGTACTTGGCGTGCACCACCCGCGCGAAGGGGATGAAGCCGCCGGACCACTGCGGAAGGGTGACCAGCTTCACCGTCAGCCCCGGCGGAGCGTGCAGCGCCTGCAGGCCCTCGATGGTGCCCTTGCGCTTGCCCCAGTCCGCCAGCAGCAGCTCCACCTTCACCTCGCGCGCCGCCGCCCGCTTCAAGGCATCCTCCAGCTCGGGGAAGGCACCGCCGTCACGGCTCTTCGCCCGGTACGTGAGCAGCTGCACCCGCACCGAGCGCTTCGCCCCGTCGATGAGCTTCACCAGCTTCGGCAGGTCCCACGTGGCCGGGTCCGGCAGGTGGCCCTCGGGGCTGTGCGCGGGCGTCACGCGCACCGTGCTCCCCGCGTAGCTCGCCGGGAACGGGCCCCCCACCGCCTTCGTCGCGGGCGCCGGGGCTCCCACGGCCAGCGCCCAGTCCTGCTCGAAGATGTCCGCCAGGGAGCGCACCACCTCGGGCACGCGGATGCGCAGCCCGAGCTCCTGGATGTGCTCCAGCGAGCGCCAGTCGAAGTTCTGACTGCCCAGGTACGCCTCGCGCCCGTCCACCACGAAGTACTTCGCGTGCAGCACGCCGCCTCCGAACACCTTCGCCGTGTCCAGCCGGCGCACCTCGACGCCCGGCCGCTTCGCCAGCCGCTCCAGCGTCTCCGGGTACTGCGCGTAGAACTTCTCCTCCGCGAGCACCCGCACCTTCACGCCCCGGTCCGCCGCCGCCTCGATGGCCTGAATCACCGGCTCCAGCCGGCTGCCCGGCGCGTTGCTCAGGTAGAACTGCGCCACGTCCAGCGTCCGCGTGGCCCCGTTCACCATCTCCGGCCACACCTGCCAGGCGTCTGGGATGTCCGCGTGGTCCAGCGTCGTCTCCACCGGGCTGCTCTCCACCAGCTCCAGTCCGGGAAGCGCGGAGGCGGCGGCACGCACGCCCGTGGCGGGCGCGGCACACGCGAGGGACAGCACGAGGGACAGCAGCAGGGCGTTCAGTCGCAGGGGCATGGCGGGCACCCTATACAAAAACCAAGGGCCCCCCGCGATTGCTCGCGGAGGGCCCCGGGTTCACACCGTGCTCAGGCGCTGGTTAGAACACGTACCGCGCGCCGAGCTGGATGCGCCAGCGCGACAGGGTGGGGCTGTACACCGTGGTCCGCACCGCGGTGGGCTCGGTGAAGGTGTAGACGGGGCGGTTGTTCGCCGCGTCGTAACCCACCGCGCGCAGGAACGCCGAGGCGTGGTTCTCGAACTGCGCCTCCTGCTCGAAGAGGCCCCACTTCGGGTTGAGCAGGTTCAGCACGTTGAAGATGTCCGCCTGCACCTCCAGCCGCTGGCCCTTCACGAACTCCGGCGAGTTCCAGCCGAGCCGGACGTTGAAGAAGTTCTGCCACGGGTTGCGGCACGCGCCGCGCTCGATGATGCGGCCCTTGGACTCCCTCAGGCACTGCTGGCCGTCGATGAACTTGCTCAGGGCCTCGTACTGCGCGGCCTGCGTGGCGGCGTCGCCCTGGAGGGAGATCTGGCTCGGGTCCGCCGGGATGAACGCCAGGTCGTTGCCGTTGATGCCGTCCGCGTTCACGTCACCGTTGACGGTCCAGCTGTAGGGCAGACCGGACTGGCCCGTGTAGATGATGCCCGCGTTGAAGCCGAGGGGCAGCTGGCCGGTGGCGGTGAGGGTGAAGCGGTGGGTGCGGTCGAACGCCGACGGCCGGAGGTTGCGGTTCTCCAGGCTTCCGTCCACCGGGGCGAACTGGAAGTTGGAGAGCGCCTGGGCGCTCGTCATCGAGATGAGATCCTTCGAGTCCGTGTAGCTGTAGGCCACGCTCACATCCAGCATGTCCTGGATGTTCTTCTGCAGCTGCAGGGTTGCGTTGTAGACGCGCCCGCCGTTCTTGTTGAACACGCGGATGGCCTGCACGAGGTTGGCTGGATCACGGCGGGCGGGGTTGGCCCGGAAGCCCGTCGCGGCGAAGCGGCCGTACAGGGAGCGGCCCTCGCCGCTCTGGCCCTGGTTCTCCAGGTTCTCGTCGGTGGTGTACCAGCCGTTGACGTCCTGCGTGTAGAGCAGGTCGGCGGTGGCGATGAGGCCCCAGGGCAGGCGGCGGTCCGCGCCAACCGCCACGCGGAAGTTCTGCGGGTACCGGGTGTTGGGGTCGAAGTAGTCGATCTCACCCTGGTTGGTGGGAGCCGTGGGCGGCGTGGTCCCGCCCGCGCAGTCGAAGGGCTGGGCATTGGGGTCGGCGGTGAACGCCGGAACGCCCGACGCCCCCGTGCACGTCAGCTCCACCTGGGAGAGGCCGTTGATGCTGTACGCGTTGGACACCCACACGTAGGGCGGCCGGCCCGAGAAGATGCCGAGACCACCGCGGACGATGGTGTTGGCGTTGCCCTCCACGTCCCAGTTCACACCGAGGCGGGGCGACCAGAGGATGTTGCCGGTCGGCACCTTGCCCGTGTCGATGGGGAGCGCCTCGTTGTTCACCAGCCGCTCGTTGGTGTTGGCGCGCGACAGGAACGGCACGTCGAGCCGGATGCCGGGGGTGAGCGTCAGGTTCTTGAACGGCGTCCAGGTGTCCTGCAGGTAGAAGCCCGGCTGCGCCACGGTGAAGGCGGCGGTGCCCGGCTCCTGCAGGGGGCTGACGCCGAAGCGGCGCTGGAAGGCGCTCGGGGTGCCGGCCTCGAAGGCATCCAGGCTCTCGAAGGTCCACACGCCGGTGGCCGCCTGGAGGAAGGCATTGCGCAGCCGGAAGAACTCGGTGCTGGTGCCGGCGGTGAGCTGGTGGTCACCCAGCGCCAGGGTGAGGCTGTCCTGGATCTGGAAGATGTCCTGGTCCAGCTGGTTGAGCTGGGAGAAGCGCTCGGCGCCCGCGGCCAGCCACGAGTCGGCCGCGCCGAGCTTGCCGGCCTTGACCAGGATGAGCGGGATGTCCAGGGCGGGATCGCGCGCGTCGCGCAGGATGGAGAAGCCGGCGAGGAACTCGTTGGACAGCTTGCCGCCGAGGAAGGTCGAGGTCAGCTTCGCCCGGGCGGTATGGGTGTTGGTCGTCTGGGCGTAGCCGCTGTTGGACAGCTGGTAGCCGTCACGCAGGCGGTTGGGGATGGACGGCGAGGTGGGCGAGCGCGTCAGCGAGTCCTGCAGGGCGCCCACGAAGTTGTACGACAGCTCCAGGTAGCTGTTGGGGATGACGCCCGTGCTGATCTTCGCGAAGACGTTGCGGTCCGGGTTGCGCAGCTGCGTGGCCAGGGCGGTGCCCGCGTTGGGGACGCCGTACTTGTCGGCGAGGATGCTGCTGAAGCGCTCGGCCTCGGCCTGGGTGAAGCCGGCGCGGGCCAGGTCGTCCTCCGCGTTCGCACCGCCGATCTGGAACTGGTTGCCGAACGCCGAGTTGCGCTCCTGCAGGTCGGTGGCGATGAAGAAGTGGACCTTGTCCTTGATGATGGGACCGCCGAGGCTGCCGCCGAACTGCCAGATGTTGTAGCCGAGGAAGGTGGGGTCGGACTGGTTGCCGGCCAGGCTCTTGTTCTGCGTGTAGCCGAAGAGCGAGCCGTGGAAGTCGTTGGTGCCGCTCTTGGTGACGGCGTTCACCATGCCGCCGGCGAAGTTGCCGTAGCGCACGTCGAACGGGGACACCTGCACCACGAAGGTCTGGATGGCCTCGATGGAGATGGGCTTGGCGCCGGCCTGGCCACCCGGCGTGCCGGAGCCCGACAGACCGAAGATGTCATTGTAGGCCGCGCCGTCCACCTGGATGTTGTTGAAGCGGTTGTTCTGGCCGGCCATCGCGGTGCCGCTCACCTGCGGCGTGGTCGCGATGAGGTCGGTGAAGTTGCGGCCCTGGAGCGGCAGCTGGGTCATCTGCGCGGCCTCCATGGTCATCGAGGGGCCGGTGCGGCCCTGGTCCTGGAGCTCGTCGACCTGCTGGGCCGTGACGACCATCTCCTCCTGGAACTCCTCGAACTGGCGCAGCTTCAGGTCGATGTTGAAGCGCTGGCCCAGCACCAGCTGCATGCCCTTGCGGGTCGCCGGGTAGAAGCCCTCCATGTTGGCCGTGAGGGTGTACGGGCCACCGGGGGGGATGTTGTCGAGCAGGTAGTTACCCGACGAGCCGCTCACCGCGGTGAAGGTGGTGCCGGTGGCGTCGTTGCGCAGCTGGACCACGGCGCCCGGGAGCGCCTCGTTGTCCTGGGTGGTCACGGTGCCGGTCACCGCGGAGCCTGTGACTCCCTGCGCCAGCGCCCCGGACGCCAGCATGGTCGTGAGGAAGAGGACTATCAGTCTGAGGTGGGATGGACGTACAGGATTCATGGAACCTCGCGAGACCTGCATGGGGGCAGCGTAAGGAATCCAACCACTCGGAGGCACCCACGTCTGCTTTTGCTCCTGCACGAGGGCCTCGCTGGGGGAGAGAGTGAGGGGTTGGGCTCGCGACACGACGATCGTTGCCTGGCGAACGGCGGACACTGCCGGGCGGCCGTCTATCAACATTCGAGGGACCTTTCCAACCGGGGCCCCTATTTTCACCTTGAGTTCACAAAGATGACCCAGGTGGTAGGGGGAGCCTCCGCCCGGTGGTGCCACCGGAATACTGGAAAGTACTGACCTCCCACCTGCCCGCGCGACGTGATGCGTCAGCTGCGGCGGAGGGAGCCGGGGAGGGCGCTACCGTCCCTTGAGGTAGCGGCCGGACTGCTTGTCGAGCAGCTCCAGGCCCACGCGCGCTTCACGGCACTCGGGCAGGAGCTGGAGGGCGCGCTCGAAGCTCTCGCGAGCCCGGTCGAAGAAGCGGGTGCTGAGGTACTGGTGGCCGCGGCACACCAGCTCCATGGCCTGGTTGCGGGGCGTGGGGGACAGTCTGGCGGCCTTGGAGAACAGGTCCAGCGCCTTGGCGTAGTCGACGCCCTCGAGGGCGAGCATGCCCAGCTTGTAGAGCTGGAGCGCCACCGCCGCGGGCTGCACGCCGGAGGAGGGCCGGGAGCCGGCGGGAGCACCCGGGGCCGCCGGGGCGACGGGCACGCCATGCGCGGGCGTGAAGGCGGGGCGCGGGGCGGTGGGCACGCCGTGGGCGGGCGTGAAGGCGGGGCGGAGCGGGGCCGGGGCGCTCGGGGCCTCGGGGGGCGGCGTCACCGGGGCGGCCGGGGTGCGCGGCTTCGTGCGGGCCATGCGCTCGCTCCACTCGCGCCGCTTGTCCGGCTGGGAGAGCACCTCGAAGGCCTTCTTGGCGCCGAGGAAGAGCTCCAGCGCCTGGGCCTTCTCCTCGGGCGACTTCATGCGGAGCCGGTCCGGGTGCGACTGCGCGGCGATGCGCAGGAAGGCCTTGCGGATGGCGGCCAGGTCCTCCGTGCCTTGCAGGCCGAGCACCTCGAAAGGGTTTTTCTCGGAAGGGTTCCTGTCGTGAGAGGGGTCCTGGGACATGGCGGCACCCTCCTCAGGGCGAGGAGGCGGTGGGGGGGCGCAGCGTCACCGCGGCCTTGCGGCCGGTGGCGGGCTCGCGGGCGGTGACCTGGAGGAGGCCATCCGCGTCGATGTTGAAGTCCACCTCCACGCGCACGGTGCCGGCGGGCGCGGCGGGCAGCCCGGCCAGTTGCAGCTCGCCGAGGTAGCGGTTGCCGTCCACGGTGGGGGCCTCGCCCTGGTACACCTCGAGGTCCACGTGCGTCTGGTGGTCGAGCGTGGTGGCGAAGACCTTCGTCTCGCGAGCGGGGATGGTGGTGTTGCGGGGGATGAGGACGCTGAAGCGGCCGCCCTCGGTGCGGATGCCGAGGCTGCGCGAGAGCACGTCCAGCAGCAGCACGCGGGGCAGCTCGGGCGAGGTGCCGGCGACGATGTCCGCCTCGAGCGCGGCGCCGAGGGCCACGGCCTCGTCGGGGTTGACGGAGCGCTCGCCGGGGCGGCCCAGCAGTCTCTCCGCGCGGGCGCGCACCGCGGGCATGCGCGTCATGCCGCCCACCAGGACGACGCGGTGGATGTCCTCCAGCCTCAAGCCGGCGTCCTGGAGGGCCTGCTCACAGGGGGCGCGCAGCCGGTCCAGCTCGCGGGAGGCGAGGTTCTCCAGGAGGGTGCGCGAGAAGGAGGGGATGGACAGGTGGAGGGGCCCCTCGGGGGCGGTGCCGAGGAAGGGCAGGTCGATGACCGTCTGCTCCAGCTCGGAGAGGGCGCGCTTGGTGGACTCGGCGGCGTCCTTGAGGCGCCAGAGGGCCTCGGGGCTGTGGGCCAGGTCCACGCCGGTCTGCTTGAGGAAGATGCGGCGCAGCGCGTCCACCACGAGCTCGTCGACGTTGTCGCCGCCCAGGAAGTTGTCGCCGCTGGTGGCGAGCACCTGCACCACCTCGTCCTCCACGTGCAGCAGGGAGATGTCGAAGGTGCCGCCGCCGAGGTCGAAGACGGCGATGTTCTCCGGGCGGGACTCGTCGAAGCGGCAGGCGAGCATGGCCGCGGTGGGCTCGTTGAGGAGCCGGTGCACGGTGAGGCCGGCGCGCTGGCCGGCGGCCTTCGTCTCCTGGCGTTGCACCTCGTCGAAGTAGGCGGGCACGGTGATGACGGCGCCGTCCACGCTCTGGCCCAGCTGGGCCTCGGCGCTCTCCTTGAGGTAGCGCAGCACGTGGGTGGACACCTCGGACGGGGTCATCACCTGGCCGTGGACGCGCACCGCGGCGTTGCCGGAGGGGTCGGCCACCAACTCATAGGGCAGGAGCCGGCGCAGCTGCTGCACGGCGGGGTCCGAGAAGCGCCGGCCGATGAGGCGCTTCACGCCGAAGACGGTGTCGCGGGGGTGGAGCACGGCCTGGCGGCGGGCGGCGCTGCCCACCGTCACCTTGCCGGAGACATCGAAGCCGACGACGGAGGGGGTGGTGCGCTCGCCCTCGCGATTGGGCAGGACGCGGGCGTGACCGGTGGCGGAGTCCACCACGGCCATGCAGCTATTGGTCGTGCCCAGATCGATTCCGAGAACGAGTCCCATACCACCGGCCCCCCCGCGCGCCTCAAGCCGCCAGGAGCCCTACCTCCGTGAAGAGCAGCGCCACACGGCGCAAGGCTACTTCATCCTCCGGACGCTTGAGTTCCGCAAGGGCGGCGGTGAGGGTATTTCCCGGCTTGTTGAGCAGTGAGGAGGCGCGCAGCTCGGTGGCCGAGAGCGCCAGGTCGCCGGGGGTGACGGGAGGGTCCGGGTTGCGGTGGAGGGGCTTGTGCCGGAGGGACTCCTGCTCGCGCACCAGCCGCTCCAGCGGGTAGTGGGCGCGCAGGCCCTCGTTGAGGAGCGCGAGTCCGCCCAGGCGCTCCTCGGTGCCGTCGGTGATGGGGGCCTCGCCCTCGAAGAAGGCGTAGCGGCCGCCCGTCCAGCCGAGCAGGCTGAGGGCGACGGTGCGCCGGTGCTCGCGCGTCCACTCGGCCAGCTCGGAGGGGGAGAGCACGCGGGCGGCGAGCAGCGCGTCCAGCAGGCGTCCGGAGAAGGGGCGCGTGTTCTCCACGGCGCGCTGCCACTGCTCCACGGACAGCTTGCCCGTCTGGAGCAGGAAGGGGCCGAAGCGGTCCGTGGCGAGGCTGGAGCGCACGGCGATGATCTGCCCGGCCTTGAGGAAGAGCTCCTTGTGGGCGCGGTTCTGCTCGAAGTGGAGCCGGCCGGTGGCCTTGGCGAGCATCAACCGGGCCAGGACGCGCAGGGGGGCCACGCGGCCCACGTTGCCGGCGTAGCGGGGCGGCTTCGCCCGGGCGAGCCGGGCCTCGAGGCGCTCCTGGGCCGCGGCCGCCGTGGCGCTCAGGCCGGGGAAGGCGGAGGGCGGAAGGAAGGGCCCGCCGGACTGGGACACCTGGGCCTGGGGCGACAGCTTCCCGGAGGCGAACAGGAGCCGCACGTCGTCCTCGCCCAGCTTCGTGAGGGAGAGGCCGCCGCCCGGCTCGCGCACCGAGTAGGTGGGGGCCGCGGGCTGCGGGGGGGCCGGCTCGGCCAGCAGGGCCGGGGGGATGGGGGGCTGCACGGGAGGCGCGCGCACCTCCGGCTCGTAGTAGCTGGCCATCAACGCGGCCAGGTCGCGCTGGGACACGCGCAGGCCGGCGGACAGCAGGAACTCGTCCAGGGCGTCGAGCACGTCGGCGGCCGTCTGGTAGCGCTCGTCCGGGTTGGCGAGGATGCTCCGGTTGACGACGGCGCACAGCGGCTCGGGCAGGAAGGGGGCCGCGTCCTGCAGGCGCAGGGGCCGGGCCTTGAGGGCCACCGTCTGCTTGAGCACGTCCATCACCGCGCCGGGCTTGAAGGCATGGCGCCGCGACAGCATCTCGTAGAGGGTGATGCCGAGGGCGAAGATGTCACCGCGCCCATCCGGCTTCTTGCGGGCGAGCTGCTCGGGCGGGATGTAGCCCGGCTTGCCGCGCACGTTGGTGGCGATGTCGCCGCCGGAGCTGCCCACCAGCGCCACGCCGAAGTCCAGCAGCTTCACCTCTCCCTCGAAGGAGATGATGATGTTGGTGGGGTTGACGTCGCGGTGCACCAGGTGGAGCGGCTCGCCCGCGGCCGAGCGCGCGCGGTGCGCGTAGTCCAGGCCCTTGAGCACCTCCATGGCGATGTAGCAGGCCAGGTGCACGGGGATGCCCTGTCCCCGGGCCGACACCCGCTTCATCAGATCATACAGGTCCCGGCCATGGATGAACTCCATGGCGATGAAGTACTCGCCGCGCTGCTCTCCGAAGTCGAAAATCTGGGCGATGTTCATGTGCTGGAGGAGCGCGGACAGCCGCGCCTCCTCGATGAACATCTGCACGGCGGACTCCTGCTGGGTGGCCTCCGGGAGCACGCGCTTGACGACCACCTGCTTGGCGAAGCCGCCGGCGCCGAGCGCCACGCCGCGGTAGATGTCCGCCATGCCACCGCGGCCCAGGTGGTTGAGCAGCACGTACCGGCCGAAGCGGGCCGGCAGCGCGAGGTTCCCGGACGGCGTGCTCATTTCTTGGCGGAGTCCTCGATGAGCATCTCGTCGAACATGTCCTCGCTGATGACGAGCGTGCCGGGGCGCGCGGGGGCGAGCCGGGGCGCGGCACCGGGGATGGGGGCGGGCGTCAGCGCGGGGCCCGAGGGCATGACGCGGGCGCTCGCCTTGGGCATGAGGGCCGCGGCCTTGGCCGCCGTGGGCGACAGGGCCGGCACGGGCGGCACCATCGGCACGGGGGGCGGCAGCGACGGACGCGGGGACTCCAGCTCGTCGAGCGGCTCGAGCATGATCTCCATGCTCGGCACGCGGCGCTCGGGGGCCAGGGGCTGGCTGGCCACCGGAGGCGGGGAGCGCGGCGGGGCCACGACATCCTCGCCCAGCGTCTCCAGCATGCTGTGGGCCAGCTGCATGGTGCTGTCGCCGAACATCGTGTCGGCCCTGGGCGCGTCGGCCCTGGATGCGTCGGCCGGCTTGGGCCGGGGCGGCACCGGGGCCATGGCCGGCGGAGGCGGCACCCTGGCGGAGAGGTTGACCACGCTGGCGGGCGCCGGCACGGGCTTGGGCGAGGTGGGCGAGGACGGGGCGGAGGCGGAGGCCGAGTCCCCGGTGAGCAGGACGATCATCCTGCGCAGGTCCTCGATGGTCTGCTCCTTGGCCGTGAGCGTCTGGTCGCGGGTGGTGAGGTTCTTCTCGAGCTCGGCCACGCGGTGGGCGAGCCGGTCCCGCTCGGCGCGCAGCCGGGGCATCGCCTCGTTCTCGGCGCGCAGCCGCTGCAGCTCCTCCTGTTGCGCGGGGGCGTCCGCCGTGGGGCCGCCCTGGCCGCGCACCTGCTCGCGCAGGCTGTTGAGCTCCTGCAGCCACATCCGCTTCTCCTCGCGGGTGATGGCCTCCTGCTCCTGCTGCTCCTCCTCGCGGCGCGCCAGCGCGCTCTGGAACTGCTCGCTCAGGCCGCCCACGGACGTCATGAGTTCCCGGAGGCCGCGGCTGGCGCGCTCCAGGCGCTTGACGCCCTGGGCCTGCTCGTCGATGCGCTCGAGCAGCCGGGGCAGCACGCTCTGCTGGGCCTCGCGCACGCCGGCCCGGCGCAGCTCGTCGCGCTGGGCCTCCAACCGGGCGAGCTCCTGGGTGGCCTGGCGCAGCAGGGGGAGCACCAGCTCGGCGATGCCCTCGGCCTGGCGCCCCAGTTCGACGCAGCCCTGCCTCACCAGCTGGAGGTCCGCCGAGGAGTCCGCCGATGGCTCCGTGCTGGTTGCGTTCCTCATCGCGCTTCCTCCACTCCCTCCTCGAGGCGTGCCGTCATCGAACCACGCGCGGGCTCATGATACCCCACCACCCCCGGCCGGGCTTCATGGGGGTTGGTGGGCTCGGCCGTCAGAGCACCAGCCTGCTGGATTGCTCTCATTTCCCCTGCAAATGGGACGGGGGCGCTCGCTGGGGCAGCGAGGGGAAGGGCTCGAAGGACTCCAGCGCGAGCTTCCCAAGGTCCACGTTCGCCTCCGGCAGCCGCTCGATGTCCTCGGCGAACCAGGGCGTCTCGGGGAGGGGAGGCGTGGGGGCCGCCTGCGCCTGGGCGGGAGCCGGCCGGGCCGCGTCCGCCTCCAGCGGCTCCGTGTCGATCTCCGACTGCGACAGCTCCACGGTGAAGTTGACCGCGGGCTGGACCTCGGCGCGCCGGGGGCCGGAGATCTCCACCATGGGCCGGCGGCGGGGACGGGGGCCCCCCTCACTGGCCTGGGGCGCGGGGGCGGGGACCGCGGGCTCCGCCGGACGCACGCTCACCTGGAGGGCCGCACCGCATCCCGTACAGCGGATGACCTGGGTGCCGGGGCCCGCGAGGGGCACCCCCGCCCCACAACGTGGGCACAGGGGGCGCGCGGCTGGAGTGGAAGAGGGAGCCTCTGCGGTCATGGGCTCGTCGAGCTCCGAGCAACACGACAGGGGCATCCACGCGTGCTGGACTCGGCGTTACACCATCGCCGCATCATTCCGCAAGAGAACTCGCGGGTCAACGGAGGTCTGGTGCCGGGGGCGCGACCTGAAGGGTGTGTAGGCGGGGGAGCATTCGCACCGGGGGTGAAGCCGATAACGTTTGGACCCGGGCCCGAGGAGGTGGAGACTTCCGGTGTTCGCCCGCTTCACCCGTCCGGAGTCCGAGGGTCCCCATGGCTTACGAGTTGCTGCTGGCTCAGATTCCCATGTTCGAGCACCTCGCGCAGGAGGATCTGACGCATCTGTCGGGGCTGCTGCAGCAGCGGCGCTACAGCAAGGGCGAGGTCATCTTCCACCAGGGCGACGTGGGCACGGCCCTCTTCATGGTGCGCCGGGGCGAGGTGGCCATCCGCCTGAGCTCCGCGGAGGGCAAGGAGGTCATCCTGGCGCTGCTGGGCCGGGGAGACGCCTTCGGAGAGCTGGCGCTGCTGGACGGGGAGCCGCGCTCGACGGACGCGGTGGCGCGCGACGAGACGCACCTGTTGAGCCTGCACCAGGAGGACTTCCGGCGCTTCCTGAGCGAGCGCCCGCAGGTGGCCATGGGGCTGCTGGCGGTGCTCAGCCGGATGGTGCGGCGCGTCACCCAGCTGGTGCACGACTCGGCCTTCCTGGATGCGCGGGCGCGGCTGGCGCGGGTGCTGTTGGACCTGGCCCGGACGCAGGGCCAGCCGGCCTCCGAGGGCGGCATCGTCATCCCCAAGCTGACGCAGGCGGAGCTGGCCAACCTGTGCGGCGTGACGCGCGAGAGCGCCAACAAGTGGCTGCGCTTCTACACCCGCGAGGGGCTGCTCACGTACGAGGGCGGGCAGATCACCATCGTGGACCCCGAGCGCCTGCGCCGCGACGTGGACTGAAGGACCTTGGACCGTTTGGACTGAAGGACTACGGGTGGGAGGAGCCCGCGCCCCCCGGCGCGGACTCGACTCCCGGAAAACATGGGCGGAGACCGCGCCCCCCAGCGCGGCACCCCCTCCCTCGGGACATGCACGATGCCCTCTCGCGCTCTTCCCGAGGCGGAGCGGGGCGGAGTCCCCCCAGCGAGGTAACGGCGGCCATCCCCCCCTCAGGACATGGCGGCCTTCGGCGGCCTCGCACAGACGTCACTCCGCTCGCACCTCGGGCGCGGCGTTCGGCGAAACGGGGCATCGAGTCCCTGTTCCCGAGAGCATTCATACCGCCCGGGGGGAGCCAGGGCTGTGAATCGACTCACTGCGGGGGTGTGAAGCCGTTCACAGCCTGCGGGGCCGGTTTGTGCGGGGGGAGGGCGGGAGCGGCTGCTCACGGTGCTTCCGGGCGCTCCTCCGGGAGGTGGCAGGGATACCCCAGGTGCGGGGAACCTTCTACCCCCTCGGGGGCTCGGGCCGTGAACGGGCCTCGGTGAGATTCCAGTGCTAGACAGTTGGTCCCGAGTTCCTGGATGAAGCCAATCGAGATGACATTGCGCAGCCGGGTGCTGCTCTTCGCGGCGCTGTCGGTGGGGTGTGTGGCGCTGGCGGGAGGCGGCCTCTTCCTGCTGGGCCACCGGGGCAAGGAAGGCCTGGGGCAGATGTTGGCCATCCAGGCGCAGATGGAGGTGTACGGCCGGGTGACGGACGACGCCTTCGGGTACCTGAACGCGCTGCTCCAGACGAGTGAGGAGGGAGGGGACACCCAGGCCGTGCTCGAGGCGCAGGAGCGGCGCTTCGACTCGGCCATCTCCCACCTGCGGGAGCTGGTGCGGGAAGAGCATGTGGGCGGCCCCGCGGTGAAGGAGCTGGAGGACATCGAGCAGTTGCAGCGGGCGTTCCACCGGTGGCTGCGGAGCTCCGAGGAGCGGGTGAGACGGGCTCCGGAGGGGGTGGCGGAGGCCCTGCTGCTGCATGACGCGCTCCGGGCCTTCCGGGAGAACGTGACGCCGCACCTGGAGCGGGCGTGGGCCACGGCGAGCGCGGACCTGGAGTTCCACAAGCGCAAGGGCCGGCGGGAGCTGGGGCTTGGCCAGATGGTGGGCGTGGCCGTGCCGGTGCTGGCCCTGGTGCTCGTGCTGTCGATGGCGTCCGTCATCTACCTGAACATGCGCCGCGCGTTGGGGACGCTGCTGGAGCGCGCGCAGCGCATGGGCGAGGGAGACCTGGACACCGAGCTGCCGGTGAAGGGCGAGCGTGACGAGTACGATTTGATGGCGCGGGCCATCAACCGCATGGCCGCCCAGCTGCGGGCCGCGGCGCGGGAGCGCGAGCGCTACAACGCCCTGCTGGAGCAGACCGTGCGGCAGCGCACCGCCGAGCTGGAGCAGGCCAATGCGCGGCTGACCGACAGCCTCCAGCAGTTGCAGGCCGCCCAGTCGCAGCTGCTCTTCGCGGACCGGCTCGCCACGGTGGGCCAGCTGGCGGCGGGCGTGGGCCATGAGCTGAACAACCCGCTGGCCTTCGTGCTCAGCAACCTCAACTACGCGCAGCAGGTGGTGACGGAGATGGAGGCGGCGCCCACGCCGGTGGAGCGGCGGGAGTTGCTGGAGGCGCTCGCGGATGCACGCGAGGGCGCCGAGCGGGTGCGCCTCATCGTCAGGGATCTCCGGATGCTGTCCCGCCCGGATGACCGGGAGATGGGGCCGGTGGACCTGGTGAAGGTGGTGCGCAGCGCGGCGAAGATGGCGGCGCACGAGATTCGCGACCGTGCCCGCCTGGTGCAGGCGGTGGAGAACGTGCCGCCGGTGCACGGCAACAGCGCGCGCCTGTGCCAGGTGTTCCTCAACCTGCTCATCAACGCGGCGCACGCGATTGCCCCGGGCGCGGTGGAGCGCAATGAAATCAAGCTCTCCGCCCGGGTGGACAACACCCACCGCGTCACCGTGGAGGTGCGCGACACGGGCAGTGGCATCCCGAAGGATAAGCTGGAGCGCATCTTCGAGCCGTTCTTCACCACCAAGCCCACGGGCGAGGGCAGCGGGCTGGGGCTGTCGGTGTGCAAGAGCATCATCTCCGCGCACGGCGGGGACATCTCCGTCGAGAGCGAGCCGGGCCAGGGCACCACCTTCCGCGTGAGCCTGCCGGTGTATGGGGGCGAGGCTCGCGCGTGAGCGGGGGTGCCCCGTGGCTCAAGCCGCCTTGCTGTGCTCGCGCGGGGTGGTGCGGGCCCGCAGGGTGCGGCGCCGGCCCTTGCGCAGCACCTCCAGGCGCACCTCGGGCTCGGGGGCGAGCGCCAGCAGGCGCTGGACGTCGTCCACGCTGGTGACGGGCCGCTCGTCGATGCCCAGCAGCAGGTCCTCCGCCTCGAGTCCCGCGTCATCCGCGGGCGAGCCCTCGCCCACCTTCATGACGCGCACGGCGCGCGGCTGGCCCGCTTCCTGGGCGCTCTGGGGCGGGAGGTTGATGGCGGTGGCCGCGATGCCGAGGAAGCGCCGCTCCACCTTGCCGCGCTGGATGAGCAGGCTGGCCACCCAGGCCGCGGTGGTGGCGCTCACCGCGAAGCCGATGCCCTGGGCGTAGGGCAGCACCAGCGTGTTGAGGCCCACCACCTGCCCGCGCATGTTGAGCAGCGGCCCGCCCGAGTTGCCCGGGTTGATGGCCGCGTCCGTCTGCAGCAGGCCCTCGAGAATGACTCCGTCGGGCAGCGGCAGGGTGCGGTTGATGGCGCTCACCACGCCCAGCGACACCGACTGCTCCAGGCGGAAGGGGTTGCCGATGGCCATCACCAGCTGACCCACGCGCACGTCATGGGGGTCCGCCAGCGGCAGCGTGGGGAACTTCGCGCCTCCCTCGGCGCGCACCACCGCCAGGTCCGTGGGTGGGTCTCCACCCACCAACTCGGCGCGCACCTCGCTTCCGTCGTGCAGCTCGAGCACGAGCTTGCCCCGGCTGCGCACCACGTGCCGGTTGGTGAGGACGTAGCCGTCCGGGGTGAGGAAGAGGCCCGTGCCGTGACCCCGCGGGTGCTGCACGGCCACCACCGCGGGGGCCGCCTTGGAGACGAGCGACTCGAGCTCGTCGGAGAATTGCTGGAGAATCAAGACCGCCTCCCGATGGTGAGGGACACTTCACGCACTTCACCGGCACGCAGCACCTTCGCCTGCACCTGCGTGCCCACCTTCTCGTCGCCGAGGTAGCCGAGCAGCTCCTCGATGCTCTGCAGCGGCTGGCCCCCGAGGCTCACCAGCACGTCGCCCATCACCAGCCCCGCCTGGTCCGCGGGGCCTCCGGGCTCGACGGAGAGGAAGATGAGCCCGGCCTCGCTGCCCACGCGCTCGGAGAGGTGCTTGGGCAGCCGGACGGGGTGGGCGCCCACGCCGAGGTAGCCCCGGCGGATGCCTCCGTGCTGCTGGAGGGCCTGGGTGACGCGGCCGAGCGTCTCCCCGGGGATGACGACGGCGGCGGTGCGCGACAGGGCCGCCGTGAGCAGGCCCAGGAAGCGGCCCTGCACATCCACGAGCGCTCCGCCGGAGAAACCGGGAGGCAGGTCCGCGTCGGTCTCGAGATAGCGGTCGATGCGGCCTCCCGCGAAGGTGCGCCAGGAGTCGCCCAGGGCGCTGACGATGCCGAGCGTGGCGCGCGCGGTGCGTCCGGGACGGCCGAGGGCGAGCACGAGGTGGCCCACCTTGAGGCCGTCGAGCGGCGCGGGCGCCAGGGGCGTGAGGCCGGGGAGGTCCGCCTTGAGGAGGGCGACATCGGTGGAGGGGTCCCGGCCGATGAGCTCGGCGGAGACGGTGCGGCCATCGGCGAGGCCCACGGAGATGGAGCCCTCGTGCTCGATGGCGTGGTGGGTGGTGACGATGTGGCCCTCGGCGCTCCAGACGATGCCGGTGGCACCGTGGCGGCGGCGGGCCTCGACGCGGACGATACTGGGAGCGAAGCGCTCGACGATGGAGGAGAGGGATTGGGACAGGGAGGCGAGGTCGGCGGACATGAGCGATTCCTTTCGCTGTAAAAACTAAAAGGCGCGCCCGCGCTGCACATCGGCGAGAGGGACAGCTCGCGACCTACCCGAATGGACAGGTCCCTCACCCGTTGGACCAGGGTTCCCCCATTTCCCCTCTCCCTTCGGGAGAGGGACGGGGTGAGGGTATCGAGGCCGCGGGTTCCCCCCCTGTGTCAGAGCGTCACGAGTCCCATGCGCGCGGCCCGTACCACCGCCTCTGTCCGCCGCTGCACACCGAGCTTGGCGAGCACCGCGTTCACATGGAACTTGGCGGTGTGCTCGCTGATGTCGAGCCGCTCGGCGATGGCCTTGTTGGACAACCCCTCGGCGAGCAACGCGAGCACCTCTCGCTCCCGGGGCGTCAATCCCTCGGGGGTCGAAGCCGTGGCACCGGTCCGTGGAGTGGCTCGCAGCGAGGACAGCGCCGGGTCGAACACGGAGAGCCCCCGGGCCACGGCCCGGAGCGCGGCCATCAACGGAGCGGGAGCCACGTCCCGGAAGAGCAACCCCCGGGCGCCCGCGGAGAGCGCACCTTCTCCGGCGGACTCATCCGGGACGAGCGCGAGCACGGGAGCACCGAGCTCGGGGGCCTCCATGCGTCCACCGGCGTCGGCGGGGTGCAGGCCCACGTCCCACAGCACGACATCGGGAGCGTCCCCGGCGCGCGAGGACTCCAGCTCCGTCAGGGTGCCCGAGGCGATGACGGCGATGTCTCCCGCTTGCTCGGAGAGGGCGCGGGAGAGCGCACCCCGGGCGAGCGGGTCCTCGGCGACCAGGGCGAGACGAACGGGTGAGGCATCGGAGTCCAGCACAGTGCCCATGCCTAACGGGCACCCGCGCGCTTCGCTCGGAGAGCCTGCTACGCGGGCCTGCTGCGTCGCATCAGGCGTCGGACATCCCACACAGCCACGCCTGGCATCACGAGGGCGAGGAGGTCCGTCGGGTCCACGGTGTTGCCCGCTGGACGCCGCAGCAGGGCGGTGAGCACTGCTTCATAAAGCCTGTCGGCTGGGGGGAACGTCTTGATGGTGGTGAAGAGGAGGCCAAAGCCCAGCGCGGCCCACGCCACCCGGCGCACTGCGACGCGGGCCATCGGGCTTGGCCTCGCGAGCATCCACAGCTCCGCGACGAGCAGCGGCGCGAAGTAGAGGCCCGCGAAGTCGGACAGCTTTCCGGTGAGCCAGCCGGGCAACAGCCCCGCGCCCTTGAGCACGTGGTCGTTGAGTGCCACCAGCACCATGGCGGCCACCGGCGGCACACGGGTGAAGAGCGCGGGCCGGGGACCCGGCGTCTCAGTGGCCGTTGCCGCCATCCATGCCTTCCGGGGGACGATCGGGCCAGCGGTGCAGACTGCGGACATCGGCCTCGACGTGGCAGTCACACCGGTACTGCATGGTGCCCAGGCCGAAGCCGAGCTCCACGTCCACCGGCCCATCCGGCGCGTACAGCGTGAGGAAGCCCGTGCCAGGCTCGGGCATCCATGAGGGCTGGGCCCGCTCCTTGTCGTCGAAGAGCAGCTCCTGCGGTGCGTAGAGCACGAAGAGCACCGTGCCGAGCCCTTCCAGCTGCTCGCCCACCCCATACGAGGCACTGGGGGAGAGCGTGGCGAGCGCCTCGGGCGGTGGTGCGGTGGGCGAGAGGATGCCCACGACCCGGCCCGAGCGCGACCAGGTCCGCACATATGTATGGGAGGCGAAGCGCTTCCCCGAGTCGCTCCGGATGAAGAGCTCGAGCAGCTCGCCGCCTCCGCCGGACAGCTGGACGGGATGGGTGATGTAGGAGGGGGGATAGGGCCGGGCGAGCGAGGTGGCCACCATCACCGAACACCCCACGGCGAGCAGCAGGACTCGGACAAGAAGGCGCATGCGTGGCAACGTTACCGTGAGCCTCCGCCGCCGTCGTGGCCGCCCGTGCCCGCCTCCGAGTGCTGGACGCATGGCGGACGGAATCTCGGCGTTGTGGCTGTCAGGGGCGGGGTGGAGCGTGTATGGAACGGGTGTGCCCGGCCTCATGAAAATGCCCATCCCCCAGTTCGGCAAGCGAGTCCCAGGCGGGGTCTACATCGACCGGCCCGGCGCCTATGCCGTCATCGTCAACGGGCGGGGTGAAGTGGCGTTGATTCGCGTTCCCCAGGGCTATTTCCTCCCCGGCGGCGGAATCGATCCCAACGAAGATGCCCTCACCGCATTGGCTCGCGAGGTGCGCGAGGAGACGGGGCATGAGGTGCAGGTGGTGCGAGAGCTCGGATGGTCCGCGCAGTTCCTCGTGGCCCGTCATGAGGAGCTGTTCCTGAACAAGGTGGGTCAGTTCTTCGTCGCGCGCCTGGGGCCCAAGACGCAGGAGGCTCACGAGGTGGACCACTCGCTCGAGTGGCTTCCCATGGCCGAAGCCAAGAAGCGGCTCCGGCACGAGTTCCAGGTGTGGGCCCTCGAGCGGTTCGAATCGACCCAGGACACGTGAGCACAACCCATGTCCATCAAAGACCCGGGGCCCCAGACGCTGTCCCCCGAGATTGCCTGCTGCGCATGCAGCGGCGCATCCCGGGCCTCTGACGCCGCCGCTCAGCTCCCGCTGCGCGCGGACTTCTCGATGCGGCCATCGTCGTACAGCTCGGTCATGCCGGTCACCTTGCCCGAGGCATCCTTCTCCATGCGGAAGCGGAGGATGTCCAGGCCATCGTCGAGCATGAAGGTGTCCGCGGTCATCGGCATGGCGCGCAGCTTGTGCCCCGGCCAGCTGTACCAGAGCGAGCCGTTCTCGTAGCTCAGCGTCAGTTGCCCGTAGTTGCCCGTGAAGCTCTTCAGCACCTCGGCGCTCAGCGACACCGGCGTGGCGAGCGCCTCCACCCTCTGCAGGGCCCACGCGAACCGCTGCTTGCGCTCCGCGTCCTGCGCGTTGTCCTGGAGCTTCTTCAGCGCGTCACGGTGGGCCGCCGCGAGCGCCTGGTCCGCCGGGACCTGGATGTCCGGCGTCACGCCGGTGCCTTCCCAGTTGGTGCCGGTGATGGGATTCACCGCGCGGCCGAAGGGGATGAACGCCAGCAGATGCACGTCGGCGAGGAAGTGGGGCTCGACCGGATGGGCGCCTCCACCGGTCGTCTCCCCGACGACGGTGGCCCGCCCGAGGCTCTTCAAATCATAGGCGAACGCCTCGGCCGCCGAGAACGTGCGCTGGCTGGTGAGGACGTACAGGGGCACATCGGTCATCCGCTTGCCGGCCACGTGGGCCGAGGTCCAGAACTGCTGCGTGGTGTTCCCCTTGCGCACGTAGAAGCCGCTGAGCTGCGTGGGCTTCTCGAAGAAGTAGCTGGTGAGCAGTTGGATCATCGACGGCTCACCGCCGCCGTTCTTGCGCAGGTCGATGATCACCGCATCCGAGTGGGCCAGGAAGTTCATGGCGGAGATGGCGGTCTCTCCCGCCAGCTCCGCGTCGATGAAGCCACGCAGATCCAGGTAGCCCACGTTCCCCGCGAGCCGCTCCACCTTCTCGAAACGGAAGTTCACGGACGCCAGCTCACGGCGCATCCGCTCGAGTGCGGCCGGGTCCTTGGGCGCGTGGGGGTCCATCCCCGGGGGCATCGCGGGCGCGTAGTGGATGTGCAGGTGCTTGTCCTTGCTCACCTCGCGCAGGTCCCGCGTCATCGCCGCGGCGAGCTCGGCCGAGCGGGTGAGCTTGTCATAGGCGCCTGCCTTCAGCTTCTGGCGGAGGCTCGCCTCCATCTTCCTGGCCACCTCCGGGAAGACATAGTGCTCGTTCAGCGCCGCCGAGACACTGTTCACGATCTTCGCGCGTGCCGCCGCGTCCACCGGCTCGCCCGCGTCGGGGCCCTGGGCCCGCGAGGCGCCCGGGAGCAGCAGGAGCGCCGCGGACAATACCGTGCCCATCACCTGCCGTACGCTCATCCCGCGCCCACTTCCAGTCTTGCCGCCTTGCGTCGTCATCGGAGTCCCTTCGGGTCGGATCTCGGGGCCGAGTATGCCCCTCCTCGACATGAATGAGCCGGCGAGCGGGGCAGTGATGCACACGCGCGGCTCAACCCAGTGCACCCAAGAGCTTTGAGGTCGTGAACCGGCTCTGACGGGCCGCCTGGAGCTGCCGACGTTGCACTCGAGTAAAGCCCATCACTTGGACTCTTAGCTCTCCCTGGCTACGGACGGCTAACTCAAGGGCATGGACGGGACGCCTGCGCATAGGGCCCTGCTCCAATTCGTCCAGCAGGCTCGTGGGGGTGAGGCGCTGGCCTCGCACGTAGCGCGCCTGGAAATCGAAGTTCTTCCGGGCGCTGGCCCACCATGCTTCCACCACGTCCGCTGCGGGCCGTGGGAGCATGCTCTCTGGTTTCAGCTCGATGTCCATGGCCAAGTCCTCTTGGAGTGGAAGTGGTTCCTCGGGCTCCGGAAGGGGCTCAGCACAGAATCGGCCTTCGAGCACCAGTCCGGTGATGGCGCAGAAGGCCTCCCCCGCGAGTGCCGCGTGTGCTTCGTCCCTGAGTAGCGGCACGCAGGCATCGGCGAGCGCCGGTCTGCCGGAAAACCCCGCAGCCCAAAGGGCATCTCCGCGCAGTTCGGGCCTCTCTATTGCATCCCGAAGGAGCAGCGTGGAGTCCGCGCTTCCCCCCAGCGCGAGGAGGAGCCGGCACCGTGCACCCTCTGGCGTGTGCGCGCGGACCTGACGCAGACACTGGTCCCAGGCTGAATGAATTCCGAGTACGAGCCCTGCGGTGATTGCGGCATCACGTACCTTCGCTGAAGGCGAGCCTATCGCCTTGTGGACGTGTGCCACGAAGGCAAGGTCCGGTGCCGATTCGATTGCCTGGAGCGCGGCCACTTGGGCGACCACATCGCCGCTGGCGAGTATTCCCTCCAGTACATCTCCTATTCGCATGCGCCGGAGTCCAAGCAGACGGACCAACTCCGCCCTGACACGGAGAGGGCGCGCATCCAGTCGCAAGCGCAGCCTCTCCAGGAGTCCTTGTCGTTCAACAACCTCCAGCACCCTCCTGAGTGGCTCGGGAATGGACTCTTGTTCTTCCGGAAGCCAGCGCTCTAAGCAGTCAAGGCGGGGATCCAGTTCCTCGTGCAGCAGGCAGAGCGCAGCCACCTGTGCAAGCCCGGGGTCGGCTTCCTCCACGGCGGGCCAGAGGAGCCGGTCCGCCACGGCGGAACCGCCCAGCACAAGCCCATCCAAGTGGGCTCGCAGACGCTCCTCAAGACCCTCTACATCCTCCAGGGTGTAGTGCGGCGCGTGCAGGACGCGCTCCCACTGTGTCCAGAGAAAGGCGGCTTCGGACAGGTGTTGCTCTAGGAGATCCCAACGCACCTACTCCTCCATCTTCTTCTTGCAAACAGTGCAGAGGATGGGATCCACCTCGGTCTCGTTGGCCATGGCGATGACCGGAGGTTGTATCAGCGGAGCAGGAGGGGTGTTTTTGTCGTTGTGGAGCATCAGGTCCAAGGCGCGCGCAACGTTCTTCCCCTCGAACTTCACGTCGAAGGAGAAGTTGACGAACTCCGCCTTGCCCTTCGTCTTGCCAGAGGCCACACCACCGCCCGCTGTGCCAGCCTCGTCTCCAGTGCTGGTGCTGAAATGGGAATCTTTTACGCAGACGGGGTTGCCATCAACGGAAACATCCTTCGTCCCCTTTGACGTGTCCGCGGAGCGGGCGATGTTGGGATAGGGAATGGGGATGGGGCCACCAGGGCTTGGCGTCTTGCAGACATCGGGCATGGCGATGGTGACGCCGTTCGTCTCCTTGTGCACGACTGAGAGCTTGTTTACTCCAACAGTGGTACCCATACTACCTCCCAATGGGCCCCACGCGGGTGGGGACGTGAATCGAACCCTGGCACCAGCTACCCTCCCAGTCGGACGGGTGCACCGCTTTCAGGTTTCAGCTCCATGTGAAAGACATCCAATGGGCCGCTGCGTAGGGATACTCGTGCTCGCCAGTACAGGTACACGCGTGCTGCGTCCGTATCGACGATGACGGTGTCCAGGTTCAGCACGCCCTGCTCTCTGGAGCGTCCCTTCAGCGCCACCCTGTAGAGAGGAGGTGGCACGCCGGGCAGTGGAAAGCCGAGTCGGCCATCAGGGGAGGCGTTCTCCACCACGACGGGCTCGTTTCCACGCAAGTAGCGTGCAGCCATCAATCCAGGCGACGCTGCGTTCATGAATCGCGGGTCGTAATCCTTTGGAAGAAGGGGCTTGCGTTCGCGCTCCCAGGCCGCGTCATACGTTCCAGCAAAGCGCGCGCGGGGAATCCAGTGTGGAGAAAGGAAGCCGAAGCCAGTGGGTGGTGGCGTCTGCCGGAAGGAGGTGATCACGTACTCAGGATCCTCCAGATTGGGGAGCAGGATTCCTTCCTCGAAGCGGCCCTCCGGCCCCCTGAAGCCTCGGCCTACAGGGTTACGGGGTTCGAACGTATGTCGCGAAGGATCGGGGTGGCTGCGATCCCAGCCGCCAAAGGCGCGCTCATAGCACAGCGGGAGCCGCTCCACAGGGCGCGGCGGCGTCATTGCGATCGACCCCAGGCTCTTGTACCAGGTGCGGTCCCCCACTACGCGCACCTCCTTGCGCAGAGGTCCCACCCGGAAGTGGACGAGGAACTCGCGCGACTGGGTATTCGGAGGGTGGGCATGGCCCACCAGCACCACGTCCGTGGTGGGCTTGAATGAGGCACATTCAGGTTCGTAGCGGTAGCTGGAGTTCGCGCTGTCCTCGCCCCACAACTCGCCACCGAGTTGCAAGGGCGTCTGCTCTTCGGCCAGCGTCAATCCACGCGGACTCAAGACATACGTTGCCTTGGCTACCAGCGTCACGACGGGTCGCCCGTGTTCATCTGTCAGGAAGAGCGCCTCTGCGGCGAAAGGTGTCCGGTTTTCCAGTCTGGGCTGGGCCATCTTCCGCCTCCTCGCGAGCGAGCCTCAACCGCGTGGGTATCCGTCATCCGGGAAGGGACGTTCCATGGGCATGCGTGCCAGCGCGGGGCAGAAGCGGCACTCCTCCAAGGAGAGTAGGGGCGATCGAGTGTGCTCCGCCAACCGCATCCAGGCCAGACCCTCAATGAAGACGTAGGCATTGGTGATGGCGCTTGCGGTGTCCATGACGCGGGCTTCCCAGCGAGCCACCTCGTTCGCACGTTCCTCCAACAACGCTTGGAAGGCGGCTTCGAAAGCGCGACCGTCATGCGCGAGGAGGCTCTGACACAGGTCCACGCGAGCACCAGACTGGTGAGCTTCCAGCGTGATCAACAGTCGCTCAAGCTCGCCTGTCTTGTCCTGGCCATCAAGTAGGAGATAGCGGTTCAGCAGGTTCGCGTAGTGATAATCCTCAGGATACTCTTCGCCCTCGCGGGGTCCAGGGACGGCGAGCCGTGCCAGTTCTCGTGCCAGCGCCAGGCTTCCGGCGGCGAGCGCGTCGAAGAACGGCTCGGTGCGGCTAGCCACGGTGAAGTAGTCCGCGTAGCTCTCCCGCTGGCAGCGAGTCAGGTAGTAGCGCCGTGATAGGGCGCTCCGGAGCAGTTCGTGGTGAAAACCGTCCACATCCGCCTCGCGCAGCAGGCGGCAGATGGCGAGCACCCGCCGGAGCGAGGTGGTTTCCTCGCAGAACTCCCCCGCTAGCTCAATCGGTAGCTTTGCGTCCGCCAGGTTTCGGAGCGAGGAAGCCAGTTCATCTTCGTAGACGGAGGTGTCGCGCAGTCGTTCCATGTCTTGAAATGTCCTTTCTCTCCTGGCGACTCCGCTACCTACCAGCCGTACTGCTCCAACTCGATGAACGCGATGCCTTGGAAGCCCGCGCCCAACAACTCCTCGGCCAGGTCCCGATGCACCAGCACCGGGCCGCCGAAGTTCTTGATGCGGAACATCCGCACTCCGGGCTGGACCCGGGACTCATCGATGGTTAGTTTGTCCACCAAGTCGATTTCCGTGGGGATGATGGGGCTATAGGTGCAACCGCTTGCCGTGATGTCCAGGCAGTCCTGCGGATGGATGGGATGCACCACATGGTAGTCCGCGCTGGCGACCCGTCCCTTATGGTTGAGTATGGTGACGCGGTGATACTCCATGAGCGGGAGTTGCCGCTGCGCCAGGAAGTCCCTCAAGCGCCGTGAGGCGATGATGAGGGTGTCTCCATTCGATAGCGAATCGATCAGCCCGATGTCCTTGGGATGCTCGTCACTCATCCGGAAGAGCACGTTATCGGGGAACGTACCCGCACGCGGGATTCCCTTGAGCAACTCGTACTCTCGGCCCAGGTTTTCCACTCCCGACAACATGCAGGAGTTCCCAACAGGCACGTTCTGCCAGCAAACGTAATTCGAGGTGGTCATTGTAGAGGAATGTCCTCATGAAGGCACGGAATGATTAGAGCCATAGACGAGGGCGTGCGAGCGCGACAACATCGCTGGCCATCGAGAATGGCAACCACCAGCCATTGCTTGTGGTGCCCTGCATGCCCCACGTCACAGACACCCCTCCTCTTCGGCGGCCCCGAGAGACGATGATGGCGTTGAAGCGCTTTTCCAGTGTCTGGAATGCAGCGAGCACAGCGGCCTCCGAGTAGTGGGCCTGGCCTTGAGTCGCATTGTCGACGGCATCCTTGATGCGGTCCCAAACGTGTCGCTTGAGGGCTCCTGTGACCTCGTCCTGGTATCCGAGTTTTGCGTTGTGGTGCATGTTATGGCACGGAAGGTTCAGGTTGAGGCTTGCCGGGGGCTGCTGCGGGTTGGGTTTATTGGGGCTCAGCGGATTGTAGGTCTTCTTGAGTGGGAGCGGGATGAGGTTGGGGCCTTGGTTGATGCACCAGTCCGTGCGTCGGTACGTGGCTTCGATCTCGAGGATGCAACTCTGGAACTGTGGATATTTGATCTGGTCGCCGAATGCCTTGATGCTCTTGAGGCAGATGATGTGGTGGGCTTCCCAGGGGGAGAAGGCGTGGGCCGTTGCTCCAGCGGCTCCCGGAGCGTTAGCGCGGTAATCACAAGGGCCCTTGGCACACGTACCAGTGGCCTCCGTGTGAATCTTGCTGCCCAGAGTGCGGCTGTTGAAGTGGTAGGTCGACATGGCCCGACTCCGCTGCGTCAGCGTGGAATGAACCGCTCTACCCGGATGGCGCTCCGCTCCACTCCATCCGAAGAAGACAGCACGAGGCTCGCCTCCGCAGGCGCGTAGTCTCGGGCGAAGGCCCGCACCGTAGCACACATGCCAATGATGGCACTGGCCGCGCCCGTGTCCCCCAGGCTCGCTGCTGGATACCAAAGGGGGGCCTGCTTCAGGCCCTGGTGCTCTGTGGGCAGGCGGACCATGCACTGCGCATACTCCAGGGCCCGGCCCGGCTCGCCATTGATGTCCGAGATGAGCCAGTAGCTCGCGGGCTTCCACGAAGAGTTCAGCAATGCCGCGATCGCGCGCCCGAGCGCTACGCCCGGCACTCTCCGGGACTCGTCCTCCTCTTCTCGTGCGACCGTGACTCCTCCTAGGATTGCTTGCACGGAGGCTCCGCGCTGTGACGCGGACCTCAGCCTCTCCAGCAGGATGAAGGCGGCGGCCTCTCCTGGCTGAAGACCGTCGGGTGCATCCTCGCTCTTGAGCCTGCGCTTGTTGTGGAGGGCCTGGAGGGTACTCGCATCCAGTAGGCTGTCGATGCCTCCGACGATGCAGAAGTCCAGTTGCCCGGAGAGGAGCTCTCGGGATGCCTGCTCGAGTGCGAGCGCCAGCCCGGCATGGCCGTACCGGAATTCTTGTAGCAGTTGCTCTCGGATGGGCAGTCCCGCTAGTCGCGCGAGTTGTCGGGCCAGGATTGGCCCTCGTGATTCAGAGCCGATCAGTGCCTGTGGTGCGCGGACCGGCGGCAGTCCGAGAAAAAGGCCGAGCCGGTTCAAGGGCTCCGTGCGCAGCTTATTTCGCAAGAGCAGTTCGTCGAGCGCCGGGAGGCCCAGGGCGAGCAGCTTCGCCTGTCCCTGGAAGCCCTGCGCCTGCAGTATGGGGTGCCCTGTAGGGTGCTCTGGTGTCCCATCCTCATTGAGCACGGTGAACTGTGGGAGTTCCTGGGCGCAGGTCAGACCGGCACGGAGGGCCGCACACGAGCCAACGGCATCGTCCCCGATCGAGGTGCGCATGCCCAGCCCGGTAATAGCGACGGCCTGACTCATCTGCCCCCCTAAGTTCAAGACTGGAACGCTATAGCCTGAGAGGAAGAGGTAGCAAGTAGGTTCTGCCTGGCAGTGGCATGCCCTTGGGAAAAGTGGGCTTGCCCCTCAAAACCTGGCAGGTGCGGAATCTCCATCTCCTTCCAGCAGGTCCGCATCGCGCGCGCTGGCCCGGAAAAAAAGAGACGAGCGGATTTGTTACTCCGAGTGTGGGCCGGAGTAGGCTCCCATGGGAACGCCAGACTCATCTTCTGGCGAGACCGTTGAGGAGAAACCCGTGTCTCACAGACCCTTCATGTTGCTCCCCGTGGCGATCGGCGCCATGGGCCTCATGGCTTGTCCCGCGAAGACCCTCGTCGAGCCGGTGCAGCCACTTCCCCCGACGTCGGTAGGTGACTCCGCGGCCAGCTCCTGTCCGGCCGATCCCTCCTGGCTCACGAGCTCCACCCTGCCTGGCGAAGTGCCCGGGAACCAGAGCATCTGCAACTTCCAGCAGTTCATGTGGCAGTCCATGCTCGCGCTCGTCCAACCGGCCAGTGGCGATCCCACCCGGTTGCAATTCGAGACGTGGATGCCCTCCTACGGCATCTTCATCAAGGACGGCACGCCCACGCCCTGGGGCCAGGAGCCGCCCAACTCCTGCAGCTCCATCCAGAAGGCCGCCTCCATCGCTGGCACCACCCCCAGCAAGCCGCCCCGCGTCTACTCCGACATCACCAAGCAGGCCGGCGCGGATCAGCCGCTGATCGATCTCAAGGGCGAGTTCGTCTACTACGGCATGTCCGTCAACCAGAGCATCTACAACATGCTCACGTCCTGCCAGCTCTACATGGCCAACTGCGCGGGTCCCCTCAAGCCGGGGAACAAGGGCATCGACCTGATCAGCAAGTATCCGAACCTGGCCCTGCCCAACACCGCCGTCGAGCTCAAGACGAGCTGGATGGTGCTCGATGGCTCGGGCTTCAACCCGGACCTCTTCTACGTGGTTCCTGGCATCATCCAGTACAAGGGCGGGCCCTGCCGTCAGGTCAACCTGGGCCTGGTCGGGATGCACATCGTGGCCAAGACCCCGAACTTCCCGGCGATGATCTGGGCCACGTTCGAGCACCGCAACAACGCGCCCGATTGCAGCAACACCTCGGCCGCGCCTCCCCTCGGTGGTTCGTGGAACTTCTTCAACCCGAACTGCACCAACTGCACCACCAACACCTATCAGCCCGGCAAACCCGCCCAGGTCTGCCGCATGCACCCGGAGGGGGACTCGGCCACGGGGACCTTCCCCGACGGCAACGACTGCAAGGCCAATCCCAACCAGTTCGCCTGCCAGGACAAGACCCGCGCGATGCTCGCCCAGAGCTCCGAGGCCATCAACGCCATCAACAGCAGCGTCCAGTCGCTCATCCAGGCCAACCCCACCCTCATCAACAAGGTCTGGGCCAACTACGAGCTCGTGGGGAACGTGTGGACCGTGGGCGGCACCCTCCCTCCCTACCTGCAAGCGCAGCAGGGCGCGCTCTCCGCCGCCAATACCTCCATGGAGACCTTCGTGCAGAATGGTGTCGCGGCGGTGAGCAACCCCTACAACTGCATGAGCTGCCACAACATGCAGGGCCCCACCAACAGCCAGAACCTGCCGCCCGTGGGGTTGAGCCACCTCTTCGACAACGTCCAGATGCCGGGGGGGTGCGAGAACGGCTCCCTGCCCACCACCTGCAATCCCTACCTCTCCAACCCCTAGCCCCTGGAGCAGACCGATATGAGCTACCTTGACCAGCCTCGCATCAACTTCGCGGGCACGTTCCAGGCTTCGCCGGCCACCATCAACAACACGCCCAACAACTACAACCCGGCGAACTACAACGAGAACTCGCTCAAGCCCGAGAACATCGAGCTCTACTGGGAGCCCAAGGGCGACAGCATCTTCGATCTGATCCAATGCAAGGTGACCACCGTCGAGGCCCCCGGCGTCACCACCGACTCCCTCCTGGGGAGCACGGTCACGGCCCTGTACACCAGCTCTCCGCCCAAGCTGGTGGACCTGGATCCCATGCAGCAGAACGGCAGTGAGATCTGGGGCATGACCGTCATGCTCGGCGACTTCAGTGGCGCCTGGGTCCAGGGCGTGTTCTCGCCCGTCGCCTTCAATGGCATCTGGGGCAACTCGCAGGGCCCCAATACCCCCCGCAACTCGGCGAGCGGCTCCGCCGTCTATCAATCCACGCTCACCCATCTGAAATGGAACGTCGGTAACTCGGCGGTCCTCAAGGCGCTTCAGGCCCGGTCACCCAACCGGCTGTCCATCCGCATGGTGGTCAGCGCCCACAACAACGCCCCGCAGCTCTACGCCTTCACCACCGCCACCTTCCAGGCGATGCTGGCGCAAGGCGTCCCCCAGGCGGTCCTGGACAAGCTCGTGAGCCTCCAGGACTACGTGATGAACGTCGACAGCAATGGCAAGCCCGTGGCTCCGGGGCGGGGCTTCATCCCCACGCAGGTCTACGTCAACTCCCTGCTCGAGCAGCTCCTGGGTCAGAGCACGGCGCAGCAGTACGGTCCGGTGATCCTGGAGGTGACCAAGCAGCCCTACGCTCCGTGGATCGACTACAGCACCGGCAAACCCCTGCCCGAGCAGCCGCTCTACGACTTCAACTACGGGAAGATCGTCGGCTCCGTCGGGCCTTGCCTGGATGACGAGCCCTCCTATGCCGTGCCAGCGCGCACCCTGGCGCCGCCCGTGGGCTCGAAGTCCCCCGCGTGGTGGGCCCAGGCCCAACTCGACCTCGATGGCTCCACGCCCTCGTTGACCCTCGACCTCGCCAACTCGCTACCGGTCCGGCTGCCGGGGCGCCCGCTGTGGGCGGAGAAGCTCGGGACGTTGTCGCTCGCCTATTACACCGGCACCGGCGACAACAAGACGTACACGACCTTCGTTCCCTCGATTGACTACTCCAACCCCGATTTCATCGACAAGCAGTCCGGGATGCTGGTCGTCACCCAGTTCGGCTCCGTCGATCCCAAGAGCCTCGCGAACCTCCCGATCGCCCTTCGGAGCACGACGACCGTCAACGGCAGTCCCGTGACCCAGAGCCTGCTGGAGGAGAACTCCGAGGGCCTGAGCATGCGGGCCAACCAGTTCATCTTCCGCATGAACCCGGGCCTGCAGACCACCCCCAGCTTCCCGCTCGGAGAGACCAACACCGTCGACATCTACGTGCGCAAGTTCGGCCGGGTCGAGGGCACGGAGCAGTGGAAGGTCAGCCTCAACACCCTCAGCCCGAGCGAGGCGGCCACGTACACCCTCGAGACCCTGGGCACGTCGGGCACCAATGGCATCAACGCGGGGAACATCTCGACGCCTCCCGGGAAGCTGGTGCTCTCCTCGAGCCTCGTGCCGATCACCGGCGGCAAGGCCACCCTCACCATCACTGGCACGGATCCCGGCAATCCACGCGGCTTCGTCGACGGGCAGGTCTACTTCACCACCTACACCTTCAGCCCGGCCGTCGCGGACTACAACCAGGATCCCAACGATCTCGTCAGTGCCCAGATCTACCAGCAGAATCCGATCTCGGGCACGCCCACGTGGGTCAATGGCATCGGCGACATGCTGCGGCAATACGGCATGCTCTATCCGATCATGGGCCGCTTCCAGTTGTGGACCTATGAAGGGGTGGTGGTGAACCGCGAGAAGATCCAGCGGGTCCTCGGCCTGGACATCACCCAGCCGCTGCACATGCCGGTGAGTCGTGACCTGTCGACCATCCGGTGCAACCTCATCCTGAACTGGTTCAATTCGGGCATGCCCTATGGGCCCATCGGTCCCGTGGGAGGACCGGGCGCGAGCTGGGACAACCAGTCCGCGGTCAGTGGCTGGGGGCCCATGACGAGCCTCCTGGTGCGCTCCGGCGACATCATCGACGCCATTCAGGCCAGCTACGGCTCCAATACCGCGCCCTTCGAGGGGGGACCGGGTGGCAACCCCGCCACGATCGACCTCACCGACGATGCGATCGTGTCGCTCACCGGTTACACGGGCACGTACTTCGGCATGGAGCAGGTCGCGCAGATCACCTTCCATACCGCGCGCGGCAAGAGCTACGGCCCCTTCGGGACCATGGCCAACGTGTACAACCCGCAGCCCTACACGCTCGCCGCGCCCGCCGGTAGTGCGATCCGGTCGTTCTTCGGGACGACGGTGACGCACTCGGATGGGAGCACGTTCATCGCCTCCATCGGCGGCAACGTGCAGTTGCTGTAGCACCCGATGCCCGGCGCGGCCTCTCCACGGGGGCCGCGCCCGGGCAGTCGATCAGGGCTGCGAGGGCAGCAGCAGGGCGTCCCGCACCTCCGCTGCTGGTGGGTGTGCGTTGAGCGCCAGGTAGATCTCGAACCACGCGAGATAGGCGCGCCAGGAAGGATCCTGCTGGTCGATGAGGGTGCGTTGCGCCTGGCCCAGACGCTTGGGCACGTCGAAAGGCACCCGCGTGTTCCCATCCGAGTGCAACTGCGCCGCGAACCAGAGCACGTCGAGCTGGCCGGCATCGACCGGTGCGTGGGTGCGCTTGACCAGGGTGTCGGCGTGCTCGAGCGCCTTGCCCAACCAGCGGGCCGCCCGCGCCGTGTCCCGGCGATCCACGGCGTTCTCGGCCAGCCGCATCTCCGCCAGCGTCACCGCGCGGATGTCCTCGTCGCGATCCGACTCGGCGAACTGTTCCAGGAACAGCGCGCGCCGCTGTTCGAGTGCGTGGGCGGCGGCGTCCAGGTTCCCGAGCCGCGTCTCCGCATTGGCGCGCAGTCCCGCGGCGATGATGCGATAGGAGCGCTGGACGTGCTCGGGCGTGGCGTGGGCCTGTCTCAGCGTGGTCTGCACGGCCGGGGTGGCCAGGTCGCGATCCACCTTCTCCAGGTCCTCCAACGCCCGCTGGGGCTGACCCGCGCCCAACGCCGCGGCGCAGCGGGACAGCCGCACCACCAGCCGGTTGCGCAGCCCCTCCGCGTCGCTGGGGCCCGCTTCCACGGTGGGCAGTTCACGATCGTAGAGCGCCAACGCCCGCTCGAACCGGCCCGCCGCGAGGTTGTAGAGCGCCGCGCGATCCAGTGCCAGGGTGGCGAACCTGTCCAGCTTCGGTGTGGTGTCCACCATGGCCAGGGCCTTGTCCGCCGCCTGCGCTGACTCTTCCTCGCGGCCGACGTGCAGGAGCGCCCGGGCCCGGGCCAGGGACACCGCCAGCCCCGACGCGTTGTCCACATAGGGCAACTTGTCCCGTTGCTCGAGGTAGCCCAGGGCGATGTGGAAGTTGCCCACCTGGGTGTGCAACAGCCCCAACGCGCCGAGGAGCCTCGCCCGGTAGCGGACGTTGTTGCGCACCAGGTCCAGGGCAATCAGATAGTGCCGGTTGGCGCGCTCGGCGGCCGCGGGCGCGTGGCCCCGGAGGAAGTCCTCGTGATGAATGGCTCCCGAGAGGGCATGCGCCACGCGCTGGTTCTTGAGCTCCTGCCACGAGGCGCGCAGCTCCTTCACGGCCGCCGCCACCATTTGAGCGTGGGCGCGGTCATCCTCCAGCTTGGGCAGCTGGCGCGCCATGAGGTAGGCCTTCACGAAGTGCGCGAGCGGCCCGGCCATCTTCGGAGAGGTGGTGGTGACTTCCTTCTCCACCACCTCGGGGCTGACGCCGGCCCGTAGACGCAGGCTCATGGACTCGACGGCACTCTCCAGGTAGCCCGTGCGTTGCGTCACGAGGTCGAAGTCGGCACGGGCCTCGTCCAGCCGCTCCCTCGCCAACCGGCGGTAGGCCCGGCCCAGCATCGCGCGGCGGAACAACCGTTCGGCCTGGCGGCGTTCCTCGGTGCCGGGCCGGGCGTCATCGACGTAGACCGTCGCCAACGCCTCCAGCACGCCGTCGGCGCCGAGCCCCGCCGCGCGCTCGACGGCGTCCTGCACCAGGGCTCGCCGGCGAAGGGGATTCTCCTGCTGCCGGTAGAACGCGATCAGCGCGTCCCGGACGGGCCGGGGGGGACGCTCTTCGTGCAACGCGTTGACGTGCCGGCCCAGCTCCAGGGCGAACGCATAGGCCGAGCCGGCGGGGGCCGAGGCGAGTGCCTGGGCCATGGCGGCATCCGCCTCGTCGTACGGGCGTCCCCGGTACAGGGCGCGGACGGCGGCGCGAGCGAAGTCGAGCTGGTCATCTTCAGGAAACACCTTGTTCATGGACAGCCGGCGGCCGGCGTCGACGAGGGCCTCGCGATCATCAAGCGCGCGGTACAGCGCGTCCGCTTGCTCGTACCAGGCCTCCAGCACCGCGCGCGGCGTGGTGTCGGTCACCTGGGCGGCCTCTAGCTCCTGACGCGCCCGCGTGAAGTCTCCGGCGGTCTGTGCCAGCTCGCTGCGCACCACGTGTTGAAAGACGGCGGAGGGCGGGCTGGGGGCGGTGGAGGGATCCAACGCGGCCATGCGTTGCCGTTCGGCGTCAGCGGGCTCGCCCACCCTGCGGCCGTACTCGCGCTCCTTCATGGCGCGCCGGTGCTCGATGAGGAGCCGCAGCGGCTCCGCCAGTCCCGCGGTGGCGGGATCGTCCACCGACCGCATGTGGCGGGCGTAGAACTCCGCCGCATCGAAGTCCTCGTACGCCAAGTGGAGCTGACTCAGGCGCATCATCAGCAGACGGCGGAGTTTGGGCCGGGTTTCGCGCAGCAGGCGTTGGCGGTAGAGCAGGAGTTGATCCGCGCGCCTGCCAACCATCTTCAATTCCCCGCTGAGACGAGGAACGTCCCAGCTGCTGGGAACCTGGCCATCCAGCGGCAGCTGATACACATCCAGTGATTGATCGCGCGAGCAGGTCGCGATGAGGGTCGCGGCCGCGGGTGCCGGGTACTCGCAGCTCCAGGACGCACTGGTGAGCTGGTCCGGACTGGAGGCGGCGGCCAGCTCGGGCGCATCCTCGCGCTCGGCGGCGAAAGGCACCCGGAACAGCACGCCCTTGTCGCTGGCGTCGATCACCCCGTCCGCATTGGAGTCGGTGAAGAACTGCACCACGTACAGGGAGCGCCCATCGAGCGCGAACACCGGCTGTCCGGTCTGCCCCGGAAGATCCAGCGCCATCGGGATGGGGGTTGCGCCCGGGCGATCCAACCGGAGTGCCTCCAGATGGAGCGAGGCGCGCGCGGCGAAGCCGGGGCCCACCTGCTGCACGGAGCGCTCGACCGGGACGTACACCAGCCAGCGCCCATCGGGGGAGAGGGTGGGACTGGTCAGGTTGCGCTCGAGCAGGGGACTCGCGCTCAACTCGCGTTTCACCGTGACCCGCGACAATCTCAGGTCCCCCTGGATGGTGGCCCGGCTCACCAGCGCGATGTGCGAGGCATCCATCCACTCCGCCTGCAGCGCGCTGGTCTCCTCCTCGAGGCACCGGCGGTCTTCCCCACCCGGCAGCTTCCGCACACACAGCTGGCCGCTGGCCTGGTTCCGGAACGAGATGTAGAGCAGGTGTTTGCCGTCGGGGCTGATCCGCGGCCAGGTCACGTCCGCGCCTTCGTCGAAGAGGCGGCGCTCGCGGCCCTGGTCCATGTCCTGAATGTAGATCTCGGTCGCGATGTTACGGTTGGACACGAAGATCAGCGTGTTTCCATCGGGCGCCAACTGCCCCAGGAATTGATCTCCCATGCCCACGGTGAGCCGCGAGAGCGTGCGCAGGCCGCCGTCGTTCTCATCGTCCTGCGCCCAGGCGCTGCCCACCATGAGGACGGCCAGGACCAGGAAGCACCGGCCACGGAGCGTCAGCACTTCTTCTCTCCCCAGGTGCCGTCGTCGGCTTCGACCCAGCCGCCGCAGATGACCCCCTTCGCGTGCATCTGCTGCCAGCTCCGGCGCACCGACTCCTCGGGCACGTCGGGGCGGACCGTCCGCATCCACTGCCACAGGTTCTGCCGGGCCCGGTTCACCCGTTCCACCAGCGCGACGTCATCGGCCGACATGCGTCCGGCCTGGCATTGGCGCCGGGTGACCACCAGCAGCCCGTCCCGCCCTTCTCCCACGCAGTGGCGCCGCAGCAACTCGTCGACCCGGTCCGCCTGCGTCCTGCCCAGGTTCTCGATCAACGGCGTGGGTTGGATGCCCAGGTCCTCCAGTTGGTTGGGCGTGAACGGCACCGGTGTCGGGCTCATGCCCGCGCGAGCGAGACGCCGTTCCACGTCCTTGAACGAGCCCGAGGCCTGTTCCTCGAGTGCCGTCGCGCGATCGACCATGACGATCTCAGGAGCGCGGATGCACCCGGGAAGGGCGAGGGCGGCGAGCAGCAGCAACCCGCGGCGATTCATGGCGTGGCCTCCGGAGGGGACAAGGAGTCGATGACACGGTCGACGATGGGGCCCATGGCGATGCCCCGGATCTCGTCGATGCTGAGGAACCGGGCCAGGCCGCCCATGGTGATGCGCAGCCTGCCGAAGCCCTGGTTGAAGCTCACCCGCACGTTCTCCGGGTAGCCCACGCTCAACGCGTAGCGGACCCGGTTGGTGGCGGGATCCGTGTGGCGCGGATCCTCGAGGTCCAGCAGGTCCAGCAGGTGGCGGTTGCCAATGCGGAGGATCTCCGCGCGTCCGTTGACGCTGCGATCCTTGCCGGAGATGACCACGGCGGCATTGCCATCGAAGGGCTCGCCCCGGGACGAGCGCACGCCGGTCGCCCGCACGCGTGCTTCCAGGGTGGAGTGTTGTCCCTGCCAGTTCAACACGCACTGTCCGGTGATACGCCCACCGCGGACGCCCATCTCCAGCTGACTCATGGAGAAGACGTTCTGGTTGACGAACAGGTTTCCAGCCAGGGGCGCGATGGAGATGCGTGGCGTGGTGATGCTGCCCACCGACACGAAGCCACTGCGCGAGAGCAGGGGGTGCTGGTCGGCGAAACGAAGCATCGAATACGGGTTCACGTCGATGTCGCCCAGCAGCTTCACCTGGCCCTCGGTGAGCTCCACGTTCTCGGTGAACGGCACGTTGCCATCGAGCGCTTCGATGGTGACTCCCGATTGGGGCAGCCGCAGGTTCACGTTCTGGAAGAGCACGTTGGAGAGGCTTCGGAAGACCACCAGGTTGGGCGAAGCCACCTGGAAATCGAGTGTGGCCTTGCCACTGCCCTCGAGGAGTCCGGGCCGCGCGAGCTTGGACAGGTCCTGCTCCAGTTTCCCCTGGACCGCCAGCCGGCGCCGGTCGTCACCGAGCTCGAGCCGGCCTTCGGCTTTCAGGCGGGTACTCGTCCCCGCGTTGGTCAGGTGCAGGTCGGGGATGTGGATGAGGCCATTGGGCTCACGGCGAGCGGAGAACGACCATTCCAGGTCCTGGACCGGATAGGGCAGCGCCGGCTTCTGCTCGAGGGCACCGACCTTCAAGCGTTGTTTCAGTCCGAGCTCGTCCGCTTCCCACTTCCCGGTGAAGGTGGCGGTGGTGTCGCTGGACACATGGGCGAACGACAGCCGGCGATCGCTCATGCCGACGTTGAGCTTTTCCACCGTCAGGTTGCTGTGGACGGTTCGCCGTGGCCCCTCGGCGCGCGACTCGACCCGCCAATGCAGCGCGGGGAGGTTGATGGAGCGGGCATCCTCTCTCCAGCGGATGCCGCGCGCGTCCACCACGGCTGTTCCCTCGAAGCTGGCGGTACGCAGGGGGTCGGGGGCCAGGCTCGGGGTGCCGTCGGCGGCGATGTCCGTGAGCACACCGAGCAGCGTGCCATGCAGCTCCACGTTCAGCTCGAGCCGGGAGGGCTCCAGTTCCGCGGGCACTCCGGCCCTGGCCAGCAGCGGTGTCAGCGCACCGAGCGGCGGAAGGCCGCCCGTGACATCACAGCGAAGCGCGCGGGCCTTGCGGTCGAACGCCAGTGCGGCATCGAGTGCGAGCTTCAACCCCGCCTGGCTGGTGAGTCCCAGCCGGAGCGACGGCTTGCGGCGATCGAGGTCCAGCGTCAGGGTCTGGTGTTGAGGACCCGCATCGTTCTCGCCGACGCGCAGCCCTTCGATTTGGAGCTCCAGCTCGCCCTTGTGCCGCCAGGCATCTCCTCGCGAGCTCAGCACGGCGGCGAGGTTGCTGGCCGACACGTCGTCCCAGCCCGGCCGCTGCAGGCGCAGTTCCGTGCGGTGCTCCAACCGTGGCGCGGAGGAGAAGAGCGCCGCCAGCCTGCCCGTGGAGGCCAGATTCACGGCCAGCTGCTTCCAGGGAAAGCGCGCGGCGACCGACTCGGGGATGAAGGGCCGGGCGGCGGCGAGGTCCGGGGCCTGGAGGGCCACGGTGTACGCCACAACGTCGGTCCCCTTGGTGGCATCCATCGACGCGTGCATCGTGCCGACGTCGAGCTCCAGATGGGCGCGGGCCCGGCTCAGCCGCGGCTCGTCCAACCGGGGGAACGCCTCCGACACGTCGAGCTTCACGTGCACGGGACCCTTCAGCACCTCGCGTCCATCCGCCGTGACCACCTGGAGTGAGCGCACGGGCAGGTCCGCTTTCAGTGCGAAGGGCGGCTCTCCCGTCAGGGGCGCATGGAGATGGAATCCCAGACGTTCAGCGGTCGCACGCAGCCCGGAGGCACGGACGTCCAATGCCTCCACCATGCCGGACAGGGCCGCATCCCCCGCGACCTGGATGGGCGAGGAGGGGTCTGGCCGCAGCTGGTGACCCTTCAGTTCGCCGGAGGCCTTCGGAACATGAAGCGGGGTGGACCCCCCGACCTCGAGTCCCTGGAGCGCGAAGGCGAGCCGAGCGTCCAGCCCCTTCTGGGAATCTGGGGTCGCCACGAGGGAGACGCGTCCACCGTCGAGTGTCACCTGGAGCCCGTCTCGAGCGAGCTGGAGCGCCGCGACGTCGCCCCCCAGCTCGAGTCTGCCCTGCGCCCCCAGCTGTGGCATGGCGCTGAGGGTGAGCTCCTGGGCATCCAGATGCACCTTGCCGCGCTCGAGGGCGAACGGACGCAGATCGGCGGGGACCTGTTGCAGCAGCCGTCCGAGATCGAGATCCGCCAGGGCTCGCGTCACGGTGGGTGGAACCTCCGCCGCATCCGGAAGCACCAGCTGTGCTTGCACTTCGGCGCTGTCGGTCAGCTGGGTGCGGTCCAGCTCGAGGGCGATGTGCCGCTTCTCGGCATCGAACTTCGCGGAGGCGGTGCCGTGCAGCAGTGCACGGACCGTGAAGCGAGGATCGAAGGTCTGCCGCGCGACATCGAGGTCCACCCGCGCACGAGCGGCTGATGCCCCCACTTCCGCCGAGAGGGTCAGTTCCAGTTGTGCCAGGGCCGATGGAATGGCGGAGCCTTCACGGCTCAACTCCAGGGGAAGCGGCTTGCCGGTCTGGCCTGTTGTCGCGAAGAGCTTCCATCCATCGTCCTGATGCTTCGCTTCGAGCTCGGCCGCGAGCCCACGCAAGGACCAGCGATCGATCACTTCTCCGTTCCGGACACGGACGTAGCTCAATGACACGCCCGAGACTTCGACCTTCCCGACGGGAGGCGCGGAGGCCAGGAGGGCCGCGGCCTGCTGAGAGGCTCCGAGTGGCGCTTCAACGGGCGGCGGCGTGGGGGATTCCGGCCCCGTCAGGCCCGTGAGGGACGTAGGCCCCGCATCGTCGGCCACCAGGACGAAGGCCACGTCCCGCACCGCCACCCGCTCGACCAGGACGGTCCCGCTGAGCAGCGAGCCGGGCGACCATTGCGCCTCCAGCGTGCCGGCGCGCAGCAGCTCGGGCGAGACGCCTTGGAACGGCGATGGGGTCCGCACCACCAGCCCTTCCAGCCGCAGACCCGAGAGCACGGCGACCCGGGCCGCTTGGTAGTCCAGCTGCAGGCCCGTGGCTGCTTCCACCCGGGAGACGATGCGCTGTTTCAACCAGGGGCGGTCGAGGTTGTGCAGAGCGGCCACCGCCGTGACCAGCACCAGCGCGAGCGTCGCGACGAGAACCAGGAGCACGCCTGCGATGATTCGAGCCAACCGCTGGCGAGGCCGTCCAGCTCCGGCTCCGGGGGATTCCATGATGTTCGGTGGGTCGCGAGCGGTCACCGGCGTCCTACCACGTGGCGAAATCGGGTTTCAATCGCCGGTACCCGGTTGGCTCGCCCGATGGTGGTGGGGACTTTGCTCCCTGCTGGTTCTCGGCCCTCTCGGGGCACACGCTCTTGGCTCCTGTACAATGGAGTCTGGGAGGAACACCCATGGAGCGAGCCCTCCGCGGAGCCGGGTTCACCGAGCGCACGTTCGACACCGGAGAGGTGAAGCTCAATTACGCAGAGGGCCCGGCCTCGGGTCCCCCGCTGCTGCTCATCCCCGGCCAGTCGATGCCCTGGCAGAGCTACCAGCGCGTGTTGCCGGAACTGTCCCGCCGCTTCCACGTCTTCGCCGTGGACGTGCGGGGCCATGGCCGTTCCGGCTGGACGCCGGGCCGGTACACCTTCCACAACATGGGCCGGGACTTCTCCGCGCTGCTGCGGGAGGTCATCCGTGCGCCCGCGATCGTCTCGGGCAACTCGTCCGGTGGCATCATCGCGGTGTGGCTCGCGGCGTACGCACCGGACCTGGTGCGCGGCATCATCCCCGAAGACCCTCCGCTCTTCAGCTGCGAGTGGCCACGCCTGCGCGATGACACGTGGGTCTACACGTTCTTCGAGGTCTGCGTGGAGACGCTCGCGCGCCCGGAAGGAAAGGACCTCGCGGGCTTCTTCTCGCGTCTGGAGATTCCCGTCCAGGGCGACGGCCGCCTCATGAAGTTCCCGAGGCCCCTGGCCGTGCTCGTGGGGGCGCTCATCCGCGGGTATCGCCTGCTGCGTCCCACGGGGCCGGTGGAGCTGCCCTTCCTGCCGCTGCAGGTCCGGCTCTTCGTGAAGGGGCTCTCGGAGTATGACCCGGAGTTCACCCGCGCCTTCCTGGATGGCAGCCCGGGCGAGGGCTTCAGCCACGAGGAGGCGCTGAAGCGGGTGAAGTGCCCCCTGCTGCTGCTCCAGGCCCACTCCTTCCGGCATCCCACGCTGGGGCTCGTCGGCGCCATGGACGACGCGGACGTGCGGCGCGTGCTCTCGCTCGTGCCCCATGCCGAGCACGTGCTGCTCTCCGCGGCCCACCAGATTCATGTGGATCAACCGAAGCGCTTCATCGCCGAGGTGGTCCGTTTCGCGAGGGACTCCTCCCATCCATTTCCGTCACATGAACTTGGCGGACCCGATGACGCTGAAATGACGGTGCTCCACTAGATACCCGTCCAGACCGGAATCCTGGTGATTCCGCGTGCGTCTGGGAAAACCATGTTCAATGCCATGAAGAAGCCGTCGTACCTGAAGGGTGTCGCGGTGCTGGGAGCGCTGTCGCTGGTCGCGGCGGGCTGTGGAGCGGAGGAGCCGGTGGCCGGCCAGGAGGCGCTGGCGGCGCAGGAGGGCGCGCTGGTGCCCGTGGGGACGGGAGGGCTGCCCACCCTGTCGCAGCTCCAGCCGCTCGCGCAGGACACCGCCCAGAGCGGCAAGGTTCTCCTCTCCAGCAACAACCCGGAGACCATCACCTCCTACGGCGTGCTGTTCAGCACCCAGTACACCCCGGGCATCAAGCGCGGTGACACGAGCAACTACCCGTACACCACGAACGCGCCGGCGGCGACGCTGGTGGGCAGCAAGACGCTGGACTCGACCTGCCCCGCGGGCGCGGTCAAGGACATCGGGGTGTACATCGCCCACATCATGGGCGGCGGCGTTGGCAGCGGCTACGTGAGCCTGGGGGTCACGCCGACGCAGAACACCGTCATCGAGGTGGTGGGAGACCTGGCCCTGGGCGCCTGGGTGACGAGGGATCCGAACTTCGTGTCCAACAAGGTGACCGAGGACTACTTCTTCAACCCCAACCTGTCGCGGCGCACCGTGTCGGTCACGGCCAACCAGTACAACCAGATCGACGTGGCGGGCGGCAGCGCCGGCTATATCGACGGCCGGCTCAACCTGCGCATCGCCACGGGCTACAGTGGCTGCTTCTACGTCCACACCCTCTCCCAGCCGACCGCGACGGCGAGCACGACGGTGCCGTCCACCTGGGCCAAGGGCAATGTGGCCTGGGAGGGCTGGTACAACGGGACGGGCTATGGCCGTGGCGCCGGCGTGTTCTCGGGTGACAAGGTCGCGGGCAGCCAGTCCTTCTCGCTGCCCGGGCCCGGCTACGTGCGCGGCTACGTGGTGGCCAGCGCGGCGCAGGCGTACGGCGCGAGCTTCTACTACGCCGACTCGGCGCCGGTGAACTTCGGCAACTACGGCAACTTCTACGACGAGTCCTTCACCGTGACGAACAGTGGCTCCACCTGCATGCGGGTGCGGGCCGAGTTCGTCAGCTACGCCGGGGTGGGCGCCACCCAGAAGCCCACCTACAGCGTGTACAACGCGATGAGCTCCGTGCCGAGCGTGTACTGGAACGGCCCGCTGCGCTTCGTGAACACCTCGGGCGTCTGGTCGCCGGTGGAGGACATCATCGTGTATGCCACCCAGAACACCACCACGCCGGACGCCATCGTGCAGACCATGCGGCACGGCATCGAGCTGCGGACGGTCGCGGCGGGCACGTCCACGACGTTCCGCTTCCAGCTCGGCGTGCCGGGCCTCATCTCCTCGCCGGGCTCGTTCGTCTTCACCAGCGAGGGCTGCTGAGCACCCCGCGGTCCACGAGGGACTCCGTGCTCGTTGCGCGGAGGCCCTCGACGTCCGCGCTCTCCAGGTCCCCATCGGGTCCGGCAAGAACCGATGGGGTTGAACGGGATGATTCCATGACGTTTCCTCGGGAGCTCCCGCACGACTGGGATGGGATTGGACCGATGAAAGAGTCAGGGCAGGGCGACCTTCAAGGGGGCGCAGTTGCCCGTGCCCCCTCATCCGTGCCTTTCACGGAACCTCCGCCCAGAGCGTCCTGGAGGGCAGCACGGATGGCACCCATTGGACGTTGTTGAAGACGCTCGGTCACACTGCCCATCCGGGACTGGTACGGCCTGAGCTGCTCCAGCCCGCCCTGCCTGAGCTTCCCCACGGACTCGAGCGCCCAGGCGGTGCACCAGGGCCTCACCTACGGCGTGAACCCGTATGACGGCGTGTGCGGCAACGTGCACTCCTGATCCCGCTACCTGAGCGTGTCCCGCTACCTGAGCGTGGCGCCGGACTGCGGCGGCGAGTTCCTGGTGTGGTGGTTCCAGAACATGCCGGGCTACGGCTCGGGCCAGACGTACGCGGATGGGCGGCCCATGCCGTCCCTGTGGCCTTGCTTCTTCTACTGACGGCCGCTTCGAAGGGCCCCTCCTCCGTGACGGACGGGGGAGGGGTTCGTGATGTCGAGTGCTTCAGCTCACGTGTCGTCGCGGCTGTCGTCCCTCAGGTGGTTCACGTCTCCCCAGGTCACCAGGCGGAAGGTGCCCGGGTGGTAGTCGAACTGGCTCCAGCTGGCGTTGAGCACGGAGAAGGCGCGCGGCGTGCCGTGTGGAATCCCCAGGCAGTGCCGGAACAGGCTGCTGAGGACGCCACCGTGGGTGACCACCACGACGCGCGCTCCCGCGTGGCGGGCTCCGAGCTCCTCCAGGCACTCGACCGCATGGCGGAGCCGCTGGGAGGCGCTCTCCCCCTTGGGCACGACGAAGTCCGGCCCGCCCGCCGCGTACTCCGCGAACATCTCGGGATGGCGTTGGCCCGCCTCGTCCCGCGTGAGTCCTTCCAGGATGCCCAGGCCCCGCTCGCGCAGGCGCGTGTCCTGGAGCACGGAATGGCCCGTGCGCGCGGCGATGCGGCGCGCCGTCTCCAGCGCCCGTCCCAGGTCACTGCTGTAGAGCGCCTGGAAGGACTCGGACGCGAGGCGCACGGCGAGTGCGTCCGCCTGGCGCAGGCCCTTCGCGCTCAGTGCACTGTCCAGGTGTCCCTGCAGCCGCCCCAGGGAGTTCCACTCCGTCTCACCGTGGCGGAGCAGGATGAATTCGGTCTTCATGGGGGACAGATTGTCCGAGTGCGGGCCCGCAGTGGAGGAAACGTTGGACCCGGTGCCCGCCGGGATGGCACGGTGCCGGGAACCGCACAGGAGGGGCGCCCGTGCCCACCATCGTCAGCCCCGACATCGACACCGAGCGCCTCACCATGCGCTGCTCGCGACTCGAGGACTTCGAGGATTCCCACGCGCTGTGGTCGGACCCCCAGGTCGTCCGGTACATCACCGGCAAGCCGTCCACCTCCGAGGAGACGTGGTTCCGCCTGTTGCGCAACGCGGGCCACTGGCAACTGCTGGGGTTCGGGTACTGGGTGGTGCGCGAGAAGAGCACGGGCCGGTTCGTCGGCGAGGTGGGCCTCGCGGACTTCCGGCGGGACATCACGCCCTCGCTCGGCGGAGCCAGGGAAGCGGGCTGGGTGCTGGCTCCGTGGGCGCAGGGAAAGGGGTTCGCCACGGAGGCCGTGCGCGCGGGGCTGCGGTGGGCGGAGGAACGGTTCGGTCCGGAGCGCGTGGTGTGCCTCATCGACCCGAGGAACGAGGCCTCGGTCAAGGTCGCGCACAGGTGCGGGTTCCGCGAGTTCGCACGCAGCACGTACAAGGGCGAGCCGAGCATGATGCTCGAGCGGCTCCCCGGGGACAGGTGAGTCACCACGATGGAAAACGCATCTTTGCAGGAGATCGCCGCGCCCGAGGGCATCTGCTACGGCTGTGGTTGCGTCAATCCGGACGGACTGCACATCCAGAGCTACTGGCACGATGACGGCATCCACGTCATCACCGAGCACCTGCCCGAGGGCAAGTACACGGGTTGGCCCCAGCTGGTGTATGGCGGGCTGATCGCCATGCTGGTGGACTGCCACTCGAACTGGACCGCGATGGCCTACCACTACCGCGCCGAGGGCCGCGCACCGGGCAGTCTGCCGCGCATCGAATGCGTCACCGGCAATCTCGGTGTGAAGTTCCTCAAGCCCACGCCCATGGGCGTGAAGCTGACCCTTCGTGCGCGTGTCGAGGGCGAGGTCGGCCGCAAGAGCCGGGTCCTCTGCGAGGTCTACGCTGGCGACGTGCTGACGGCGGTGGGTGATTCCATCTTCGTCCGTGTCGATACCTCTCAGCTGACGGCGGCGGCGCACGGCCGCCAGCCCTGAGTGCGGGCCTCCGCAGCCGAATCCGCCACGTGAGCAGGGGGGCCAACCTGCTCGAGGCGCACCAGACGGACCTCCAGCGCTTCGTCTCCGAGGACGAGCGCGGGCGCAACACATCGGCGACATCGTCAAGGTGCAGCCCTGCCTCCCGTGATGACGGACAAGCACAAGGTGCTGATGATCCTCGTCAATCTCATCAGCAACACCAGGTACGCCAGGCCCCGGAGCTGCTCACGCGCATCTGCCAGTACAGCTTCACCACCCGGAAGGAGGGGCACGGCTTCGGCCTGCACCGGCACCTCGCGCTCTCTGGCTCGTGGGGGGGGGGCGGCTGGCCACGGCGAGGGCCAGCCGCTATCCTGGGGACCGTGCCGCGCCGCACCGCGCCCGGCGTGGCTGCCTGGGGGTTGTCTCCATGTCTGCGCTGATCTGCGGCTCGCTGGCTTACGACACCATCATGGTGTTTCAGGACCAGTTCAAGAACCACATCCTGCCGGACAAGGTGCACATCCTGAGCGTGTCCTTCCTGGTCCCGCGGATGCGCCGCGAGTTCGGCGGCTGTGCCGGCAACATCGCCTACAACCTCAAGCTCATCGGCGGCGATCCGGTGCCGATGGCGACGGTGGGCCAGGACTTCGAGCCCTACCGCGCGCATTTCGAGAAGTGCGGCATCCGCCTGGATCAGGTCCGCGTCATCGAGGACATGTTCACGCCGCAGGCGTTCATCACCACGGACCTCGACAACAACCAGCTCACGGCCTTCCATCCGGGCGCGATGAGCCGCAGCCACGACAACCACGTGCGCGACGTGAAGGGCGTCACCTTCGGCATCGTCGCGCCGGACTGCTACGAGGGCATGCTGCAGAACGCCCGGGAGTTCCACGACTGCGGCATCCCCTTCATCTTCGATCCCGGCCAGATGATGCCGCTGTTCAACGGCGACGAGTTCCGCCACTTCATCGAGCTGGCCGACTACGTCGTCGTCAACGACTACGAGTCCAACCTGCTGCAGGAGCGCACCGGCTGGGACGAGGCGGCCATCGCCTCCAAGGTCCGTGCCTACATCATCACGCGGGGCCCGCGCGGCTCGCGGATCCTCACGCGGAGCGAATGCCACGAGATTCCACCGGCACGCGAACGCGAGGTGGTGGACCCGACCGGCTGCGGCGACGCCTACCGGGCCGGGCTCATCCTCGGACTGATGCGCGGCCTCGATCTGCCGACCTGCGGCCGCATGGCGTCGCTGATGGGCGCGCTCAAGGTCGAGCACCCCGGCACGCAGAACCAGAAGTTCACCTACGACGAATTCGCCGCGAAGTTCCGCGAGCAGTTCGGCTACGCACTCGACTGAGGTGTCCCATGACCCGCATCACCCTCGTCAACCAGGTCCCCGCGAGCTCCGCCGCGTCCGCCGAGTTCCGGCTGCTGCAAGGCGTCCAGCATCAACACATGGCCGTCCGTGTCGGAGTGCACGCTGGCGGAGAGGCGTCCATCCCCACCCAGGGCAGTGGCTACACCGCCGTCGCGGTGACGCAGATGGAGGACATGACGCTCACCTCCAACGAGGTCTCCTTCAGCGGCTCCTCCCAGGTGCTGGTGGCCCAGGTCGTCGCGGAGAACGGCTTCTACGACTTCCGGCTCGTCGCGTATCCGGGGACGCAGGTCTCGGCCATCGTGTGTGAGAACACCTGGCGCGCGCCGGTGCAGATGACCATCAAGCAGACGGGAACGCCCGTGGCGGTCGTCACCGTGGTGGATGAGCACAACCAGACCAGCGTCAGCACCGCGCAGCAGTGGCAGTGCTACGCCATCGTCAATGGCATCACCACGGCCACCGTCGAGTTCAAGGGCCCCAACGCCCGGGTGACGCTGACGTCCGACGGCGACGACAGCTACGCCCTGGCGGTGGAGAAGGTGGGGCCCCAGGGCACGAGCCTCGAGCCCCTGGCCAGCAAGCCCGCCGAGACGGAGACGGCGGCGCCCGCCGAGGCCCCGGTGCTGTCCGTCACCTCGGCGGCCTGAGCGCGACGCCCCCCCGAAAAGCCGTGCTGGGCGCTGCCCTCCTCGTCGTCCTGGGCGGCAGGCGGCGCCGGCTCCCGCTCCAGAGGCCGGAGCCCCTCCCGCCGGATGACCCGGCCGCTGAGCGAGCAGGCATCAGCGGCCGGGCCGCCCGTGCTCCGGGTTGATCACCGTCCTGGCCGGGCCCAGCTTCCCTTCATGAAACTGCCCGTCATGCCTCCGGTGTCACCCATGCTCGCGAAGCTGGAGCGGGAGCTCCCGGAGGAAGGCGAGGTGCTCTACGAGCCCAAATGGGACGGCTTCCGCGCCATCGTCTACCGCGACGGGGACGAGGTCATCCTCGGCAGCCGCAACGAGCGGCCGATGACGCGCTACTTCCCCGAGCTCGTCGAGTCGAGCCGCACGCATCTGCCGCGCCGCTGCGTCGTCGACGGTGAGATCGTCATCGTGGGCGAGGACGGCGGGCTCGACTTCGACGCGCTGTTGCAGCGCATCCACCCGGCGGCTTCCCGCATCCGGAAGCTCTCGGTGGAGACGCCCGCCTCGTTCGTGGCGTTCGACCTGCTCGCGCTCGACAAGCGGGACTTGCGGACGCTGCCCTTCCAGGAGCGCAGGACGTTGCTCCAGAAGGCGCTCGCGGGGGTCCGTGCGCCCATCCACCTCACGCCCGCCACGCGCAGCCGCGAGGTGGCCGAGGCCTGGTTCAGCCGCTTCGAGGGCGCCGGGCTCGATGGGGTCGTCGTCAAGCCGCTCGGCCTGCCGTACCTCGAGGGCAAGCGCGAGATGTACAAGGTGAAGCACGAGCGCACCGCGGACTGTGTCGTCGGTGGCTTTCGCTGGCACAAGGACGGGAAGGGGGTCGGCTCGTTGGTGCTCGGCCTCTACGATGAGCACGGCACGCTGCAGCACGCGGGCGTCGCCACGAGCTTCTCCGCGAAGCAGCGGGGGGAGCTCGCGAAGAAGCTCGAGCCGTACCGGAAGCGGGCGATGGAGACGCACCCCTGGCGCGAGTGGGCCGAGGTGGAGGACGCCGCGGTGCGGATGCCGGGGGCCCAGAGCCGCTGGAGCGGGCAGCGCGACCTGAGCTGGGAGCCCGTGCGCCCGGAGCTCGTCGTCGAGGTGGCGTATGACCACCTGCAGGGCATGCGCTTCCGCCACGCCACGCACTTCCGGAGGTGGCGCCCGGACCGGACGCCGCGCTCGTGCACCTACGCGCAACTGGAGCGCTCGGTGCCGGCCGAGCTCGCCGAGGTCTTCGCCTCCGAGTCCGAGGCCGCCCCGGCCCATTGAAGGCGCCGCTCCCGGCCTCAGCGGCTTCCGCCGCGGCGCGGCTGCCGCTTCGCACGGGCCGCGAGCGCCGGTTTCGCGCGCAGAGTGCCCTCTCGGGGCGGCGCCCGGAGCGGCTCGTCCTTCTGCTTCTCGAAGTGGGGAGGGAAGGGGGCCTCCCCGAGCCCCTCGGCCTTCTGCCGCTCGAAGAGCTCGAGAAGGCTGTCGAGCGCGAAGGGCCGCGCATCCATCTCTTCCCAGACGTCGCCGAGCTTCTTGTAGCGCCGGGGCACCGTGGCGAGCGTGAGCGCCTCGGGCTCCACGTCCGCGACCTCATCCCAGCGCAGCGGGCAGGACACGCGTGCCTCGGCGTTGGCCCGCACGGAATAGACAGACGCGATGGTCCTGTCCTTCGCATTCTGGTTGAAGTCCACGAACACCCGCCGGCCGCGCTCCTTCTTCCACCAGGCGCTCGTGGCCTTGCGCGGCATGCGCCGCTCCACCTCCCGCGCGAGCGCGAGCGCGGCGTGGCGGACCTGGGGGAAGTCCCAGCGCGGGGCGAGCCGGACATAGACGTGCATGCCCCGCGAGCCGGACGTCTTCGGGTAGCCGACGAGCCCGTACTCCTCGAGCACCTCGCGCACGCACAGGGCCACCTCGCGCACGGAGGAGAAGCGCACGCCCGGCTGCGGGTCGAGGTCGATGCGGAGCTCGTCCGGATGCGAGAGGTCGCTCCGGCGGACCGGATGCGGGTTGAAGTCCAGACAGCCGAGGTTCACCGCCCAGACGACGTGCGCCAGGTCCACCGGGCAGAGCTCGTCCGCGCGCCGGCCGCTGGGGAAGGTCACCTCGGTGGTCTGGAGCCACTCGGGCGCGCCGGCCGGAACCCGCTTCTGGAAGAAGAACGCGCCCTCGGCGCCGTCCGGGTAGCGCTTGAGGGCACACGGGCGCTCGCGCACGCCGCGAAGCAGGCCCTCACCGACGGCCAGGTAGTACTCGATGAGGTCGAGCTTCGTCTCGCCGCGCGCGGAGAAGAACACCTTGTCCGGCCGGCTGATGCGCACGGGATGGCCCGCGACCTCCAGGTGGGTGAACGCGTCGGACATGTCCACAAGGTAAGTCCAGACATGAGACGGGTGACCGGAGGGAGGAGGGGAGCGCCCGGCTGCTCGGTAGCCGGGCGAGTCCTGCCGATACCCATCTTCTTGGTGATTTCGCCAAAGAGCTTGGCGACTTTGCCAAGAATGCTGGTAACGAGGCCAACTCCGTTTCACCTATGGGAGGCTGGCTGCTCCGTGCCTCCGCGTCGCGCTAGCTCCGATGATTCCGGCTCAGCTTCGCGAAGTTGACCCCCTCCGGTGCCTTGGCGGTGTCTGGGGCCAGCGCGGCGGCGCGGCTCTGTTCCGGCACCTCGCCGAGGAAGTTGTAGAGCAGCGTGCGCGCACCGGCCGTGAGATCTCTCGTGACGGGCATGTAGCGGAAGTTCTCGAACGCCGAGGGGCTCGTCAGCTTGCGAATCAGTGAGCCGTACGCGCGGACCTGCTGCTCGCTCTCGAGATCGAGCCAGTTGTCCATGCACGGCGCCATCGCCTTCCAGTTCGAGAGCACGTGGCGATAGACGTTGTCCCACGTGGGCGGTAGCGCCGCGAGGGTGCTGTCGGCCGCGAGCACGCGCACGTACATATAGGTGTTGACGGGGGGATTGATACCGTCCGCCGGCAGCTGCGGGTTGGGCCCCGGAATCGCCACGTACGCGGTGATGCTGCCCTGAAGGCCGGGCACCGGGAAGCTCACCGTGCCGTCAGCCGCCGTCGTGAGCGCGAAGGACGTGAGGATCGTGCTTCCATCCGCGGACATGACGGCGATCGTGACGCTGATGCCCTCGCCGGCCGGCACGCCGCGATTGTAGACCTGGAACACCGCCATGCCGGTCTGCCCCTCGTCGAGGTAGAGGTTCTGCACGAGCGGCACCGCGCGCAGGTCGGTCTCCTCGAGCAGCACATTGCCTTGCGAGTCCCGCAGTTGCAGCGCGCCCTCCGTGGCGAGCTTCGCGCCATCCGCGGTGAGCGGAATCGTCACGATGCCCGACGTCGCGAGGTACGCCTGCTTGTCGTACTGCGGATAGGTGAGCGTGCCGAGCGTGACGGGGTTGCCGCTCGACGGAACCGCCACGACGTTCAGAGCGCCGAGGTCCTGCTTCTGCAGATCAGTACCGGTCTCGCTGATGCTGTTCGACAGATCGAGCGTGAGCGAGCTGCCGGTGACGCGCGCGTGCGCCGTGCTGACGGAGTTGTTGCCCGAGACGAGCAGCGTGCGGTCGCCCGGCTCGTTCGCCGGCTCGTTGCGGCGCCAGAGGCCAATCACCCCGACGACCCTGCTGCGCGCCGGATTCGGCTGGAATCCGCCGCCGTTCAAGTCCGCGATCAGCTGCTCCGGCGGCTTCAGGTTGTCCTGCGTGTAGCTCGGGTCATTGAAGTAGATCGTGCGATAGGTGTTCCACTGCACGGTCAGGCCCGCGACGTCGTCGGCTTTCAAGGCCTCCCGCAGCTTCTGGAGCACGTCCGAATTGAACGCATCGATCGTCAGCGTCTCCTTCGCGAAGGACGACTGCCAGACGACCGAGGCGACGCCAGCGCGGAACTTGTCCTTGCCGAGATAGCGGCTGAAGTTGATGTAGCGCGCGGAGAAGCGGCTGCTGCGCGGTGCGACGATGCGGCAGCCTCCCTCGATGCCGAAGCTGAGCGCATCGAAGAAGAGCTGCGACGTGAACGCGCCGTACGGCTCGAGATCCACGAGCATGCCGCGGAAGTTCGCGGGCGAGCCGACGAACGCATCGGTGTTCACGACGCCGCCGCCGAGGTCCGCGCCGCTGATCTCCGTGTTGTAGAAGTTCGAGCGGTGGGTGCCGTGCGGATTCCAGTTGATCTTCGGCGGCCGCACCGCGGCGATCGCCTCCTGGCGGAACGCCTTCACCCGCTCCGCGACCGTCGGGAAGATCGTCTCGCTGTCGAGCTCGTTGTAGAAGTCATCGTAGTTGTTGGTGACGATCGGATCCCAGTCGATCTCACCACTGAAGAGAATGCGCGGCGTTTCGAGGACGCTCATCAGTACGTTCCTCCAGAGGTCGGCGTGTACAGGAAGCTCGGGCCGGCGACGTACGCCGGGTCGGCGAGCGGAGTGGTGAGGGCGGCGTACGCGGCCATGCGCAGATCGAACATCGCGCGGACCGCGTTGCCGAGGCGGCCCTGCTCGCCGGTGACGGCGAGTTGCAGCTCGTCGACCATGCGCGAATACGCCTCGTTGCACGCGGCCTGCGCCGCCCGCGCGGCGGGCGGATCGTTCGAGAAGTCATGCGTGCCGGGATTCTCGATCGCCGGATAGACGGCGGACCAGTCGACACCGAGCGGCCTCGGGCCCCAGGTGTATCCCGGCGGCTCCGCCGACTTCGTCAGGACCTTGTCGTGGTAGACCTCGCCGAAGCGGTAGTAGTGCGCGAGCTCGTTCTGGAAATCGAGCGGGTCGTCCTTCGCTCCCTCTCCCTCGGAGACGATGTCCTGGATCGCGCGATGCGCGTCGTCATACGAGTTGATGGGGAAGAGCTGCCCGGAGAAGAACTGCGAGTCGTCGATCTGATTGCGGCCCGGTATCCATGACTCGGGCGGGAGTGTCGCGAGGAACGCGTCGAGCGCGTCGTAGAACTGACCGATCGTGACGGTCTGGGGCGCGGCTTGCGTGGCGCGGAGCATCAGCGTCTGGATGGGGAAGTCCGGCGGCGATTCCGGCTGCTCGATCTGCATCCCCTGCCACATCGCCTTCTGCGAGAAGGGGAGGAGGTTGATGATCAGCGGCTGCCCGCCGGGCGGGCCGATGTCGCCCGGCAGCGGTCCGGGATAGACCGGCGGGGTCAGCCTGGGCTGGCCGCCCAGCGCGTTCAGGATGTTGCACGCCAGGCACATGTGAACCATCTCCTGCATCAGGATCGACTTGATCCGTCCGAAGGCGGCGTCGTTCTCGCCCCGCCGGATCGAGAACATCGCGTAGAGATAGGGCGGCAGCGTCCCGAACTCGACGCCGATGGCCGTCTGCAACATCGACCAGGCATCTTCGACGGAAGCGATTGATTTCAATTGCAGGCGTATCATGCGGCTCAACCTAGACCGATCTCCCGCTATGATGGAACTCATTCCTTCCGGAAAGGGTGCCTCTCCCGAATGAGATCCAGCGCAACCTCCATCCTCCTGATCCTGCCCCTCGCCGCATGCAGCCATCACAAGGCGAACGTGAACGACGGCGCCGTGTACGAGACGTATGGCGTCCACAACAACCAGGATGACAGCCCGTGCGCGTCGCCCGATTGCCGCTACGTGCGCGGCCCGGGCGAGCCCGCGGATCCGATCTACCCGCCGTACTGGACCTCGAACTGGACGATGTACCGCGTCTTCCAGAACTACCAGACGCACCTGCCGCCGTACGACGGCCGCCCGCCCGCGCCGCTGCAGGAGGGCACCGACTACGAGGTGTCGTACGGGGCGACCTATTACGACTCGACGTGGCGCGGTCCCTCGGGCGATGGCGCGATGATGGAGCACTACGAGAAGCGCTGCCTGCCCATCTTCCCGATCGACAACCAGTTCACCTGCTCGTTCATCTCCCTCGGCAACGCGGCGTTCTTCGTGACGTACCCCGAGGACCGGCCCAAGGGGATGCCGCCGGTGTGTCTGTTCTCGAAGTGGAACCACCCGCCGCGCCGCGACTTCGTCAAGCATCTGCCGTACAGCCAGGGCGACAGCGCACAGCTTGGCACCGGCGGGCAGGGCTATTCGTTCTGGGTCTCCGCGGCCAACGGCCGTCCCATCCAGACCGGCGCCAGCCCCGATCGCACGCAGGACCCCGCCATCCTCTTCGGCTACGCGTTCGCGCCGGTGAACGGCGTGGTGCAGCCGCAGTCGTTCTACTTCTCCGGCTATCCGATGCCTCCGGCCAACGCACCCATCGTGAGCCAGAACTACACGAACTTCGCGCCCGTGCAGCCGGAGCCGGCGAAGACGTGGGCGCAGGTCAGCGGGCTCGACCCGGCCACCCTCCCGCTCTGCCAGCTCTTCGACCCGCCGAGCACGCCGGGCCCGCAGGCCGCCGAGGGCGCGCTCATGACGGCGCCGCCCAGGGAGGCGCCGGCCAAGGCGGCGCCGACGTGGGGGGATATCGGAAGGTGGCGGAAGCAGTGAGGGGGCGCAGCGGCCCCAGGGGCCTCAGCAGCCGTACTGGTTGAGGGAGACCCTGCCCTCCACCAGGTTGCCGTTGCCGTCGAAGACGTGGATGACGAAATCGGGGCTGACCCACAGGCCCGAGTTGGCCGGAGTGCCCCAGCCCGTGTTGTCCACGTCCTCCGTCCGGGAGCCGATGCGCACCTGCTGGCCGGAGCTACGCGGGGGCGCGGGTGGCCACCCTCAGTGCCGCGTCGGACCTCTATGGCACGGGCAGTCCCGAGGTCAGCGGCGTGGCCGCTGCCTGGTTCGCGGTGAGCGTGAACTGAGCCGCGCGCGCTGTCGCCGCTGAAGCTCGCGACACCCGCGCCCTGGGCGGATCAACGTCTGGCCAGGCAGCGTATGGGGAAACCACGATACGGACACTCGTCACCTTCGGCAGGTCCATTTCCTTCCACCTGGGGCTGACTGCCTCGCTTAACGTGGCCCGCGCAGTGCCCACCCAGGAGACACATCACAGTATGCGCAGCGCAATCATCGCAGGGTTGATTGCAGTGGGGATGCTGGCAGGTTGTGGAGGCTCCGCGACCGATAGAACCGGAGAGGTGCACATCGTGTGCGCCGACGGCACCGCGTGCACCGGTTCCGCCGACGAGTGTGTGACGAAGTGCGGCGGGTCCGATGGTACGAAGCACGCTCAAGACTTCAGCATGATTTGTTGCGACGGCAGCGAATGCTACACCCCCGGCGGTCCTTCCATCTGCATCGACTACTGCAACAAGTACGGCGACGGCAGCTGGTGCGGGTAACACCGCTCGTTCTGTCCATGCGGCGGCCCGCCCCAGGCTTTCGGGGCGGGCCGGATGGTCCGGCGGGGGAAGCTCGTCCATGGCCTCGCAGGGCCTGCCGGCGATGATGGGAGGAGGAGGCCGGGTGCCACTGCGGAACTGCTTCAAGAAGCCGACGAAGCTCTGCTCGCTCTTCCCCGAGAAGACTCGCAGCCCCTCGGCCATCTCTCCCTCGTAATTGGCGCCGCCCAGGAGGGTCAGGCCTTCTTGATGGCCCCCAGCAGCGCGATGCTGGGGAGCGAGGCGAAGGTGGCGGTGCAGCCCACGAGGGGGATGCGAAGCAGGGCGACGGTGGAGGCGAGCTCCTCGAGCCACTCGGCGATGTGCCGGCGCAGAGAGGTCTCCTCCAGGCTCGGGGGGAACTCGAGCGGCGCCGTCTTCAGCGCGCCGCATGCACCGAACACCAGGGGTGCGAACAGCCGCTCCCAGGTGGGCAGGGCTCTGCCACCGTTCGGCATGTAGCAGAGGTCCTCGTAGGCCATCTCCCCGAGGTGCTGGGCCAGGAGGATGTTGGAATAGAGGACCCGGACGGACAGCCAGGGCGAGCGAGGGGCGCCAGCAAGCGCACAAATCTCATTCGTGCCACCATCCACATGCGCCCAGGATTCACACAAACTGCGGGAGAGCCATGTCGCCGGGGCAAGCTCACTCGGCCCCTGCGGTCAAGGGCGCACTCGAAGCAACTGCAATGACGGAAAGCCGTTTCCCGGGATATGCTGACTGCCTACGACGGTTGAAGGGTCCTGGACCTCTTCACCCGCGTGGCAGGTACGCCGTCTCGAGTCGCCGAGAGTAAAGAGGGGGGACAGCCGTGGACGTGAACTTTCCTATTGAAGGAGTGGCGTCAGAGGACCCGCTCTTCAGTGGTAACGAGACGGGGCCTGATGGCTTCTTCCCAGTCGGTACCAACGGCTTCTGGCATGGAGGCGTGCACCTTCGCACCGACAAGCCACTCATCGCCATACGGGACGGCGTCCTCGTTGCCTACCGCATCAACAAGGATCCACTCGTGGCAGAGGTCGAAGAGGCCAAGATGGAGTACTCCAGCGGCTTCGTTCTCCTGCGCCACGAGGTGCAGACGCCACTGGGCCACAAGGCGACCTTCTACTCGCTGCTGATGCACGTACTTCCCTGGGCCGCCTATCGCAACAATCCGGCCCTGATTCCTCCGCGTTTTCTCGCCGAAAGACACCCGAAGAAGATCAAGACGGATCGAGACGGCCGTGGCGTCAACGTCCGGAGCGACGCATCGGCGGCGACCATCGTGGGTGTCATCCCTCGGGGCGCGCTGGTCGTTCCGGTTCCGGGGGCCGCACCGGCGGGACACTGGTCGACCACTCGGGAATACAGAGGCTTCGTGAAGGTGCGCTGGAACGGCCTCGAGGGCTGGGCGAAGATCGATCGGAGCAACTCGCGCGAAGAGCGGGCAACCACGCAATGGATTGCCACCGCGCTCATTCCGGTCTGGCGTGCCGACGACTCCAGCCAGAAGTTGGGAGACATCCCAGCCAATGCGATGTTTCAAGCCTCTCGGGAGAGCCCTTCTCATGCCTCGTGGAGCCGTCATGCCCGGAAGGATGCGCTCTTCAGGGTCGCCTACGGCTCCATCCAGGGCTACGCGGACCTGAAGGACTCGGCCCTGGCGGCGAACCTCCGGCTCACCGGGGGCGATGACGCGCCCGCGGACAGAGCGAAGTTGGGGCTCGCCGTCCGGGAGCGGGGGGACAATGATGCCCCCGTCCTCCGAATCCTCCCCAAGGGAGAGCTCGTCCGCTTCAAGGATCCGCTCGCCGTCAAGCGGCCCGACAGGAAGTTCTACGAGCTGGAGGCCGGCGGCTTCATCTTCGTGGACGACACGACGATGGAACTCGACTGGGCCATCATCGAGCCCGAGAAGTTCGACGATGTGGTGGTACCGGCGAGGCCTATCGAGATCGAGCGCGGCACTCCGCTCGGTTATGCCGGCACCTTCCTGCGTGAGTTCGAAGAAGCGCCCGCGCCTCCTGCTCCCTCGACGAGCAACCTCGTCCACTTCGAACTCTTCACCACGGATCCCGAGTTCGCAAAGAACCCCCACAACGAGCACTGGTTCGGAACGAAGTTCCGGCTCCCGCCCGGTACCGTCTTCAAGCTCCGCCAGGCCACCCCTGGCGCCCTGCCTCCCAAGGTTGTCGTGGACCTCCGAGTGAAGGACTCGCTGGAGTTGGTCCGGCAGAATCAGGGGTCGGGGCACGCCCAGTACTTCCGATATGAGGTCGTCGGGTGGAAACGCATCAGCGAACTCGGGGAGTACTTCGGTGAGGGCTACACCGTGCTCGACCCCGTCGATCCGCTTCTCGAGAGCCTCCCTTCCTGCTGGTGCAAGGAGCCAGAGGTGACGACCGTGCAGTCGCGAGCGAGTCGTGGCGATTACCTCGAACCCCTGGACACGAAAAAGGTCGATGAGACGTACAAGCACGTCCGCTACCAGAAGCTGGTGGGCACGAGGACCACGCCCGTGGACGGATGGGCACGAGAGCATGAGCTCGGCGACTTCTACGCGCAGGCGTACTGCCCGGCCGCCGCGGTACCTTCTGCGGTTTCTCGCAAACCCTCTGATTGGATTTCTCCCCCAGCCCCAACCGATGCCGTCGAGCTTTCCATCGGACGATGCGTCCGGCACGATGCCGAGCAGCAGGTACCCGAGGTCTTCCGCAAGGTCCGCCTGAACTCGGAGAGCGGGTGGACACCGAAGGCGTTGCTGGGAAGCCTCGATCCCCTGAAACACGTCTACAAGCCTGCCTCGCCCGTCCCCTTCCTTCCCGTCGTGCCCACCACGCGCGAGGAGATGCAAAGGGGCCGCACCGTGCCCGCCGGCTCGGAGCTTGAGGATGCTGGCGAGGAGACCACGTCGAATGAGACGTGGATTCAGGTGACCTTCCGCAATGCCTCCGCGGTGGAAGCCACGGCCTGGGCGCGCAAGGCCGAGTTGGGTCCGGTCCTGAGGAACCGCTTCGTGCTCACCCGCGCGCTCGAGAAGCTCGTGGCCCAGAGGCCGAACACGGACGCGGACACGGAGAAGGAGGGACTGCGCATCGATGCGGCGGTTGGGGCCGCGCTCGAGTACCTCGGTAATGCCAGCGTGGCGAAACGCGAGTACAAGAAGGTCCAGCGCCATGAGACTGACATCGTGGGTTGGAAGCGGTCCCGCGAGCTGCGGAAATACGTCAACCCCGCGCCCAGGCATTTCCGGCTCGCAGACGACCTGTCGAGCCTGCTCCGCGCGGAACCCCGACAGATAGAGCTCGCCGCGGCGGCAGGTGCCGAGGTGACCGTGCTCCAGGCGGCCACGATTGCCGGGACCCCGTACCTGCAGATCTCCCATCGAGGCAAGAGCGGCTGGTGGCCCCAGGCGGAGTTGGGCGAAGTGCGCGCTGGCAGGTGCACCCTTGCCTCGGACCGTCAATGGGTCCTTCAAGACAAACCCGCGGACCGCCCCGATGAGTTGAAGATCACCGCCAGGCGTGGTGACGCCGTGTTCGTCGAGAAGCAGGTTGGAGTCTTCGCGAAGATTCGTATCGTCGTCACCGAGGACTCGGAGCGCTGCCATGGTTGGTACGCAACCGCGGACTTCCGGGGTGGTTCACTCAACAAGACCCTGACGGAAGTGCTCACGGATGATCCCGACAGCGCTTTCACCGTCAACGCGGGCGTGAACACCGCCCCCATCGAGTTCGAGGCAACGACCGAGCCTCCGGTCCGCACCCAGAACGGAGAGGGTTGGCATGAGGTCGAGTACGGTCCCGGCAAGCGCGGCTGGATCAACCTCCACATCGATATTGCCGACCGAAGGTTCGTCTACTCGGGTGTCACAGCGACCTCCGCGTACGATTGGGAGGGCTGGCAGAAACTCCAGGAAGAGGGCGCCGAGGCCCACTTCAGCAACGACGGCCTGTGTGATGTGCCGACATTGATCAACCTCCTCGAGAAAGACGAGCGCGGAGCCGCGAGGGATGCAACGGCCAGGAGCGGCCTTCCGACACCACGGGCCATCCAGAAGGCGCTCACCGACGAGAAGGTCAAAGGAAAGCTTCGCAAGCTCATCTGCCAACACCCCAGCGAGTGGGACTCCGGGGGCGACTGGGAGCGGAAATTCAGCCGGTTGAAGGCAGGACCCTGGCATTTGGATGAGGCCAACTACCGGGCGACACTGGACTACATCAAGAAGCTCGAGTTCTGGAGTGCGGCCTTCGCGGGGGACCGAGCGGCGCCTGCTCCGGCCAGGGTGTGGCACTGGCATCCCATCAATGTGCTCGCCCAGTGGAAGCGGATGCGCGGGATCACCGCGGAGCAACTCAAACGGATCATCCCGAGGGCGAGGAATACCGATATCGCCAGGCACATCGGCTGGCTCAATGTGACGATGGAGCGCTACGAAATCAATACGCCCCTCCTCCAGGCGCATTTCCTGGCCCAGATCGGACACGAGAGCGGAGCCTTCTTCTATTCGGAGGAGGTGGCATCCGGCGAGAGATACGAGGCACGCTTCGATCTGGGCAATATCCGGCCCGAGGATGGGAAGAAGTTCAAGGGACGCGGGTTGATGCAATTGACGGGGCGATTCAACTACTCGAAATACGGCGCCTTCATAGGCGAGGATCTGACGGCGAACCCCTCGCGAGTGGCCACCGAGCCACGGCTCGTGTGCGACGTCGCGGGATGGTTCTGGCGCTACAATGACGTCAGGGATCTGAACACGGTCGCAACCAGCGCCGACGATGTTTGCGTCAAAAAGGTGACCCGCGTGGTCAATGGCGGCGAAAACGGTCTGAGCGAGCGGCAGGAACTGTTCCACAACGCCAAGCGTGTCCTGATGGACTGAGGCCGACCATGCGATGCGTGCTCAAACATCTGCTGCCGGCGCTCCTGGCCGGCTGGTCATCCACCGCGGCGCCAGGCGGCGGTGGATCGAATGCTACGCTCAAGGACGAGATCGTCGAATGTGTGGACCTCGGGGAGCGTGATCTCGATGGGGACGGGGTACAGGATCTCGCCTGCGTCACCCGCCGGGGTGACGAGGAGCCGCGGCGGGCCGTCGTGGTGCTCAGCAGTGCTCCGGCCGGCGCGCCTCCCGCCCTCGATGTTCCCATTCTCCATTGCTGTGGTGGGATGCTACCGATCCAGCTCGAGATGATGGTGGACGACCATCCTCCAGAGGCCTTCGAGGTCAGTGAGAGTGCCGGCAGCAATTCGATGTGGACCTACGCGTACCGCTTCGAGCGGGCAGGGTCTCGGTTCCGGCTGGCGAGTGAGAGCAAGAGCGTCCTCGACCGCAACACCGGCATGACCGCAAAGGTCCTCACGCGCTACGAGCGCGGTGTCGGTCGCTCGACGCGCACGGTCTCTCACGACGATGATTCAGAATCACGCTGGGCGGAGTTCCTCAATGTCTACGCGCTGCCCCGGAAGGGCGCGATCAAGCTCGACGGGAATGGGCGGGATGCGGCCTGGCAGCGGGCACCGCGGCTGCCCGTGGGGCGAGCAGACCACATCATCTTCGAGCGGAGCACTCTCGAGACGAACGAAGATCTCTCCTATTCCTTGCGTGCGCTGTGGGACGAAGGCTTCCTGTACCTGTTGATCGAACTCACCGATGACGTCGTCGTGCTCGCGGCTCCGGGGAAGAACGGTGTCCGCCATGACCATGTGGAGCTCTGGTTCGATCGCGCGGGCCCACCATGGGACGAGGCGTTCGCACCTCGGATGGAGCCCGAGCCGGCCAAGACCATTCAACTGGGTCTGGTGCCAATCCGCGGAACCCACAAGGTGCAGGTGCTGCGCTGGTTCCCCGATGAGGGCGACCTGCCGGAAGTGACGGCCGCCTACCGCAAGACCGCGACCGGTTACACGATCGAAGCCCGTTTTCCGCTCGACCTCATCGGCGCGTCGGCCAGCTACGCGGACGAGTTCTATGTGCGCGAGTTGCGCAAGGGACTCGTCAACCTGACGGTCGTCGCCTCGGATGCGGATGACCCGGCGGCACCCCGGCAGGAGTCGATGATTGCCACGTCGAGCCTCAAGCACCGCGGGGCGCCCTTCGAGATGGGGCTGCTCCATCTGATGAAGTCCACGACTCCAGACACGGTGGACGGCGGAAACACCGCCTCTCGTTGAGCCGGGTTCCCGCCTGGGCGCCCGCGCAAGCCGGAGCAGCGCCGGAGGAGGCAGGCACGCCTCTTGTGGCTTCGGCTCTGCTCTCACTGGAGGGAGGCGCTACATCACCGCGACGGGGCGCCGGCGACGGCCGAAGTCTCCTGGCTTCGCGTCGAAGTGGCCCGGAATCCCCGCTCCGCAGTCCGGGCACTTCCCCTCTTCCGTCAGCCGGTACGTGAGGATGTCGTGCCAGTCCCTCACGATGAGCTCCCCGCCGCAGTCCGGGCACAGCGTCGTCTCGCCCGCCGGGTCGTGCGTGTTCCCCGTGTACACGTACCGCAGCCCCGCCCTGCGGGCGATCTCCCTCGCCCGCCTCAACGTCTCCGGTGGCGTCTCCGGGATGTCCCGCAGCTTGTAGTCCGGGTGGAACGCCGTGAAGAACAACGGCACGTCCGGGCCCAGGTGCTTCAGCAGCCACTCGCTCATCGCCCCCACTTCCGCGTCCGAGTCGTTCTTTCCCGGAATCAGCAGCGTGGTGATCTCCAGCCATGTCTTCGTCTCGTGCCGCAGATACTCGAGCGTCTCCAGCACCGGCTTCAGGTGCGCCGCCGTGAGCTGGAAGTAGAAGTCCTCCGTGAAGGCCTTCAGGTCCACGTTCGCCGCGTCCATCTTCGCGTAGAACTCGCGGCGCGGCTCGGCATGCATGTACCCCGCCGTCACCGCCACCGTCTTGATGCCTCGCGCATGGCACGCGTCCGCCACGTCCATGGCGTACTCGGAGAAGATGACCGGATCGTTGTACGTGAAGGCCACGCTCCGGCAGCCGTACTGCTCCGCCGCCCGGGCAATCCCCTCGGGGCTCGCCTCGTCGGTGAGCCGGTCCATCTGCCGGGACTTGGAGATGTCCCAGTTCTGGCAGAAGCGGCACGCCAGGTTGCACCCCGCCGTCCCGAACGACAGCACGCTGCTGCCCGGGTGGAAGTGCGCCAGTGGCTTCTTCTCGATGGGGTCCACGCAGAACCCCGACGAGCGCCCATACGTCGTCAGCACCATCCGGTCGCCCGTGCGCTGACGCACGAAACACATGCCCCGCTGGCCCTCGTGCAGCTTGCAGTCGCGCGGGCACAGGTTGCACTGGATGCGCCCGTCCTCCAACGCATGCCACCAGCGCGCGGGATATTCGCTCTCTTGCATGTCTCCCTCCCCGTGGGGCGGGTCCTTCCCGCCCACCCACAGATGAGGAAACACGGGAGGGAGCATGCAGCCGTCCCGGCCACCGCCCCGGCTCCGGGGCCTGGTTGCCGGGCGGCCAGGTTTCCACCCTGGCCGCCCGGGTGCTCCGCCTGTCCTACGGCTGCACCGGCGCCTGCTCCCAGATGCGGTTGCGCAGCGCGCTCTCGATGAAGGCCAGGTGCCGCTGCTCGTCCGAGTAGTTGCGCTCGATGATGGCGCGCGTCTCGCCGCTCCACTCCATCTCCAGCGCCGCGCGGTACGTCCGGTTGGTCAGCAGCTCGTTGCCCCGCATCGCCTGGAGCGCCGCCTCGTTGCCCATCATCGACGTCACCGCCGTGAATCCCTTGAGGATGAACCCCTTGGCATCCGGCTTCGTCCTCGGCGTGCCGCCCAGCTGCGTCACCACCCTCGACAGGTCCTGGATGTGGCGCTCATGGTCCGCCTGGAACCCCCGCAGGCTCATGCGCAGCGACTCCACGTCGATGCGGTTGATCGCCGCCTCGTACGCCCCCACCGCGTCGTAGTCGAGCGCGATCAGGTCATTGAGCCGCTCGAGCATCTTGTTCAAGTCCATCGCCGCCATGCCGTCCTCCTCCTGTGAGACGCGGGAGCTCCCGCGCCGCGCAAAACTGGGGCGGCGGTGGGGGCGCCTCAAGCGGCCCTGGGGGACAATCCCCTACTTCCCGGACGCGCGGCCGCCCGGCGAGCGGGCAACCCTGGCCCTCCGTGATCCGGTGCGCACCCGGAGTATGAGTCGCACGCGGGTGGAAACTTCCGGACGGAACTCGCGATAATCCCAAATCATGAGGATTCAACGCCCGGGGAGCTCCCCCTCCCGGACCCAGGCCGCCCAGACGGAGCCCACGGTCGCGCAGAGGAACACCGTCCGCTCGCCCGCCACCGCCTCGTCCGCCGCCCCGGCGCGTTCCAGCGATGCCTTCGAGAGCACCACCCGCGCCACGGCCCGGGCGGTCACCCCCGGCCGCACCAACGCCGCCCGCAACCTGCCCGCCGAGATTCCCACCGGCACCCGGGACTACTACCGCAAGCGCTACGACGACTTCGTCCGCCGCAACCCCGGCATGAAGCCGCCCGACTACTACCTGGAGTACGGCCAGAAGTACTGCGACCGCTTCTCCAGCCTCGGGCCCAAGGACCTCACCCCCCAGGGGCTCGAGTGGCGCGACCGCTGCCTCAAGGCCCTCCAGGAGGCCATCGAGACCAGGCGCATGGAGGACCCCGTCGGCTTCGCCCAGCTCGAGCGCGACCCCGAGGCCTTCAAGAAGTTCGCCTACGACTCGCACCCCGACGCCTACGTGCAGTCCGGCCTCTACAACCTGCCCGCGCAGGATCTGCTGAAGATCGGCACCACGCCGGACCTCAAGGACCTGTTCACCCAGGACGGCGTCCGGCAGATCTTCGTCGCGCTGGGCAAGATGCGGCCCGGGGACGTGGTGGACGTGGCCAGGGAGTCCGCCAAGGAGGCGTGGAAGGACGTCAAGAGCACGTTCACCGACCTCATCAAGCTGCCCAAACTTCCCTGGTAACGCGAGGGCTGGCATCTTCGCGCCCGGATTCGAGCTGCCGAGGTTGACGCGTGCCGGAGAAAGACTGGGAGAGGCTGGGAGAGCTGTCCGAGGGACTGAAGGCCGGAGCGGTGGCCGCGAGCCGTGAGGGCTTCGGCCTCATCGGCGCCGTGGCGGAGCCGCCCGGTATCGGCCTGCTGGAGCGGATGAAGGCCCGCCGCGCCTCGATTCATCGCGCCGCCGCCGGGGCCGTGACGAAGGTCTGGGAGGGTCCCGGCTGGATTCAAGCCATGGACTGCCACGGGGCGCTGGCCGTCGCCATTGGCGGCTCGCTCAAGCCCTCGGGCTCGGGCTCGGACTACCACCTGCTGGTGTCCACGGACGGCGGCCAGCAGTGGCAGGGCCGCGGGCTGGTGGGCGCGCCGAGCCTCGGCCAGGTGCTGGCCATCAGCGAGCAGGAGATCTGGGTGCTGGGCGCCTTCTTCCTGGGGCGCACCACGGACGGCGGCGCCTCGTGGATGGAGCTGGAGCTCGAGGGCGAGCGCAACCCGCACACCGAGCGGCTGCGGCGTGTCGAGGGCGGCGTGGCGCTGCTGGGCCGGACGCTCTCCGTCAGCACGGACGGTGGCGCCACGTGGAGCCAGCTGAACGTGGGCGCGGCCCGCGTGGTGGACGTGGACGGGGCCTTCGTGGCCGCGGTGGTGGACGGACAGGCCCGCGTGGGCGAGCGCCAGGGCTCCGGGGTGCGTTGGCTGGAGCCGCTGCCCCAGGGCCGTGAGCCGCTGCGGCTCGTGGCCGCGGACGGCGTGCTGCGCCTGCTCACCCGCGGGGTGGACCCCTCGAAGGGCGCGGACCCGGCGCTCCACGTGAGCGAGGACGGGGGCCTCACGTGGGCGAGCTACTCGCTGCCGCTCGGGCCCCAGGTGGACATCGCCGGCCGCGAGTGGGGCGTTGGCGTGGACATCCGCGGTGGCGTCTACGGCCGCGTGGGGTGAGAGGGTCTCCGGACCGGGAGACCCTCCGTCCCGCCCCTCTCCCCGGAAGGAGAGGGGGCTGGAGGTGGGGATGCGTGGGGACTAGAGCGGCACCTGCTCCCGGGCCGGGTCGGTGATGTAGCCGGTGCCCGCGGCCACCAGCTTCGCCATCAGCCGGTCCATGCCGTTGGAGCGCGAGAAGGCCATCTCGTTCTTCGTCACGCCCACCAGGGTGAGCAGCTGCACCTTGCCCGACTCGAGCTGGAAGTGCGTGGGGCGCGAGGGGTCGATCACGAAGACGAAGCCGTTGAGCTGCGTCTCACCGCCCGTGAGCGTGCCCTCCACCGGGTAGCGGTGCCCCACCGCGAATGCCCGCATGCACACCAGGTTGTAGGCCATCATGTCCAGCAGCCGGAGCACCGGCCACTTCGCCTCCTCCGTCGTGTGGATGACCATCTCGTACCCGACACCGCTGGGGGAGTTGGGGTCGACTTCCTCTCCCGGGGCCAGCGTGATGGGGTTGGACAGGCCACTCGTCACGTACGTCCAGTAGGGGTACTCGGGACTCGGCGGCGCCACGCGCACGCCCATGCCTCCCCAGTTCGGGTCCAGCTCCTTCACCTCGGCCAGCTCGCTCTCGAGCCAGGCCTCCAACGCACCAGTCTGCTCCAGCGTGTAGACCTCTTCGCTGATGGTCCCGAAGAGCTTCGGGTACTCCACCTCGTCACGATCCGCCCAGCAGTCCTCATACCACTGGCAGAAGGCCTCATCCGTCTCAGGCGCTTTCATAGCCAGGGGACTCTAACGGGTTGTTCCCTCGCGATTCACTTTTCCTGCACGTGGAATGTCCGCTCCCTGGGTGGGCAACCTCCTTCCCACTCCATGGCGCACCGCTTCCCAACCCCGGGCAGGCAGGCAGGCACCCCTGTTGCACGCTGTACCCATGAGGCGACCGTTGGTGGACGAAGTGGGCACCGGGGCGCCCGGTATGGGTCGTGAAGGGGAACGGAGGGACGAGCAGCCAGGGCGCTCGGGTCCACACCTGGAGGAGCGACATGCAGAGGGGATGGAAGGCCGCGGCCATGGCCGTGGTGCTGGCGGGGGCGGGGGCGGCGAGTGCTCACGAGTTCACCTGTGACAAGCGCGTCCAGGTGAAGGGAGAGGGGCAGGGCACCCCGGGCGAGGCCCCCCGGGTGACGAAGTTTCCGGCCACGCTGCGCTTCCACTACAAGCTGAGGAACGTCCACCCCACGGGGGAGTCGGTGGCGGACCTCGTGGAGGACCCGCTGCTGGCGCGCTACGGCTTCGGCACGCCGTTCCCCACGCCGATGGGGGTGGGGGTGGGGGAGTCGCGCGACGCCACCTTCGAGCTGAAGCTGGACACGCCCGAGGCCTGCCAGGCGCTGGCGGCCAGTGACGGGCGGGTGGATGACAGCTTCGACAGCGCGCTCCGGGTGAAGTGGGCCCTGGGCGAGACGCAGTGCGCCGCGCGCGTCACCTGCTGCGAGCCCTTCGTGGACTGCGAGCTGACGTGTCCGCCGGACGACCCCGGCTGCGTGGAGACGCCGAGCCCGGTGGCGCCGGGGCCCTCGCGCAACGCGGGCTTCTTCAAGGTGCACGAGCAGGCGCTGCAGCAGTGTCTCGCGGGGGGCGGCCTGGAGCTGGGCGTGGCGCGGGTGGAGTCGCTGGAGCAGGCGCTGGGCCTGCTGTGGGCGAGCCCCGGCCTGGACCGCCATGGCGGGGTGCGCACCGAGACGGACGCCCTGCGCTTCGAGCTGGCGCGCGAGGCGCTGGTGGCCACCTGCAACGAGCGGCTCTTCGGGGCCAGTGAGAAGCGGGGCCGGGCGCTGGACGCGGCGCTGCGCACCCTGGGGGGCACCTCGGGGGAGACGGGGCTGGAGCGGCTGGTGCGGGAGCTGGGCCGCCACAATGACGCGGGGCTCGGCAAGCCGCTGCCCGGGGGCTTCGACGCGGGGCGGGCCACGCCGGCTCACGCGGCCCGTATCGCCGTGGATCCGCTGGAGCCGGGCCGCCGGTAGGCCCCTGCCTTCACACACCTTCCAGGAGAACATTCACCATGAAGAAGCTCATGCTGTCGGTGGTGGGCGCGGTGGCGCTCGGGCTCGGGGGCTGCGGTGGCGCGTCCCGGACGGAGACGACGGGCCCGGGCCCGGACTTTCCCGCGGACGCGCAGGGCCAGCGCTTCGAGCTGCGCCTCAAGGGGGTGAACAATCCGGGGTATGACTCGGCGCTGGTGCAGGTGCGCCGCATCTCCGTCACCACGGTGGAGGGGGAAGCGCTGCCGGTGCGCCTCAAGTCCCGCTTCCCGATGGAGCTCACGCACCCGGAGCAGGCGCACCTGGTGGGCCTCTTCCTCGTGCCCGAGGGCGTGGAGCGGGTGAAGGTGGAGGTGACGTTCGACGACTTCGGTGGTTACGAGGCGTCGTCGGAGGGCGGAGTCATCGACACGCGGGTGGCGCCGCTGCGCTTCGAGGCGCCGCTGGCGTACCTGTCCGAGCACGGCCGCGCGGTGGTGCACCTGGATTTGAAGCAGTCGCTCCAGACGCAGGGGGAGGCCAAGCTGCTGCTGCCGAGCCTGGACGTGCGTTACTGAGCACCATTCCCTCTCTCCGCACCATCCCCTCTCCCCTCGGGAGAGGGGAAATATCAACCCGTCATGGGCCAGGGCTTGAGACCGGCGAGCTGCTCGGCCTGCTCGACGGCGGGCTTCAGGTGCGCGTGCTCGCGCCGCAGGAAGTCGCGCACCGCCCTGTCCAGTGTCTCGTCGAAGAGCAGGTGCGCGCTGTGCACCGCCGTGGGCTCGAAGCCCCTCGCAATCTTGTGCTCTCCACCCGCCCCGGGCTCGAACACCTTGCGCCCCGCCTGGATGCACTCGTCCACCGAGTGGTACAGGCACACGTGGAAGTGCAGGAACGGGTGCTCCTCGTGGCACCCCCAGTACCGCCCATACAGCCGCTCGGCCGTGACGAGGTTGAACGCCCCGGCGATCACCTTCCCCTGGTGCTCGGCCTGCACCAGCTCCACCATCTCCGGCAGCGAGCGGAAGGCGCGTACGAAGAAGTCCTCGTTGAGCTGCACCTGGCCCCACGGCCCCCGGCTCTCGCACGTGGCCTCGTAGAAGCCATAGGCGCGCCGGGCGTGCTCGAGCCCCAGCTCCTGGCCTCGCACCGTGCGGATGAGGATGCCCTGGTTGGCCGCGGCCCCGCGCTCGCGCTTGAGCTGCGAGCGGCGCTTGGAGTCGAACCGCGCCAGGTAGTCGTCGTAGCTGCGGTAGCCCGGGTTCTTCCAGTGGAATTGCAGGGTAATCCGCCGCGCCAGCCCCTGCTCCTCGAGCAGCTCCGCCTCGTCCTCACGGGGGTAGAGGAAATGCACGGAGGAGCAGCCTCCCTCGCGAGCGCTCTCGATGGCGGCCTGGATGAGCGCGAGCCGCAGTGGGCCCACCTCCTCCCCGGCGGCGATGAGGAAGCGCGGGCTGGTGGCCGGCGAGAGCGGGGCGCCGACGACGAGCTTGGGGTAGTACTCGATGCCGAGCCGCTCGGCGGCGCCGGCCCAGGAGAAGTCGTAGATGTACTCGCCCATGCTGTGGTGCTTGCGGTAGGCGGGCGAGGCGGCGACCAGCCGTTTCCCTCGCCAGAGCGTCAGGTGCTGGGGCTCCCAGCCCGTCTCCAGCCGGGCGCTGCCACTCTCCTCCATGGCGGACAGCCACGCATGGCGGATGAACGGAGGCGCATCGGGCCCGGCGAGAGCGTCCCAGGCGGCGGCGGGGACATCGGTGATGGACTCGAGGATTCGGAGGCGGAGGTCGGCGGCCACGAGGACTCCTTCTAACGCGGGCACGGCGCGCTCGCCGCGCAACCTTACCTGAAGGGCAGGGTAGCGGACGGAGTGTGGAATCGGATGGCCGCAACCTGGGGAATCAATGGACAATTCGTCCATGAAGCAGTCCTCCGATGGCGCGGCACCCCCGGCTCTCGTCCCCTCCATTCCCGGCTACCAGGTGGGCGCGCTGCTCCACGCGAGCGCGAGGTCCCTGCTCTACCGGGCACGCCGTCTGCGAGACGAGGCCCCCGTCATCCTCAAGCTGCTGCGCGCCGAGCGGCCCTCGTTCTCCGAGCTGCTCCAGTTCCGCAACCAGTACACCATCACGCGCGGTCTCCAGCTCCGGGGCGTCGTCTCGCCCCTGGCGCTCGAGCGCTGCCACAACGGCTTCGCCATCATCATGGCGGATGCGGGGTACGTCTCGCTGGAGGACTACCGGGAGACCCATCCGCTCACCGTGCGGCAGGTGCTGGAGATCGGCATCTCCCTGGCCGAGACGCTCGAGGGGCTCTACCAGCACCGCGTCATCCACAAGGACCTCAAGCCGCACAACATCCTCATCCACCCCGAGACGCGCGATGTCCAGCTGACGGACTTCAGCATCGCCTCGCGGCTGCCCCGGGAGTCCCAGACGCTCGAGAGCCCGGAGCTCATCGAGGGGACGCCGGCCTATATGTCTCCCGAGCAGACCGGGCGGATGAACCGGGGCATCGACTACCGCACCGACTTCTACTCGCTCGGCGTGACGCTCTACGAGCTGCTCACCGGCCAGCTTCCCTTCCAGGCCACCCACCCGCTGGAGCTCGCCCACTGCCACCTGGCGCGTCCCCCGCTGCCGCCGCGCGAGCTCAACCCCGCCATCCCGGAGATGCTCGAGCGCATCGTGCTCAAGCTCATGGCCAAGGCGGCCGAGGAGCGCTACGCGAGCGCCTACGGGCTCCGGCATGATCTGCGCACCTGCCTCGACGCCCTGCGCGAGCACGGGAGCGTCCCGGCCTTCGAGCTGGCGCGGCGCGACGTCTCCGACCGGTTCCTCCTCCCGGAGAAGCTCTACGGCCGGCGCGAGGAGGTGCGCACGCTGCTCCAGGCGTTCGACCGGGTGTGCCAGGGGCACATGGAGTTGCTGCTGGTGGCGGGTGCCTCGGGCATCGGCAAGACGGCGGTGGTACACGAGCTCCACAAGCCCGTCGTCCGCTCCCGGGGCTTCTTCGTCTTGGGCAAGTTCGACCAGCTCGGGCGGAGCATTCCGTACTCGGCCCTGGTGCAGGCGCTCTCCAGCCTGGCGCGGCAGCTCCAGTCGGAGAGCGGCGAGCGGCTCGAGGCGTGGAAGCAGCGGCTGCTGGAGGCCCTGGACGGAGAGGGGCGGGTGATGGTGGACGTGCTGCCGGAGCTGGAGTGCATCCTCGGCCCGCAGGCCGAGGTGGAGGAGCTGGCGCCCGCCGCCGCGCAGCAGCGCTTCCACCGGCTCTTCCTGCGGCTCGTCCGCGTGTTCGCGACGGAGGAGCACCCGCTCGTGGTGTTCCTCGATGACCTGCAGTGGGCGGACCCGGCCTCGCTGAAGATGTTGCACCTGCTGGCCACCGAGCCAGGCTCCGCGCGGCTGCTGGTGATTGGCGCCTACCGGGACAACGAGGTGACGGCGGCCCACCCCCTCCAGCGCACGTTGGAGGAGATCCTCCAGGCGGGCGTGCCGGTGCACCCGATGATGCTGGCGCCGCTGACGGAGGGGGCGGTGAACGAGCTGGTGGCGGAGACGCTCTCGTGCTCGCTGGAGCGGGCCCGGCCCCTGACGGAGCTCCTCTACCAGAAGACCCTGGGCAACCCCTTCTTCACCGCCCAGTACCTCAAGCTCCTCTTCCAGCAGGGCCTGGTGAGCTACGACGCCACGGCGCACATGTGGCAGTGCGACCTCGCCCAGGTGCGCGCGCTGTCCGTGTCCGCGGACGTGGTGGAGTTGCTCGCCGGGCAGCTCCAGCTCCTGCCGGAGGAGACGCGCGAGGTGCTCGAGCTCGCCGCGTGCATCGGCAGCCGCTTCGACCTGGCGACGCTCTCCCGGGTGCATGGGCAGTCCGAGCCGGAGACGGCCGTGGCGCTGTGGCACGCGCTGCTGGAGGGCTTCATCCTCCCCACGTCGGAGGTCTACAAGTTCTACCAGGAGCCCCTGGGCCTGGAGCAGGCGGGCGTGGAGCCCCGCTCGGCGCGCTACCGCTTCCTGCACGATCGGGTGCAGCAGGCGGCGTACTCGCTCATCCCGGAGGCGGAGCGGCGGCGGACCCACCTGGAGATCGGCCGGCGCCTGCTCGAGACGGCCTCCGCGCAGGAGCGGGAGGAGCAGCTCTTCGACATCGTCAACCACCTCAACCTCGCCCGGACGCTCCTGGTGGAGGGGACGGAGCGCCGCGAGCTCGCGGGGCTGAACCTGCGGGCCGGCAGGCGGGCCCTGGCGTCCACCGCGTATGACGTGGCCCGGGAGTACCTGGAGGCGGGCCTGTCGCTCCTGGCGCCGGAGAGCTGGCGGACGGACTACGCGCTGACGCTCGCCCTTCACGAGGAGGCGGCGAGCGCGGCGTGGCTCAGCAAGCGCTTCTCCCGTCAGGACGAGCTGGTGGACGCCGTGCTGTCCCACGCGCAATCGGTGCTGGACCGCGTACGCGTGTACGAAATCCGCATCCAGACGGCGGTGGCCCAGGAGCGGCTCGCCTACGCGCTCGAGAGCGGGCTGCACGTGCTGAAGCAGCTGGGGGTGGAGTTCCCGGCGGCGCCCCGGTCCGAGGACGTTCAGCGGGCGCTCGAGGAGGTCCGTGCCGCGGTGGGGGAGGGCCCGCCGGAGCGCTTCCTCTCCCTGCCCCAGATGACGGATGCCGGATTGCTCGCGGCGGTGCGGCTCATGACCCTGCTGGCGCCCCCCGCGTACCAGACGAGGCCCGAGCTGTTGCCGCTGCTCGTCTTCCGCACGGTGGTGCTGACCATGCGCCATGGCGTCGCGCCCATCGCGGCCTCCACCTTCGCGATGTTCGGGCTCATCCTCTGCGGGGTGTTCGACGAGCTCGACGCGGGCTACCAGGCCGGCCAGCTGGCGCTGAAAATCCTGGAGCGCTTCGACGCCCGGGAGCCCCGCGCGAAGACGCTCTACGTGGTCAACGCGATGACGATCCCCTGGAAGCGCCACGTGCGGGAGACGCTGAAGCCCCTGCTGGACGCGCACGCCAGCGGGCTGGAGACGGGGGACCTCGAGTTCATGGGGTGGGCGGCGGACTTCTACTGCCACCACTCGTTCCTGCTGGGGCGGCCGCTCGGCCCCCTCACCGGGGAGATGGACGAGTACCGCGAGGTCCTCGTGCACCACCACCGCGCCGTGACGCTCCGGCAGTACGCGGTGTACCAGCAGGCGGCGTTGAACCTCTCGGGCGAGGGGGAGACGCCCTGGCACCTGGTGGGGCGCGCGTGGAACGAGGACGAGCTGCTCCCGCGCTACCTGGCGGACGGCGACGGCACGGCCACCTGCATCGCGTACGTGAACAAGCTGATGCTGGCCTACCTCTTCGGGCGGTACCGGCTGGCGGTGGAGAGCGCCGACGCGGCCGAGCCCTTCCTGCCGGCGGTGGCGGCCCAGCTCCTCGTTCCGCGCTACTTCTTCTTCGACTCCCTGGCGCGGCTCGCCCTGCTGCCCGAGCTGGACGAGGCGGCGCGGAGCCCGGCGCTGGAGCGGGTCGCCGCCAACCAGCGGCGCATGGAGCGCTGGGCCCGCTCGGCGCCCATGAACTTCCTCCACCCGTACCACCTGGTGGAGGCCGAGCGCTGCCGGGTGCGCGGCGCCCGCGCCGAGGCCCTGGAGCACTACGACCGGGCCATCGCGCTCGCCCGGGAGCACGACCAACCCAACGACGAGGCGCTCGCCCACGAGCTGGCCGCCCGGTTCTTCCTCGAGTGGGGCCTGGGGCACCGCGCGAGGCCGCACCTGCACGATGCGTATGAAGCCTGCTCGCGCTGGGGAGCGCACGCCCTGCTGCGCCACCTCACCGCCCGCTACGCCGAGCAGGGCCTGCCCGCCCATCCCCCCGGGAGCCACGAGCCGCACGCCTCGGGTGAGACACGGACCGATCTGGCCCTGTTGGATCTCCAGAGCGTCCTGGCGGCCTCGCGGGTGTTCTTCTCGGAGATGAACCTGGACCGGCTCCTGGAGCGCGTGGTGGTCATCCTCTGCGAGAACGCCGGGGCCCAGCGCTGCGTGCTCCTCCGGGAGGAGCGGCAGCACCTCTCCATGGTGATGGAGCACACCGCCCTCACGAAGGAGACCCACCGCTACGCATCGGGCACGCCCGCGGGCGCCGACCACGTACCGGCCTCGCTCGTGCGCCTCTCCATCCGGGCGCAGCAGCCCATGCTGGTGCAGGACCTGTCGCGCGACGACTTCCTGCGCGACGACCCCTACGTCCACCGCCAGTCGCCCCGCTCCGCCCTGTCGATGCCCCTCTTCCACCAGGGCCGGCTGCTGCTCGTCGTCTACCTGGAGAACAACCTGGCCCCGGGCGTCTTCACCTCCCGGCACCTGCAGATCCTCACGCTGCTGGCCTCGCAGCTCGCGCTCTCGCTGGAGAACGCGGCGCTCTACGGCAGCCTGGAGCAGCGCGTCCGCGAGCGCACGAGCGAGCTGGAGTCGGCCCACAAGCAGCTCGTGGACATGGCCCACCGCGCGGGCATGGCGGAGATCGCCAGCGGGGTGCTGCACAACATCGGCAACGCGCTCAACTCGCTGGTGGTGACCACCGAGAGCCTCACCCACGACGTGGCCCACCTGCCCGTGGACCAGTTGAAGAAGAGCGCCCGGTTGTTGCTGGAGCGCGAGCAACGCTCCGCCACGCCCGAGCCGGACCCCCGGGTGCGGCTGCTCCCCGAGTACCTCGACAAGCTGGGGGACCGGTTGCGGCGGGACGGGGACCTCATGCTCGAGGACCTGCGGTCCATGAAGGCCAACCTCGAGCAGATTGGAGCGACCATCCACGTGCAGCAGGCGTACGCCCATGGCCCGCGGCTCGTGGAGCCGGTGGACGTGCCGGCGCTCATCGAGGACGCGCTCCGCATGCAGCAGTCCTCGCTCACCCGGCACCAGGTGCGTGTCGAGCGGGACCTGGCGCGGCTGCCCGTCGTCTCGCTCGAGCGGCACAAGGCGCTGCACATCCTGGTCAACCTCATCAGCAACGCGAAGCAGGCGCTGCAGGACGTGGGGCGGGAGGACAAGTGCCTGCGCATCGAGGCGCGCCCCTGTGCGCCGGGGCGCTTCCAACTGGTGGTGCGCGACAACGGCGTGGGAATCGCCGCGGAGGACCTGCAGCGCGTCTTCCAGTTCGGCTTCACCACGCGCCCGGGGAGCCTGGGCTACGGGCTGCACTGGGCCGCCAACACCGCCCGGGAGATGGGGGGCGCCCTGGTCGCCGCCAGCGAGGGGCCCGGGCGGGGCTCGAGCTTCACCCTGGAGCTGCCGGTGGCCGGCCCCTCCTCGGTCGCGCAGCTCCGCGAGACCGCCTGAGCCTCTCCGGACGGGGTGCTCACGGGGGCGCTGGAATCGTTCAAAATCCTACATCGTGGGTTTTTTCGCGAGATGTAGGGATTGGACCCAGCCCCCTGATGAATGGATAAGCCGGGCTTCCCGGGAGCCGGGAGAGAACCGTCCCGCGGAAACCATTCAGACGAAGCACCCCTTGCCGAGGAGCAACACATGAGGACGACGAAGTTCGGTGCGGTTGCCTTGATGTTGGTGTGTGCCACGCCCGCGTTCGCGGAGGCCCCCGCGAAGGAGAAGGAGGTGTGGATCTCCATTGGTACGGACGCGCTGGAGTCGGCGCGGACGTCGTTCAAGGGGCAGGAGCCGGAGTTCGGAGCGGTGGCGCGCGAGAAGGACGGGGTGGCGGTGCTGCGCGTGCGCGAGTCGCAGCTGGAGAAGCTGTCCAAGGTGATGCACGACAAGCTCAACCGGTGCGCGGGCTTCATCACCCATGACACCGAGGAGCAGGCGCTGGCGGCGGTGGAGCAGGGCCTCGCGGCGCAGTCCGTGGCGGCGCTGATCAGCTACACCATCGACAACGGCACGGCGGTCAACTCGCTGATGTCGGCGGTGGCGGAGAGCAACATCCGCAGCACCATCACCTCGCTGTCGACGAACTGGACGACGCGCCGCTACAACCTGCAGTCGGGCATCGACGCGGCCACGTGGCTCAAGAGCCGGTGGACGACGCTGGCCAGCGGGCGCTCGGACATCACGGTGGCCAACTTCGTGCACCCGACCACCACCTCGCCGCAGCCCTCCGTCATCCTCACCATCCAGGGCACCTCGCTGCCGAGCGAGGTGGTGGTGCTCGGCGCGCACCTGGACTCCATCAACGGCAGCGGCTCGTCCTATGCGGCGCCGGGCGCGGACGATGACGCCTCGGGCGTGGCCGCGCTCACCGAGGTCATCCGCGTGGCCGTGGCCAAGGGCTACCGGCCGGCGCGCACGGTGAAGTTCATGGCCTACGCCGCCGAGGAGATCGGCCTGCGGGGCTCGGGGGCGATCGCCTCCAACTACAAGAGCACCGGTGTCAACGTGGTGGGCGTGCTGCAGCTGGACATGATCAACTACCGGGGCTCCAGCTACGACATCGTCATGGTGTCCGATTACACCAACGCCTCGCAGAACACCTTCATCCGCAACCTCATCACCAGGTACCTGCCGGGCGTGACCGCGACGAGCACCACGTGCGGCTACGGCTGCTCGGACCACGCCTCCTGGTACAACCAGGGCTACCCGGCCTCCATCCCCTTCGAGGCGCTCATGGGCCAGGACAACCCGTACATCCACACCACGAGCGACACGCTCGCGCAGACGGCCGGCACGGCGACCAACTCGGTGAAGTTCACCAAGCTCGCCGCCGCCTACATGGCCGAGCTGGCCAAGGGCACCACGTCCATCGCCCTGCAGGCCGAGGACGCCGAGGCCAGCCGGTAGTTCCGGTGAAGCCGTGGTGAACACCACCCCGGTGCCGTGGCCTCGCGAGGAGCCGCGGCCCGGGGTGTGCCGTTTCAGCCCTTCTTGGGCTCCGGGCCGAGCGCGCGCTGGATGACGGGCGTGAGGTCCGCCGCGCGCATCGCATCCAGCGCCAGATCCCATCGGCCCTCGGCGCACAGGCCGCTCAGGCCGCCTTCCTCGTAGGCCTCCCGGGCCGCCAACATCAGGGCTTCACGCACGGCCTGGGCCACCGCGTGGGCGGCCTCGTCGCAGCGCTTGCACTCGAGCTCGATGCCCAGACGGCTGCGCCGGCCCTCTTCCGTGAGGATCCACGGGCGTTCCATCCACGGTGGGTCATGGCGCATGTGCTGCCGGTGGCCACACGCCAGGTCGGCGACCTGGTGGTTCTCCTCATCGAGGTGGAAGCCGGTGATGGGCTGCTTCATGGGGGGTTGCCGGCCTTGATCCACTGGGCGAGCACGAGCGCCTCGGCCGTGGAGATGCGGCCGGTGAAGCTGGGCATCAGCGTTCCGGGCTTGACCTTCTGGGGGTCGAGGATCCACATGGCGACCACTTCCGGCGCCTTGTCGCGCGACCTGGCGAGGACGGCGGAGTAGGCCCGGCCCGGTCCATGGCAGGCCGTGCAGCCGAGGGAGGAGAAGAGCTGCTCCGGGGACCGCGCGTCGGCGGCGGGCGGCTCGCTGCCCTCCTGCTGCTGGGCCGTGGGCGTGGGGGCCTGCGGCGAGGGAGAGGCCGGAGCGGGGGAGTCCTTGAAGACGGTGGCCGCGCCAGGGCTCGAGGGGGGCTTCTCCTGCCGCTCGGAGCAGGCGGAGAGGGCGAGGAGGGCCATCGACAGGGACGCGGTGCGCGCCAGCGGGCCGGAGGTGTGCTTGCGGTTCGAGGTCGTTCCCATGAGGGCCTCTCTACCGTCCCATGACCGGGAGCGCCATGGCCGGGTGGGTCCTGGCTCGCCGAAGCTCCTGTCTCCGGACAGTGCGTGATAGGGAGGGCCGCGCATCGGGAGGAGCAACCAGCATGGAGCGCGCGGACATCGTCGCGTTGGACAAGCGGTACGTGTGGCACCCCTACACCGCGATGGACGAGTACATCGCGAGCACGGACCCGTTGGTGGTGGTGCGCGCCGAGGGCCCGTACCTCCATGACGCGGACGGCACACGTTACCTGGACGCCAACGGCTCGTGGTGGGTGTCCACGCTGGGCCACCGGCACCCGAGGCTGGTGCGCGCGCTCACCGAGCAGGCCGGCACCTTCCCGCACACCTCGCTCGCGGGCGTGACGCACGAGCCCGCGGCACGGCTGGCACAGGAACTGGTCGCGCTGGCGCCGGGGGCCGGACGCACGGACCTGCCGGCCGGGGAGCGGCTCTCGCGCGTCTTCTACTCGGACAACGGGAGCACGGCGGTGGAGGTGGCCATCAAGATGGCGGCGCAGCACTGGGCGCAGAACGGCCGGCCCCGGCGCACGCGCTTCATCACGCTCTCGGGCGCCTTCCACGGCGAGACGATGGGCTCGACGAGCGTGGGCGGGGTGCAGCTGTTCCGCGACATCTTCGGGCCGCTGCTCTTCGACGTGGTGCACGTGCCGTCCCCCGCGGAGCCCGAGGGCTGGGAACGCGCCTTCGCCCGGGTGGAGGCCACGCTGCGCGAGCACCCGGACGAGATCGCCGCCGTCATCCTTGAGCCCGTCATTCAAGGCGCGGCGGGCATGCAGGTGTACGCGCCCGAGTTCCTCCGGGCGGTGCGCGAGGCCACGCGGGCGGTGGACACCTTCCTCATCGCCGACGAGGTCTTCACCGGCCTGGGGCGCACGGGGGCGCGCTTCGCGTGCGACCTGGCGGGCGTGGTGCCGGACCTGCTGTGCATGGCGAAGGCGCTGTCCGGAGGGCTGATGCCCTTCGCGGCGACGCTGGCCACCGAGCGGGTATTCGCGGGCTTCGGCGGAGGGCGCGAGCGGGCGCTGTATTACGGGCACTCGTACTGCGGCAACCCGCTGGGCGCGGCGGTGGCGCGCGAGGTGCTCGCGGTGTACCGGGACGAGGACGTGCTGGGGCAGGTGACGCGCAAGGCGCCGAAGGTGAAGGCCGCCTTCGAGCGGATGGCGGCGACGATTCCCGGGGTGACGCAGCCGAGGGCCATCGGCATGGTGGGGGCGGTGGACATCGGCGGGGGCGGCTACCTGGCGCGGGGAGGCTGGCGCGTGTACGAGGCCGCCCGGCGCCGCGGGCTGTACCTGCGCCCCCTGGGAGACACGGTGTACGTGGCCCCCGCGCTCAACATCCCGGACGCCGCCCTGGACGAGCTGCTCGCCGGGGTGGAGGCCAGCCTCCGCGAGGTGGCGGCCGGCCGGGCCTGAACCCTTCCCAACTGGTCCGATGGTCGGACCCGTCGGAGACCTTCGACTCCGGAGACCCCATGTCCCGTTTCGCGCTGTTCCTGCTGCTCACCACGCCGTTCCTCGGTTGCGCGGCGGGCTCTTCCGTCCAGCGGACCGAGGCTCCGCCCACCGCCACCGCCACCGCCACGTCCACGACGGGCCTCTCCTCGGGCGCCGAGCTCGATGCGCTCACCATCCCGGCGCTGCCCGACTGGGTGGACAAGTACGCCGGCCCGAACGAGGAGGAGCGCCGCTTCTTCAACATCAGCCGTCTGATGGAGCGCTTCCAACTCGCCCGGGTGCAGGCCGTCGAGCTGCAGAACCACTACCGCGACCTCATCCGCTCCCAGCCCGCCCCCGCGCCCGTGGACGCCTTCAACACCGCCCTCGAGCGCGTCCGCCGCGGTGAGCTCGAGAGCCGCCTCCAGCCCGAGGCGCTCGCCAAGGCCCGCTTCATCGTCGTCTTCGACCTCGATGAGACGCTCCTCAGCCAGTACTACCCGGCCCAGGTGGGCGAGGCCTGTCATGATCTCGCGGTCCCGAAGAAGGACGGCGTCCGCTACGTGAAGCTCGTCCCCGGCTGGCAGCAGGCCTTCGAGCGCATCCAGGCGCTCGGCGGAGCCATCGTCCTCTTCTCCGCCAACGTGGACGCGCCCACCCTCGAGCTCCTCGCGAACTGGAAGCTCGGGGGCGTCCCGCTCACCGAGCACCCCGCCATCGCCGGCATCCTCACCAACAGCTACCTCGTCCTGCAGGAGAAGTCCGAGGGCGTGAGCGATCCGAAGAAGGGCAACCCCGTGCGCGAGCCGTCCAAGGACCTTCGCGTCTTCGACGAGTCGCTGCGCCGGGTCATCATCGTGGACGACAACCCGACGCGCCTCTTCCAGATGCGCAACGCCCGCGTCTTCAAGAAGTTCGAGGCCGAGTCCTTCTGCACCACCAGCGACCCGGCGCTGCGCCGCGCCTTCGAGCAGGCCCTGCCCACCGTCGTCCAGGAGCTCGAGGACTCGGTCCGGGACATGGACGCGCGGGGCGTTCCGTTCGCCGAGGCCTATCTGCCCTACACGTCGCTCGGACAGGTCACCGTGCGGTTCCTCGTGGACAGCGGCGGCTTCGATCGGGCGCGGGCCATCGAGTACGTCCGCCGCCATCCCCAGGTGGTGGACCCCCGTTACTGAGCGTCCGTTGCAATGGAGTTCGCCCCGGGGCGTACTTCATGCAGACTGGGGTCTCATTCCAGAGCAAACGAGGACAGCATGTTCGGTCTGTTTTTGTTGATCATCATGGGTCTGGTGGCGGGGCTGATCGCCCGCGCCGTCATGCCCGGCCGCCAGCCGATGGGCTTCATCGCGACCACCCTGCTGGGCATCGCCGGCTCGTTCATGGGCGGCTTCCTTGGCTCCATCGTCTCGGGGCACAGCTGGCGCCTGATGCAGCCCAGCGGTTTCATCGGCTCCATCATCGGCGCCATCGTGCTGCTGTGGTTGGGGCGGAAGCTGGGCTGAGAAAGAGGTAGGCACACAACCCGCCATGGTGTAGGCTAATGAGGCCAGCCTAGAGCCATGAGCGGAAGTGATGAGTGACCGGATGCGGCACTCATGACGTCGCGCGCCAGGGACTGGCGTTCTGACTCATTTTTCCTGTAAGTGCGCCCGTGACAGCCCGCCCGCGGGGGAACCCCTCCAAGGCACGCCGCGGGAAGCGAGGCTGCGAACGACTGCGCGCGTCCTCGGAGTGCGGAACCCCTCCAAGGTCAAACCCCGAGGACGCGCGCAGCCAGCAGTTTCCCACCTGTGCGGTCAGATGCAAGCGCGAGGTGATGGAAACGCAACCCTTGGACGCCAGTTCGCGCGCAGTGCGTCCCGTCTCCTCTGGCGGAGGGGTACCGTCGAGGCTTTCCCAAGACCCGAGACAGGACCTGTGCGGGTATGCGAGGAGGCTCATGGGTACGGTGACGATGGTGCTGGTGGCGTGGTTGCTGACGGGGACACCCGAGGCGGGTGGGGCTGCCACTGCAGCCGGGTCTTCCGGCACGTTCGTGGCGAAGACGCTCACCGTGCGAGGAGAGACGTACGTGTACTCGGTGTACCTGCCACCGGGTTACCGCAGTGGGCCGAAGTGGCCGGTGATTCTGGCGCTGCACGGAGCGGGCTCGCGGGGGACGGATGGGCAGCTGCCGAGGACGCAGAGCCTGGCGGAGGCGGCGCGGGTGCACCCGGAGCGCTACCCGGCCGTGCTGGTGCTGCCGCAGTGTCCGCCCGACAAGGACTGGAGTGGGGACGTGGCGGACTTCGCGCTCGAGGCGCTGGAGCGCTCCATCCAGGAGTACGGGGGAGACCGCACGCGGGTGTACCTGGCGGGCCAGTCGATGGGAGCGCGGGGCGTGGTGCAACTGGCCGGGCGCTACCCGGAGCGTTTCGCGGCGGTGGTGGCCGTGGCCGGGCGCTACCCGGATCGCGAGATGGTGGGCAAGCTCAAGGGGCTGCCCCTGTGGATGTGGCACGGAGACGCGGACGCGGTGGTGCCCGCCTCCGAGAGCCGCTCCCTCGTGGAGCAGCTGAAGGCCTCGGGCAACGACTCGGTGCGCTACACCGAGCTGTCCGGCCTGGGCCACGACATCTTCGACACCGTGTACATGGACGAGGCCGTGAGCACCTGGCTGCTCAAGCAGAAGCGCGGGAAGTAGGACGCGCACGCGGGGGGGGGGGATGGGGTGGGAACGGCAGCGGCGAGTGCTGGTGTCTCGTCCCACCTCTCCACTAGGTAAAATGCGTTGTGCGACCACCGTTGAGTCGGAGTCGTTGGCCCGGCACGCGGATACGGTTACGGTGGTACCCGAGCCATGTACCTGACGCGATTCCGCATCGAGAACATCCGCGCCATCCAGAAACTGGACTGGCAGATCCCTCTGCAGCGAGCTCCGGGCTGGCACGTCATTCTAGGTGACAACGGTTCCGGAAAGTCCTCGGTGTTGCGCTCTATCGCCCTGGCTTTGGTGGGACCTGATGATGTCGATGCGCTCCGTCAGGATTGGGGGCGTTGGCCCAGGGAGCGCAAGTCACCGGGGGTAATTGATCTAACGCTGATTCCAGACTCGAAGCTCGACAAATTCGAAGGTAGGGTTTCCGAAAAGCATGCACATAAGTTGAAGATCACTCTTGCTCTGACCTCGGCTTTTAGCGGCCGGATTCGGCCTATGCCATTGATTTTTGACGGGCCAGAGTACAGGATTGACCCAAGTAAGCACGTCTGGAGCGGTAGGTCGGGCTGGTTCTGTGCCTCGTACGGCCCATTCCGGCGTTTTACCGGCGGCGATGAAGATTACGAAAAGCTATTTCTGGCCAACCCGCAGCTTGCTAGGCACATCTCTGTTTTCGATGAGAGCGTGGCGCTTACGGAGGGCCTCCGGTGGTTGCAGCAATTACGATTCAAGAGGCTAGAAAAAGACCCTGAAGGGGCGTTGCTCAAACCGTTGGTGAAATTCATCAACCAGCCGGGTTTTCTGCCGCATCGCGCACGTTTGTTTAAGATCTCCTCTCGAGAAGTAATCTTCTTGGATGGAAACGATTATCCCGTTCCGGTGCAAGACCTGAGCGATGGCTATCGCTCCATCCTGAGTATGACCTTCGAACTCATCCGCCAACTCGCTGCCACTTACGGGCCGAAACACGTCTTCCATCCGAAGGACCCCACGAAGGTGAACGTGCCGGGCGTGGTGCTCATCGATGAGGTGGATGCGCACCTGCACCCGACGTGGCAGCGGAAGGTGGGGCTCTGGTTCCGCGAGCACTTCCCGAAGATGCAGTTCATCGTCACGACCCACAGCCCCCTGGTGTGTCAGGCTGCGGAGGTGGGCTCGGTGTGGCGGCTCCCTAGACCCGGAACGGATGAGGATGCCCGGCAGGTGACCGGCGTGGAGCTTGAGCGGCTCATCTTCGGCAACGTGCTCGATGCCTACGGCACGGGACTGTTCGGAGAGGACGTCGCGCGCTCGGAACAATCCAAGCAACGGCTTCAGCGGCTGGCGAAGCTGAATCTGAAGGAAATGCGCCAGGGACTGAGCGCTGCCGAGCGCCGGGAGCAGACTGCGCTCCGTGCGAGTCTTCCGACTGCGTCCATGGCGGTCCATGATTCGGACCAGTGAGGCCCGGCGTGCTTCGGCTGCCCGACATCGCGCTGTCCGCCACCGCGCTGCACCAACTCGAACGGTGGCAGGCCGAGGTGGATGCGCATTCGAATCATGCCACCCGGGTTGATGCCGCGAGACGTGCTTTCGAGCAGCACAACACCGCGAGGAACAGGACCTTCGCCGAAGTGCGGCGAACGCTGGCGGAGATGTGCTCGGGAGAGCAGCGGTGTGGGTACTGTGAGGACTCGGTTGCGGACGAGATCGACCACATCTGGCCCAAGCACCTCTACCCGGAGCAGGTGTTCGCCTGGCGCAACTATCTCTATGCCTGCGGCCGCTGTAACGGGCCCAAGAGCGAACGGTTCGCTGTATTCCCTCCCCGGGCGCGCAAGCCGGTGGAGGTCAGCAGACCCCGAGGGGCTCCCCCCAGACCGCCGTTGAAGGGCTTCCCGGCACTCATCGATCCTCGCTCGGAAGATCCGATGGCGTTTCTGGTGCTCGAACTCCGGGACACCTTCTACTTCGAGCCGAGCGCGAAGCGGGGCACGCGGAACTACGAACGGGCGGATTACACGCTGCGCATCCTGCAACTCAACAAGCGCGAATACCTCCGCAAAGCGCGTGAGACCGCCTTTGTTGGCTACCAGGACATGCTGACACGATACGTCTCTCTGCGAGAGCGGAGAGCCCCCACGGCCCAGCTCGAGCTGCGTAGGAAGGCCGTCCAGAGAGCACCGCACCGGACGGTGTGGAAGGAGATGCAGAGGCAACACCGGGAGCTTCCCGTGCTGCGGCTCCTCTTCCGCAAGGCACCCGAGGCGCTTCACTGGTAGCGCCACGCCTGTGCAGGCTCCCGCCTTCCGGCTATGACTGGGCGCCATGAGCTCTGACGCCACCCGACTCCTGGACCTGCTGTGGGAGCGCTACGCCGCGGAGGTGCCCTACGCGCGCACCTTCGCCCAACTCTCCGGCGGCGGCTTCCGCAATGACCACATCGCGCTGCGCTCCCTCGCCCGGCCCGGCGGGGGCATCGCCCTCTTCTCCCGCGTCTTCGAGCGCTTCGGCTGGAAGCCCGCCGGCGAGTACTCCTTCCCCGATACCCACCTCTCCGCCATCTACATGTCCCATCCGGAGGGGCTCCCCCGCGTCTTCATCTCCGAGCTCCTCGCCGACCGGCTCTCTCCCGAGGCCCAGCGGCTCCTCGCCGCGCTCCCGGTGGATCCTCCCGCCCCCGACTCCATCGAGGCGCTCGCCGGCTGGTTCTCCGCTCCGCCCCCGCCCGATGAGTCCGCGCTCCTCACCCTGGAGAAGGAGTCCCAGTACGGCGCGTGGCTGCTCGCCTTCGGCCGCAAGGTGAACCACTTCACCGGCTCCGTGGATGACGTGGAGGTGTGGCAGCGCCGCATGCGCGAGGCCGGCGTCCCCATGAAGGCCGACATCGAGGGCGCGCCCGGCACCGCCCTGCGCCAGACGGCCACCAGCGCCGCCCCCGTCTCCATCCGGCTCGCCGACGGGCGCACGCGCACCTGGCCCTATGCCTACTTCGAGATCGCCCAGCGCTCGCAGGGCTTCGATGGCTTCCTCGGCCCCCAGGCCCGCGCCCTCTTCGACATGACGAAGCGCTCCTAGAACTTCTCCGCCGCGGGGCGCAGGTCCCTCCATCCCCAGGCCTTCCGTTCCGCCTCGCCAGACAGTGGCCGTCCGGCCGGGCCCTTCTTGCATTCCGGGCAGACGTGAGCAGATCCACACCCTTGAGCCCCGTGCGGGTTCGAAAGGAGGCCGCTCCGTTTGTCCTCCACCATCCACAGCGCTCCTGGTGAGCCGGAGGACCCGAGGGACGAGCCCCGCAGGGAGGAGGCGCCCTGGACGCGCAGTGCACTCGCCCTGCGGCTGTTGGAGCAGGCGGAGGTCTGTGCGCTCGCGGGCCTGGATGTGAAGGGCCGCATCAGCCTCTGGACCCCCGGGGCGGAGCGGCTCACCGGGCATGCGAAGGCAGACCTCCTCGGAGAGCCGTTCTCCGTGCTCTCCCTGCCCGAGGAGCGGGAGCGCGTGGCGAGGGTCCTGCGCCAGGCCGGGCAGGAGGGACGGGGGGAGCTCGAGGGCTGGCTCGTGCGGCGCGACGGCTCCCGCTTCCGGGCCTCGCAGGTGCTCACCGCGCTGCATGACGCGGATGGGACGCTGGCCGGGTTCGCCTGTGCGCTCGGCCCCGCCGAGCCGCGGCGCGAGCTGGAGCTGCTGCGCCACCTGGGCGAGCTCATCCTCTCCTCCGTGGACGAGGGCGTGTACGGCCTGGACACCGAGGGCCGCACCACCTTCGTCAACCCGGCCGCGGCGCGCATGTTGGGGTGGACGCCGGAAGAGCTCATCGGCAAGCCCCAGCATCCGCTCATGCACGCCAGGCGCCCGGACGGCACGCCCCTGCCCGAGTCCGAGTGCCGCACCTACGCCGCCTTCCGGGAGGGCCGGACGTTCCACGTGACGGACGAGGTGTTCTGGCGGCGCGATGGCACCAGCTTCCCGGTGGAGTACCGCAGCAGCCCCGTCCGCGATGGCGAGCGCATCATCGGGGCGGTCATCACCTTCACGGACATCACCGAGCGGCTGCGCGCCCGCGAGCGCGAGCGGGAGCTGCTGCGCGAGCAGACGGCGCGCATCCAGGCGGAGGCGGTGGAGCGGCGCGTGCACGGCATGCTGGAGAGCATCTCCGATGCCTTCGTCGCCCTGGACCGGGCCTGGCGCTACTCCTACGTCAACCGCCGCGCCGAGGAGCTGTCCCACCGCTCGCGCGAGCAGATGCTCGGGAGGACTCCCCAGGAGGTGTTCCCGTTCTTCAGCGGCTCGCGCTCCGAGCAGGGCTTCCGCCAGGCCTTCACCGAGCAACGGGCCGTCCACTTCGAGGAGCACGACCCTCCGCGCGACACCTGGGTGGAGATGCACGTCTACCCCTCCGAGGAGGGGCTCGCCGTCTACTTCCGCGACATCACCGACCGCAAGCGCACCGAGGCGCGGCTGCGGCTCTTCGAGTCCATCGTGGTGAACGCCTACGACGGCGTGGTCATCCTGGAGCCCGAGCTGGAGGAGGGGCGGCGCACCCGGCGCATCCTCTACGCCAACGATGCCTTCTGCCGGATGACGGGCTACAGCCGGGAGGAGCTGCTCGAGTCGGAGTCCCTGCTCCTGGTGGGGCCGGAGACGGACCGGGGGGCCATCGAGCGCATGCGCGCGGCCCTCAGCCGCATGGAGCCCTTCCGCGAGGAGCTGCTCCTCTACCGCCAGGATGGCTCCACCCTCTGGACGGAGAGCACCCTGGTGCCCGTGAGCGACCAGGAAGGCGTGCTGAGTCACTGGGTGGCGGTGACGCGCGAGGTGTCGGAGCGCAAGCAGGCGGAGCGCACGGCCCTGCGGCTCGCCCGCGAGGAGGCGGCCCGCACCGAGGCCGAGGCGGCCCACGCGCGCATCGAGGCCATCCTGGAGAGCATCACCGACGCCTTCTTCGCCCTGGACCGGGAGCGGCGCTTCATCTTCGTCAACCGCCGCGCGGCCGAGGTGATGCAACGCCCGCGGGCGCAGCTGCTGGGCCAGCTCCTGGACGAGATGCTGCCGGAGGACGCGCGGGACGGGCTCGCCCGGGGCGTGCGCCAGGTGCTGGAGGGACGGGGCGCCTCGGAGTGCGAGATGTACTTCACCTCGCTCGGGGCGTGGTTCGAGTGCCACGTCAGCCCCTCGGGCGAGGGCGTCTCCGTGTACCTGCGCGAGGTGACGGCCCGCAAGCGCGCGGAGGAGGCGCGCCGCAGGCTCAGCTCCATCATCGAGGCCACGCCGGACTTCGTGGGCAGCACGGATCCCCAGGGCCGGGGCCTCTACCTCAACCGCGCGGGCCGGCGCATGGTGGGACTGGCGGAGGAGCAGGAGGCCCATGCCTGGAGCCTCGCCTCGGCCCACCCGGCCCCGGCCGCGCGGCGCCTGCTGGCCGAGAGCGTGCCCACCGCGCTGCGCGAGGGCGTGTGGATGGGGGAGACGGTGATGCGCTCGCCGGACGGACGGGAGTTTCCCGTGTCCCAGGTGCTGCTCGCCCACTTCGAGGGGGATGGGAAGCTGGAGATGTTCTCCACCATCATCCGCGACATCTCGGACCGGAAGCATGCCGAGGAGTCCCAGCAGTTCCTCTCCGAGAGCAGCCGGGTGCTGGTGGCCGCGTTGGAGTACGAGGCCACGCTGCGCAGCCTCGCCCGGCTGGTGGTGCCGCGCCTGGCCGACTACTGCGTGGTGTGCATCCGGGAGGACGGCGAGGTGCACCGCCTGGCCGTCGCCCACCGGGAGCCCAGCCGGGAGCCGCTGCTGCTCGCGCTCGGGCGCATGCGCTCCGGGAACCAGGCGCTGGTGGGCATGCAGAGCGTGTTGCGCACCGGCGAGCCGGAGCTCGTCCCCGAGGTGACGGACGCCTGGCTGCGCGCCTCCGCCGAGGACGAGGAGCACTTCACCACGCACCGGACCCTGGCGCCGCGCTCGCTGATGATCGTCCCGCTGGTGGCGCGCGGACGGACGCTGGGCGCCATCACCTTCGCCTCCACCGCGGAGTCGGGCCGGCGCTATGGCCCGGCGGACCTCTCGCTCGCCGAGGGCCTGGCCTCCCGCGCCGCCCTCACCCTGGACAACGCCCGGCTCTACAAGGACTCGCAACTGGCCACGCACGCGCGCGACGAGGTGCTCGCCGTCGTCTCGCACGACCTGCGCAATCCCCTCAACGTCATCTCCCTGGGGGCGACGTACCTGCTCAAGCACCTGCCCCAGGGCGAGCAGGGGACGTCGTGGCGCAAGCAGGCGGAGCTCATGCGGCGCTCGGCGGACCAGGCCGTCCACCTCATCCAGGACTTGCTGGAGGTGGCGAAGATCGAATCCGGGCGGCTGACGGTGGAGCGCCAGCCCCAGGACGTGGGCCCGTTGGTGGAGGACGCCATCGAGCTGCACCGGCCGCTGGCGGAGGCGAAGCGGTTGCGGCTGGAGCGGGAGCTGGAGGCGGAGCTGCCGGGGGTGCTGGCGGACCGGGGCCGGGTGCTGCAGGTGTTCTCCAACCTCATCGGCAATGCGTTGCGCTACACGCCCGAGGACGGACGCATCTGCGTGCGGGCCCGGCACGAGGGCCGGTTCGTGCGCTTCTTCGTGAGCGACACCGGCAAGGGGATTGCCCCGGAGCACCTGCCGCACCTCTTCGAGCGCTACTGGCAGCCGAAGGGGACGCGGGAGGGGGCGGGGCTGGGGTTGACCATCGCCAAGGGCATCGTCGAGGCCCACGGCGGCTACATCCTGGTGGAGAGCGAGCCGGGGAGGGGCAGCACCTTCTCCTTCACCTTGCCGGTGGACGAGGCGCCAGCAGCGCGGTGAGGACGTGGTCGCGCCAGCGGCCGTCGATGAGGACGAGCTCGCGCGCGAGGCCCTCGACGGAGAAGCCCACGCGGCGCAGCACGGCGGCGCTGCGGTGGTTGTCCGGGAGGTGGTTGGCGTGGATGCGGTGCAGGCCCATGATGCCGAAGGCGTAGTCGCACACGGCGTGCACGGCCTCGCTCATGAGCCCCTGGCCCTGGGTACGGTGGTCGAGCCCGAAGCCCATCTCACAGGACTGGAGGGGCCCGCGGCGGATGTCGGTGAGGGACACGCTGCCGAGTACGGGAGCGGAGGAGAGCGGGAGCTCGCGCGACAGCATGAAGAGCCGCAGGGCGAGACCGCGGCGCCAGTCCTCGGCGTCCTGGGCCAGGCGCGAGCGCCACCAGGTGACGGTGAAGAAGTTGTCGGGGCGCGCGGGGGAGACGGGGCCGAGGTGGCCGCGGTTGGCCTCGTGGTAGGCGAGCACCCGCGCGGCCCCATCCGGCGGGAGCAGGGCCAGGTGGAGACGCTCGGTGGTGAGGAGGACGGGGGGGGTGTCCGAGGGCATGAGGGGCGGAGGGGAGGGTAGCGCGTCCGGGGGCTCGCGCGGGCGCCGTGAAGGGGAGGCTCGACAGGGGCGGGCCGCTCACGTTGACTGGTGGAGGGTGGAGCCGCCATATGACGCCACGCATCGTCGAGGGAGACCTGCTGGAGCAGCGGGTCGATGCCATCGTGAACGCCTGGAACCGGAACATCATCCCGTGGTGGCTGCTGCTGCCGCAGGGGGTGTCGGGGGCCATCAAGAAGCGGGGAGGGCTGGAGCCGTTCCGCGAGCTGGCCCGGGTGGGGCCGATGCCGCTCGGCACGGCGGTGGTCACCTCGGCGGGCCGGCTGCCCCACCGGGGCATCATCCACGTGGCGGGCATCAACATGCTCTGGCGCTCGTCGGAGCGGGCGATTCGGGACTCGGTGACGAACGCGCTCGCCCGGGCGCGGGAGCACGGCTTCGGCTCGGTGGCGTTTCCGATCATCGGCGCCGGCAGCGGCGGCTTCGATGAGGACCGGGCTCTTGGAGTGATGCGTTCCACGCTGGAGGCACGTGACGTGGAGGTTGACGTCACCGTGGTCCGCTACCGGCGGCGCTGAGGCGGCTGGGGTGGAGCACTTTCGCGGGGAGAGCACATGATGCGCCGGTGGGTGTTGTTGCTCGGGGTGTTGCTGGCCGGATGCGCGGCCTCGGGCCCGTCCTCGCGAGGTGAGGAGGCGCTGGAGGAGGCGGACACGTGCCTCGCGCTCCTGTGCGACGAGGAGGTGTGTGGCTTCTTCCGCTGCGAGGACGTGGCGGTGGATGGGGTGGCCTCGAGTGGAGGTCCGGAGGCGGAGGAGGGGGCGGAGCCCGGGCGCGTGGTGCTGGCTCGTACCGGGAGCACGACGGTGGGCATCAACCTGCCCTCACCCGTCACGCCCATGCGCTACCGGGGCTGGCCGCTGAGGTACCCGGGGGAGCGAGAGCCCGTCTTCGTCATCCCCTGGAAGAACCACCCCCTGCGCAACCTGCTGCCGAGCCAGAAGCAGCTCATCGCGGAGGCCAACGAGAGGTTCAACCGGCCGCACGAGAAGCACCACATCTTCCCTCAGGAGTTCAAGGCGTGGTTCAAGGAGAAGGGCATCGACATCCATCAATGGACGATGCTCATCGAGAAGGATTTGCACGCGCGCATCCACCGGGGCCCGAGTGGAGGCCCATGGAATGCCGCATGGCGGCAGTTCAAGATGATGAATAATAAGGCCACGCAGGAGGAAATCTGGAAGTACGCCTGGGAGTTGTGCGTGCGCTTCGGCCTCTATGCACCCCTCCGGCCGTACTACGGTTCGGTTCCACTGCCGCCCCCCATCGGCTACTGAGGCGAGGATGCGATTCTACCGAGTGGAGGCTCCAGAGAGATTTCGTTGCTCCGAGCCCTCGGACCCCAAGGATTGGCCTTACACAGGCGAGTACACTGCGTCGCGTAAGTGGGGATTGCCTGGCGTCCACTGCCCCGCATGCGGAGCCATCTGGAGTGCGGGTTTTGCCTATCCGTGCGTGGACCTGTCAGGGGTGCCAGAGGCCAGGAAGCTCGAAGAACCCTATTTGGAGGAGGACTTCGAGGAGTTCGAACGACTGCGTGAGCTGGTGCGGCCCCTGATTCCGGCTGGCGGACTGCTGAGTCCTGGTTCGAAGTTCGGTCCGCTCGTCGGCTCGGCCAGAGGCACCTTCGCGCAACTCTTCATGATTCTCGACGACCTGCTCATCCGCCGTGAGGCGTTGGGGCAGCTGCGCGCCGAAGGTATCCAAGGGCTCGAGGACTGCCGCACGCAGCTGCGCTTCCGGCAACGTCAGGCGCCGGAGCTGCTGGAGCTTCAAATCGAGGCCCACGGTCTGTTGCACCGGGACTGCATTCCACAGGGAAAAGCCGTTCCGTGTAGGAAGTGTGGCCGGTATGGTTTCAGCCTCCCGAACAAGCCCCTTCTAGACCGCGCCTCCCTGCCCAAGCATCTGGACTTGTTCCGGCTGGCCAACTTCACCACCGTCATCGTGGCCAGCGAGCGCCTCGTGGAGGCCATCCACCGCCTCGGCTTCGAGGAGGTGTCCATCCGCGAGCTGCCCCTGCGCTGAGGCGGGGATTGAGGTAGACAGCCCCCATGCGTCTGCACCTCGTCGACGGTACCTATGAGCTCTACCGTGCCCACTTCTCGCCTCGCCCCGGAGCCACCGCTCCCGATGGCCGCGATGTGAAGGCCACCGTGGGGCTCGTCTCCTCGATGCTCGCGTTGCTGCACGACGCCAGCGAGTCCGTGACGCACGTGGCCCTGGCCTTCGACAACCCCATCCGCTCGTTCCGCAACGCGCTCTTCGCCGGCTACAAGTCCGACGACGGCGTTCCCCCCGAGCTCCATGCCCAGTTCGACCTCGCCGAGGAGGCCATGCGCGCCCTCGGGCTCACCGTCTGGTCCATGAAGGACTTCGAGGCGGATGATGCGCTCGCCACCGCCTCCGCGCGCTGGGCCGGACAGGTGGAGCAGGTGCGCCTGCTCACCCCCGACAAGGACCTCGGCCAGTGCGTGCGCGGCCAGAAGGTGGTCCAGGTGGACCGCAAGCAGCAGAAGGAATTGGACGAGGATGCGGTGCGGGCGAAGCTCGGCGTCGCCCCGGCGAGTGTGCCGGACCTGCTGGCGCTCGTGGGCGATGACGCCGATGGCATCCCCGGCCTGCCCGGCTTCGGAGAGAAGGGTGCGTCCGCTCTCCTCAACGCCTACGGCCACCTGGAGGCCATTCCCGCCGACGCGAGCGCCTGGTCCGTGCGCCCCCGCGGCGCGGACAAGCTCGCCGCCACCTTGCGCGAGCACCGCGAGGACGCGCTGCTGTACCGCAAGCTCGCCACCCTGGTGACGGATGCGCCCATCTCCAAGTCCCTCGAGGACCTCGCCTGGGCCGGCGTCCCCCGGGCGCGCTTCCTCTCCCTGTGCGACTCCCTCGGGCTCACCACGTTGAAGAGCCGCCCCAAGCGCTGGGCCGCCGATGCGGGGTGAGGCGCCTCGGGGGTTGCATGCCGCCCAGAAATGGCGCACATGGGCTCGGGGTTGAATACCGCCATGTCCACCGAGCTCAAGCCCATCGGGCTGAACATTCCTGGCAACGACGACAACTGGGTCCCCTCCATGGAGGACATGCCCTTCCACCGTCTGGGGGGCGAGGCCGGGGTGCAGGCCCTGGCCGAGGCCTTCTACGACGCCATGGATGCGAACGAGCCGGCGCTCGCCCGCCTGCACGAGCTGGATGAGCACGGCAAGGTGTCGCGCGGCATGCGCGAGCGCTTCGGCCTCTTCCTCATCGGCTGGCTGGGCGGGCCCCAGCACTACATGGAGAAGCACGGCCACCCGCGTCTGCGCATGCGCCACGGCCATGTCCCCGTGGACATCGCCCAGCGCGACGCCTGGCTGCGCTGCATGCAGCGCGCGATGGATGCCCGCGGCGTGAAGGGCAACGTGCGCCGCTTCCTCGACAACCGCTTCGCCGAAGTGGCCGACTTCCTGCGCAACACCGAGGGCTGAGTGAAGATCTGGGTCGACGCCGACGCGTGTCCGGGGCCGGTACGGGACATCCTCCTGCGCGCCTCGCAGCGCCTGCATGTCCCCACCGTCTTCGTGGCCAACAAGCGCCTCACCCTGCCTCGCTCGGAGCTCGTCTCCTCCGTGCAGGTGGGCGCGGGGCTCGACGTGGCGGATGGCTACATCGCCTCCTCCTCCGAGGCCGGAGACCTCGCCGTCACCCAGGACATTCCCCTCGCCGCGCTGCTCGTCCCCAAGGGCGTGGTGGTGATGGATCCCCGGGGCGAGCTCTTCAGCGAGGAGAACATCTCCGAGCGCCTCTCCGTGCGGAACTTCATGCAGGAGCTGCGCGACAGCGGCGTGATGACCGGCGGCCCGAGCGGCTTCTCCGCCCAGGACCGCCAGCAGTTCGCCGCCACGTTGGACCGGGAGCTCACCCGGCTGCTCAAGGCCCGGTAGCCGCGCCCGCTAGAAGCGCATCATCAGGCCCGGGCCCGCCGTGAGCGACTCGTTGCGCCGGCCCGTGCGCATCAGCACCGGCACCGGGACGGCCCGGAAGGTCTCGGAGGACTGGCTCCGCAGCCCCGGCGACGTGGGGGGATAGGGCGTCGGCTCCTCGGCGGTGACCAGCGCCGTGATGACGAAGGTGGCCGCGATGCCGCCGATGGCCGACAGCGGAACGGCCGGGCCATCCGCGAGCGCCGTGCCCGCCAGCAACAGCACCGCGCCCACGCCCATCGGCAGCACCGTGAGCTTGAAGACGCGCGACGCCGACAGCTCGAAGGGCACCGCCAGCAGGCCACCCACGCCCATGCCGAGCAGCGGCGCCACCAGCGTCGGCGCGAGGTTCGGGTCCTGGTCCCCCGGCTCCGAGAGCAGCACCGTGGACTGCACCAGCCCCGTGAGCACGAAGGCGTAGAGGGCGCTCATCCCCACGAGCGACGCATCGCCCTCGCTCACGTCACCGGGCAGCGACGTGGCCGCCAGCACGCCGATGATGCCGGCCTGCGTGGTGAGCAGCGTCGCGACGGCGCGGTCCCGCCCGCTGAGCCCCTGCTCGGTGCCGTAGCCGAAGCCGGCGAGGAAGCCCAGCGCGGCGCCTCCCGCGGCGAGCAGCGACTCGTTGCGCTCCACCGGGACGTAGTACTGGTACACGGCCGCGGCGGTGCCCAGCACCAGGCCTCCAATCACCGTGCCCACGTAGGCCCCGTTCTCCGACTCGAAGGTGTTGCCGAGGATGCCGCCCGTCACCGCGCCGCCGAGCAGCTCGGTGAAGACGAGCAGCAGGCCGCCGGAGCCGGAGGAGAAGCGGCTGTAGCGCTGCGCGCGCTCGGAGGCGGTCTCCGAGGGGCCCTGGGCCTCGGGCGGAGGCGGAGGGGGCGGCGGTGCCGGCTGCACCGCGGGCGGCGGAGGCGGAGGGGGCTGCGTGGCGGGCTGGGCGGCGGCCGGAGGCGGCGTCGCGGGCGAGGCCGGTTGGGTGGTGGTCGTGGTCGTGGTGGACTGCGCCCGCGCGACGCCATTCGCGGTCAGCAGGCCAAGACACATCAGGGATACGACGAGCCGCATACACAGGTCTCCTGGACTTGACGTGGAGGGAAAGATGGGTCGCGCGGCCCCGGGGTGCATCGTTCAATCCCTGGCGCTGTCTCGTCCCGTGGGGCGGTGCGGTGTCGGGTGTCATGCACCCGGAGCCCGGGTCTGTTGGCCGCGGGGGTTTCCAAAGGGGGAGGGCCGGCAGGGGTCCTTGAGGGCAGGCACGCCTCGGACGCGGGGCACTTGTGCCACAATGCCCGCACTCCGCGCCGTCTCCGGTCCCTCTCACCGGCTCCTCTTCATGACGACTTCCTTCCGTGCCCCGTCCTTCCCTCGGAGCCCGGTCTCCCCGGGACTGCTTCTCGCGAGCGCCGTGCTCCTGTGGCTCGGCGGCGTGGCGGGCTGTGCCCGGAGCGAGGCTCCACCGCCTCCCCTCGAGGCGAAGGTGGAGGGCCACTGGCTGCAACCGCTCGCCCACGGCAGCCAGCTGGTGCCGTGCGGGCATGGCCACCACGCCTGGGTCTGGTCGCCGAACCGGGCCGGGTTCTGGCTGGTGGACGCGGAGGGCCACCAGTCCGCCATCGAGGGCTTCGAGGACAAGGACTTCTGGGTCGTGAATGTGATGCCCACGGCCAACCCGGAGCGGGCGTGGGTCGTCGTGCAGGTGGCCTCGGCTTACAAGTCGAGCACCGTGCTCCTGCTGGTGGACCACCAGCGGCGCCTCGCGGTGCCCGAGGTGTCCGTGCCGGACATGTCGCTCGTGCCGTCCGAGGAACGCGAGCGGCTCTGGGTGGTCTCCAATTTCAATCTGCAGCAGATGCAGGTCGTCGATGACGCGGGCGAGGTGACGCAGGTGCGCCTCGGCAGCCCGGTGCCGGGATGGATCACCTCGCGCAAGGTGCTGCCCGTGGCCGAGGGCCGCCAGGGCTGGCTGGTGCTGGACCAGAGCCTGCTGCACGTGGACCCGCGCGCGGGCGCCCAATCCCTCTCGCGGCCCCTGCCCGTGCAGAACGTGTGGACCCTGCTCCCCACCCGGCAGCCCCAGCGCGCCTGGGTGCTCGCGGAGCTGCCCGGCAGGAGTGGAGCCCAGTTCCTCCTCGTCAGCCGGGAGGGCGTGAAGACCACCGCGACGCCCCTGCTCGGCGACGTCCGGCGGCTCTTCGCCCACCACGACGCCAACTTCGTCTGGGCGTTGCTGTCCCCGGGCCCCGGTGCCGGGCCGAGCCCGGCTTCCGAGTTGAAGCTCGTGGGGCTCGATGGGAAGACGGTGGGCTCCGGCGTGACGTTGGAGGGAATGCCCGACGTGGAGCGCTCGCCGGAGGGGCACCTCTGGGTGGTGGACGAGCGCCGCGTCTACCTCCTGGGGGAGGGCGGAGGCGAGGTGGCGCGCAGCGCGGACGCGGAGGGGCTGGGCCGGGCCGAACTCTACCCCGTGTCGGCGGAGCGCGCCTGGGTGGTGACGGAGGACGGGGGGATCCGCCTGCTGTCGGTGAAGGGACGGACCCTCACCTCGGGAGACCAGTCGGTGACGGGCCTCCACGAGCCCCGCTTGATGGCGTTGGACACGCATGGTGGGTGGGCGCTGTCGGATGGGGGCACGCGGCTGCACCGGCTCACGCTCGGGCCGGGCGGGCTGCAGGCCACGCAGGTGCTCGAGGGCGCGGGGCTGAACGACGTGTTCCCGATCCGGGGCACCGGCCGCGCGTGGGTGACGGGCATCCCGAGGGGTTTGCTGTACGGACCGGCCTCGGAGGTGGGGCGTGTGCGGGTGGGCTTCGCGGGCGGGGCCTGGCTCGAGCGCGACGCGAAGGGCGAGGTGCGGGTGGAGGGCCGGCTGGATGCGGGCGCGCCGCTGGAGTCGCTGGAGCTCGACTGGCCCGGGCTCGCGCAGGCGGCGGGAGCGGGGCGCACGCTGCGGCTCGAGCTGCGCGCGGAGGACGGCAAGGGCGCGCTGGTGGGGCAGGGCGTGCGGCGGCTCGCGGAGCCGTCCGGTGTGCTCTTCCAGTGGACGGAGCCGCCGGGGAGCGCGGAGCAGCTCTACCGCGCCGTGGTGGCGCACGAGGTGGAGAATGGCACCCGGCTCACCGCCACCTTCGAGCACGTGCCCTTCGGCATGCCGCTGTTCGACCGCGTCTGGGTGCGCACCGCGCTGGCGTGCCTCGCGGTGACGTTGCTGTTGTTGCTGCCCATGTTGCTGCTGCGTCCCTCGGCGGTGAGCCGTCAGTGGCTGCCGCTCGCCGGCTATGTCGTCACCGGGGTGGGGGCGGGCGGTGGCGAGCTGCTGGGGCTGCTGGACGGGCTGCGCATCCACCTGCCCACGGTGCTCGCCGTGGCGTGCGCCGAGCTGGTGCTGTGCGCGGGCCTGGGGCTGCTGTCTCCGGCCGTGTTCCGCCGGCTCGTCTTCACGCACCCGTTCTCCTGGGCCGCCGCGCCGCTGCTGCGCTCGCCCTCCTTCCGGCGCCGCTTCTTCGCCACGCACGTGCGGCAGGTCCGCCGCCGGGTGGACGTGGCCTCCGCCCAGGCCAATGGCGAGGTCTTCGTGGAGCTCTCCTCGCACGTCACCGAGTACGCCGGCCCCGGAGTCGCGCCCTCGTCCTCGGAGCGCACGGCCGAGGAGCTGTGCGGGCTGCTCACGCGCGGGCGCGCGCACCTGCTCATCCAGTGCGCGGGAGGCCGGGGCAAGAGCGCGCTGCTGCGGCGGGTGGTGCGGCTGTCGCTGGAGCACTTCGAGAAGCAGCCGTCCTCGCCGCTGCCGGTGTTCATCGACCCGGCGGCGGAGGACCTGGAGACGGCCGCGAAGGAGGCGCTGCAGGACCTGGGGCTGCCGGAGGCACTGCGGGACGTGCTGCTGGAGTCGGGGGACTTCTTCCTGGTGCTGGACGGCCTCACCGAGTCGAAGCTGGAGCCGGAGGCGCTGCGCCGCTACCTGGAGCGGGAGATGGGGCTGCACGCGCCGGTGCTGCTGTCGGCGAGGCCCAACGAGGCGTACCGGACGGCGATGGCGCACGCGCTGCGGTGGATGGCGGTGGAGCCGAAGCGGCTGGACGCGGCGGGGCTGGAGCGCTTCCAGGCGGCGTACCCGGGTCCGGATGGCAAGCCGGTGCCGCTCTCCGAGTCCCTCCTGCGCATCTGCCGGGGACGCGCGGCGGACGGCTCGTACGTGCCCATTCTCGTGCGCCTGGCGCTGCGCTTTGGCGCGGGAGGGGTGGACAGCGTCATCAACCTCTACCGGGCGGTGTTCGCGGGGCTGTTGAAGAAGGCGCCGGACGACGCGGAGACCTCGGAGTTGCTGGGCTTCGCGGAGGCGCTGTGCCTGGGCAGCTACTGGCAGCATCGCAGCCGGCTCATCGTCTTCCGCGACAGTCCGGACGAGGCGAAGTTGCGGATGCTGCTGGACGCGGGGCTGCTGGTGGCGGCGGACGCGAGGCCGGGGCCGGTGCCCACGCACGTGCGCTTCTTCCACGACTCGATGCAGAGCTACCTCACGGCGCGGGCGCTGTACGCGCAATACGCCGCACAGGAGCGGTGGGACTGCCTGTGGCGCGCGGCGGGCGAGCCGGGCTTCGCGCGGGAGCAGTCGGACCTGATGACGGAGGCGGGCTCGGAGCTGTTCCAGATGTGCTCGTACGTCTTCGGCCATGACGCGCGGCTGAAGGCCGAGCTGCTGCGGCACCTGGAGCAGTGCGCGGGCGCGAACGACGAGCGGCTGAACAAGGAGGGCATCCTGGCGGCGGTGCCGGAGGAGCTGCGGCCCGCGTTGCGCAAGTCCGGCCGGGTGATGTCACCGGGGATGCTGCTGAGCGAGGCGAGCCGCGTCTGCGGAGAGCACACGGATGGGGAGTCGCTCTTCGTGCTCTACGCGCGGATTGCTCCGCTGGCCTGGCCCTGGAAGCCCGAGGACGCGAGTCCGGCACGGTCGCAAGAGGACGCGAACGCGGCGTAACTCGAGCATCCCCTCCCTCGCCCGCCGGGAGAGGGTCGGGGTGAGGGTATCTCGTGTCCAGAGTTCCCCACTCGAGCCCCCACTCGAGCGGGCCGTGACACACGGGGGTTCACCGGGAGCCCGCGAGTGACTACGCATGGCGGCGTACTCCCGTGCCCGTCACCCTGCCAGCCCATGCCGCCGCGGTGCTCCCGTTCTTCCGGCTGTCCCGGAGGGGCGTGCTTCCCACCGCGCTCGTCGTCGGCGCCTGTGCGCCCGATCTCTCCTACGTGTACGCGGTGCGCGAGCTCGGCGACTCCGCGCACGAGTTCCCCGGCTTCGTCCTCTTCTGCGTGCCCGTGGGGCTCGCGGTGCTGCTGTGGCTGGAGGCGCTCATCCTCCCCGCGCTCAGACACGCCCTGCCCGAGCTCCTGGGCGTGCAGTGGGGCCGTTTCGCTCGCACCGGGGGACTGCCTCGAACGCTCGCGGGCTGGATGGCCACGGTGGCGGCCCTGGTGCTCGGCGCGAGCACCCACCTGCTCTGGGATGGCTTCACCCACGCCGGCATGTGGCCCGCGGACGTGCTCTACCCGGACATCCTCGTCCCCGTGGGGAGCCGGGACCTGCCGCTGGCCCGCGTCCTCCAGCACTCCTCCTCGCTGGTGGGCTCGCTCGTGGTGCTCGGGTACATGGCGAGCCGCTACCGGTACCTGGAGCCCGTGCCCGGCGGCTCCTGGGCGGACGGCCTCCGCGTGCTGGTGCCCACGGCGGCCGGGGCCGTGCTGGGACTGGTGCTGCGGCTCTCCCGCTTCCAGGACATGGGGGCGCTGGAGGCGCAGCTGTGGTGGGCCTTCTGGCCCACCGTGACGGGGGCGCTCGCGGGGCTCACCGTGGGGTGCGCGCTCGTCCGCTGGCGCCGGCCCTCATGAGCGGTGGTGCTCCACCTGCTCCAGGGCCCGCCGCAACTGGGGCAGCGCATACGGCTTGGGCAACATCACCGCGCCCTCCAGCCGCTCGGCGCCACCGGTGAGCACCGCGTTCCCCAGCCCCGAGGCGATGATGATGCCCATGCCGGGCCTGTGCCGCACCGCCTCCCGGGCCAGCTCCACCCCCGACGAGCCCGGCAGCGTCACATCCGTGAAGAGCACGCCGAAGCCCCCGCCCTCCAGGGCCGTCCGGGCCTCCTCCGCGCTCGACACCGCCAGCACGTCGAAGCCCAGCAGCTCCAGCAGCTCGCACGCCGAGGAGCGGATCTCCTCATCGTCCTCCACCAGCAGCACGCGCTGCCGCCGGGCGGACTCCTTCGCCGCGCGGGCCGCCGGTTTCCGCATGCGGTTGTCGAGCAACTGCCGCACCTTGCGCGCCATGTCCTCGCGGCGGTGGGGCTTGCTCAGCAGGTGGACGCCCGGGTCGAGCCGTCCTCCCGTCGCGAGGGTGTCCTCCGTGTAGCCCGAGGTGAAGAGCACCTCGAGCGCCGGTTGCAGCTCGCGGGCGCGCCGGGCCAGCTCGGCGCCGCGGATGGGCCCCGGCATCACCACGTCGGTGAACAACAGGTCCACGGAGATGCCGCTCTGGAGGATGGCCAGCGCGCTCTGCCCGTCGGCGGCCTTGAGCACGCGGTAGCCCAGCTCCGTCAGCATCTCCACCACCGTGGCACGCACCTCGGCGTTGTCTTCCACCACCAGGAGGGTCTCGCTCCCTCCCTCCACCGGGCCCGTGGAGGACTCGGTGGGTACCGTCTCCTCTGCCTGCAGCGCGCGGGGCAGGAACAGCTCGATCGTCGTGCCGCGCCCCACCTGGCTGGAGAGCTGGATGTGGCCACCGCTCTGCTTCACGAAGCCATACACCATGCTCAAACCGAGCCCCGTGCCACGGCCCTCGGGCTTGGTGGTGAAGAAGGGCTCGAAGACGCGCTCCAGCACCTCCGGGGGCATGCCGCAGCCGGTGTCGGAGACGGCCAGCAGCACGTACTCCCCGGGCTGCACCTCCGGGGGCAACCGGGCATCCCGTTGCTCCAGCCGGGCGTTGCGCGCTTCGATTCTCAGCTTGCCACCCTCCGGCATCGCATCCCGGGCGTTGATGGCCAGGTTGAGGAGCACGTTCTCGAGCTGGTTGGGGTCCGCGAACGTGTTCCACAGGTCGCCCGGCAGGAGCGTCTCGACCTCGATGCGCTCGCCCAGGGGGCGGCGCAGCATGTCATCCATGCCGCGCACGAGCCGGCCCACGTTGAAGACGAGCGGCTGCAGGGGCTGGCGGCGCGCGAACGCGAGCAGATGGGAGGCGAGCTTCGCACCCCGCTCCACGGCCCCGACGGCGGTCCTCAAGCGGCTCAGGGCGCGTGCGTTGCCGGCCACGTCGCGCTGCAGGAGCTGGAGGTTGCCGCCGATGACCTGCAGCAGGTTGTTGAAGTCGTGCGCCACGCCGCCGGTGAGCTGGCCCACGGCCTCCATCTTCTGCGATTGACGCAGCTGCTCCTCGGTCTGGCGCTGCTCGGTGATGTCGCGCGCGACGCAGTAGATCACCCCGTCCTCGGGCACGGGCACCGCCGTCCAGGAGAGCCGGCGGTAGGTGCCGTTGCGGTGCCTCAAGGAGTTCTCGAAGCGCAACGTCCGGTTGCCCGCGGCCAGGTTCTCCACCTCGGCCCGCGTCTTCTCGTGGTCGTCGGGGTGCTCCATCCAGGCGGACGTCTTGCCCAGCAGCTCCTCCTCCGTCCACCCGAGCAGCGTGGTCCACGCCGGGTTGACGCTCAGGTACCTGCCCTCCAGGTCCGCCACCAGCAGCAGATCCTGCGAGACGTTCCAGATGCGGTCTCGCTCGCGCGTGCGCTGCTCCACCCGCTGCGCGAGCAGCGCGTTGGCCCGCCGCAGCTCCTCCATCACCTTGACGCGCGCGCACGCCGTCCAGATGCGATCGGCCACGTCGTGGATGAACTCGCACTCCTCCGGGGACCAGTGGCGCACCACCGGGTCATGCAGGAACAGGACGGCGGACAGACGCCCGTGCTCCATCAGCGGCACGTTGAGCAGGGCCCGGATGCCGAAGGACAGCAGTCTGTCCGCGCCCAGGACCGACCGCGGATCCTTCTCGACATCCGGGATGATGACCGTCTCACCGCGCTCGAGGTTCTCGTGGTGGCCGTAGTCGGCGAACCGATGCTCGCCGGCCACGCTGGCGACGGCGGGACCGGAGACCCAGTCCTGCTCTATCTCGAAGAGCTGCCGGGCCGCGTCGAACGTGCCGTAGCCCGCTCGCGAGACGCCGAAGAGGCGCCCGACGATCTCCATGGCCATGGCGGCGATGCGGGCCGTGTCGCTCGCGTCCCGCAGCCGGTCGCCGAGCTCGACGAGGGCGGACTGGCGCAGCTCCGCCTTCTTCCGCTCGTGGATGTCGAGCAGCACGCCCGGGAAGCGCAGCGGCCTGCCATCGGGGGTGTGCTCGCAGTGGCCGTTGGCTTCGATCCACCGGAAGGAGCCGTCGAGTTGCCGGACGCGGTACTCGGCGCGGTAGGTGCCGCCGGTCTCCACCGTCCGGGACACCAAGGCCCGGATTCGAGCGCTGTCCTCGGGGTGGATGGACTCCGCGACCACGCTGAGGGGCAGGCCCTGGGCGGCCCGCTGAGGATCGATGGAGAAGGAGCGGGCGAAGCGCTCGTCGGCGGTGAAGCGGTCGGTGGTGATGTCCCAGACCCAGGTGCCGATCACCGCGCCCGCGTTGAGCGCGAGCTGGAGCCGCTCATTGGCCTGGCGCAGCGCGTCCTCGGCCTGCTTGCGCTGGGTCACGTCCTGGACGACTCCCCGGAGCCGGACGGGCCTGCCGTCGGCATCGCGGAGGAACTCGGCGTGGCGGGAGATCCACCGCAGCTCACCGGTGTCATGCCGGCGGATGCGGTAATCGACGGTGGTCCTCGCGAGGCCCTGGGCGCGCGACTCGGCGGTCGAGGCGACCTGCCGGTCCTCGGGGAGGATGAGGGCCTCGATGGCGGACGCCGGCAGGACGTCCACGGGCTCGAGGCCGTACAGGCGGCAGAACTCCGGGGTCACGGTCATCAAATCGGTGGAGATCTCCACCGTGAACACGCCGATGCCCCCGGCCTCCTGGGCGATGCGCAGCTGCTCTTTTCTCTCCTGGAGGCACTCCTCGGCCCGCTGAGGCTCGGCGAGGGGCGCCGAGGTTTCCGGGGCGGTGGGGGTGTTGGACAGGGGAAGGCGCATGGAGGTGCGGCAGCAGGGCGAGCGTCGAGACGACTGTTGCCGTGCAATGCCTCGTGGCGCAAGAGGACAGGCCTCCGGACGTGTCTTCGGGGATGGAACGGGAGGCCGTCTCACCCCGGATACGTCCGGAGCAGAACGCTGCGGACGCCCCGGCGGGCGAGGCTCAGCGCTTGAAGGTATCCACCGCCTGACGGCCCACGGCGGGGTCGTCGGTGAAGAACCCGTCGATGCCCGTCTCGAGGTACTTCTGGATCTCCGCGACGGAGCCAGCGGCGTTGTGGGTCGTGTCGTCCCCCTGCGCCTTGAGCGGAGCGGGCAGGAAGAAGTTCTCCGGCCGGAAGGTGTACGGGAACACGACCAGCCCGGCGGCGTGGGCATTGCGCACGAGGTCCGTCGGCTTCTCGAAGTTGCCCGAGCCGTCCACGTTCATGATGGTCAGCTTGTAGGGCCCCACGCCCTGGGCGTACTTCGCGACCTCCTTCATGCCCGCCTCGGTCATCAGCTCGTTGTAGGTGCGCGAGTCACCCGCCACGACGAAGTCGTAGGGCTGCTTGTCGCGGGCATCCATCAGCTGCACCAGCTTCCAGTTCGGCTGCGAGCTGCCGATCTTCTGGCGCAGGGCCTTGAGGTTGGCCACCTCGAAGGACTGGATGTAGACGGTGGCCTTGCTCTTGGAGAACTCGTTGGCGCGGAGGGTCTCGACGAGCGTGTCCTCGAGGGGCAGCCCCACGGACTGGAAGTACGTGGGGTGCTTGGTCTCGGGGTAGAGGTGGATGGTGCGGCCGGTGCTGGCCGACAGCTCCTGGGCCAGGGAGATGACCTCGGCGAGCGTGGGGATCTCGAACTGGTCGTTGTACGTCTTGTTGGCCGGGCGGGCCTGGGGGATGCGCTCACGGGCGCGCAGCCGCTTGAGCTCCTCCAGCGTGAAGTCCTCGGTGAACCAGCCGGTGAGCGCCGCGCCGTCGATCGTCTTCGTCTTCTCGGAGATGGCGGATGGGTGAACAGCGCGGAAACACAGCGTCAAACTGTTCCGTCCGCGAGAATCGCCGCTGGTAGGGTTCGCGCACCATGAACCTTCGAACCCTCACTCCCCTGCTCGTGTCGCTGCTGATGGGCGCTCCCGTGGCGCTCGCCCAGCCGGCCCCGTCCGCCCAGAAGCCCGCCGCGCCCTCCACGGTGCAGGGCGTCGCCCCGCTGCCCGGCCAGCCCAACCTGCTCGCCAGCGGCGTGCCCGAGATTCCTCCCGAGCTGCGCAAGCGCGTGCTGCAGTACCTCGAGACGCGCTCGGCCAACCTGATGGACGTGAGCCGCGACGGCAAGCAGGTGCTCATCTCCACCCGCTTCTCGGACACCAACCAGCTCCACGTGGTGGAGCAGCCCCTGGGCGCGCGCTTCCAGCTCACCTTCTCGCCGGAGCCCATCAACACCGCCGCCTTCCACCCCAAGGATCCCAACGTCCTCTTCTTCATGCAGGACGTGGGCGGCGGCGAGTTCTACCAGCTGTTCCAGTTCGACCGGCGCAACGGCCGCTCCGAGCTGCTCACCGATGGCAAGAGCCGCCACGAGGTGCTCCTGCTCTCGAATGATGGCAAGTGGCTCGCCTACGGGGGCACCGGCCGCAACGGCAAGGACACCGACGTCTACGTGGCGCCCACGGACAACCCCAAGCAGGCCCGCCGCCTCACCGAGTCCGAGGGCTCCTGGTCCCCCGGTGACTTCTCGCGCGATGGCTCCCGGCTGCTCGTCGTCCAGTACCGCGCCGCCGATGACTCCGACCTGCACGTGGTGGACATGAAGACGGGCGAGCGCCGCCAGCTCACCCCCAAGGAGGGCAAGGGCAGCATCAACGGCGGCGTCTTCACCCCGGACGGCAAGAGCGTCTACGTCGTCACCGACCGCTACAGCGACTTCTCCGAGCTCTACAAGCTGGAGCTCGACAAGGCGCCCTATACCTCCGCGCCCCCGTCCCTCACGAAGTCCATCCGCTGGAACGTGGAGGGCATCGCGCTCTCCGACGATGGCAAGACGCTCGCCGTGAGCACGAACGAGGGTGGCTATAGCCGGCTGTACCTCATGGACACGAAGCGCGGCGTGCTCTCGCCGGTGGAGCTGCCCCGGGGCGTGATGACGCAGTTCACCTTCCCCCGCGGGCGCTCGGACGTGCTCGTCTATGGCATCACCACCTCCAAGGCGCCCTCGGATATCTACATGCTGGATTTGCGCACGAAGAAGAGCACCCGCTGGACGCGCTCGGAGGTGGGCGGCCTGGACACGGACACCTTCGTGGAGCCCGAGCTGGTGCGCTACAAGGCCAAGGATGGCGTGGAGGTGCCCGCGTTCCTCTACCTGCCGCGCGAGCGCAAGGGCAAGGTGCCCGTCGTCGTCATCTTCCACGGTGGCCCCGAGGCGCAGAGCCGGCCCTGGCTGAGCACCTTCGCCCAGTTCCTCGCGGTGGAGATGGGCATGGCGGTGATGGTGCCCAACGTGCGGGGCTCGGATGGGTACGGCAAGACGTTCCGCGCCATGGATGACGGAGTGAAGCGCGAGCAGAGCCTCGCGGACATCGGCGCCACGCTGGACTACATCGCCGCGCGTCCGGAGCTGGATGGCTCGCGCGTGGGCGTGTACGGCGGCTCCTACGGAGGCTACATGGTGCTGGCCAGCGCCGCCTTCTACCCCGAGCGTTTCAAGGCCGCGGTGGACGTGGTGGGCATCTCCTCGCTGCCCACCTTCCTGCAGAACACCCAGGCCTACCGCCAGGACCTGCGCCGCGCCGAGTACGGCGACGAGAGGAAGCCCGAGGTGCGCGAGGTGCAGGAGCGCATCTCCCCGCTCAACGCGGTGGACCGCATCAAGGCCGCGCTCTTCGTGCAGCAGGGCGCCAATGACCCGCGCGTGCCCCAGTCCGAGGCGGAGCAGATCGTCAAGGCGGTGCGCGGCCGGGGCGCGGACGTCTGGTACATGCTCGCGCTCGACGAGGGCCACGGCTTCGGCAAGAAGGCCAACCGCGACACCATCACCATGGCCACCTTCCTCTTCCTGGAGAAGCACCTGGGCGCGCCCGCGAGCACGTCCACCGGCTCGGGCAGGTAGGCGAGCGGGGGAGCGCACACGCCCATGACGGAGTCCGTATAGACTGCTCCGTCATGGTGCGTACTGAGGACCTCGCGGCCCGGACCGGGGAGCTGATCCACGCCGGCCGCCTCTTCTTCGAGCGCGGCTGGGTACCGGCCACCGCGGGCAACTTCTCGGCGCGGCTGGACGAGCGCCACCTCGTCATCACCGCCTCGGGCCGTCACAAGGGCGAGCTGGACGCCGAGGGCTTCCTGGTGGTGGGGCTGGAGGGCGGCGAGGTGCTCACCCCGGGCCGCAAGCCCTCGGCGGAGACGGCGCTGCACCTGCAGTTGTACCGGCGCGAGCCCTCGCCAGGCTCGGTGCTGCACACGCACTCGCGCAACGCCACGCTGCTGTCGCGGCTGAGCCCCGGTGGGGTGGTGCTCGAGGGGTATGAGGTGCTCAAGGCGCTGTCCGGTGTGGAGACGCACGAGACGCGCCTGGAGGTGCCCGTGTTCCCCAATGACCAGGACATCCCCCGGCTGGCGGCCCGCGTGGAGGAATACATGCGGGAGCACCCGGGACTGCATGGCTATCTCATCGAGGGCCATGGCCTGTACACGTGGGGGCGCACGGTGGCGGACGCGCGGCGGCACGTGGAGGCGTTCGAGTTCCTGTTCGAGTGTGAGTTGGAGATGAGGAGACTGCAGCGATGAGCGAGCTGAAGGTGTTCGACGAGGGCGATGCGTCGAGTGCGCGGGTGCACACCCGGGACTTCGAGGCGATCCGGCGCGAGCTGGGCGCGGTGGGCATCCGCTTCGAGCGCTGGGAGGCGCGCCAGCCGCTGAAGCCGGGGGCGAGCCAGGCGGAGATTCTGGAGGCCTACGGGGAGCCGGTGGAGCGGCTGAAGCAGGAGCGGGGCTTCAAGACGGCGGACGTGCTGAGCATGGTGCCGGACCACCCGGACAAGGTGGCGCTGCGCAACAAGTTCCTCCACGAGCACACGCACAGCGAGGACGAGGTGCGCTTCTTCGTGGAGGGCCAGGGCCTCTTCACCCTCCACAAGGCGGGCCGCGTCTACAATGTGTTGTGCGAGAAGGGGGACCTGATCGGCGTGCCGGAGGGGACGCCGCACTGGTTCGACATGGGGCCGCGGCCGCGCTTCACCGCCATCCGCCTCTTCACGAATACCGAGGGCTGGGTGGCCCACGCCACGGGCAGCGACATCGCCTCGCGCTTCCCCCGGTTCGAGTAGCGGCATGGTCCAGGCCATCGTCACCGACATCGAGGGCACCACCTCCAGCCTGTCCTTCGTGAAGGAGGTGCTCTTCCCCTACGCGGCGCGCGAGCTGCCCGGCTTCGTGCGCGCGCATGGGCAGCGGCCCGAGGTGCGCCAGTTGTTGGACGAGGCCCGTCAGCTCGCGGGAGTGCCGCTGGATGACACGCAGCTGGTGGCCACGCTGCTGCGGTGGATTGAAGAGGACCGCAAGTTCGGACCGCTCAAGGGCCTGCAGGGATTGATGTGGGAAGCGGGCTACCGCCAGGGCGACTTCCAGGGCCACGTCTACGAGGACGTGCCGCGCCAGCTGCGCGCGTGGCGGGAGCGCGGGCTTCGTCTGTATGTCTATTCGTCGGGCTCGGTGCATGCGCAGACGCTGCTCTTCGGCCACACGCGCTTCGGGGATTTGACGCCGCTCTTCAGCGGCTACTTCGACACGGGCGTGGGCGGGAAGAAGGAGACGGCCTCCTACGCGGCCATCGTCCAAGAACTGGGGTTGCCCGCGGCGCAGGTGCTCTTCCTGTCGGACGTGAGGGCGGAGCTGGATGCGGCCGCCGCGGCGGGCCTGCGCACCGTGTGTCTGGTCCGGGGCGAGGGCCCCGAGGTGGAGCCCGGACCGCATCCCGTGGCCCGGAGCTTCGACGACGTGCACCCGTAGGGAATGGCAGATGCTCGACCCCTCGCGTTCGCTGTCCCTTGGTTGACTCGGCCGCACAGCCTCCCTGTAATCCCGCGTGGGGCGCCTCGCGAGCGGAGCCCATGCCAGGAGGCGCTGGGTGCCAAGAGGGGTGGCTCTGCTGACATGCATGTTGCTTGTGGGGTGTAGCAGCGTTCCCCGGAGCGTTCTCCCTGCCAATGGACAGACAAGGTACTGCGTCTACGTGCCGAGCAGCGACTTTGCGCAGGCAGAACAAGGTAGAGCATCTGCCGCCGTGCCTGCGCCAGGCGGGGGGCCGCCGACGGCTCCACTTCCCCCTTCCCCACCACCGCTGCGAGGGCTTCCTGGCGGAGGCGCAGGAGATGGGGTACCTCGCGGCATGCTCCGCCCGGCGCCGCAAGGCGGCATGACTGCGGCAGGAGCAGGCACTGGCGCCGCGGCAGGAGAAGCCCTGGTCACGGGTGGCGCGGTGGTTGCGGCCGCGGGCAGTGTTCTGCTGCTTTGCTTCACCGTCAAAGCAGTTGTGGACGGAGAGCAGACCCCGATCGACATCGCGGACACGTTCTACGGCACACACTTCGGAGATGTTTCTGGATGGGTTCAAGGCCGGTATCCCCCAAAGGGCTCGGCGACTCCGAGCACCATCGAGATGGAGATCCTCATTCACCAGGCGCCTGACGGCACAGTGGAAGTGACGACAAGCGCGCCCCTGGCCCAAACTGAATCGGTGTCCCCGCCCCGCGCTCCTCCCAGTGGATGGCCAGATGCGGAATCCGACAGGGAAGGCAAAAAGAAACGCGGTCGTCTCTATGTGACCTACAGAAAGCCCAACAAGAAAACCAACCTTTACTACGCTGGCCGGACCAGCATGGTCGTTGAGCTCGGCCTGCCTCTCAGGCTCCAGGCAGAGTTGGCCATTCGGTTCCGAGACAGGAATCATCATGTTGATGAGAACGAAGACCCGAAGGATGCTTCATTTGCTCAAGCACAACTCGATGTATTCGACCATGGGGCCGCCGTCGACTACAATCTGCGGTATGATGACCCAGCATACTGGCGGATTCGTGGAAGAGAGCAGCAACTGATAGACTTCAGTGGAGGCGCCCAGTCCGACACGGGCAAGCCCCATCGAACCGAGAACGTCGTGCGCGCCGTGGCAAAAGACAACCCGCGGGGCAGACGGTTTCACGATGCTGCCACGATTCGCTGGGGCGAACTTCAGCGTTACACAGGATACTAGGACATGCCGCCAACGCATAAACCCGGTTCATTTTGGAGAATTCCCCTCCCAGATGGCTCCTTCGGCTATGGAAGGGCTCTCGAATTGCATTTCGATGCCTTCTACAATTACAGGACCACCGAGCCGGACGCGGACCTGGACAGGATCGCATCCAAGCCCATCCTTTTCAGGATTATGGTCAAGTATCCATATCCTAAGTCATGGGAACTCATTGGGTGGAGAGCGATTGAGGAGCGCCTGACGCAACCCATTGTCCAATTCAACATGGAGGTGGGTCCACTCCGGCGTTGTTGGATTTTCGACAACCTTGGCAATGAGAGAGAGGCGTCCCCCCAGGAGTGTATTGGGCTCGAGCCAGCGGCTGTTTGGGAATCCCACGGCGTCGAGGAACGCCTGCTCGATGCCTTCATGGGGCGGCCCAACGATAGTTTGGTGCACATGTGGAAGGAGTTGGAATAGCGCCTCTTGTCGATCCTCACAAGCGGAGCGATGCCTCTCCTACAAACTGAAGGAGTGTCCCCATGGAACTCGAGCTGCTGCTGGCCCACGCCGACGACCACCGCCCCGTGCTGGAGTCCGGCCTGCCCGATGCCTCGCTGGGACAGGCGCCCGCGTCGGCGCAGCGTTCGCAGACGTCCACGCACTTGTGGGACCCGGGTGGAGATCCCAATGACATGGCCGCCCAGCGCTGGGCCGTGATTGCTCCCGAGGGCCCCGTGGGCGACAGGCTTCTCGCGCTCGTCGCGCCGCTGCGCCAGTGGCGGGAGCAGCAGCAGGGGGCTCCCGCGCGGTGCTTCCGTGTCGCTCCGGGCCTCGGAGGCCCCGATGCCGTGCGCTGGAAGAACACCGTGCTGCGCGACGAGTCCCTCTCCGAGCGCGAGTGGCCCCGCTACCTGCTCATCCTCGGAGACCTGGAGCAGGTGTCGCTGGAGTTCCAGCAGGGGCTGGGCGGCGATGTGTTCGTGGGCCGGCTCGCCTTCCGTGACGAGCGGGGCCTGTCCGCCTATGTCGACAAGGTGCTGCGCTGGGAGCGCGCGCCGTCCAGGGAGTCCCGGGCGCGCTCGCTCTTCTTCACCGCGCATGACGGCAGTGCCGCCACCCGGGTGGGTTATCAGCAGCTCGTCCTCCCGAGCCTACAGGCGTGCCGTGCCCGCCAGCAGCGGGGCGAGCTCAACGCGGACCTCCAGGAGATTGGCGGTCCCGAGGATTGGTCCGCCCAGCACCTGCTGGACCAGGCGGCCATGTCTCGTCCGGGTGTGCTGCTGTCGGTGAGCCATGGGCTGGGCGCGCCGCGCAAGGGCTGGTCCTCGGTGAGCGAGCAGCGGGCCCTCCAGGGCGCCATGAGCCTGGGGCGCGAGCTCCTGCGCGCCGAGGACGTGGCCTCGCGGCCCTTCCTGCCCGGAGGCTTCTGGGTGTACCTGGCCTGCTTCGGTGGCGGCACGCCCCAGTCGAGTCCGTATTTCCACTGGCTGCGACGGCTCCAGGACGCGGGGGCGCGGATGGGCAGTCCCGAGGCCGTGCTCGCTTCCCTGCCCAAGGCCGGAGAGCCGCCGTTCATCGCCGCGCTGCCGCAGGCCGCGCTGGCCAATCCGGAGGGGCCGCTGGCGCTCATCGCCCACGTGGACCTGGCGTGGAGCTATGGCTTCTCGGACGTGGACGCGCAGACGCGTGGCCGTGCCTCGCGCTTCCTCGGTCTACTGCGCGAGCTGGTGGAGGGACGCCGCGCGGGCGTGGGCCTGTCCGCGCTGCTGCGCTTCGCCTCCGAGGCCAATCTGGAGCTCACGCTGCTCGAGGACGGAGCGGAGTCGGACAGGGCCGCCGGGCGAACCACTGAGCAGGACGGCGTTCGGCGCGGTCACCTGTGGATGATGCGCCAGGATGTGTCGGGCTACGTGCTGCTGGGGGACCCGGCCGTGCGTCTGCCATTGGCTCCTGCCGCGTCCCGTGCGGTCTCGCCCTCCGTGTCCAACGCCGCGGCGCTGCTGGGCCTGCCCGTGGGGCGTCCCTCGGCGGCCTCCTCTGGGCCCGGTGTGCAGAGCATGGAAGAGGCGGTGGTGGCGCTCATGACGGGAGCGGAGTCACCGAAGGCCATCGCCGCCCGCGTGGGTGTGTCGCTCGCGGAGTTGCGTCACTGGGAGCGCACCTTCCGTGAGGCGGGCCGTGCCGCGTTGGCCGCGCTCTCTGGCTCCAGGGGCCAGGGTTGAGCACAAAAGAAGCGGGCCTCACGCGAGCCCGGTCATCGCGGCGGGTTCTCCCGTGTTCTCTCGAGCCATGGGGCGGCCGTGCTGGCGGGCGTGTGGAGGCAGACCCGTCCCTCGCTCCGGTTCCCCTCTTTCGCGAGGAGGAACTGGTAAAGTCATCCCGTGCCCAATCCCGCCCAGAACGTTCCGCCCGCTTCCGCCGAGGACACTCCGGCGGACCCGAAGCAGCTCTACCGGTACGACTACAAGAAGCTCGCGCCGCTCGCGATGATCGCCACGCTGCCCAAGGCGGAGAAGCCGGGCCTCCCGTGGATCATGCAGTGCGTGCAGCTCTCGCTCCAGGCCGTGCGCAACCGCCTGCACTGGGATGACTCGCTCTCGTACTCCGACGAAGACACGGCGAAGGTGGACCTCTCCCACGTGGGCCTCGGCACCGTGAATCTCGACGCGATGCCGTTGCACCGGGTGGCGCCGCACGAGACCTCCGAGCTGGCGCCGGCCCGGCTCGAGCAGATGACGCCGGAGCAGCTCGAGGCGGCGCTTCCCCAGGAGCAAGAGGGGCCGCTGACCTTCAGCGGGGATGCGCAGGAGCCGGGGATGCTCTCCCTGCTCAAGACGGTCGCGCTCGTCTCCCGGGACTTCCTCCAGAAGGGCATCACCCATCCGCTTCAGATTCTCGAGCTCCTGCTCAAGAAGGCGGACGCGAAGCGCACCGGGCGGCCCACGTCCCTGGATGACTACGCGCGCCTGTTCACCACGCTCGAGCGGCCCTGGTTCGCCGACAGGTTCGAGTCCGACGAGGTCTTCGCCTACCTGCGCGTGGCGGGCTTCAACCCGTTGGTGCTCGAGCGCGTGGCGGCTCCCGGGGAGAAGTTCCCCGTCACCGACGAGCAGCTGCGGGTCGCCGTGCGCGACTCGCGGGACTCGCTGGCGCTGGCGGGCGCGGAGGGCCGGCTCTTCCTGTGTGACTACGTGGCCCTGGCGGGCGTGAAGAATGGCAACTTCCCCATGGGCCCCAAATACTGCTTCGCCCCGCTCGCCCTGTTCGCGCTCCCGCGGGAAGGTTCGGGACCGCGGCGGCTCCACCCGGTGGCCATCCAGTGCGGGCAGGATCCGCGCAACCATCAGATCTTCACGCCCGGGGATGGCGAGGCCTGGAAGAAGGCGAAGCTCGTGGTCACCGTGGCCGACTTCAACCACCACGAGCTCGTCTCCCACCTGGGCCTCACGCACCTGCTGATCGGCCCGCTGGCCATCGCCACGCACCGGTGCATTCCGGACGAGCACCCGGTGAGCCTGCTGCTGCGGCCGCACTTCGAGGGCACGCTCAACATCAACGACATGGCGCAGGCCACGCTGGTGGCGCCCGGGTACGAGGTGGACAAGTCGCTGGGCGGAACCATCTGGGCGAGCCGCAAGGTCGCCGCGGAGGGCCTGCTCTCCCGCCCGTTCAACACGCTCTTCCTGCCCGAAAACCTCGCGGCGCGGGGGGTGGATGGCTCCGCGCTCGAGTACCCCTACCGGGACGACGCGCTGGGACTCTGGAACGCCATCGAGCAGTGGGTGAGCAGCTACGTCCAGCTGTACTACCGCTCGGACGACGAGGTGCGGGCGGACAAGGCGCTCCAGGAGTGGGCGGCGGAGATCGTCTCGCAGGATGGCGCGCGCATCCCCGGCTTCGGTGACGCGGGGGACGGGCGCATCCAGAGCCTCGCGTACCTGTGCCGGGCGCTCACGTTGATCGTCTTCACGGCGAGCGCGCAGCACGCGGCCGTCAACGCGCCGCAGGCGGCGCTGATGAACTACGCGCCCGCCACGCCGCCCGCGGCGTACCGCGCGGCGCCGCTGTCCGTGAGCGACTCCGACAACAATGACTATCTCGACTACTTCCCGCCGCTCGAGATGGCCACGCTGCAGATGGAGTTCCTGCACCTGCTGGGCGGTGTGGTCCACACCCGGCTCGGCCGGTACGAGCGGGACTGGTTCAAGGACGCGAAGGTGCGCGAGCCGCTCGCGCGCTTCCAGTCGAAGCTCGAGGAGCTCGAGGCGCTCATCACCGAGCGCAACCGGACGCGCTTCGGGCCCTATCCCTTCCTCCTGCCGAGCCGGGTTCCCCAGAGCATCAACATCTGAGCCGGCTCACTCGGGGAGGCCGAGGGCGGCGCGGCCCGCCTTGCGGTAGAGGGCGGCGAGGCGCTCGAGCTCGCGCCGGTCGATGCCGTACCCGGTGGCGAGGTCCTTGAGGCTCCGCTCGCCGGTCATGACATGGCCGATGGCCTCCTCGAGCTTGTCCGCCGGGATGGGGAGCGGCGCGGGGGCCGGGGGTGGGGGCGGGGCGGGAGGCGGAGCCGGCTTCGGGCGCTTCCACTCGACGGGGAGGCGGACGGCGGGGTCTCCGAGCAGCACGTACCCGGCGATGTCCTGCCGCATCATCCACAGGTAGCCCTGGCGGATGAGCTCCTCGCGGGTGGGCGTGGCGCGCGTGCGGACTTCCTCGTCGTGGATGCTGGCGAGCTCGGTGTCGGTGAGCGCGAGGTAGCGGTACAGCTCGCGGAAGCCGATGCCGACGCGGTCCGGCTTCAGCATCGTCTTGAGTGTGTTGATGAAGCGGCCCGGGCGCTTCTTCGCGGGGGAGTCGTCCTCGCGGAAGCTGAAGGTCCACGCGAGGTCCACATGGCCGATGAAGGCCAGGGGGCCGTTGGGGTTGGCGAGCGCCTTCTGGGGCGTGGCGGCGATGAAGGGTTTGCCCGCGAGGGTCTTCATCACGTCGGGCAGGCGGGAGTAGCGCCCGGTCTCGGCGAGCTTCTCGAGCCAGTGGCTGTACGCGCTCGTGTCCGGCGTGCCCGCGCCGAAGCAGGCGAACATGAACCAGAGGCCGTTGGGCATGAAGGTGCGCGAGGCCAGCTCGGCGGCGGGGAGCTGTCCCTGGCGGCCGAAGCTCATCGCGCCCTGGCCCGCGAGCCGCTCCTGCTCCGACGTCCAGCCGCCCTTGGGCGCGCCGATGCCGTGGCTCATGCTGAAGAGGACGCCGGGGGCGGTGTTCGCGGTGCTCGCCAGGAATGCCTCCAGGCCCGGGTCCAGCTCCCGGCCATGGACGTCGCAGCCGCTGGCGGGGAAGAGCCCCTTGTCCAGCTCCCCGCGCACCAGCTCGAGGCCGGGGGTGATGAGGGCCTTGAAGCCCGCGTCGAGCGCGCCCGAGCCATCGTGCGCCGTGTGCATGAGCAGCCGGCCGGGAGCCCTGCGGGGCAGCTTCTCCGCGCGCAGGACCTTCTCCACGTAGGCCTCGTACCCCCGCTCGTCGGAGAAGTGGAGGCGGCCCACGTAGCCGTCCGAGGCCTGCATCTGCTGGAGGGCGAGCGGCACCTGGTCGAGATCGCCGAGGATGAGCTGGTAGCGCGGCAGGTCCGTGTTGGTGCTCCCGCCCGCGTCGAAGTGCGCCTTGCGCCACTGCGCGGCCTCGGCCATGGACATGGGCCGGGAGGGGACGCGGTACTCCTGGATGGGTTGCCCGCCCTGCTGCTCGCGCCGGAGGGAGATGAGTGGCTGGATGAGGTCGCGCAGGCGATCCCCGGCGGGGCCCTCCGGGAGGATGAGGCCCCAGCGCTGGACCTCGAGGTCGTTCGGGTCTCCGCCCTCGTCCCAGAAGGGGACGGGCTCATACCCGCCGGTGTCCGGGCGCTCATGCTCTCCGGCGGCCGAGTCCTCCGGCAGCCCTTCGCCCAGGACGGGGGTGTTCGTGTCCGCGTGAACCAACAGCAATTCGAGGTCGCCGCTGTGAGTGGGCATCGCCGTCTCTTTCATTCACCCAGCATGCTGAAGCTCCCGCGTGGGCGCTGTGACGCGCCTCACCCGAGGGGGGTGATGCGACTCATATCTCAGCCATGGCCCTGCCCGTGCTGGCTCGTTCGGTGCCGCTCGGCCACGCGGTAGAGGAGCGTCAGGGAGTAGTCCAGGAGCGTCTCGCATGAGCGCATGTAGTGGCGGGCGCGGACGAAGGGGAGCCAGGCACGGTGGCCCACGAGCACCTGGGTCTCCTCGAGCTTCTGGCGCGGTATCCACTGGCCTCCCAGGTGGCGCACCAGCACCTCGCCCAGGTAGGCGCCGATGGCGGGAAGCGCGTACGCCTCGATGTTCTCCCGCAGGCGGCTCTTGGGGAAGTCCTCGCGCCAGAAATAGAAGTCGATGTCGGTGAGAGACTCGGGCGAGCCCGCGAGGACGGAGGGGACCTGGGTGTGCAGCAGGGCGACGAGGTGCTCGGCCAGGGTGCCGTAGTGCTCCAGGGCGTGCTCGGGCCTGTCCACGTCCGGAGGGAGGGCGGCGGCGGCGGGGAGCCACTCCAGGGGCTCGGGCGGCTGCCAGGCGTTGAGCTCGGCGATTCTCCGTTGGCGCTGGTGGCTGGCGGTGCGGTCCACCACGCGCGAGAGAAGCGGCGCCACGTCCGGGTGGAAACGGGGCTCCACGGGGGCGAGCATGGCGCTGCGCTCGCGCAGGGTGCGCAGGAGCGTGTCGAAGTCCAGGTCCGGCCGCAGGTGCGCGTGGGCGCGGGCCTGGGCCAGGCGAGCCTCGTCGCTGGCGAAGTCCGCGGCGGTGGGCCATGTCACCAGCAGGACGCAGCCGTTGGGCAGTTCCTCCACGCGCCAGGCCGGCGTGGACAGCATGCGCTCGCGGCCCACGGTCTCCACCAACCCGGGGCCGAAGACGTTGAGCCAGAACACCTCGTACACCTTGTCGAAACCGTTTCTGTGAAAGGTCTCCCTGTCGCGGCCAAAGCGGGGAAAGCCCGTCAGTTCCGTGTCATCACTGCCATGGGCCGCGGCATGAGAAACCGGGTAATGACAGGCCCAGGCGCGTACCATTTCCACGAAGCGGCGGCAGCGCTCCGCCTCGGCGAAGAAGTTGAGGGGTTTGACGTAGAGGGTGATGTCCATTTCGGCAGGCAGGGGAAGCAGCCTGAGCCAGAGCGACATGTCCAAGGCGGGCAAGCTCGTCCGGTAGAGTCCGAGGGCCGTGCTGTTCTCATCGCGCCGCTCTTCGAGCGCCTTCCTGATGGTGGCCCGGGCGTATTTGCGCTGCCGCTTGCCGTTGACGACATCCGGCATCCACCCGTCAGCGTTCTCCTCGAGCGCGTGGAAGAGGGGCTCCAACCCACCCTCGAGTGCCGCCCGTGGGTCGATGGCGCCTTTGAAGGAGAGCCAGAGCGTGTCCTCGCTCCGCTCGCCGAAAATCCGCAACACCTTCATTGGAACGACACCTCCACTCCCGGAACCTTGTTCCGGGTTGCTTCCACGGCGGACTCCAGGTTCCTGGCGTTCTCGGGCAAGAAGACGCCTCCCTCATAGATGAGGCGAACCCTCTGGACGGACACCTCGCGCGCCTCGCGGAGAAGACGCTGGAGAGAACTCCGGCGGATGTCCAGCGTCCCGCCGTATTTCTGGAGGGCTTCCGCCGCGTCCTCCACCAACTGTGCCTTCAAGCCCTCCGGATTGAGATCCGAGAGGTCGCGGCTCTTGAAGCTATACGTTTCGATGCGAGGGGGCGCTCCGGCAGGCCCTCCCTCCTCGATGACGAGCACATCCGCATAGCGCAGGCCGCTCTCCGGCTTCCAGACTCCCACGGAGCGCAGGATACGCGGCTGGAGGAAGGCTCCGAGGAACTGGCGCTCGGCCCGGGGCCGCTTCGCGTCGGCTTCCAGCAACTCCACCATGAAGCGCTCGAAGGCCAGCCCCCGGGCAAACCTCGCCCACAACTGCTCATAGTCCACCCAGCGCAGCGGCCCCTTGGCGGACTTGCCCTGTCGGAGCTCTGCCAGGCGCTTCTCGTAATAGGCGACGTACTCGCCCCAACGCGGGTTGCCTCCAGCTCCGGGGGGAGGAGCGTTGGCCGAGGGCCGCTGCTTCTCGAGCACCGCCACGTCCCGGGGCAGCCGCGCGCCCGAGGACTCCCCCTCCACCAGCGCCAGCCGCGCCTCCACCACCTCCCGGGTAAGGCCCGCCCCCTCGTCCACCAGCGAGGCCAGTCCCCCGGCACGCTCCAGGGCTCCGGTTTCCAGGGGGGCGCGTGCGGCGTCATCCGCCCCGCGGGCCACCTGCCCGGAGCCCTGCCGCGCTTCGCGTCCCGCCGCCGGAGCGCCCGTGGCTCCGGGCCGCGCCCGGGACATGAGCGCCTGCGCCCGGGCCACATCCCCCCCGGCCTCGCGCAGCGCCAGCGCGGCGTCCACACCTCCCACCGCCACGAATTCGCCTGCCTCCCGGCTCGCGCGAATGTCCCGGACCAGCTCCTTCAGGCCATTCACCCCCAGCCTGTCCTCCACCTGCCGGGCGAGTTCCCGCAGGCGAACCTTCACCGCCTGGGGCCCCAGCATTGCCCGCGCCTGGGACAGGGCACGCAGGCCCTTGCCGCCGGCATACAGGGTGCCCAGCAGCAGGGCGGGGGCCAGCTCGCGCGTGGCCTGCTCGTAGTGCCCCTGGGAGAGCGAGTACGCGCCCTGCGTTGTGCCCGCCACCAGGTAGTAGAAGCCCAGCGGCACTCCGAATGTCATGGAGTCGAAGCTGCCCAGCGCCACACTGCCTGGCGAGAAGTGGCGCAGCGCCAGGGCGCGCTCCACCTCGCGGGCGGCCTGTTGGTAGGGTGGAGGCAGGTGCGCCCACCTCTGCGTCAACTCCAGGTAGCGCCCGCCGTCCACCAGGGAGCTGGTGGTGAGTGCGTCCCGGGCGGCACGGCCCAGGCCCCGCAGCACGTCCCCGGACTGCTCGCCGCGCTCCGGGTAGCGGGAGAGGGGCAGGCCGCGCGCCTCCAACTCCTGGCACACGGCGGGCATGAGGGCCAGCGTCTGCCCCAACTGTTTGTCCCGGGCCAGCAGCCGCAGCACCGCGTCCACTTCGTCGTCGTGGGCCGAGTGCAGCACGTAGAGGGTGAACACCTCGGCGTGGACGGGGCCGTAGCGCTCGGTGGCGCTCACCAGGAAGGCGGCGCGCTTGCGTTGCAACAGGGGTGCGGCGTCCTCGCGCACCGGCCCCAGGGCGCCCAGCCGTACCACGCTCCACTCGTCCAGGGCCTCCACCAGCCGGGGCATGTCCACACGTCGTTGCAGGGCGACGTATTCCGCGGGCGAGGTGCACGAGAGGAAGGGCGCCAGCAGCGCTTCGCCGCCGGAGGAGAAGTCGGGCCAACCCGGGGGCACGGCCAGGCCGCCGCAGGAGGCGGGGCCCTGGGAGACGTTTCCCCCACTGGCGCTCGTGTCCGCGTCCAGCCCCCGGGCGCCGCGGCGCCGGTGCAACCGCTCCGGCCCGACTGCCTCTTGGGGGGCCAGGGGCGGCGGCACCAGGGGCGAGCGCAAGAGGGCGCGCACGTGGTGGGGGCTACCCCCGGTGCCGTACGGCGCCCGTGTGGCGCAGCCGGTGGTGAGCAGCACAGTCCCCATCAGCAGCGCCACCCAGCGGGGAGTGCCCGCCACCGGACGTGGAGCCTCTCGACACTTGCACACGCGGCACCTCCCCACCGGACCCTGCGCGGCAGGTGGGGTGCGCGGTCCGAAGCAGGGGCCAGTCTATCCGCGCCTCCGAGCCGTCCCTGTATCGCGCGCGGTTGAATCGCCTCGTGGTGCGCCTGCTCCAGCTTGACGCGCAACATCACCCCGCTGTCCTTTTCCTCCACGGGAAGGTGAAGGCGAACGCCACGCCGGCCAGTCCCACCAGGATGTAGACGAGCTGGCAGAGGTGGCTCCCCTCCGCGGGTTGCGCGTCGCCGCCGAACATGGCCGCCACCAGGTTCCACTTGAAGAGGCCGATGAGCCCCCAGGTGATGGCGCCGAGGATGACCAGCACCGCGAGCACCTTGTTGAAGGTGCTCACGCCCGATTGCGTTCTCTCGTCCATGGCCCGTCCTTTCCAGAATCGCTCCGCCATGGATGGAGGGGCCAGGACGGCGATGTCTCGCCGGTGGCGGAACATTCCGGAGGCCCGGCTGCCCGGCCGCCCCTGGCTTCAGGCCGGCGCGGGGGGCAGCTCCACGCGGAAGGTGGAGCCCACGCCCAGCTGGCTGCTCACGCTGATGTGTCCGCCCATGGTCTCGATGATCTGCCGGGAGATCCACAGCCCCAGGCCGAAGCCGCCGTAGTGGCGCTCGGAGACGGCGCGCTCGAAGCGGCCGAAGACGCGCTCCAGGTGCTCGGGGGCGATGCCGATGCCCGCGTCGCTCACGGCCAGCCGGGCGCGGCCCTCCCGGGCCTCCACGCTCAGGCCGATGGGCTTGCCCTGCCCGTACTTCACCGCGTTGGAGAGGAGGTTGGTCACCACCTGCTCCAGCCGGAGCCGGTCCCAGCTGCCGGGCACCGGGGCCGGGGCCTCCAGGGTGAGGCGCGAGCCGGTGCGCGCCAGCTCCGGCTCGAAGCGCTCGGCCACCTCGCGCACCAGGGTGGCCAGGTCCAACGGCTCCGGCCGCAGCACGAGCCGGCCCGCCCCCATCCGGGACACGTCCAGCAGATCATTCACCAGGTGCATCTGCCGCTTCACCTGCCGGTCCGCCACCTCGAGGGCGCGGCGCAGGCGCTCCGGGGGAATGCCCTCGGGGTTGCGGGCGAGCAGCCTGAGCATCTCCTGCACGTGCAGCTGGATGGCGGTGATGGGCGTGCGCAGCTCGTGGCTGGCGATGGAGAGGAACTCCTCGCGCAGGCGGATGGCGTCGCGGGCCTCGCGGTAGAGGCGGGCGTTGTCGATGGCCAGGGCGGCGCGGCGGGCCAGCTCCTGCGCGAGCGCCAGGTGCTGGGCGTCATAGCCGTGCCGCGCGGAGACGAAGGACAGCGCGCCGATGGGCTGGCCGCGCACCAGCAGGGGCACGCACAGGTAGGAGCGCGCCGCCCGCTCGCAGGGCAGCAGGAAGTCTCCCCCGGGAGGCAGCGGGGAGGGACCGCGGTCCGGGCGCAGCTCCGGCTGCCCCGAGGTGATGACGCGCGAGACGGCGGACTCGCCCGGCACGAGGGGCCCCAGCTCCCGGGGCAGCGCCTGCTGCTCCCCGGCGCGGGCCGTGGCCACGCAGCTCACCGAGCCATCCTCGCCGAGCAGGTACACGTAGCAGCCGTCCGCGTAGGTGGGGACGGCCAGGTGCGCCACGCGCTCCAGCGTCACCTCGTGCTCCAGCGAGCTGGCCAGGACGGTGCCGGCCTCGGCGAGGAAGCGCAGGGCCTCCTCGGCGCGCTTGCGCTCCGTCATGTCCGCGATGACGGTGAGGCACAGCGGCTGGCCGCCGGCCCCGTGCAGCGCGGTGGCCCACATGGTCACCTCGATGGGGAGGCCATCTCGGCGCAGGCGGCGCGTCTCCTGGCCGAGGATGGACTCGCCGCGGGCGATGCGCGCGAGGTTGTCGTGCAGCTCCTCGCGTCTGTCCTCGGGCACCACGGGTGTGAAGCGGCCGAGCACCTCCTCGGCCCTCCAGCCGAAGATGCGCTCGGAGGCGGGGTTCCACAGGCGCACGGTGCCATCCAGCTCCAGCAGGGTGATGGCGGCGGGCGAGGACTGGATGATGGCCTGGAGCGTGTGGTGGGCCTCGTGCAGGGCCTCGCGGGCACTGCGCTCCTGGGCATGGAGCCGGGCGCGCTCGAGGGCCTGGGCGGCGTAGTGGGCCAGCAGCGTGAGGAAGACGCGCTCGTCGTCGTCGAAGCGGTGCACCCCGGGGAAGCCCAGGACGAGCACGCCCAGGCCCTGCCCGTCCACCCGCAGCGGCAGGCAGGCCACGGCGAGCGGAAGCATGGAGGGCACCGTCGCGCGCGCGCGCTGCTCCAGGAGGGGGTAGCGGCGCAGCAGCTCCTCGTGGGACTCGAGCAACACCGGCTGGCCGCGCTGGAGGGCATCATCCAGGGGCGTGTCGTGTCCGAGGGGCAGGGCCGCCAGCGCCCCGGTGACGTCCGGGGGAAGCCCCACGCTGCGCAGCAGCCGGGCATGGCCGCTGGAATCGTCCACCAGCCAGAGGGCGGCCACCTGGGCGCCCACGGCCGCCACGCCCTGGTCGATGACCACCTCCGCCATGCGGGGCGTGGTGAGCACCTGGGAGAGGGCGGCGTTGAGCGTCTGCAGGCGGGCGGTGCGCGAGGCGACACGCTCGGCGCGGGTGCGGGCCCGCTGCTCGGCCTCGTAGAGACAGGCGCGCTCCAGGGCCTGGGCGCTCTGCCGGGCCAGGTCCAGCATGAGGCCGCGCTCGTCGGCGTCGAACGTCCGGGGCGAGTCGAAGGAGAAGGCGACGGCGCCCAGGGGGCGGCCGCGGGCCCGCAGGGGCAGGGCGGCCACGGCCCGGCTCGTCTCCGTCCCCAGCACGAGCGACTCCGGGAACGAGGCGTCGAGCGCCTCGCGTGTCTCCACCCATACCGGCTCTCCGGTGCGGTACGCGGCGGCCACGGGCAGGGCGGCGCTGGTGGGGAAGCGGCTCAGGCGCGCGAGCGTCTCCGGGGGGAGTCCCCGCTGGCTCACCACCTCGAGCTGTCCAGGCGCATCCGCCAGGGGGAGGACGGCGGCGGCCCGCTCCGCGCCGATGGCGGACACCATCTCCTCGACGAGGACGCGCAACACCTCGGCGGGGGTGACGGCCTCGCTGAGGGCGGCGGTGACGCGCTGCAGCCGCTCCAGCCGCGCCACGGCCACCTCCGCCGTGTGCCGGGCCCGGCGCTCGGCCTCGTGGGCATGGGCCAGGTCCAGGGCCAGCCCCGCGCGGTCCGCCAGCTCCTGCAGCAGCAGCCGCTCGGCGCCGTCGAAGGGGGGCGCCTCCGGCTCGCGGTGGATGGCGAGCGTGCCCAGCAGCCGCTGGCGCGCGCGCAGGGGCAGCAGCAGCAGGTGGGCGGACAGGGTCCGGGGCAGGGCGTGCGGGTGCTCGGGCGGTATCCGCCGCTGGAGCTCCGCCAGCTCGGGGGGCCACGCGTTGGTGTAGGCCGAGGCCGCCGATTCCAGCCAGCGGCCGTCCGCGGACAGCAGGCGCACGTGGCAGGCGCAGCACAGCCGGGGCACCACCAGCTGGCACAGGCGCTCGAGGACGGCGGGCGGCTCCAGGCCGGCGTCGGCGAGGTGTTGGGACGCCTCGACGAGCAGGGCCAGACGCTCGGTGTCCGGCGCTCCCACGTGCGTGCGCGCCTCTCTGGCTCCAGCTCCCACCGGGGTCTCCGACTCTCGCTTGAGCTGGCGCATGTGAGCACGAAATGGCGGACCCCGGAGAATCCATGAGGTTGGCCTACCCACATGAGACCGGGCAAACGATGGATTCCCGACGAATGCGACCTCCCCGTGACATTCCGGCCCCTCCTTCGGGAGGCGGAGGGGGCGCGGAGTGTGCGCCAAGGGTGACTGGGAGTGGTGATTTTTACCGGGAAGTCGTGGAATTCTTGAGTTGATGGCGCCCGGGGGGTGTCAAAGGGCTGTTCCCGGGCCGGGGTTGGGCTAGAGGAGGCGCCCTATGAGTGCACCATCCCGCTCCACCCCCGCCGTTCCGGAAGCCGCGGACTCCGGCAAGCGCGTCGCCACGTTGGCGCTGGGCGCGCTGGGAATCGTCTACGGAGACATCGGTACCAGCCCGCTGTACGCGCTGCGCGAGTGCTTCACCGGTCCGCACGGGGTGCAGGCGACGCACGAGAACGTGCTGGGGGTGCTGTCGCTCATCTTCTGGGCGCTCATCGTCGTGGTGTCGGTGAAGTACCTGGTGTTCGTGATGAGGGCGGACAACCGGGGCGAGGGCGGGATTCTCGCGCTGATGGCGCTGGCGATGCAGCGCAAGCGGGGCGAGGAGGTGAAGATACGGCCGGTGGTCATCACCCTGGGCATCTTCGGCGCGGCGCTGCTGTATGGGGACGGGCTCATCACCCCGGCCATCTCGGTGCTGAGCGCGGTGGAGGGCCTGAGCGTCGCCACGCCGTTCTTCGAGCCCTACATCCAGCCGCTGACGATCGCCATCCTGGTGGGCCTGTTCCTGATTCAGCGGCACGGGACGGCGGGGATTGGCGCCATCTTCGGGCCCTTCATGCTGGTGTGGTTCCTCACCCTGGCGGTGCTGGGCGTGAAGGAGATGGTGACGTACCCGGCGGTGGTGTGGGCGTTTTCGCCGGTGCAGGCGGTGCGCTTCTTCCTGCACAACCACGGGCATGGCTTCCTGGTGCTGGGCGGGGTGTTCCTGGTGGTGACGGGGGGCGAGGCGCTCTACGCGGACATGGGCCACTTCGGCTGGCGGCCCATCAAGTGGGCGTGGTTCGTGGTGGTGCTGCCGGCGCTGATGCTCAACTACATGGGGCAGGGGGCGCTGCTGCTGAGGGATCCGAGCGCGGCGCGCAATCCCTTCTACCTGCTGGCGCCGGACTGGGCCCTCTACCCGCTCGTGGTGCTGGCCACGGGGGCAACGGTCATCGCTTCGCAGGCGCTCATCTCCGGGGCGTTCTCGATTACCCAGCAGGCCATCCAACTGGGCTACAGCCCGCGTCTGGAGGTGGTGCACACCTCGGCGGAGGAGCGGGGGCAGATCTACCTGCCGGGCATCAACCTGGCGATGCTGGTGGGCGTCATCCTCCTGGTGCTGGGCTTCAAGTCGTCCACGAACCTGGCGGCGGCGTACGGCATCGCGGTGACGTCGACGATGGCGATCACGACGGGGCTGGCGTACGTGGTGGCGCGCGAGCGGTGGAACGTGTCGAGGGTGGTGGCGCTGCCGGTGGCGGGGTTCTTCGGGCTGGTGGATCTGTCCTTCTTCGGGGCCAACGCGGTGAAGATCGCCGCGGGCGGTTGGTTCCCGTTGCTGATGGCGCTGTGCGTGTTCACGCTGATGACGACGTGGAAGAAGGGGCGGGACATCCTGGCCAACCGGCTGCGGGGCAGCAGCATCCCGCTGAAGCAGCTGCTGGACAGCTTCGGGGACCATCCGCCGGTGCGGGTGCCGGGGACGGCCATCTTCATGACGGGCAACCCGGAGGGCACGCCGCCGGCGCTGTTGCACAACCTCAAGCACAACAAGGTGCTGCACGAGCAGGTGATGCTGCTGACCATCGCGTCGGAGGAGGTGCCGCACGTGCCGCCGGAGGACCGGGTGGAGGTCATCAAGCTGGAGGAGGGCTTCGTGCGGGTGATTGCGCGCTACGGCTTCATGGAGAACCCGAGCATTCCGGACATCCTGAAGCGGGCGAGGGAGAAGGGGTTGCAGTTCAACCTGATGGGGACGTCGTTCTTCCTGGGGCGCGAGACGCTGATACCGAGCAAGAAGCCGGGGATGGCGATGTGGAGGGAGGCGTTGTTCTCATGGATGTCGCGCAACGCGAGGAGCGCGACGGCGTACTTCCGGATTCCGCCCAACCGGGTGGTGGAGCTGGGCGCCCAGGTCGAGCTGTAGCCCGAGCAGGTGGAGCTGTCGCCGCCGTCTCCTGCTCGCGGCCATGTCCCCTCTCCCTCCGGGAGAGGGACGGGGTGAGGGTATCTGGACCCCGGGTTGAGCCCGTGCAAGAGGACCCGTGCCCCTGACCGTGCTCACCCCGGTTTACGGACGGACAGTCCGAACATGAGAGGAATCTCGGGGACGCCGTCGGGGAGCAGGAAGCGGTGGCCAGGGGCGGCGCGCATGCCCTCGAGCACCTGGCAGCCGTTGGCGTAGCAGTACTCCTCGAGCCGCTCGAGCTGGAGCCCGTGGCGCAGGAGGGGATTGATGACGTCCCCGAGCCCCCACTGGAAGCCGTGGCAGGGGTGGGGATTCTTGAAATCCCGCACGCCCTCCTCGTAGCCCCAGTGCACGAGTCCCTCACCAGACCGGGCGACGTAGTCCCCGACGCCGACGGCCTCGGGGATGGAGTGGCCGCCGCCGTAGGGGTAGGTGAGGCGGAGCTTCTCGTCGAACATCCAGAGGACGGGGTGGAACTCGACGAGGACGAAGCGGCCACCGGGCACGAGGACGCGGGAGATGCCCTCGGCCCAGGAGTTCAGGTCGGACAGCCAGAAGGTGACGCCGTAGGAGCAGAAGACGAGGTCGAAGCGGGCCGGGGGCGCGGAGGCGAGCCAGTCGTAGACATCGGAGCGCTCGAAGGTGCCGGGGAGGCCGGAGCCCGCGGAGAGGGAGCGGGCGAAGCCGATGGCCTCATCGCTGATGTCCACGCCGGTGACGAGGGCGCCGCGGGCGGCGAGGCTGAGGGTGTCCTGTCCGGAGTTGCACTGGAGGTGGAGGAGCGAGCGTCCACGCAGGTCGCCGAGCAGCTCGAGCTCCTCGGGGAAGAGGGTGGAGCCGCCCTCGCGGAGGAAGCGGGCCTGGTCGCCCTTGTGGCTGTTGTGGGCGCGGGTGGCGGCGTTCCAGGAGAGGCGGTTGGCCTCGTGCAGGTCCTTCTTCAACATGGGGTGTTCTCCTGTGTCTCGGATTGTCCGCACGTGAGAAACGTTCGTCCCTGACAAGGCCACGGCCCCACGGGGTGGGGTGACTGTCCGTGGTGGACGGGAGCGTGGGGGTGTCCGTCACGGAGCGGACGGTGGAGGCGTGCTCGCTGGACATTGCACCGCGCGCACGCTCCTCGCGCGGGGCACGCCGTCACTACTTCCGTGGCCGAGTAGCCGGGGCTACTCGTCGAGCAGCAGGGGCGAGAAGCCCGCCGCGTCACACGAGGCCAGCACGTAGCGGATGCCGGCCCGCTCCCCGGTGAAGCCCGCCGGGATGCCTCCCGCGTGCAGGTGTCCGTAGACGCACACCTTCGGCTTGAAGGCCTCGATGGGGCCCAGGAACGCCGTCGTCTTCTCGTTGGCGTACAGCGGCGGGAAGTGCACCGCCACCACCCGCGTCAGCGGCTCGGCGCTCTCCTTCTCCTTCTTCTCCGCGTCCGCGATGGAGGCCGCCAGCCGCCGCGTCTCCCGCTCCACGTACCCCGCGTCCCCCGACTCGTCCCCCATCTCCCCGCCCGGCATCGGCGGGGCCTCGGGCGCCGTCCACAGCCGCGTGCCGGCAATCACCCACCGCCCGATGACCACCGAGCTGTTGTGCAGGAAGTTCTCCAGCGTCTTGTACGGCTCCAGCAGCCTGCGCAGCTTCGACGCCGAATCGCCCCACCAGTAGTCGTGGTTGCCGCGCACCAGCACCTTGCGCCCCGGCCGCTCGTCCAGCCACTTCAGGTCGTCCAGCACCTCCGTGGGCCGCGTCGCCCACGAGATGTCGCCCACCACCAGCACCACGTCCTCGGGCCGCACCTTCTCGTCCCAGGCGCGCTGCAAGGGCAGTGGATGCTCCGCCCACCCGAAGCGGTGCATGTCCTTGTTGCGCGTGGAGGGCAGATGGGTGTCGCCAATGGCGAAGAGACGCATGTCCTTCTCCTAACCCAGCCCGCCTCCCACGTCGCCCCTCCTGTCGCCCCGCGCCCGCATGCCCCTCGGGCGGCCACCGGCCAACCGCTCAATATACCTGGGATACTTGGGACTTCAAGTGAATTCCTGGTAAAACGTGCTTCCCTTGTGCTCTGAGAAAGTGCATGTTACCGCGCCAGTCCCCCCAGCCTCGTCTTTCCATAGGAGTGCTGTCCATGCACCCGTTCCGTAAGCCGTTGGCCACCCTGGCCGCTGCTCTTGCCCTGGCTGCCTGTGGTCCCCAGGAGCCCGCTCCCACCCAGACCCCGGCCGCGACCGAGGACTCCCGCACCCCCGCCCAGCGCGAGGCCGAGCGCACCCCGTACCAGCTGGACCAGGCCTTCGCGAAGGCCGGCGCGGACTTCGGCGTTCCGGCGGAGCTGCTCAAGGCCATCTCCTACACCGAGACCCGGTGGGAGATGATCCAGGGCCAGGTGGAGTTCGAGGGCGTGCCCGCGGCGTTCGGTCTGATGGCGCTGCGGGGTGAGAAGCTCTCCGAGGGCGCGCGCCTTGCCGGCGTGGCCGAGGAGGCGGTGCGCACCCAGCCCGAGGCCAACATCCGGGCCGCCGCCGCGCTGCTGTCCTCGTACGCCAACGAGCTGAAGCTGGACCGTGCGGACGTGGGCGCGTGGGCCCCGGCCGCGGCGAAGTACAGCGGCATCGACAACGCCGAGGCGCAGGCCCAGTACATCCACCAGAACGTCTATGACGTGATGCGCAAGGGCGCGGTGGCCCAGACGCCCGCGGGCGATCTGGCCGTGTCGCTGATGCCCACCCAGGCGCAGGCGAAGTTCCCCGCGCCCGGCGTGGTGCGCTCGATGAGCGCGGACTACGCCCCGGCCATCTGGCGTCCCTCGCCCAACTACAACTCGCGTCCGGCGGGCACGGACGTGTCGATGATCGTCATCCACACCTGTGAGGGCAGCTACTCGAGCTGCTGGAGCTGGCTGACGAACAGCGCCTCCGGCGTGAGCGCGCACTACGTGGTGAACGAGAGCGGCTCGGAGATCTCCCAGCTGGTGCTCGAGTCCAACCGCGGCTGGCACGTGGGCGCCAGCTACGACTGCAGCCTCAACGGCAGCGTGATGTGCGGCCTCAACGGCACCTCGGTGAACAACTTCTCGGTGGGTATCGAGCACGGTGGCTCGGCCAGCCAGACGTCCTTCCCCGCGGGGCAGATCGACGCCTCGGCGAAGCTCTCGTGCGACATCACCCAGGGCCAGGGAATCGTCCGGGACAGCTACCACATCGTGGCGCACGGCCGGCTGCAGCCCGCCTCCCGTACGGACCCGGGCCCCAACTGGCCGTGGAGCACGTACATCAGCAAGATCCAGGGCTACTGCGGCGGTGGCAGCACGGGCAGCATCATCATCGACAGCAACCAGGCCAACAACGACACCTCCAAGGGCTACGTCGAGGTGACGGGCACCAGCTGGGTGTCCTCCACGAACGTGGCGGGCTACTACGGCTCGGGCTACTACGCCTCGCCCACGGCGGCGGTGTCGGAGCCGGTGACGTTCTACTTCTACCTGCCCGCGGCGGCCACCAAGACGATCGACGCCTGGTGGACGTCCGCCACGGACCGCTCCACGACGGCGCCCTTCATCATCACCAACTCCAGCGGCACCAGGCTGGCCACGGTGAACGTGAACCAGCAGATCAACGGTGGCCGGTGGAACACGCTCGGCACGTGGAGCTTCCCGGCCGGCTGGAACAAGGTGCAGCTGAGCCGCTGGACCACGGCGGGCTACCAGGTCATCGCGGACGCCGTGCAGGTGCGGTAAGAGTCGGGTTGTGATGACTCGGGACTTCGCGAAAAAGGCGTGGTGGGGTGGAGCACGGCGGTGGGCGGTGCTCGCCCTGCTCGGGGCTGGATGCAAGGCGGGCACGTGTGGCTCGGGCGCATCCGGCTCCGGGCCCCTCTCCGAGCAGGAGCGGAGGGGGTTGCCGGGAGTGATTGCCTTCGTGTCGGAGCGAGCGCCCCAGAAGGATGTCTGGTGGGTGCGGCCCGCCACGGGAGAGCAGACGCAGCTGACGCGAGGTCCCGAGGATGAGTACCCCGGCGCGCCATCTCCGGATGGCGCGTCGTTGGTGGTGGTGGCGGCGGCGGAGATTCAAGGGCTGCACGTGGAGCAGCTGAGACTGGCGCCGCTGGACGGCGGACCGGTGGTGATGTTGGCGCCGCCGCGGGGCCGTGCGCGCAACCCGAGCTGGTCGCCGGACGGCAGCTGGTTCGTGGCCGAGTCGGACGCGCAGAGCTTCAGCGACGTGGTGCGGCAGGCGCCGCGGGCGGACGCGGAGGTGACGCGGCTGACGCAGGCGCCCGAGGGCAACTTCGAGCCGAGCGTGTCACCGGACGGGACGCAGGTGGCGTTCGCGTCGAGCCGGACGGGAGATCCGGAAATCTACGTGATGAAGGCGGATGGGACGGACGTGAGGCGGCTGACGTTCTTCCACAAGGAGGACATGGCGCCGAAGTGGAGTCCGGACGGGAAGTGGATTTCGTTCGTGAGCGACCGGGAGGGGCGGGTCCGGGTGTTCGTGGTGAAGCCGGACGGGACGGATGTGAAGGCGGTGTCGGGGAGCCAGCAGACGGGGGAGGAGCGGGAGCCGGTGTGGAGTCCGGACGGGAAGAAGCTGGCGTTCGTGGGGAGGGCGAAGGACCAGAAGGCGCGCATCTGGGTGGCGGACATGGCGGGAGGGGAGCCGGTGGCGCTGACGGATGGGAAGAGCACGGATGACCAGCCGGAGTGGAGTCCGGATGGGAAGTACCTGGCGTTCGCGTCGGAGCGCACGGGAGACGTGGAGCTGTTCCTGATGAGGGCGGACGGGAGCGGCCAGACGCAGTTGACGAGCACGAAGGGAGCGGACTGGTTGCCGCGCTGGTTCGTGCCGAAGACGTTGCCGCCCGCGGGGCAGGGCACCGGGCGGGCCGAGGGCACCTGAGCCCGGGCCAACCTCCCCTCTCCCCTCGGGAGAGGGACGGGGTGAGGGTGCCACGCATCCCGGGTTCCCACCTGGGAGAGAAGACCTCCGGGTCCCGAGTTCCAACCGTGGAGCTCCCCGGGGGCACCTTGCCATTCCCGACAAAGGACCGCAGACTGCCTGACCTGAGACGTCAGGGGCCTCCGCTATACTGAGCAGGTTCAGTGAGCAGCAGGCCCGGGGGCCTGTCCGGGAGGGGAGGGGCATGGGGATGGGACGAGGGAAGGCGGCCCTGAGGAGGGAGTACGAGGCGCTGAAGAGGGGCGGGACGGAGGCACACACGCGGGGCCGCCGGCTCGAGGGGCTCGTGTACGAGCTGCTCGAGTCCGAGTCCTTGCACCCGCGGCGCAACCTCCGGCCACCCGGGGAGGAGATCGACATCTCCTTCACGGATGGACACCGGCACTTCCTGTTGGAGGCCCGCAAGCTGACGGGGACGCTCGGGGTCTTCCTCTACATCGGAGCGGAGTTCAGCAAGGCGGCCATCCAAGCACTGACCTGGGGCAAGGAGATCAACACCGTGCTCGTCAACGAGCAGGACATGTCGGATGCACTATCCCCCGTGCACTCGTTCCGCGAGGTGCTCGACCTGAAGCTTCGGCATGCCGCGCGTTTCGGGGAGTGCCACATCCCCTACATGGCGCTCCTGGAGAGCTGGAGGCGCAGATGAAGAGGAGGTCTTCCAGGTTGTCCGGCCGTCCGAAGGTTGCCTTCATCGTCGAGGGCAATGAAGGCAAGTGGCTCGTGGAGGCATTGGCTCGGAAGGTGGTGGCGCGGCTGCACCTGGAGGAGCCGCCCTGCTTCGAGACGGTGCGGCTGTTTGGAGCGCCGCACATCATGGGCATCCTCTCCATCGTGCTGTTGCTGTCCGAGAGGGACTATCAACCCATCATCGTCGTCTTCGACACGCACACGCGGAACAGGCAGCGCATCGCCGACCTGCTCCAGGAGATTCAGCTTCCGCTCATCAGGGCAGGCGTGTCCGAGCGGGTGCTCCTGGTGCCCGCGATCCCCTCCATCGCGAGCTGGGTGTTCGCGGACGAGAAGGCCCTCGAGCGTGTGGCTGGAGCGCACCTGCCGGAAGGGAGCTCGCGTGCGCGAGGCCGGCCCGAGGTGCTTCTGAGGAAGCTGCTCGGAGATTGGAGCGACAGGGAGCAGAAGCGCGTGGCGCGCTACCTGGACCCCGAGCGGATGCACGGCGGGGACAAGAGCTTCGATGCCTTCGTGCGGGCGCTGCGGCTGGCGCTCGGTGCGGGACACCCTCCCGTGTCCGAGGAGCGGGAGCCCGCGGTCACGTGAGGCGCGTGGCCAGCCGTTGGAAGCGGGCCATGAAGCGCCCGTCGATGAAGTCCTTCAATCGCCACATGGCGCGGCCGTGGAAGGCCAGTCCCTTCCACTCGCCCACCGCCGTGCCATCTCCCGCGTTGAGCAGCGAGAGGAAACCCGGCTGGGCCCGGTAGGGCCTCGGCGAGCCCGTGCCCGTGAGGAAGGCGTGCAGGTTGTGGCGCAGCACCGGCCCCTGCCTCACCGCGTACACACCGGCCTTCGGTACGTGCTGTCCGCTGAGGAAGCCCGCGCAGTCTCCCGCCGCGAAGAGCCCCGGGTGCGAGGGGCTCTCCAGGGTGTCCTTCACCGCGAGGTAGCCCCGTGCATCCACGGCCGCGCCGCTCGAGGCGAAGAGCTCCGGTGCCCGGGCGCCCGTGGCCCACACGCACGTGCCGAAGGCGAGCCGCTCGCCCGAGGCCAGGTGGGCCACGCTGGCCTCCAGCGCCGTCACGCGGGACTCCAGGCGCAGGTGGACTCCCCGGCGCTCCAGCAGTCCCCGCACGCGGCGCGCGGCCGCGCGGGAGGCACCCCGGGGCACCTGGGGCCCGTCCTCGAGCAGTACGGTGGGCCGGCCCGTGCGCGCCTGGAGGCACAGCGCCAATTCCACGCCCGCCGCGCCCCCGCCCACCACCAGCAGCGGGCCCGTCTCCTGGCCCGACGCGAGGCGGGAGAGGGCCCCCTCCAGCGGCTTGAGCGGTACCGCGTGCTCGCGCACCCCGGGCACCGAGTCGCCCGCGGGCAGCGAGCCGATGTCGAAGCTCGCCGCGTCGTACGTCAGCGTCCGTCCGTCTCCCAGCCGGAGCTCCCGCCGGTCCGCGTCCAGGCCCGTGACACCACTCGGCTCCAGCCTTGCCCCGGCCGCTCGTGCGAGCCCCTCCAGGTCGAAGCGCAGCGCCTCCAGCGCGTACTGCCCCGCCAGATAACCCGGGACCCTCCCGCTGTAGAACTGCGTGCGCCCCCGGGAGACCAGCACCGTCTCCACGCCCGGCCAGCGAGCCCGGGCCAGGGCTTCCAGCACGAAGAGGTGCGCGTGGCCGGGGCCGGCGAGGACGAGGCGTTTCACGGCGGCCACCGTACCTCACCGCGCGGGGCTGCCGGGCGAACGAGCCCCCGTCAGGCCGCCGGCCCGCTCCGGAGCTCCGGGGAGCTACGGAGTGTAGCTGCCCGGATACAGCGTGAGGACGAGCCCCATGCCCGCGGCGGCACCCGCGTTGCGGGCCTGGTAGTCCCTGGAGCCCTGGATGGAGAGGCTGAAGGTCTCCGCTTCCGCGCCGGAGTGGACGTAGACGAAGAGGCCGGTGGCGCTGGTGGCGTCCTGGGTGGCGCTCTGGAAGTCCGGGGCGGGGTAGTAGATGCGGTGGGCGAGGTCTCCGCGATCGAGCACCACATGGGCACCCGCGACGGGCGCGCCCGAGGCATCCACGACGCGGCCGAGGATGAAGCCGGCCTCGCGCAGCGTGCGGGCCCGGTCATCGGTATGGGCGCGGATCCACGGCTCGCCGACGGCGCGGGTGAGGGCGTCGTGGAAGGAGGTGGGCAGCGCCCAGACGCGGGCGTTGATGATGTCGGTGCGGGGCCGGGTGCGGGTGAAGACGGTGTCGAAGACGACCGTGGAGCTGCGCACGAACCCTTCGTGCTCGAAGCGGGCGGCGAGACTCAGGTGGATGTCTCGCACGGGCACATCGGGCACGGAGAACGCACCCGCGGCGCCGATGTCACCCCGGCCGAGCACGGAGTCCGCGTCGCTCACACCCACGCGCAGGGGCTCCTCGATGATGAGCGGGAGTCCCTCGAGCGAGGGCACCGCCTGGCCCCGGGATTCGAGCAGGCGTGCGGCCTCGGGGAAGAGCTCGGCGTGGCCGGTGACGCCGATGGTCAGGTGGTCGAGGTCCACCATCGTGCTGTCCCCGCGGTCCACACCTGGATCCGGGTCCACGCCGTCGCCACAGGCGACCGGGGCGAGCCCGAGAAGAGCACAGCAGATGACGAGACTCGGACGCTTCATGACTGGGCGCCAAGATCTCCACGCTCCCGCGTATCGGCAATCCACCCCGGGGCCCGAGACGTCCCGTGGAAGACGGAACACTTCCCGAGCCGTTGCGCCCCGGTGGAAAAGGCGGAGGGCCGCCCCTGCCTCGCGAGAGGAAGGGAGCGGCCCTCGACGTCACCCACTGCTGGAAGTCACGACCTACCGGCGGCCGCGGCCCCAGCCACCACTGTTGCCGTTGCCACCACTGTTGCCGTTCCCGCCGCTGTTCCCGGAGGGAGGAGGGGAGCTGTTGCCGCCGCTGTTGCCGCCGCTGTTGCCCCAGCCGCCGCCGTTGCCGCCGCCGCTGTTGCCACGGGACGGAGGCGGGGGAGGGCTGTTGCCGCCGCCGCTGTTGCCGCCACTGTTGCCCCAGCCGCCGCCGTTGCCGCCGCCGCTGTTGCCACCGTTGTCACGGGGAGGAGGAGGCGGGGGAGGGCTGTTGCCGCCGCCGCTGTTGCCGTTGCCACCGCCGTTGCCCCAGCCACCGCCGCGAGGAGGAGGCGCGTCGTCGTTGCCGCGGCCCTGGCCACCGTTGCCGTTGCCACCGCCGTTGCCCCAACCACCGCCGCGAGGAGGAGGAGGCGCGTCGTCATTGCCGCGGCCCTGGCCCGGGTTGTTGGTGTGGCCGGGAGGGTTGCCCCAGCCGCCCTGGCCCGGAGGCGTGCCGCCCTGGCCCGGAGGCGTGCCGCCGTGGCCCGGGGGCGCGTTGTTGCCGCCGTTGCCCCAGCCGCCGCCGTTGCCGTTGCCGTTACCGTTACCGTTGCCGCCGGGCGGATTCTGATCCTGGTTGCCCCAACCGCCACCGCTCTGGGGCGGGCGCGTGCCGGTGCCGGTGCCCGGGGGAGGCGGAGGCTGCTGGCCCCAGCCGCCACCCTGCGAGGGCGGATTCGGATTCGGGTTGCCCCAGCCGCCGCTGCCGGTGGGCGGGCGCGTGCCGGTGCCGGTGCCCGGAGGAGGCGGAGGCCGCTGCGAGTTGCCCCAGCCGCCGTTGGAGGGAGGAGGATTCGGGTTGCCCCAGCCGCCGTTGGAGGGAGGAGGCCGGTTGCCGCCGCCATTCACGGGCGAGGCGTCGTGGTAGTCGTCCCAGTCCCGGGGCTTCGGAGGCGGACGGTAGTTGCTGTAGACGTACACCGAGCGGTCGCGGTCCCAGCGGTACGAGGTGCCCGAGTACGAGTACGGGAAGTAGTCGTGGCTGTGGCGGCCGTGCAGGTAGCAGTGATGGCCGCCCGGAATCGGGTGGTAGTCCATGTACCAGATGACCCGCGGCGCCCGGTACACGTACACGTCCTCCGAGTAGGAGTAGTCGTTGATCTCCGAGGGCGCGTAGCCGTGGACGTGGTTGTACGACTCGGTGCACCAGCCGCCGTACGCATCCGGGTGGGGGCCCGAGTAGCGGTACTGGTAGACGGTGGCCGGGGGGGTGTTGTCCGAGTAGTAGCCGGGCCGGTGGTAGTGAGCGACACAGCCGGAGCCCATCACCAGGGCGGTAGGGACTGTGAGGAGCAGAAGGCGACGCATGGAGGTTCTCCGGGGCCGGTCGTTGGGGGCCAGCCCGCCCAGTTCATCACGGTGAAGACAGGGAAGCAGACGGGCGGGCACCGAGAATATTCAACACCCCGTTTCCCGTCATTTCCCGGGGACTCCCACCCCCGCGGGCTAGTGCACCATGCGCTCGGACGAGCCGGAGCGCGGGGCGTGCAGCTTGCCCAGGCAGGTGAGGATGTGCTCGCGGTACTCGGCCACGTCGCGCAGGCCGCACACCATCCACCGGCCGGCGATGACGAGGGTGGGCACGCCGCGCACGCCGCGGCTGGTGGCCAGCTCGTGCTCATCCAGGATGAGCTTGCGCGTGTTGTCCGAGTGGAACGCCGCCGAGAAGGGGCTCATGTCCAGGCCCACGCGGCTGGCCAGCTCGAAGATGACGTCCGTGCGCGTCACGTTGACGCCCTGCTCCAGCGCCGCACGCTGCATGGCGCGCGCGAGGTGGCTCCTGGCCGCGGGGCCCTGCAGCCGCGCCGCCTCCAGCGCCGCCAGCGCGGGGATGCTGGTGCGCGGCGCGTCTCCGCCCTGCCACAGCTCCGTGCTCAGCAGCTTCGCCACCGGCTCCGGCTCCTGCTGGGCCCGGCGCACCTCCTCCGTCAATCCGCGCAGCTCCTTCTCGGTGGGCCTCTTGTCGTGGACGCGCAGCGGGTACGGCCGCACGCGCCAGCGAATGAGGTCGCCGAACTCCTGTTTGAGGGTTTCCAGCCGCAGGTCGGCCAGGTAGCACCAGGAACACAACACATCCTGGTAGACGGTGATCTGCAGCGGCTTGGGCAGGGGCTTCATGTGCGAGCGCCGGGGAGATTACGAAGGTCGCACTCCCACTGCCAATCCCCTCCGACATTTTGCGTAGGCGCCCATTCCCAGGAGGGCCGAGCAAGAGGCTCGTCCGTCCGCCTGCCCCCCGGGCGTCTCGGCCGCGCTTCACACTGCCTGTAGCTGGCCTCCCGCCGCCGCGTGCGTCCCCGCCAGGGTGAGCGCATGGTCGACGATCGCCCCGGCGATGTCCTGCTTCGTCGCCTGCTCCAACCCCTCGAAACCCGGACTCGAGTTGAGCTCCATCAATCTCGGCCCCTCCCGGCCCTCCAGCATGTCCACGCCGGCGATCTCCAGCCCCAGCAGGTGCGCGGCCTTCACCGCCACGTCGATATAGGAGGCGGGCAGCTCCACCGGGTGGCCCTCGCCGCCGCGGTGGATGTTGGAGCGGAACTCGCCCTTCTTGGCCCGCCGCCGCATGGCGCCCACCACCTTGTTGCCCACCACCAGGGCGCGCACGTCCCGGCCCTTGCTCTCGGCGACGAACTCCTGGAGCACCACCTCCTGCCCCAGGTCCCAGAAGGTGTTGACGATGGTCTGCAACTCCTGGAGCGAATGGGCGATCATCACCCCCACGCCCTGGGTGCCGCGCAGCAGCTTGATGATGACGGGCAGGCCCCCCACCTCCTCCACCAGCTTGCGCACGTTGCTGCGGTCATGCGCCATCACCGTCCGGGGCACGTCCAGCCCGGCCGCGCACAACAGCTGGAGCGCCCGCAGCTTGTCGCGGCTCTGGGAGATGGCGCTGGCGCCGTTGAGCACCGCCACCCCCATCATCTCGAAGTGCTTCACCACCGCCAGGCCGTAGCCGGTGATGGAGGCGCCGATGCGGGGGATGACGACGTCCACGCCCTTGATGTCCACCCCGCGGTAGAGCATCCGCGGCTGGCCCGGGGCCAGCACCATGGTGCAGCGCAGCGTGTCCAGCACCAGGGGCCGGTGGCCGTGCTGCTTGATGGCCTCCACCAGCCGCCGGGTGGAGTACAGGGAGCGTTTGCGCGAGAGGATGACGACCGTCTTCTTGGCCCGGGGCTTGCGGGGGGCCTCCGGGGTGTCGGACGGCGGTGGCTCGACGGGGCGAGCGGGGGCCTTCGGGCGGGCCCGGGCGGGCGCCTTCTTGGACGAGACCTTCTTGGCGGGCATGGAAGGAGGGAGAGCCTACCACGGGCGGGGGCGGGTGGCGTCGCCCGTGTTTGCTATCATCGGAAAGTGATGAATCCAAAGGAAGCGCACCCGGACGATGTCCTCACCAACCCGGGGGAGAATGGTCTCGACTCCATCGTCGCCCCGGCCGACGGGGGCGTCGGCTCGGGCACCGAGGTGCTGGTGCTCGAGTCGCGCACCACCCTCAAGCTGCGCAAGTGCCGCATCCAGGTGTCCGCCGGGCCGGACGAGGGCAAGTCCCTCATCTCCGACAAGGAGCGTCTGCGCTGTGGGGCCCACCCCACCAACGACCTGGTGCTCGCCGAGGACCGCACGGCCAGCCGTCACCACTTCGAAATCATCAACACCGAGCGCGGCTGGCTCCTGGTGGACCTCAACTCCACCAACGGCACCTTCCTGGATGGGCGCCGGATTGAGCGCGCCTACCTCTCGGCCGGGGCCCAGATTCGCGCCGGCTCCTCCACCCTCACCTTCGCCCCCATCGACGAGGAGGTGACGGTCGAGCCGGACCGCGAGGGCGAGCTGTGCGGGCTGGTGGGGCAGAGTGTGAAGATGAGGCAGGTGTTCGCGCTCATCAAGAAGATCGCCCCCATGGACGTGTCCGTCATCATCGGAGGCGAGACGGGCACGGGCAAGGAGCTGGTGGCGCGGGCCATCCACGAGCTGAGCGGGCGCAAGAAGGGGCCCATGGTGGTGTTGGACTGCGGCGCCATTCCGCCCAACCTCATCGAGAGCGAGCTGTTCGGCCACGAGAAGGGCTCCTTCACGGGGGCCATGACGTCGCGGCCGGGCGCCTTCGAGCGGGCGCACGGGGGCACCATCTTCCTGGACGAGCTGGGTGAGCTGCGGTTGGACCTGCAGCCCAAGCTGTTGCGCGTGCTGGAGAACCGCGAGGTGCGGCGCGTGGGCGGCAACGACACGCTGGAGGTGGACTGCCGCGTCATCGCCGCCACCAACAGGGATTTGCCCAAGGAGATAGCGGCGGGCAACTTCCGCGAGGATCTCTTCTTCCGCCTGTCCGTCATCAACCTCCAGCTGCCGCCGCTGCGCGAGCGCCGCGAGGACATTCCGCTGATCCTCAAGCGGGGGCTGGCGGACCCGGAGGTGATGGCGCGGCACGGGCGCAAGCGGATTTCGCCCGAGGCCCTGTCGCTGCTGATGGCCTACGGGTGGCCGGGCAACGTGCGCGAGTTGATGAACGTGCTCTCCCACGTGCTGGCCTTCAGCGATGGCGAGGAGGTGCTGCCCGAGGACCTGCCGCCCCGCGTCCGCGGCCAGCAGCGCGAGGGGCCGCTGCCCTTCAACGAGCACCTCACCTTCAAGGACGCCAAGGAGCAGCTGCTGGAGAACTTCGAGCGCGAGTACGTCACCAGCGTCCTCACCCGCTGCGAGGGCAACCTCTCCCGCGCCGCGCGTGAAAGTGGCCTGCACCGCAAGTCCATCGAGCGCCTGGTGAAGAAGTACCAGCTCGACGCCAAGGGCATGAAACCGCGCTGACGCATTGCGTTGTCCCGGGGGTGTCAGGTCAAATGTCGCAGCCGTGCAGCCAGGCGCCTCCACCGGTCCAGTTGACCGATGGGAAAGTCAGCGGTGGAGTGTGACAAAGGCCCTGACATGAGCACCGTGGAGTCCCGCGCCCCCAAGGGACATGAATCCGGTCAGGCGGCCGTGGAAGCCGCTCTGACTCTGCCGCTCGTCATCTTCCTCGTGCTGGGGACGCTGCAGCTCTTCATGATGCTGCAGGGCCGCATCATGGCGGAGTACGCGGCCTTCCAGGCGGTGCGTGCGGGCAGCCGCAACCACGGCGACTGCGAGCCCATGGTGCACGCGGCGCTGGGTGGGTTGCTGCCCAGCGTGACGCCCTACCTGGGCGGCAAGGGGAAGGGCTCGGCGGCGCAGAAGCTGGCCTCGGCGTGGAAGGAGCGCGTGGGCTCCAACGGCGAGAGCGGAGATCCGGACAACGCGGGGCCCCACTACGTGAAGGGCAAGGACGGCGCGCACGACGGCCCCATCTTCTGGCTGGTGCGCGAGTCGCCCCGGGCCTCCGCGGTGCAGAGCCCCGAGGATGCCGACTTCGATCTGCCCCGGGGAGACGGCTCCCAGGCCATGCGCCTGGAGGTGCGCCTCATCTACTGGTACCGGCTGCGCATTCCCTTCGCGGACTGGGTCATCAGCCGCATGCTTCTGGCCCACCTGGGGCTCAAGAACTACGACGCCGTCAACCCGCTGATGCCGGCGGACGCCAAGGCGGGCTGGACGAAGAGCACCGAGCGCGTCGTCAACCTGGACCCGCTCATCCGTGACGAGCTGCGCACCCGCGTCGGCTCCAAGCAGTACGTCTTCCCCATCCAGGCCACCTACGGCATGCGGATGATGACGCCCGCGCGCAAGCGCTACTTCGGCGAGCAGAACTGCCCGGGCACTCCGGAGGGGCTGTGATGAGACGCCGTGGACAGACGCTGGTGGTCTTCGCGCTCAGCCTGCTGCTGCTGGTGCTGATGGTGACGATGACGCTCTCCATCGGCATGAAGGCCAAGGAGAAGATGGAGCTGCAGACGATGGCGGATGCCGCCGCCTACTCCAACGCGGTGGCCACCGCGCGCGCCTTCAACTCCATCTCGCTGATGAACCGGGCGCTGATGGGGCACATGGTGGCCCTCACGGGCGTGGAGAGCCTCATCTCCTGGAGCAGCTACTACCGCGGCGCCATCCAGGGGGCCAGGAACGCCTACGACGATCCCCTGACGGCGTACTCGTTGATCGCCGCGTCCAGCTGCCCCACCACCAACGTCGCGATGTGCCGGTGCGCCACCCAGGCCATCCTCGACATCACCCAGACCCAGAGTGACCTGGAGAACGCGGACAAGCAGCTGGACACCCAGTGGGAGCCGCTGGACAGGGCCGCGGGCCAGGAGGCGGCCTCGTTGCAGCTCTCCTCCATCTGGGAGGAGCAGAAGGACGTCTACGAGGCGCTCACCCGGAGCGTGAGCAGCAATCCGGCAATCGCCACCAGCATCGTCAGCGAGGCCAGGAGGGGCCTGGCCTTCGGAGGCGAGGACGTGTCGGCGAAGGAGGTGGCCATCAACGGCCGGGAGCTCGAGGGCGGCAACGGCTGCGGGGGCAACGGCGCCGCGTGCCTGCGCCGCAACGCGGGCAGGAAGCTGCACTTCGTGGACGCGGCCATGGGCAGCCGTGGCTATTCCTTCGTGACGGGGCGCGGGGTGACCGCGCCCATCCGGCGCAAGCTGCGGCGGTTGATTCCCAACCAGGACCGCCTGGTGAGTGTCTCCAACAGCGGCAGTGGCTACTTCCCCGCGCAGAGCATCTCCCACTCGGGGCCCACCATCGACGCCACCGAGGTGTGGGGAGACGATCATGGGGATGTGAGCATCGTGTTCAACCGGGGCCAGGCGCCGTGCCCGAGGTCGTTTCCGGGCACGGCCGGGGCCGAGGCGCACGTGCGCAGCAACCACCGGGCGGACACCAGCGACGAGCACGTGTGGACGAACGGCCACCGCGATCCCGACGCCCAGATCCGGCACACCATGGGCACGTGCACGCAGTGCCCGGGCATCTGGCCCTCGCACATGGACTACAACTACAACCTGGTGACGGACGGCGGGGACAACTACGGCCAGCCGAAGAACTACGCCGTCATCCAGCGCGACTACCGGCAGCGCCCCGGCGAGGGGCAGGCGGACCCCTGGAACCTCATGTTCCGCTTCCGCTTCTCCCCGAAGAAGGAGGGCGTGGAGTTCGACAACCGCGGTGTCGAGCTGTCGGACGTGAACGGCGGCACGGACATCTCCAAGGCCACGGCGCTCTCCGCGGGCATCGCCTACTACCGGCGCGCGGGCCCCAACTGGCAGGAGCCGCCCAACTTCCTCAACCCCTTCTGGCGGGCCACGCTCGTGTCGGCGCACGTGGATGACCAGGGCATCAAGGACGTGAGGACGACGCTGAATGACACCGCGCCGTTCGCCGCCGAGGTGTACGAGGCGCTCAGGAAGAAGGAGTACAAGGGATGGTAAGGCTGCGCGGCAGGGCCTCACAGCGCGGCCAGGGCACCACGGAGCTGGCGCTCGGGCTGCTGCTCTTCGTCACCATCCTCATCTTCGGCATCCACTTCGCCGAGGTGGGCTACCTGTCGCTCAAGGTGCAGGAGGCGGCCACCAGCGCCTTGTGGGACACCACCAGCGCGGAGATGCACACGCTGCCCAACGACTTCAAACCCCTCACCGACCTCATCAACGACGATACGCCCGGCAAGCTCGCCACCGAGCGCTACCAGGACTTCGACGGGCGCACCTCCAAGACGGGGAGGCCCCGGGTGGTCCAGCTCTTCACCTCGGCCGAGGGCCTGGAGGTGACGTGCCGCGCGGCCGGAGGCATCTCCTTCGCGCCCTCGCGCTCCACCAGCGGGGTGTACAAGGACGTGGGGGGCATGAGCTGCACCGCCCAGGCGGAGCTCTCGCCCGTGAAGAAGTTCACCCGCCGCTTCCTGGACAGGGGCAGGGGCGCCTTCTTCGACGTGCCCCACTACACGATGGGCGCCATTCCCGTGTGTGGCCTGGGCCGCGTGCGGGGCGGCGAGTGCGCCGGCGGCTTTGGCATCCTCCTGGACGACTGGGGCCTGGCGAGCGCCGAGGAGTCCCGGGAGTGCAGGGTGCTGGATGACGCGGGCTGCGACAATCAGGCGTATTACCGGTCCGCGCGCAAGGTCTACGCGGCGCACCTGCCGGGCATGGGGGCCTCGCAGCGGCTGGCGCGCTCCATCGTGGGCCAGGCTCCCATCGATCCCGGCAAGTTCTGGATGAGCTTCCGGGGCATGGACAGCGGCTTCCAGGAGAAGGAGAACGGCGGCGACCAGGACCCCAACGACTGGAAGACGACGCCGGGCGCGGGCAGCCGCAGCCCCGAGTACAACAGCTCCTATTCGAAGCGGCAGAACTGCTTCCTGGGGACTTGTCCCCCGTGAGCGCCCGGCTGGGACTGGTGCTGTGGGCGGTGCTGGGGGGCCTGGGCGTCGCCTCCGCGCAGCCGGCGGCCTCCACGCGGCCGGTGGCTTCCAAGCAGCCAAGGGCCTCCAAGCAGCCGGTGGACCCCGAGCCGGTGCCCTTCGCCTGGGACGTGCCCCGGGTGCTGGAGGCGGTGGAGATGCCAGGGGTGATGCGGGCCGATGGCATCCCGGTGCGGTTGCGCTCGGTGAAGAGCGCGGAGAAGCCCCAGGTCATCCTCCAGCGCCTGGTGGACCGCTTCGAGGCGGCGGGCTTCTACATTCCGCCGGACCACCACCGCACCCAGTGGTTCCAGGAGCCCCAGCTCACCGCGCTGGATACGGAGCGGCTCATCTCCTACACCTTCGTGCTGCAGCCCAACCCGGATGGGACCACCACGGTGATTCTGGGCGAGGCCAACCTGGGCATGGCCCGGCGGGAGCAGGCCGCCTTCGCGCCCGTCTTCCCCGGGGGCAAGGATGTGATGCAGAGCGAGATGGAAGGCGCTCGCACCATGACGTACCTGGCGGAGGCCGAGCCGGAGAAGGTGGGGGACTTCTACCTGAAGGAGCTGCGCGGGGCGGGGTACTCCGAGACGGACTCGGGGACGTGGCGCCGCGGCGGCGAGGAGCTGAAGGTGTCGGTGCGCCCCGTCAAGCCGGGCCACGTGGCGGTCATCGTCATGCGCCGCATGAGCACCGTCGAGGACGTGATGGAGCCGGACGTCCGGGAGGGCCCCCAGCCCGCCCGCTCGCGGCCCGAGCAGGGGCAGCGCTGAGCCCGGAGGGGAGCCCCTCTCCGCCCGGGACCGTCGCCGGGAGGCCCCCCGGTACGCTTGCGGATTGAAGCGCCTGCGGGCCCGTGTTACGGCCGGATGTCATGAGCGACACCGGCACCCCTCCGAAGGACTACAAGGACTCGGTCAATCTCCCCAAGACGGACTTCCCCATGAAGGGGAACCTGGCCCAGCTGGAGCCCAAGATGCTCGGCTGGTGGGCGGAGAAGGGGATTTGGTCGAAGATTCTCGAGCGGCGCGCGGCCGCCGAGCCCTTCGTGCTGACGGACGGGCCCCCGTACGCCAACGGCCACATCCACGCGGGCCACGCGCTCAACAAGATCCTCAAGGACATCATCGTCAAGTACCGCAACATGGCCGGCCGCCGGTGCGACTACATCCCCGGCTGGGACACCCATGGTCTGCCCATTGAGCAGGCGGTGGAGAAGCGGCTGAAGGACAAGAAGATCGACAAGCGCACGCTGGACCGGGACGCCTTCCTGGAGCAGTGCCGCGCGTACGCGATGGAGTTCATCGACATCCAGCGCACCGAGTTCAAGCGCCTGGGCATCCTCGGTGATTGGGACCATCCGTACCGCACGCTCGACTTCTCCTACGAGGCGCAGGAGATCCGCGAGCTGGCCACGTTCGCGAAGCGGGGCATGCTCTACCGGCGCAAGAAGCCGGTGTACTTCTGCGTGACGGACCAGACGGCGCTGGCCGAGGCCGAGGTGGAGTACGAGGACCACGCCAGCCCCTCCGTGTACGTGGCCTTCCCGGCGGGCCCCGAGGTGGCCGAGAAGGTTCCGAAGCTGAAGGGGAAGAACGTCTCCTTCGTCATCTGGACCACCACGCCCTGGACGCTGCCGGCCAACCTCGCCATCGCGATGAATGGCGAGTTCGAGTACGTGTTCTACACGCTCGGCGAGCGCGTCATCTGCGTGGCCAAGGACCTGCTGCCCAAGGTGCTCGCCGAGGTGAAGGCGGACGAGCTGGCGGTGAAGAACGCGAAGCTGCCCGGCGGCGAGGAGGTCGCGGCGGCGTCGCTGGTGGACCCCGAGCGGATCGTGGCCTACGCGCGCGGAGAGGAGCTGGAGGGCTGCACCTACCAGCACGTCTTCTACGAGCGGCAGGGGAAGATCCTCCTGGGCGAGCACGTGACGCTGGAGGCCGGTACGGGCCTGGTGCACACGGCGCCGGGGCACGGCCAGGAGGACTACGAGGTGGGCCTGAAGTACGGGCTCGACATCTACAACCCGGTGCGCCTGGACGGCCGCTACGACGAGAGCGTGGGCCCGGTGCTGACGGGCAAGAAGGTCTTCGAGGCCAACCCCATCGTCATCGAGCTGCTGGCCGAGAAGGGCGCGCTGCTCAACGACAAGTCGGACAAGGTCGAGCACAGCTACCCGCACTGCTGGCGCTGCCACAACCCGGTCATCCTGAGCGCGACATTCCAGTGGTTCATCCCGCTGGACAAGCCGCTGCAGGGAGACACGTCGTACCGGCAGCAGGTGCTGAACGAGGTGGACCGCGTGCAGTGGGTGCCCTCGTGGGGGCACAGCCGCATCCGGGGCATGCTGGAGACGCGGCCGGACTGGTGCATCAGCCGCCAGCGCACGTGGGGCGTGCCCATCCCCATCGCCTACTGCGAGGGCTGCGACGAGTCCGTCATCTCCGCGGAGCTGATGGCGAAGGTGGCGGACGCGGTGGAGAAGGAGGGCGCGGGCGTGTGGTACCGCACGCCGGTGAAGGAGTTCCTCCCCGCGGGCTACACGTGCCAGAAGTGCGGCAAGACGGAGTTCCGCCGCGAGACGGACATCCTGGACGTGTGGTTCGACTCGGCGTGTGCGTTCAGCGCGGTGTCCGAGCGGCGTCAGCGGGTACCGGCGGACCTGTTCCTGGAGGGGAGTGATCAGCACCGGGGCTGGTTCCACTCGTCCATCCTGGTGGCGGTGGGCACGCGCAACATGTCGCCCTACAAGACGTGCCTGACGCACGGCTTCGTGGTGGACGGCAAGGGCGAGAAGATGAGCAAGAGCCTCGGCAACACCGTGGCGCCGGAGAAGCTCATCCAGCAGTACGGCGCGGAGGTGCTGCGGCTGTGGGTGGCGAGCAGCGACTACCGCAACGACGTGCGCCTGTCGGATCAGATCATGAAGGGTCTGAGCGAGGGCTACCGGAAGATCCGCAACACCATCCGCTACGCGCTGAGCAACCTGTACGACTTCGAGCCGGAGAAGGACGCGGTGCCCGCAGACAAGCTCCTGCCGCTGGACACGTGGGCGCGAGGCCGGCTGGCGGAGGTGGTGGCGCGGGTGCGCAAGGCGTACGACGCGTACGAGTTCCACCTGGTGTACGCGACGGTGGTGGACTTCTGCGCGGGTGACCTGTCGGCGGTGTACTTCGACATCCTGAAGGACCGGTTGTACACGTCGAAGGCGACGGGCCACGCGCGGCGCAGCGCGCAGACGGTGCTGCACGAGGTGTCCACGGTGCTGCTGCAACTGCTGGCGCCGGTGATGAGCTTCACCTCGGAGGAGGCGTGGCAGTACCTGCCGGGGAAGAAGACGGAGAGCGTGTACCTGACGGACTTCCCGGAGCCGGCGGTGAAGCCGGACGCGGCGCTGTCCGAGCGGTACGAGAAGCTCTTCGCGGTGCGCGGCGCGGTGCAGGGCCTGCTGGAGGCGGCACGCCGGGACAAGATGATCGGCGCGTCGCTGGAGGCGCGGGTGGTGCTGAGCGCGAGCGGCAAGGCGCTGGAGTTCCTGAAGGCGAACGCGGCGGAGCTGCCGGGGCTGTTCATCGTGAGCCAGGTGGAACTGGCGGACGCGGCGGGCGAGAAGGCGCAGGCGCTGAACGTGGCGCAGGCGCTGGGCGAGGACGTGAAGGCGGAGGTGCTGACGGCGAAGGGCGAGAAGTGCCCGCGCTGCTGGACCTACTCCGAGAAGGTGGCCGCGGGAGCGCCCGTCTGCGAGAAGTGCCAGGAAGCACTGGGCTGAGCAGAAGAGGCCCGGTCCCCAAGGGCCCGGTGCCCTACTCCGTCACAACCCCTCTCCCCCTGGGAGAGGGACGGGGTGAGGGTGTAGGGCCCACCCGGGTTGAACCCACCCACTCCATGCGGGCATGGCCCCTGCGGTACGCTGGGCCCATGAAAAAGCTGATGCCGTTGTTTGCCCTGGCCGCCACCGCGTGCGGACACCAGGTTCTCGAGCGGGAGCTGAAGGATCTTCCGAGCCTGCGGCTCTCGGTGACGCCGGTGGCCATTCCGTCGAAGAACATGTGGTCCGTGCTCAACTACACGTGGAGCTTCGGCGAGGACTGTTTCCGGATTCCCGCCGCCACGCGGCTCACCATCAACGGAGAAGCCGCCACGGTGGAGAACCTGGGAACGACGCACCTGGGAATCGATGGGTCCTACCGGTGCAAGAACCCCACCTTCGAGAGTCCGCCGCGCCCGGCCGACGAGCCGCGCACCGAGTTCGCCCTCTCGGATGGGAGCTCGAACCTGCGCGCGGTCTTCCTGGGGCTCCGCGCGCCCCGGTACTCCCTGGTGAATGGCCAGGAGCAGGCCACCGTCCGCAGCGGGGCGGAGATCGACATCCAGTGGTTTCCGGCCACCGACCTGCTCGAGAAGGTGGACGTCTTCGTGATGAAGGATGGGGCGTCCACGCACTGGATCCAGAACCCCCAGGTGCAGGGCAACCACATCCGTCTCACCCTGCCGGCGTTGGAGTCGGGCAACTACGTCCTGCGCGTGAACAGCAAGGGGTCCGCCGGCGTGGAAGCGTGCGAGGGCTTCAACTCCTGCCATGCCGGGTTCGATGAGCGGAGCCTGGTGCCCGTCGTCGTCGAGTAGCGAGCAGTCAGGGAACCGGGCAGGCCCATGCACCTGCCCGCCCCGGCTCCTATCCTCGAAGGCATGTCCAGATCGAGGAACCCGCCGGTCGGCCGGCTGGCCAGGCTCGGGAAGGTGGCCGCGCTCTCCGCGCGAGGCTCCGCCGGGCTGGCCGTCCGCGCCCTGCGCAAGGTCGCGGGCTCCGATACCCAGGAGACCGAGCGCTCCACCCTCGGCCACGTCGTCCAGGTGCTCGGGGAGATGAAGGGCGCGGCGATGAAGCTGGGCCAGGCGCTCTCCATGGAGGTGGATGCGCTGCCTCCCGAGCACCGGCAGCTCGTGGCCCGTCTTCAGAGCGAAGCCCCTCCCATCGCCTCCGAGGAGGTTCGCCGAGTTCGATTCCAAGCCCCTGGCCGCCGCCTCGCTACCCCGGCATCGCCGAGTCGCTCGAGTCCGACTTCTCCAACCTCTCCCTGGTGGCGCGCGCGGCGGGGCTCACCTCGAAGCTGCTCGATGGCCGTGACTACGTGGAGGAGCTCCGCCGGGAGATCTCCCTGGAGACGGACTATCTCCTGGAAGCCGAGCGGGCCCGTGCCTTCCACGCGCTGCTCGCGTCCGAGGCGGACCTGCTCGCCCCCGAGCCCATTCCGGAGCGCTCCTCGTCCCGGGTGCTCTGCCTCACCCGCGTGCGAGGCCAGACACTCCAGCGGTTCATCGACTCGAACCCGGACGCGGGCGCACGCTGGCGCGTCAGCGAGCAGCTCATCCGCGCGGTGCATGGCCCGTTCTTCTCCGCGGCCCGGATCCACGCGGATCCCCATCCGGGCAACTTCCTCGTCACCGGGGATGGGCGGCTGGCGCTGCTCGACTTCGGGTGCGTGAAGTCCTTCCGCGCGGAGTTCGTCGAGGCCATCCGGACCTTCATGCGGTCCGAGCTCCGGTGTATGCCCGGTTGCTCGAGCGCACGGCTCCGCGCGCCTGGGCTCACGCCTCCGCTTCCAGCACCTCGGGGGCGAGCTCGAGCGGCTGATGCAGCACCATGTCCTCCAGGCCTTCGAGCTCGAGGGTCAGGGTGCAGTGTGCCTTCAGGTGCGTCTTGAAGGTGGGCGTGAAGTCCCGGGGGATGGGGAGCTCCACGTCGAACTGGTGCGCGCCCGCGGCGAGGTGTGCTGGCACCTCGACCGTCACCGTCTCGGTACGCAGCTTCGAGAACATTTCGTAGGCGCTGAGCTCGAGCCGGGCCTTGCGCACGGTCAGCGGGCTCGTGATGTCCACGAAGGCCCGCAGCTTCGCGGTCGAGCCGAGAGGGAAACGCTCGGCCAGGGGCTGGAGCGAGGCCGCCTTGAACTTCGACACCGTCCGCGCCTTGCCGATGATCCACCAGGTGAGTCCCACGCCCGCGACGAGCGATACGACGCTGTAGAGCCCTCCGACGATCCGGCTGGCTTCCGGGTTCTCGCTCGTATCGCGGATGTTGCCGAACAGCATGCCGAGGGGCAGGCAGAAGCATGCCAGCGCGGGAAAGAGCAGGCATCCCCAGGTGCTGGCGGCCGTCAGGGAGGAGCCGCGAGGTGCGAGCGGCTCGCGCAACGGGGGCGGCTGCGCCGTCCGGCCCGGTTCGAGTTGGAAGGGCTGGGTCCACCTCATCAACTCCCCGCCGTTGCGGTTGTACAGGGTGGCAACGGCCTCCCAGGAGATCTGGACGTCCTTTCCCCGGTAGCTCGGAGGGAGGTCCCGCGGCAGGCTCAGCTCGAAAGGAACCCGGCGTGCTCCCTCCAACCACCGGTCCATGGTGGACTCGCGGCCCGCGGACAGTTCCTCTCGCTGCTTCGATTCCGTATCGTCGTAATCCAGCTGCCCACGGACGCGGATCGTCACGCGGGCGGCTTGGTGCGATCCGGGTATCACGTCACCGAGGACCAGTTCACCCCGGAGCTTTTCACCTGTTCTCACAACAGGGGTGTGGAGTTGGAGGGGGGAGGGGTCGTTCATGAATCCCATGTTAACCCGCCGTTGCTTGCGCGGGCGCGGCACCCGGAGTGACATGAGGCCGCCACCGCATTCGGGCGTGGCTTTCTGAGAGAGACACATGCGCTTCGCGGGAAAGTCAGCGGTCATCACGGGGGCGAGTGAGGGAATCGGCTTAGCGATCGCGGCCGGGCTCGTCGAGGAAGGCGCACGGGTGGTGCTGGTGGCCCGGCGTGAGGACAAGCTGGAGGAGGCCGTGCGGAAGCTGGGCTCCCAGGCCTCGTACGTGGTGGGAGACGTGGCGAGCCAGGAGACGGCCGAGCGCGCCGTGGAAACGGCGGTGAGCCGCCACGGAGGGCTGGACCTGCTCGTGAACAACGCGGGAATCCTCCGCCCCGGGGTGGTGGGCACGTTCTCGATGGAGGACGTGGACGCGATGTTCGCGGTGAACGTGCGGGGGACGGTGGTGTTCACCCATGCGGCCGTGAAGGCGATGAGCGGGCGCAAGGGCGCGGCCATCCTGAACATCTCGTCGGCGGCGGGACGCCGGCCCCTGCCGAACATCGCCATCTACGGCGCGACGAAGGCGGCGGTGCAGCACCTGACGCAGACGTGGGCCATCGAGCTCGCGGCGCGGGGGATTCGCGTGAACTGCCTGTGCCCTGGAGCCATCGAGACACCCGCCTTCCGCTCGGTGGCGGATGCGGTTCCGGGCTTCGAGCAGGCGGCGCTCGACTCGAGCCTCATCAAGCGCATCCTCCCGGCCGAGGAGCTCGCGCGGCATGCGCTGACGCTGCTCGACGAGAAGGCGGGTGGATATGTGACGGGCGCCATCTGGGACGTGGATGGCGGTTTCCCGCTCAACCGCTTCGTGGACTGAGCGTCTTCAGGCAGGCTTTCCCTTCCCTTTTGAGTCCAGGAGCCCCATGTCGAGCGCTGCACCGAGAGTCTCCCGCTGGCGCCGCCTCTGGGCGGTGGTGCTGAGCATCAGCCCTGGCGCTGGCCACGTGCTGTTGGGGAGGTGGTGGCGGGGCGCGGTGTGGCTGGGCGTGCTGCTGGGGATGCAGGCCTTGCTGCCGCTCCTGGGCTTCCCGGGGTTCGTGCTCATGCTCGGGGTATTCGTGGGCGCGGCCGTGGATGCCGCGAGACTCCCGCCGCGAGCGCGGGGCGTGCCGAAGGTGGGATGGGTGCTGCTGGGGCTGGTGTGCTTCTGGACGGTGTCGGGCGTCGTGGGGCTCACGACGCGGCGGATGTTGGCCGAGCCTTTCCGGGTGCCCTCCGCCTCGATGCAACCGACGCTGTACATCGGGGACCAGTTCTACACGGACAAGACGGTGGGCAGCCCGCTGCGGTGGCGGACGGTGGAGCGGGGTGACGTCATCGTCTTCGAGGCTCCGCCGCAGCCCGAGCAGCAATTCGTCATGCGGGCGGTGGCACTGGCCGGGGATGCGGTGAGGGTCCGGAGCGGCAGGCTGCACCTCGGTGGCAGACCGGTGGAGTGGAAGCCGCTCGGGGGTTGTGAGGGACTGGGGCTCGCCCCGGAGGGGATGGACGAGTCCTGCCGGAGGTACGAGGAGACACTGGGCGAGCGCCCACATGAGATGCTCCTCAACGAGGATCCCGGCAGCTGGTCGTTCAACTTCCCATCCGAGCGCGTCCGGTGCCCTCGGGGCATGGAGGAGCGCGAGGACGGGTGCGTGGTACCGGCGGGGCATGTCTTCGTGCTCGGGGACAATCGTGACAACGCCCTCGACTCGCGCGTCTGGGGACCGCTGCCGCTGGAGAACGTGACCGCGGTGGCGCGCTTCATCCACTTCTCGTGGATGCCAGAAGGCGGCGTGCGCTGGGAGCGGCTCGGCACCCGGGTGCGCTGAGCGTGGAGGACAGGTGCTCCGCTGTCGTGTTGTTGCCCTAGAAGGGAAGGTGGTTCTCGATGTTGCCCGTCCATGAAGGTGCTTCCCGTGGTAGCGCGGCGGGTTGGAGGACCCTTTCGGCCGTGTGTGCCCTGGTGGTGCTCTCCGCGCCGCAATGGGCGAGCGCGGAGCCGCTCTGCGACCAGGACTGGGATGGCCGGACCCTCGTCATCCAGATTGGTGAGCGGAAGAACGATGGCACGCCCCTGGAGCCATACGACCCTCGAGAGCCGATGAAGCCCTACGAGTTTCTCGGAGATCGTCATCTCTTCCGAGAGCAGGGGGTGGTCTACCGGGCGGTGGGCAGATTCCAGGACCGGGCGGAAGGTAAGGAGGCATTGAAGCATGTCTACAACGACATGCCCCACCTCTACACGGGCGCCTATCCCCCGCTTCTCTCCACCCCTGGGGCGTACCTGGTGACTGATTCACCGAAGTGCACCATCAGCCGCAAGAACCCCGTCATCGATCCCGCCTCGTGGATCCTGGAGAAGGACGGAGTCCTGCTCGTGGGGGCACAGACGGAGTGCAAGAAGGGCCAACTCATCAAGACCATCACCGTGGTGTCGTGCGACGGGATGAAGAACCTGATGACCGACTCCGTGTCAGCACCCTGCGACGCAGGACGGGTCACCTCCTGCATCCACCCGGTCGTGCCGGGCGTGTTCGCGTTCAATCACTCCTATTC
>NZ_DASUNC010000174.1:0-130818 GCF_036277355.1 Archangium sp.
GTGCACGGGCACCAGGAGGGCAGCGCGTACAACAGGCACTATGGAGTGCGCATGTACCATCCGCTGGTGGCCAGCATCGCGGAGACGGGGGACTTGCTGGACGTGAGGCTGCGCGAGGGCAACGTGCACAGCGCCAGTGGAGCGGTGGAGTTCATCTCCCAGTTGCTCGAGCGGGTGGAGAAGGAGGTATGCGAGGTGGCGGCGGTGCGCATGGACGCGGGCTTCCCCGAGGAGAAGCTGCTTTAGATGCTGGAGGAGCGAGGCACGCCCTACGTGGCGCGGGTGCGCAACACGGCGCCACTCAAGCAGGAGGCGGCCTTGTGGCGCTTCATCCACTCGGGCGTCCCCCAGGGCCAGCCGGGTACCTTCTCGCCGGCCGCGTCTCCTCGCTGTGGCGCTACCGCGAGGTCCTCCCCGTCCGCGATGACAAGAACATCGTCACGCTCGGAGAGGGAATGACGCCGCTGTTTCCCCTGCCGCGGCTCGGCGCGGAGATTGGCCTGCCCGACCTGTGGTTGAAGGACGAGGGGCTGAATCCCACCGCCTCGTTCAAGGCCCGCGGCGCCGCCACGGGTGTGAGCCGCGCCCTCGAGCTGGGCATCAAGGCGCTCGCCATGCCCACCAATGGCAATGCTGGCGGCGCATGGGCCAGCTACGGCGCTCGCGCCGGCATGTCCGTGACGCTCGTCATGCCCACCGATGCTCCCGCCATGAGTGTGTTGGAGGCCACCGCCGTCGGCGCCAATGCGTACATGGTGCGGTGGCAGATTACCGATGCTGGCGCCATCGTCGGCCGCTCGGCCAAGGCCCATGGCTGGTTCGAGGCCGCCACCCTCAAGGAGCCGTACCGCATCGAGGGCAAGAAGACGATGGGGTACGAGATCGCCGAGCAGCTCGGCTGGACCCTGCCCGACGTCATCCTGTACCCCACCGGCGGCGGCGTGGGCATCATCGGCATCTACAAGGCCCTGCTGGAGATGCGCGAGATGGGCTGGCTCCCCGAGAACGTCCGCTTCCCCAAGCTCGTCGCCGTCCAGGCCGAGGGCTGCCAGCCCATCGTGAAGGACTTCCGCGAGGGCAAGGACGTCTCCGAGAAGTGGGAGAACGCGTCGACCGTGGCTCAGGGGATTCGCGTGCCCAAGGCCCTCGGCGACTTCCTCGTGCTCCAGGCCGTTCGCGAGACCGGGGGCACCTGCGTCGCCGTGCCGGATGCGGACACGATGTGGGGACTGGAGCGCATCAGCCGCATGGAGGGGGCGTTCATCTGCCCTGAAGGTGCGGCGCTCGTCGGGGCCGCTCGGATGCTGCTGCGCGATGGGTGGCTGAATGCCGGTCAGCGCGTGCTGCTGCTCAATACGGGCGCCGGCATCAAGTACCCGGATGTCATGAGCCCCAAGCTGCCCGTGCTCGAGCTGAACGCCACGCTATAAAACCTCGGGAACTTGTATTTCGTACGGCGCGGTGCGACCGAAGTAGCGCTGGGGGTTTCACAGTGAAGCCGATGGCGATTGCGAGAGCATGCAAAGCAGGCATCTCCTCGCCATCGGCTCCTGATGAAACGATGCAGAATTCCCGCTGAGCTACAGTCGCCGGGAGATCTGCAGCCGCAGCACACTTGTCGAATCACTAGCGGAAATGGGGATTTCCACTGCGGGCTTATCAAAATCCTCTGCCTTGAACGTATACGGCCCAGAGAAGATCTCGTCATCGAAGAAGGCATCCACATCAATGACATAGATATTCATCGGAGACTTCATCAACTCCTCGGCTGTCGCTTCACAAGCCCCAGTGGTCCATGTGGGCGTATAGCTCGACACTTCCGGTGTGCTCACAAAAACCGTAGACCCATTTTTTGGACAGCTCAACGTGACGACGACATCAGGCGCTGAGCCATCAACATCCCAATCGGCACCATCATTCGGGTCCGACGACGGAATCGACGCCATCAGGGGCTGAATAGAATACTTCGCAGGGCGGCAATCCCAGTCTTGCGACTGAGTCTCGTACTGACAGCTCTTGAGGCCCTGACACACAGCACACGTCGCCCCAAAGCTTCCGCAAGCAGCGTTGCTTTGCAACTCACGGCACACATCGCCTGAGCAACATCCCCCACAAGTCCGCGGGGTGCACTTGGGCTCCGGTGGAGTCACAACACCTGGTTGCGTGGGATCCGTCCCTTCACCGCAACCACCATCCGCCCCCATCAGGGGCAGCATGAGGAAGCAAATCACTACCAACTTCAAACCACCCATCTGGATTTTCATTTACATCTCCGTAGAGCCACCCACTTCAAGGCTTAGCGAGCGTTGGCCCTGTTCGCTCTTCACATGTGCCGAGCGAATTCTGTCGAACGGAATACTGACAAGAACCTGGCTGCGTCCATACGGACGAGGAAACAAGAACACAGGGGTTGACCTGCCCGTTCCAAGCGCACGGGACTCGACATCCCAAACATATCCAACAAGATGAAACCGACCATCAGAAAGCCTGTGTACTTCGACATTGTCGGATGATTGGACTCGAGCGGTCGGCGCTTGAAGCGAGAGAAATTGAGCGGCAGGGTCAACAAAGGCGAATACTCCGGGCGGCAACGCGGCCAGCGTTTGCGACTGTTCGCCCGATTGAAGAGAACGAACCCGATGAAGCTGCCGAAGCTTCGCAGAGGAGTTGCCCTCACTACTGGCCCCTCCAGGGGATTTGGAACTGGGAGGAGGAGTGTTCACGACGCCAGTGCGTCGCCTGTCCGATTCGTTGGTGTCCGATGCAGCGACCTGCTGCCGGTCCTTCAACAACAAGAACCCGACAGCCGCCCCTATCAGCAGCACAGCACCAGCAGACATTGACTTCCCACCACTCTTCGGAGCCGCTGGGCTGTCTTTTGAATCCTGCCCTGCCGGTCGCTGCTCGGTTGCGACCACCGGTTCCTGAGCCGGTTGCGAGGCACCGGGAGATGCAGACCGTTCTCGCGGCAAAGAGGCACCAACCGCATCTACCGCAGGGCTGCCCGTCATCAACGGCTCCGGTCCTGAGCGCTCGCGCTTGGTGCCCTCGGCCTTATTATTGGATGGCTCGCTTCGCGAATCTGACGAAACTGCGGCCCTGCGCGACACCGGTTCAGGCTTGGCTGGGGTGGCCGTTAGCGCATCCTGAAATCGGAGGGTCACGTGGGTTTTGCTTGAGCCTTTTAACAGCACATCCGAGTCCGGGCGCTCGCGCCTGGTATCCACGGCCTTATCGCGAGATGGCTCGCTCCGCGGCTCCAACGAAACCACAGCCCTCTGTGACACTGGTTCAGGTCTACCAGGCTGCTGAACGGCTACAGCACCTGCCGAGCCTCCATGCGACTCTCCCCCTGGGTTGGGAGAATGAACTGGTTGGCTTGAGCTGCTTGGACGCCTCTCGTTGGGTTCGTCTTCGGGCCCGAAGAACCCCCTCGGCCATAGAGGCCAGCGCGTCTGGTCGAGCACATTGCGCGCCCTCACGAGCTCACACTTACTCCAGATGCTCTGGAACTCCTCCTCGAGCGCACTGGGGTGAGGACCATGGCGGCAGATGATGTGATTGAATATCTCTGGCTTGCCCGTATCGAAACGAACCTCGTACTGCTCCCCTTGCTTCTGGGATTTGAAACGCCCCGGCCGATAGTGAACCCCGAAGCGGAAAAGAAGACGGGAAACCAGGAGCCGATTCAGGATACTGGACTGAAGCGTCAGTGGCCTTGTACCGAGCCCGTTGAGCACCGCAGTCGTGTCGCCACGGAGCCTGGATCCAATCTTCTCATCAAGCTCGTCGAGGTACGGGAGTTCTTTGTATTGCTTGACGATGTGAGCACTTGAGGCCGCCTCATCGTCCAACTGCCTGGCCTGCTCTTCGATCTCAAGCAGCCTGGTTTTCAACGGTCCCAATGAGGACGCGCTCAGGAACTCCTTGAGAACACGCTCATGGCGGAATTCGTCCAGGCGGATCCGAAGCAGGTCCACGAGCCCGCCGTCACCGCAACCAGAAATCAGATAGCGCTCGCTGCTACTTCCGCGAACAGGTTGATTCAGGCGGTCATTGTCCCAATAGGAACTCCACTGAATCCCGTCAACCTTCCTCTCCAGACCGAACCCCACGGTCAAGAGCACCACATCGAAGGAGTCCTCTTCGTGGGAAGAAGTGGTGGAGGAAGAGATGTTCCACGTAATGAGGCGCTGCCCCGCGCGGTTCCCTTCCATCTCGATATGGATGGATTCGACATTGAAGATGGCGGCGATTTTCGAGCGCTCAGGAAGCGCAGCCCAGGCGTTCTCGAGCTGCTTTACCACACCACTCGCGAGGCCTGCCTTCCACGAGAGCAATGGCAGTGCCGCATCCTCTCGTTCCGCTCCTTCCAGGGGCCAGTCATAGACATGCGGATGAATCAAACGGGTAGTATTTCCCCGGAGGATGTAGAGCAGCGCGTTCTTCTTCTCCAGGAGCGTCACGTCGCAACCGAGGCGAGCCGCTGCCGCGGCCGCTGTCATACCGGCAACGCCTCCTCCGATAACCGCGACCTTGCTTCCAGCCTTCAATCGCTTGTTCTGGTGGAGAGCGAAAACGATGTTGAGCGCCCGCACCTGCTGAGACAGCAGGGTCACTCGTTTTTCGAAGCAGCCGACGACGAAGAGGCCTCGTTCACCCGGCACTTCCATGTGCTGGATCACGTTCTCGGGAGAAATGCTGTGCGTCATCGATACCCTTCCCGACTCACCGACAGAGGCCACGGAATCCGCCGCAGCAACTCGCCTCAGGTCACTTCTGGCCTTCGCCGTTGGAGTTCACCGCGGAAGACTCCCCCGGCTTCGTGAACGGCACGTCCAGCACCGGCAGCTTCGTCGCTCCCGGCAGGTCGTAGTGCCACCACTCCATCGGGTTCTTCTTGAAGCCCGCTCCCTCCATCGCCTTCCGGAGGATCTCCCGGTGCTTCCGCGACGTCTCCGTCCCTCCCTGGTAGCCGTGGTGCGCCTTCGGCTCGAACGAGTCGAACTCCGTCGGCATCTCCACTTCCTGACCGTCCATCGTCGTCAGCGTCAGGTCCACCGCCGCCCCACGGTTGTGGTTGCCCCCCTTCTTCGGGTTCGCCACGTAGCCGGGCTTCGGGAGGATCTTCCACATCTGCCACTGCACCGCGATCGGCCGGTAGCAGTCGTACACCTTCAGCCGGTAGCCCTGCGCCCGCAGCGTCTCCGCCGCCTTCGCCAGCCGCTCGGCCGCATCCGTCCGCAACATGCACCGCGCCCCGTCCGGGTACACCTTCTGCTTCAGGAAGTTGTCCGGCGTGGCGTACTTCATGTCCACCACCAGGTCCTTCACCACCTCGGTGGCGTCCACCACCGGCGCGCTCCCCGCCGCCAGCCACAGCCCCATCGCCACGCTTGCCACTCCCGCCATCTCAGGCTCCCTTCACGTAGGGCGTCGGGTCCGCGACCCCCGCCTGCTCGAATCCCCTGCGCCTCAACACGCAGCTGTCGCACCGCCCACACGCCCTCCCCTCCGCATCCGGGTCGTAGCACGAGTGCGTCATCGAATAGTCCACCCCCAGCTTCACCCCCGCCCGGATGATGTCCGCCTTCGTCATCCCCGACAGCGGCGCCCTCACCTCGAAGCGCGTCCCCTCCACCCCCGCCTTCGTCGCCAGCGTCGCCATCTGCTCGAACGCCCGGATGAACTCGGGCCGGCAGTCTGGATACCCGCTGTAGTCCACCGCGTTCACGCCGATGTAGATGACGTTCGCCTCCACCACCTCCGCCAGCCCCAACGCCAGCGACAGGAACAGCGCGTTGCGCGCCGGCACGTAGGTGATGGGAATGCCGTGCGACAGCTCGCTCTCGGGCCGGTCCTTCGGCACGTCGATGTCCGCCGTCAGCGCCGAGCCGCCCACCTGCCGCAAGTCCACCGTCACCACCCGGAAGTCCTTCACCCCCATGGCCTGCGTCACCCGGCGCGCCCGATCCAGCTCCACCGAGTGCCGCTGCCCGTAGGACACCGCCAGGCACACCGGCTCGAAGCCGTCCGCCTTCGCCATCGCCAGCACCGTCGTCGAGTCCAGCCCGCCCGACAGCAGCACCACTGCCTTCTTCTTGCTATTGCCCGCCATTGAAGCGCCGCTTCCCTTCCAGGCCATACACCGCCGTGCATGACACCGTGCACTTGCACTGCGTGCTCTTACCGGGGAGGAAGGTCACCTTCAACTCACCACAGGCCCGCTCCGCGTCATAGCCGTTCGCCGTGGGGCCCGGCACCGAGCCGTCCGGCACTCCCGCATCCGGCATGTTGCCGCACCGGCTGCCAATCGCCCGGTCCTGGCTGTCGCTCAGCACCACCACCGACATCGTCTCGTCCAGCTGCGCGCCTTCACAGCCCTCGCCACAGCTCGCGAGCTGCGCCGCCGCCCGGTGGATCGTCGTGTAGCGCTGCGCCGGCGCATCGAACGTGGCCGTGCGCGAGAAGCCCTCGATGGTGAACCACACCCCACCATCCGTGCTGTCCCGCGAGAAGGTGCCCGAGAAGTCGAAGCCGCCGTCCACCAACCGGTTGAAGTCGCCTCCGTCCGCCTTGCAGTCCGTCCGCGCCCAGTTGGCCTGGGCATGGAAGTCGAACGTACCGATGGTCAGGTCTCCTGGGAACACCGTCTCGGACACGCACGCGGCAACCAGGGCGGCAACGGGGAGCGACACGAGCAGCAGTCGTCTTGCGAGCATATAGGGTCTCGGAAGGTTACACGGTCTCCAGGGCCGCGAGGGCCACCGCGCGGAATGCCGTGCTGGTCCGCAGCACCGTGCCCACGTCCACCTGGGACGGGTCGGAGCCACGCACCTCGGGCGACAGGTGCGCCAACACGCGCGACGCCGCCAGCGACGTGGGCACCGCGCGGAACGCCGCCACCGCCGCCTCGTCGAAGCCCTCCACCTCACCGGGCCGGCTCAGCGCCTCGCCCTTCTCGCCCAGGCACAGCGCCAGCGCGCACAGGTAGCCCAGCTCCACCGGGCCGAAGCACGCCAGCGTCCCCGCTCCCAGTACCAGCTCCTCCGGCGAGGCGAGGTACGCCTCCACGCCACCCGCCGGATTCAGGAAGACGCGCAGCGCCTTCGCTCCCAGCTCCTTCAGCGTGGGCCGCAGCGCCGCGTGCAGGCGGGGCATGCTCTCGGGCGTCACCGGCACCGCGTCCGGCGGCAGTGCGTGGCGGAAGCCCTCGGACGGGGCCACCGGGGAGATCGTCGCCGCCGAGGCACTCGCCGTGCTGGAGACGAGCGCCGCGCCGAAGCCGTCCACGCGCGCCACTTCCATCGCCACGTCGTCACAGGCCGCCAGCGCCTCGGCGTACAGCGTCCACCCGTCCGCGTCCACCGGCTGCTGCCGCAGCAGCTCGGGCCAGAGGTGGATGGCCAGCGCCGAGCCCTCGTACGTGGGCGACAGCCGCTCCGCCACCAGGCGCTTCGCCGGCATCGACAGCTGCCCGGCCTGGAAGAGCCGCTCGGCCAGGCGCACCGCGAACACCACCAGCTGCCCGTCCAGGTACTCGCGGAGGATGTCCTCCAGCTGCGCCGGCTCGTCCGTGAGGCGCTCGCGCAACTGCAGCGCCTCGCCCGTGAGGCCCTGCGCCTCGGCGATCCGCGCGCGCCGCTCCAGCCGCTCCGGCGTCTCCGGCAACAGCTTGAGCTGCTCGGACGCCTCGGACAGCCGGCCCAGCGCCTCGTACGCCTCCGCGAGCCGCTCGCGCCACAGCCCCATCGCCGCCGGGCCCGCGAGGATCGCCGCCAGCTGCTCCGCCACCACCACGAAGCGCGCGTGGTTCTTCGTCTCGTCGTAGATGGGGAGCAGGAACTCCAGCGCGCGCACCGTGCCCGGCGCGTCCTCGAGCGCCTTCTCGAAGGCCTCCAGCGCCCGCGGCTTGTCGCCCGCCCACATCAGCATGTCGCCATGCTCCACGTGGAGGCTGGCGCGCTGCTTGGGGTCCGTCTCCAGCAGGATGAGCAGGCCCAGCGTGTCCGCCGCGTCCGCCATGAGGCCCGCGTCGCGCTGCAGCCGGAAGCGCTCGCGCAGCAGCTTGCCCCGCCGCTCCGCCCAGTTGTCCGCCGCCTCCTCCAGCGCCGCGATGCGCTCCTCCAGCGGCAGCGCCCGGATGTGCGCGAGCACCGCCTCGGACAGCGCCTCGGGGTAGCTCCCCAGGCCCGACAGCAGGCCCTTCAGGCGCTCGGTGAAGCCCGGCGCCGTCGCGAGCCACTCCATGGCGCGCAGGCGGGCCTCGGCCGAGGCCCCGTCCGCGCGCAGCACCTCGCCCCGCAGCTCCGTGGCCAGCGCCACGTCCCACTGCGTGAGCAGCTCCGCCAGCCGCAGCAGCCCGTCCCAGTCGCCCTCGGCACGCAGGCCCGTGGCCAGGTCCGTGACGTGCGAGGCATCCGCGTCCGGCTTCGACACCAGCGCCCAGAGCGCCTCGCGGACACGGGCCGCGTCTCCGGCGCGCTCGGCCAGCGCCAGGGCCCCCGTGAGGTCCCCCGACTCCAGCGCGGGCCCGAAGCCCACCTCGACGGCGCGCGCGGGCGCTCCCAGCCGCTGGAAGCGCTCGGCCAGCTCCGCCGGGCTCAGCGTGTCCGGGGCCTCCGAGGCCACCCGCTCGATGACCTCGAGGGCCTCGGCGTTCTCACCCGCGGACTCCCACAGGTCCGCTGCCTCCAGCAACAGCGCCGGACGCTGCACGGAGTACGCCAGACGGGCCGCCTGCAACAGCGCCTGCGCCGCGCGTCCGGGCTCTTCCGCCACCCGGTGCAGGGCCGCCACCCACTTCAGCGACTCCACGTCGGGCTCGATGGAAACGGCTTCCCGCGCCGAGCGCAGTGCATCCGCGACGCGGCCCGCGGCCTCGAACTCGCGCGACGCGGCCAGCAACAGCTCCCGGCGCTCCGCGTTGGACAGGAGCTCCGCCCGGGCCAGACGCACCTCGGCCAGCCGGCCCGGCTCCGTGGTGAGCAGCGGCTCCAGTGCCTCCAGCGCCTCGGCGTAGCCCGCGCCGGACGTGCCCCGGGCCACCACCGCCTCCAGCATCTCGCGGGCCAGCGGCTCGCGGCCGGCCGCACCCGCCAGGGACGCCAGCTCCAGTCTCAGCAGGGCGGCCTCGTCCTCGTCCTCCGTGACGGGCACCAGCCGCTCCAGCGCCTCCAGCAGCGCGGCCGAATCGCCCCGCTTGCGCAGGCCCTCCACCCGGGCCTTCAGCGCGGCCACGTTGCTCGGGTCCGCCTCGGCGGCGCGCTCCCGGAGGGCCTCGGCGCGCTGTGGGTCGTCGAGCTGGCTCGCGGCGACGTCGGCGGCGGCCAGCAACAGCTCCGCGGCGCGCGAGCCTCCGGAGGCATGGGCCCCCGCCTCGTAGACGGCGAGCAGGTCCGCGGGACGGCGCAGGGCACGCAGGCCCACCACCGCCCGGTCGATGATGCTCGCATCCGCGGGACGCAGGCGCGCCAGGTGCAGCAGCGCGTCGATGGAGTCCTTCGGGTCCTCGAAGAGGTCCGCCGCACGGCGGTACAGCACCTCGGCGGTGGCCGCGTCCGCCTTGCGCGCGAGCTTCAGGGACGCACGGTACAGGCCCTTGGAGTCCCCCGTCTTGCCGTACACCTCGGCGAGGAGCGACAGGGCCTCCTGGCCCCGCGTCCCCTCGGGCTCGAGCGCCACCACGGCCTCGAAGGACTCCGCGGCATCCCGGTACGCGCCAGAGGCCAGCGAGGCATGGCCGAGCCGCAGGTGCGTGCGCACGCGCACCGGCACGGGCAGCGACTCACCTCCCGCGGCGAGCAGGCGCCGGTCATAGGGCTGGGCCGCGCCCGGGCCTCCCCCCTCGGCGGCCAGCTCCGCGCGCGTGGCGAGCGCGTCCACGTCGTTGCCCGCCTTGGCCAGGTAGTCGTCGAAGGCCTGGGCGGCGAGCAGCACCTCTCCTGCCTTCAGCAGGCTGTCCGCGCGCTCGCGCAGCAGCGGCAGGGCCTGCTCGGGCGGCACGGCGGCGGCACGCAGGGACAGCAGCTCCGCCAGCCGGCGCACATCCCCGGCCGCGCGGGCGCGCAGCACGTGGAAGGCCTCGGCGCTGGAGGGAGCCAGCTCGAAGGCCTGGTCCTCGCACAGCAGCGCGCGCTCCAGCGCACCGGCCTCGCGGAAGGCCTTGGCGGCGGCGAGGTAGCTCTCCGCGGCCTGCGCGGGCGGCTGCTTCTGGGCCCGGCGCAACAGCAGCGCGGCGAGCGCCTGCGTGTCGCCCGTCTCCGTCAGCCACGCCCGGTGGCGCGAGTACAGCGGCTCCTGGAAGGGGTCCGACTCCAGCAGCAGGGCGTCGAACTCGGCGGCATCCGCCTCGCGCCCCATCTCGTGGAGCAGGTCCGCCGCCTGGCGCGTGATGCCCAGGTCATCCGGCACCGCGGCGCGCGCGGCGAGCAGCGCGACGATGGCGGCCTCCGGACGTCCCGCGCGCTCCCGGTACAGGGTGGCGGCGCGAAGCAGCAGCAGCGCACGGCGGCCGGCGTCCTGCTCGAAGGAGGCGGACTCCTCGAACCACGCGGCCAGCTCGGCCACGCGGCCCTCGCGCTCCAGCAGCTCGAACAGGAGCGCCTCGGCCTCCTGGAGCGAGCGGTCCAGCTGGAGCGCCTCGCGCAGGAAGCCCTCGGCCTTCCCGGAGTCACCCAGGACGCCGAGGTACAGCTTCGCCAGCCGCAGCAGCCACGGGGCCTTCTCGCCCTTCTCGCGCGTGCCGGACAGCAGCGGCAGGGCGCGCTCCAGCCAGCGGGCCTCGGCGGCGGTGTCGTCCCGGCGCACGGCCAGCTCGATGCCCATGCGTGCCGTGTCGAGCTGCTCGGACAGCGTGAAGGCCCGCTCCAGCGCCATCTCGGCGGCGGGCAGGTCCAGCTTCGCGTCGCGCAGCATCTCCGCGCGGTGACGCTCGCAGTCGGCGGCCTCGTCCCTCCGGTCCGCCTTCTCCAGGAGGAAGCGCAGCGCTTCCAGCGAGCGCAGGGACTCGTCCACCCGGCCCGCCTCCTCGGCCAGGAGCGCGTGCTCCGAGCAGGCCGAGATGGCGCCGTCCAGGTCTCCCGCCTCCTGGCTGAGCGAGGCCACCCGCTGGAGCTGGGCCATCAGCTCGGGGACGCGGCCCGCGTTGCGGTAGAGCGTGGCGAGCGACTCGTGCAGCGGCAGCGGCTCCTCCGCCATCTCCGCCGCGCGCACCAGCAGCGACGCGGCGAGCGTGGAGTCGGCCAGCGAGTCCCGGGCGCGCTCGGACAGCGACACGAGGCGCTGCGCGGTCTTCTCCGAGGGAGGCAGGGCGCGCGCGTGGGCGACGAGCACGTCGAAGGAGGCGCGGGGCTCGTCCTTCTCCAGCAGCGCGGCGAGCCGGTGCACCGCCACTTCATTCAGCGGGCTCTCGGCGAGCAGGCGCTTGTACGCGGACACCGCGCGGCGCGAGTCCCCGAGCTTCTCGGCCAGGGCCCCCAGGCGCAGCCAGGCCTTCTCGGCGCGATCGGGGTCGGAGGAGAAGTCCGCGGCGGCGGCGAGCTGCTCCTGCAGGGGCAGCGCTTCCTTCACGTCACCTTGCAGGAAGAGGAGCTCGGCCAGCTCGGCGAGCTGCGCGTCGCGCGCGGGCACGAGGGCATGGGCGCGGCGGGCGAAGTCCAGGGCCCGGGCCATGTCCCCCGCGGCGCGCGCGTGCCCGGCGCCCTCGCGCAGGAGCGTGGCGGCCTCGGCCGGAGGCAGGTGGCTGGTGCCGACGTCGAGCAGCTTCGCGGCCTCGGCGGAGTCCCCCCGGCCGGCGACGAGGGCCACCAGGCGGCGGCGCACGTCGATGTTCTCGGGAGCCAGGCGCACCGCCTGCCGCAGCGCGGCCTCGGCGGCCTCGGGCTGCTCCAGGCGCTCCAGGTGGAGGGTGCCCAGCTCGGCGTAGAGGGCGGCGGCCTCGGGAGGCGGCGCGTGCGAGGCCTCGGCGGCGAGCAGGCCCGCGAGGCGCGTCCAGTCCTCCTGCTCCCGCAGCACGCGCTGGAGCGCGGCGGTGGCCCCGGCATGGCGCGGAGCGAGGGAGAGCGCCGCCTCCAGGCTGTCCGCGGCCTCGGAGAGCTTGCCCGCCTTCTCGAGCAGGTTCGCGCGAGCGAGCTGCGCCTCCACACGGCGAGGCAGGGGGCCCTGGCGCGCGGCCTCGGCGAGCGCCTCCGCCTCGGCATCCACCAGCCCATCGCGGCGCGCGAGCGTGGCGAGGGCGAAGAAGGCATCACTGCGCTCGGCCGGGGAGAGCGGCAGCGCCACGGCGGCGAGCAGGGCCTCGCGGGCCGGGGCACGCGCGTCCTTCTCCACCAGCACGGAGGCGATGGAGAGCAGCCGCGTGCGGGCGCGCTCGGCGAGCTCCGGCTCGGAGGCCACCACCTGGCGCCAGGCCTCCAGCTCGTCCACGTCGTCACCGGCCTCGCGGGCGAGCGCGGCGATGGCGAGCCACAGGGGCGCGGGCCGGTGGGAGAGCTTCGTGGCGGCGAGGAAGTCGTCGCGCGCGGACTGGGAGCGGCCGGCGTTGCGGTGGAGCGCGGCGCGGCGGGAGAGCAGCTCGGCGCGGGAGTCCCCCGAGGCGGAAGTAATGAGGGTACCCAGCAGGGCGAGGCGCTCGGCCTCCTCCTGGGCGGTGCCGGCGCCCGGCGGGGGCAGCAGCTCCAGCAGGCCCTGCGTGGCCCAGGTGTCGTGGGGCTCCTCGGCGAGGATGCTGCGCAGGGCGTCGGCGGCCTCGGCGGGGCGGCCCAGGGCGAGGCACAACTCGGCCAGCTCGCGGCGGGCGGAGCGGCGGGCGTCTCCCGAGAGGCGCGGCCACAGCGTGGCGAGCAGGTCCGCCAGCGCCTCGCGCGCCCCGGCCTTGCGGTGGAGGCCGGCCAGTTCCACGTGGGCCTCGAGGTCCTCGGGGGCCAGGGTGCAGTACTGCGCGAGCAGTCGGCGGGCGGAGTCCGGGCGGCCGGCGCGCACGGCGGCGGCGGAGGCGCGACGGGTGAGCTCCAGCAGCTCGTCCTCGCGGGGCGCGTCCGGGTCCACCGCGGGCAGGGCCAGCACCGCCTCGAAGTCCTCGAGGGCGGCGCGGGGGTCCGCCTGCATGCGCAGCTCGCCCCGGCGCATGCGCGCGGGAGCGAAGGAGGCCTCGCGCTCCAGGGCCTCGGCGAGGAAGGCCTCCTCGCGGCTGGTGCCCATGGCGAGCACGGAGGCGCGGTAGAGGAGCTTCGCGCCCGCGCGGGCATCCGTCACGAGCGCGGCCTTGCGCGCGAAGAGGCGGGCGGCCTCCAGCTTCTCGCCGCGCTCCAGCTCCAGCTCGGCGAGGGTGTCCAGGGCCTCGGCGGCCAGGGGGCCGGAGGGGCTCGCGTCGAGAGCGGCGGACAGGCGCTGGAGGGCGGGGCCCTTCTCCCCGCGCTCCAGGAGGACACGGGCGCTCCGCAGGAAGAGCGGAGCGGCCTCGGCGGCGCGCTCGGCGGCGACGAGGGCCTGGGCACGCGTGGCCCACAGCTCGGCCAGCTCGCGCGTCTCACCCGCCTCCGTGTAGAGGGCCTCCAGCCGGAAGGCGAGCGCGTCATCCAGGCGGCGCAGCGGGAAGGCCTGGGCGTAGGCGGCGATGGCGGCCTCGCGGTCTCCCATCAGCTCGCACGCGCGGCCCAGGCGCGCGCGGACGTCCGCGAGGCGCTCGGGGGCGGTGGTGCGCGGCAGCGTGGACAGCAACGACTCCAACGCGCGCCGGGCATGCTCGGGGCGCTCGCAGCGCAGCGAGAGCTCCGCCAGCTCCAGCAGCACGGCCTGCTCCGGAGACAGGCGCGCGGCCTTCTCCAGGGCCACCAGTGCTTCACCGAGCCGGCCCAGCCGGGCCTCCAGCACGTTGGCCAGCTCGCGCAGTGCCGCCGCGGCGAGCCGCTTGTCGCCCTGCGCCTCGGCCACGCGTGCCCGCTCTTCCAGGGCAGTGGCCAGGCCCGCCATGTCCGAGCGCTTGCGCTGGAGGGCGCACAGCTCGCCCAGGGTGGGCAGGTCATCCGGCTCCGCCTTCAGCACCTCCTGGAGGGCGATGGCGGCGAGGTCCAGGTCGAAGGCCAGATCGCGCGCGGCGACGGAGAGGCGGCGGTACTTCTGCGCGCGCTCCTTGGGCTCGGGGGTGAGGCGCGCGAGGGCGGAGAGGCAGCGGGTGAGCAGCCCGCCATCGCGGCGCGCCTCGGCGAGCGCCAGCATGGACTCGAGCGCGGGCTTGTGATCGGGGTCGGCCTCCAGCGCGGAGGTGAGGAGGCGCTCGGCCTTCTCGGGCTGCTGCAGACGGCCGCGGAACAGCTCTCCGGCCTCGGCCCAGAGGGCGGCGCGGCGGCCGGGCTCCTCGTGGACGGCGGCGGCCTTCTCCAGCGCCTCGGCGAGCTCCTGGGTGCGGCCGGTGGCGCGGAAGTACGGAATCAGCTCGTCGAGCGCGGCGGTGTCGCGCGGGTCCAACGCGAGCGCGGCCTCCAGGTGCTCGCGGGCGCGGGCGGGGTCGCCGAGCTTCGTGCGGTACAGGCGCGCCAGGGCGTGGTGGCTCTGGTGCGCGGCCTCGCGGATGGACTCGGAGCGCGGCGCGGGGCCGGCCAGCTCCAGGGCCTGCTGGTAGCCGGCGAGCGCCTCCTGCAACTTGCCCAGCTTCTCGGCCACGCGGGCGGTGGAGAAGAGGGGCTCGGGCTCGCCGGGCAGCAGCGACGTGGCCTCGCGGAAGCGCAGCAGCGCGTTGTCCGGCTGCTGGAGGCCCTCTTCCCAGATGCGGCCGGCGAGGAGGTTGGCGCGGCCCACGCGGTCCAGCTCGTGGCGGGCCATGGCCACCTCGCGCAGGCGGTCCAGGGCCTTGAGGGCGCGCAGGTGCTCGCCGCCGCGGTGGCACAGCTCCCCCAGCAGCAGCAGGGCATCCGGCTGGTCCGGCGCGAGGCGCAGCGCGGCCTCGCAGTGCAGACGGGCACCGGCGACGTCGTCCTCCGTCTGGGCGCACAGCCGCGCGAGGTGCACGTGGGCATCCGCGGCCTCGGCGGGGTCTCTCGCGAGCGCGGCGATGCGGCGGTAGGCGCGCACGGCCCCGGCGCGGTCCCGGCTCTGGTCCGAAGCGCGCGCGAGGGCCTTGAGGGAAGGCAGGTGGTCCGGCTTGAGGCCGAGCACCTCGTGCAGGGCCTTCACCGCCACCTGGGGCGCGTGGTCGCGGGCGGCGCGGGCGGCGGCCTCGGCGGAGAAGAAGGCGGCGGCCTCCTCGGAGGCGCGGCGCGCGAGGCTGCACAGGGCGAGGTAGCGCTCGGCGGCGCGGGCGTGCTCGTTGCGGCGCTCGCGCACCACGGCCTCGCCCCAGAGGGCGGCGGGGCTCTTCTCGCGGCGGCGCAGCAGCGTGGCGGCCACGTCCAGGGCCAGGTCGTGCGCCTGCGGGTCCGCCACGAGGAGCGACAGCAGCCGCTCGGCGGCGAAGGGGTGCGCGTCCTGCGCGTCACCGGCCTGCAGGTACGCGTCACGGGCCTCGGCGAGCTTGCCCTGGGCGAGCAGGGCCTCGGCGTCGGCGAAGGCGCGGGCTCCCTCGAGGGCCAGCAGCAGCTCCTCGTCGGGAGGGGCCGGAGGCGGCAGGCCCCCGGAGGAGAAGCGCAACCGCAGGCCCGCGCTGCTCACCTCGGCGGAGGACAAGCGCGCGGTGTCCAGCACGGGCATCTTGAAGCCCCGGCTGACGGCGGCCTTCTGGCAGAGCGCGGGCAGCACGCGCGTGGAGAAGCCGGTGGCGCCGCGCACCTCCACCTCGGGCAGCAGGCCCAGCTCGGTGACGGTGGCGGCGATCAGGCCGGGCACCTGCACCGACGGCGTGGACGCGAAGCCGTACAGGCGCACGTCATAGAGGTAGAGGGCGAGCCGCTCGCCATCCGCGTCGAAGGCCACCTTGAAGGTGAGCGGGGTGCGCTCCGGGGCCTGGAGGAAGGCCTGGCCCTCGAGGTAGCCGGGGCGGAAGTGCAGCTTGAGGCCCTCGAGGCCGGCCACGCGTCCGGCCAGCTCCGTCACCTTGCGCGCCACCAGCTCCGCGTCGACGTGCAGCTCCAGGAAGCCGAAGAGGAGCTTCTTGCGCTGGTAGCGCGAGGGGCCCGCGCTGACGTTGAAGGGGAAGGTGACGTCGGGAATCTGCAGCGCGAAGTCCGCGATGGACAGGCCGGGCGCCAGCTCCAGGGGCGGAAACCCCACGAAGGCGCGCCTGTCCAACAGGCGCAGCTCGGGGGCGGCGGCTTGCGCTTCGGACGCGGGCTTGGGGGAGTCGCTCTCGGTGGCCATCGGGGGGGCTGCTGTCGAGCACGGGAAGGTACCACGTGGTCCAACCCCCCGGAATTTTTGCTGTTCCCCCGGCCGGAGGGCAGGCGGCGGGCCCTCACGTCCGCTCGCGAGCTGTGCCAGAGTCCGGCCTCCTCTGGAGGTCGTTCCATGGAGTCGCTGTCCCCCGCCCCACCGCCCGAAGCCACCGAGGCGCGCTGCCCCGCCCATCCCCAGAAGCCCGTGCTCGGCGCCTGTGCCCGCTGCGGCACCTTCTTCTGCGAGTACGACCGGGAGACCGTCGACGGCAAGGACTACTGCGACACCTGCGCCGAGCACCCCGACGTGGACTACCTGGAGGCCTTCCGCCTCAAGTACTGGGGCAAGCGCGACGCGTGGGCGTGGCTGGTGGGCTTCGGCGCCCTCTTCAACTTCTTCGCCGGGGCCATCATCCTGGCCAATGAGGTGGTGAACAAGGACACGGGCAACGCCGGGTTGCTGCTCGGGTTGCTCGCCCTCGTGGGCGGCTGCGTGGGCGCGTGCTTCTGGATGGGAATGCCGTTCGCCCGTCTGGCGCTGTGCTTCGTGCCCATCGCCTCCCTGTTCGTCTCGGGCTTCACCGCGGGGGCGGAGGCCGTGGGCCGTGGCATCTGGCCCGTCATCATCACCCTCGTCATGTACAACAACACGCGCAACAAGCTCTTCTTCAAGGAGGAGGTGTCGCGCGAGGCGCTCCAGAAGGCGTGGCACCTCTACTCCAACAACACGGTGGCGCGCGCCGGCTTCATGCTCAGCTTCATCGGGCTGCTCTTCGCCCCGTTGGCGCTCATCTCCCTGCTGTGCTCCATCATCGGCCTGCGGAACGTGAACCCCGCGGCGACCCCGCCCGTCGGGCGCAAGGGGCAGGCCATCGCGGGCATCGTGCTCAGCGCGGTGAGCATCGTGGGGTGGGGCATCTTCTGGACGTTCAAGTTCGCCCACCTCGCGAAGTAACCCTCACCCCCCAGGAGTCTCCGCACCGATGAGCTCGACGATCGCGACGTTCCTGATGTTCGAAGGCAAGAAGGCCGAGGAGGCGATGACGTTCTACGTGTCGCTCTTCAAGGACGCGAGCATCACCCACATCCAGCGCTACGGCCCGGGCGAGCCCGGCACCGAGGGCTCGGTGATGCAGGCGTCCTTCACGCTCAACGGCCAGCGCTTCATGTGCATCGACAGCAGCATGAAGCACGGGTTCACCTTCACGCCCGCCACGTCCATCTTCGTCACCACGGATTCGGAGGCGGAGCTCGACACGCTGGCCGCGAAGCTGGGCGAGGGCGGGCAGGTGATGATGCCGCTGGGCGAGTACCCCTTCAGCCGGAAGTTCACCTGGCTCGCCGACCGGTACGGCGTGTCCTGGCAGCTCAGCCTCAAGACGGCCTGAGCGTCTTCCCCCCATTCCAGGTTTCACACAAAGTCCCTGGAAAAATATGATATGGGTGATGCCGAGCCTCCGGTCCTCGCCGAGGCCCCCCATCCGCTTTCCCTGGAGCACCCCCATGCCGCGTCATCTCTCTTCACTCTGTGTGCTGCTGTCCGGTCTGCTGCTGACGGCCTGCGGCGGTGTCGTCGACCTCCCCGAGGAGGGGGAGCCACTGGGCACCGCCGAGCTGGCCATGTGCTCCAGCTCGGCCGTCACCCAGCTGACCATCAGCGGCGTCAGCACGTACCAGGGCGAGATGGCGGGCAGCGGAACCTGGACGGTGTCCTACCCGGCCAACGCGGTGCGTCTGGAGTTCCGCATCAACAACGTCCTGCAATCCACCTCCGAGCTCCCCGGCACCTCGGGCACCTGGTACTTCAGCAGCTCGGGCCTCTCCTGTGGCTCGTACCTCTTCAACGTGAAGGCCGTGCCCATGGTCATCGACAGCGGCGGCGGACGCACCACCTGCTGGGCCAACACCTCCAAGTCCGTCTCGCGCTACGCCGACGACCCCTGTCCGACCTTCTGCGGTGACGGCGATTGCTCGTTCGACGAGGACGCCTTCAGCTGCGCCATCGATTGCTGCCAGGGCCGTTGCAACAATGGCGCGTGCTGCTCCGCGTCCAACTACTGCACGGACGGCAGCTACTGCCTCCTCTATTGAGCGGCTCCACTTCACGGCCAGAGGATGTGGTTGAATAACCCACATTCCGCCGGGCCCGGTGGGCGGGCAGCCGAGCCGCCTCGCGTCATGAGAGGCCCCTGCCCGCGGCACCCGTTTCCGGCGAAGATGCGGCGCCCGTGATCGATACCGGTACCCTTGTCCTCGATGGCCGCTTCCGTGTGCTCCAGCTCCTCGGTGCAGGCGGCATGGGCGAGGTGTATCTCGGTGAGCAGGTGTCGCTGGGGCGCCGCGTGGCCATCAAGGTCCTGCACGCGGACCTGATGGTGCACCCGAGCATGATCGAGCGCTTCAAGCGCGAGGCGCGCCTGCTGTCCGCGGTGGAGCACCCCGCCGTGGTGCACGTCATCGACTACGGCCAGGCGGAAGTGGGCGCGTGCCTGGTGATGGAGTACGTGGAGGGCGAGAACCTCTATGACGTGCTGCAGCTGGGGGCCATGGCGCCGTCGCGCGCGCTGCCCCTGATGTACCAGCTCGCCGAGGGCCTGGCGGCCATCCACGACAAGGGCATCATCCACCGCGACCTCAAGCCGGAGAACGTGCTGCTCACCAAGGGGCTGCGCGGGGAGCAGGCGCGGCTGCTGGACTTCGGCATCGCCCGGCTGGTGGAGCCGGACGCCTCCAGCAGCAACCTCAGCCAGGTGGGGCTGGTGGTGGGCACGCCGGAGTACCTCTCGCCGGAGCAGGCCGTGGGCGCGCCGGTGGATCCGCGCAGCGACCTCTACTCCTTCGGGGTGCTCGCCTACCGCATGTTGTCGGGCCAGCTGCCCTTCCCCGGGCCCGGGCCCACGCAGTACGTCGCCCAGCACGCCGCCGCCCCGCCCATGCCCCTCATCGAGGCGGCGCCCACGCTCGCCGGCCACCCCGCGCTCGTCGCGCTGGTGATGCAGCTGCTGCAGAAGACGCCCGCCCACCGCATGCCGAGCGCCCATGCGCTGGTGGATGCGCTCGGCGCGCTGGCGGCCGCCGGAGCCCAGGCCGCGGTGGGCATGCCCCTGGCCATGGCCGCGGGCACGGCCTCGCCGAGCATCTCCGCCTTCCTCGTCCCCGACGCCCCCGCCCAGGGCAGCGGAACGGCCGCCTTCGCCTCGCCCCAGGCCGCGCCGTCCCCCGTGCCCCCGGAGAAGCCCGCCGGGTCCCCGGCCTCGGGCACCGCCGCCTTCGGCGCGCCCGTTCCGGTGGCGACTCCCGCGAGCAGCGGCCGCTCCCCCTCCCAGGCACCCACCCGCGCCGCTCGGAGCATGCCGCTGCCCGAGGGGGCCTCCTCGCCCTCGCGCGCGCCCACCCGTCCCTCCCAGTCCGCCCTGGCGGCCGTGGTGTACGAGAAGCACGTGGTGCGCGCCGGCACCGTCGTCCCCGCCCCGAAGCCCGCGGGCACGGTGGCCCCCATGGGCAGTGGGACGCTCTCGGGCGGCAAGCCGCAGAACCTCACGGTGATGCTCACCGACCTGGAGGGCTACACCGAGCGCACCTCGCGGCAGACGCACGAGCAGAACGCGCGGATGCTGGAGACGCACGACGGGCTGCTGCTGCCCCTGGTGCGCCAGTACGGCGGGCGCCTGGTGCAGAAGCGGGGTGACTCGCTGCTCGTCACCTTCGCCTCGCCCACCCACGCGGTGCTGTGCGGCATGGCCATGCAGGACCGGCTGTGGCGGCACAACCAGACGTGCGGCCCGGACGAGCACCTGCCCGTGCGCATCTGCCTCCACACGGGCGAGGTGCTCGTCACGCGCGACGCGGTGCTCGGCGAGCCGGTGGAGGTGGTGAAGGCCGTGGAGCAGGTGGCCCAGCCCGGCGAGGTCATCTTCACCGAGTCGGTGAACCTGGCGCGCAACCGCGTGGAGGGAGACGCCGAGCCCTGTGGCAGCGTCCCCATGCCCGGCAATGGCGAGCCGCTGCGCATCCACCGTTGCCGCCGCGCCCCCGAGGGCCTGCCCTTCGGTGGCCAGGACGAGGTGTCCCTCTCTCCGCCCATCGAGGAGCAGCTGGGCCCGGTGATGAAGCCGGTGCGGGCGGCGCTGGAGCTGGCGCGCACGGGTGCCGAGCGCGCGGTGGCCTTCGTGAAGGCGTGGCCGCGCCAGACGGCGGTGGTGGGCCTGGGGCTGGTGATGGGCATGAGCCTGGGCGCGTACGAGGTGTCGCGCCGCAATGACCCGGTGTACCAGGCCCGGGAGCTGATGGAGGCGGGCCAGCTGAAGGACGCGCTCGAGCGCCTGTCGGACCTGCCGGCGGAGGCGAAGAAGGACGCGGGCGTGCTCCAGCTGCGCGCGCGGGTGCTGCACGGCCTGGAGCGGCACGAGGAGGAGCACACGGTGCTCGCCGGGCTGGACGCTCCGGCGCGCGAGGCCCTCGAGACGCAGGTGCTGGACGGGCTGGCCGAGGACTTCGGCGAGGACGAGTCCGACAGGGGCCTGCGCAAGCTGATGGGCATGCTCTCCGAGGAGCAGGTGAAGAAGCACTTCGAGGAGCTGGCGGACGAGGAGCCCACCACGCCGAGGCAGTGGGGCGCGCTGCGCTACCTGGAGGCGGAGCACTCCACCGCCGAGTTGGACCTGGTGAAGCTGTACATGCGCGCGCTCGAGTCGAAGAACTGCGGCGTGCGCGCGCGCTCGGCGCGGCGGCTGGCGGGCCTGGGAGACCCGAAGGCCGTGCCCGCCCTGGAGCAGCTGAGCAAGCTGCCCAGGGACAAGACCACCCCCGGCTCGAAGAACTGCGGTCAGGACGAGGCGAAGGACGCCCTCGCGACGCTGTCGAAGAAGTGAGCGTCCCCCGTCCCGGCCTACAGCGTGGGGGAGGCGAAGCCGACGAAGAGCTCGCCGGTGAGCCAGGCGCGCTGGCCCTTGGCCGCGGCGCGCAGGAAGTCATTGAGGACGGGCCCGCTCTGGCCCGCGCGGTGGGTGCGCGGGAAGAGCAGGTTCATGCGCGAGCGGGCGATGCCCTTGCTGCCCCGGTGGATGAAGGTGATGGTGCCGTCCAGCTCGACGGTCTCCACGACGGCGATGTGGGTCATCCCATCGTTGCGCTTGCCGTCGCGGTTTCTGTCGTACGTCTCCTGGAAGAAGACGAGGTCCCCGGGACGGGGACGGTGCTGGTGGAGGGCGCCCCGGTCCTTCGCGCGGCGGTAGATGGCGGTGACGGCGTTCTCGCCGTTGAGGAAGCCATGGTTGACCAGGTCGATGCCGGCCCCGAGGTAGGCGAGCCGCACCAGGCCGGAGCAGTCATCCGGGACGCTGCGGTCCACGCGGCCGAGCTGCTTCACCCCCACGAGCCGTACCGCCCGCTCGACGATGAGGGCCGCGGCGCGCGAGGGCGCCCCCGGGAACCCCAGGTGCGAGGCACGCAGGCTGGAGGCCCCGGACACACGCCGCGCGACCTCCACCGTGGTGCTCAGCGCCCGCGCCACCTCGTCCGCCGGCGCGGCCCCGGACTCCTCCACTTCGGCCCGGGGAACCTGCTCGGAGACCGCCGGAGCGGCCGGAGCCGGAGCCGATTCCGGAACCGGGGCGGCCGGACGGAGCGCGGACACGGAGCCGGCGCAGGCGACGAGGAGACACACCGGAACGAGGAGCACACAGCGCATACGCAGTTCCCTGGCTGACGAAGGGGGGGCGACATTATCCACCTCCGCCCCCGCCTGCACCCTCTCCGTCCAGGCATGTGTGTCTGATCGGCCGGCCCTCAGCCCGCCTGGAGCCGCGAAGGCAGCCGGAAGGTGAAGGCACTTCCCTTCCCCAGCTCGCTCTCCACGGAGAGATCGCCTCCGGCCTCCTGGAGGATGGTGCGCACCACCGGCAGGCCCAGGCCCGTCCCCCGGCCCGGGGGCTTGGTGGTGAACCACGGCTCGAAGATGGCGGAGAGCTTCTCCTGGGGGATGCCCACCCCGGTGTCCTCCACCCGGCAGCAGATGAAGCCCGACGCACGGTCCTCGAAGAGCCGCACCCGCACCTCCGCGGGCCGGTCACGCACCACCTCCACCGCGTCGGCCGCGTTGCTCACCAGGTTGAGCAGCACCTGCTCCACCCGCGTCCGGCTCGCGTCGATCCACAGGGGGGACTCGGGCACCGAGGCCGACACCTTCACGTGCTTGATGATGCCCGCCGTGCGCAACATGGCCAGCGCGCCCGCCACCAGCTCCCGCAGGTCCATCCGCTCCACCGTCGAGCGCCCCGGACGGCCCAGGTCCATCAGGTGCCGGCCATGCGTGGCCACGTGCTCGCACGCCCAGCCCAGCTCCTCGAGCTCCTCGGCGTCGGGCGGCACGCCCCGCTCGGCACAGTCGCGGAAGGAGCTCCTCAGGCTGTTGAGCACGGTGGAGATGTTGCGCAGCTCGTGCCCCACTCCAGCCGCCAGCGTGCCCAGCGTCGCCAGCCGCTCCACCTGCAGCAACTGGTTGCGCGTGCGCTCCAGCTCCGCCTCCAGCATCTCGTGGTAGCGCACGCGCTCGGTGACATCCAACGCGAGCCCGGTGATGCCCGTGAGCGTGCCGGCCCCGTCGAACATCGGCGTGTAGCGCGTCTCGTAGTGGATGCCCTCGAACGTGATGTAGCCGGTGAAGGACTCACCGGCCAGCGCCCGCCGGGCCTGCGCGAGGATGTCCGGATGGCCGGCGTAGATGTCGAAGATGGAGTGGCCCACCACCCACCCCGGCTCGAGGCCCAACGATGCCAGCGCGCCCCCATCCGCGAAGGTGAAGAGGCCCCGCGCATCCAACCCCCAGAGCGTCATCTGCGCGCCGCGCACGGCCGTGCGCAGCCGCATCTCGCTGAGCGCCAGGGCCCGCTGCATGAGCTCGCGCTCGGCCACCTGCGCCTTCAGCATGCGATTGGCCGCCTCGCCCGCGGTGAGCGCCACCCGGAGCCGCTCCTGCGTCTCGCGCATCTCGGTGACGTCCACGAGGATGCCGAGCACCCCGAAGACGAAGCCCCGCTCATCCCTCAGGGGCACCTTGCTCGTCTGCGTCCAGCGCTGCACACCATCACTGCCCAGCACGGGCTCCTCGCACTCGGGCAGCGGCTGTCCCGACTCCATCACCTGTTGATCACAGGCGCGGTAGAAGTCCGCGTCCTCCTTGGGCCAGGGCAGCTCGTAGTCGGAGAGCCCCACCACCGCGTCGGGGCCCTCGCGGCCGGCGATCCTCGCGAACGCGGCGTTGCACCCGAGGAAGCGCAGGTCCCGCCCCTTCCAGAAAATAGGATACGGCAGTGCGTCGAGGATGTGCCGGAACAGCTCGGCCTCCTGCCGCACGGGTGCCTGGACGATGGCTTCGAGCGCCCGCATGGGTCCTCCCCCCCTGTCCCATGAGAAGCAGGGTCTTCGCGAAGATACCGGCTCGCTGGAAAGCATCACGAGGACACGATCCAAGGTGTTCGCCGCTGGACGTCTGGGAGCGGAACCATCCACGAACCTTGGACGGGCCCGGCGGCCCGGCGGATGAATGCTTTTGGGAGGAAGACGTGTGAATCGCCTCGTCGTTGGCCTGCTCGCGGGTGCACTCGGAGGTGTGACGGGCGCCTGGCTCACCCGGCGGGCGCGGCGACGCAACGGGCCGGAGGGCCCGGCCCTCCTGCGCGCGGAGGTGGGGGCCGCGCTCGCCCACCCGGGCACGCTCCACGAGATGCCCGAGGAGCGGCTGCGCCAGAGCGAGGAGCGCTTCCGGCTGCTGCTCGACTCCACCGGCGAGGCCATCTACGGACTGGATCTGGAAGGCCGGTGCACCTTCGCCAACCGCACCTGCGCGCGGCTGCTGGGCTACCCGGACGCCTCGGCGCTCATCGGGCGGCACATGCACGACACCATCCATCACAGCCGCGCGGACGGCAGGCCCTACCCGCGCTCGGAGTGCCTCATCTACGAGGCCACCACGCGGGAAGGCATCCACGACGACCAGGAGTGGCTGTGGCGGGCGGACGGCACGGGCTTCCCGGCGGAGGTCTGGTCCTATCCCATCTGGCGGGGCGACGAGCGGCTGGGCGCGGTGGTCACCTTCGTGGACGTCACCCGGCGCCGCGAGGCGGAGGCGGAGCGGGCCCGGCTGCTGCGCGAGACGCAGGAGGCGGTGCGGGCCCGGGACGAGTTCCTCGCCATCGCCTCGCACGAGCTGCGCACGCCCCTCACGCCGCTGCGGCTGGGGTTGCAGAGCGCCCAGCGGATGCTCCAGGGCGGGCCGTGCGCCCCGGAGGAGTTGTTGTCCCGGCTGGCGGTGACGGATCGTCAGGTGGTGCGCCTCACGCGGCTGGTGGAGAGCATGCTGGACCTCTCCCGGCTGACGCGGGGCACGCTCCAGCTCGACACGGCCCCGTGTGACCTGGCGGTGCTGGTGCGCGAGGTGCTGGAGCGCTCGCGCGAGGTGCTCGCCCAGGCGGAGTGCCCGCTGGACGCGCAGGTGGAGGGGCCGCTCCCGGTGCTCGGCGACCGGCTGCGGCTGGAGCAGGTGCTGGAGAACCTGCTGTCCAACGCGATGAAGTATGGAGCGGGCAGTCCGGTGCACGTGCGCTGCCGGGCCGAGCGGGGCCGCGCGCTGCTGAGCGTGGAGGACGAGGGCATCGGCATCTCGCCGGAGGACCAGCGGCGCATCTTCGGGCGCTTCGAGCGCGCCGCCTCGGTACGGCACTATGGGGGCTTCGGGCTCGGGCTCTACATCCTGAGGGAGATCGTCGAGGCGCACGGCGGGAACGTGTCGGTGCGGAGCGAGCCCGGCCAGGGGGCCTGCTTCACCGTGACGCTGCCGCTGCTGGACACCCCGGGGTGAGGCTCACGGGGCCTGCTGGGGTTGCACGCCCCGGGCGCGCAGCACGCGCACCACCTCATCGGCCATGACGCGATGGCCGGCCACGCTCGGATGGATGCCGTCCACGGCCAGCCCGTCGAGGAAGTGGTGCACGTTGTCCGGGGCGCGCGTCACCGCCTCGAAGTCGATGACGTCCGGCTGCTGGTGCTCGCGAATCCAGGTGTTCATCACCAGGCGGCTCGACTTCACCTGCTCGTACTTGCCGTTGTGGGCGTGCTCCTTGGGCAGCAGGGTACCGGTCCAGGTGCGGCAGAAGGGCTTCAGCCGCTCCGTGAGCTGGACCATGTCCGCCAGCAGCTTGCTGTCCGGGACGCCACTCAGGTCATTGGTGCCCAGCAGGACGATGCAGTCGGTGATGCCCGACAGGACGAGCGCCTCCCCGTCCAGCAGCCGCGACCCATCGTAGAAGCCCTGGCCGGAGACCCCGGCGTTGACGATGGGCACGCCGAGTCGCGCGCCCGCCTGGAAGGCCCAGGTGTCACGGATGTCGTCGTGGCCGTCGATGTAGCCCTCGGTGATGCTGTCTCCCAGGGCGACGAAGGCGCGCGCGGGAGGGCCCTCGACCTCCACGGTGGCCAGCCCCACCGGGACGGACCAGGGCGCACCGCCCAGCGGACCTGGCGTGGTGGCCCAGGCGCCCGGGCGCACGGCGCTGCCGGGGAGCAGCTCGATGGCACTGGCCGCCAGCGTGCCCTCCACCTCGAAGGACACGGCCAGCTCGTCACCGAAGTGGATGGGAAGGGACACGGGGTCGGACACCCCGCGCGTCCGCGTCGCCACGGAGAGACCGGGCGCGCCGGAGAACGTCACGGGCACCGGCGCGGAGGCCAGTGCGCCCTCGTCGCCCGCGTGGGCAACGGTGACCCGCCGCAACACGAGGGGCCCGTCTCCCGAGCGGAAGGCGAGCCGCACCCGCTGCCCCTCCCGGTTCACCGGCACGCGCAGCCGGAACGTGGTGAGACGGCCCACGGAATGGGACCAGCGCAGGGCCAGGTGGAAGCCCGGTTGGAACATGGGGGGCAGGGGCCGGGGCTGGCCCGGGTCGTGCCCGCCGCGCACCGGAGCCACCTCGAGCCCTCCCGATGGCGGCGCCTCGGAGGAGACCGGTGCGGAGTCCTCCGGTGGGAAGAAGGTTTCCTCCTCGTAGCCAGAGGATCCACACCGGAGCATCAGCAGTGCTCCCAGACATACCCGCAGTGCCACGCGCCTCCGACTCCCCATCACACCTCCCCCTCGTGGGGGAGGTATTGCACCTGTCAGGCCAGCTTGAGGGGGCATGGCCAGGGTTTTCTTTCTTCCGAGCCGCGCGACCGTTCACGCCTTCCGCCTGGAAGCCGGCTGGACCATCAAACGGAACAGCCCCCGCTCCTCCAGCGCTCTCTGCGTTCGCCAGGCGAGCGCCACGTGCTCCGGATTGCTGGGGGTGAGCCGCTCCGGGGTGAGTGTCACCAGCGTTCCCTTGTCACCCACGGGCTCAACGCGTACGGGCGCGGGGAGGACAGGCACCTCGCCCCGATCCCGCGAGAAGTACGTCATCCAGCCCACGAAGCATCCCAGCTGGCTGCCACCGGAGAGCTCCTTCCACAGTCCGTCCGCCGTAGCGACCGCCCATTCTGGCTCCCAGGCCACCGCAATGGCACGCATGGCGCCGGCGACAACAGGCTCCGTGACCAGGCGCTCGTGCCCCAGGGCCTCCCTCGGAAGGGAGAGCCAGAGGTAGTTCGGCGCGAACTCCGCCTTCGACCCACAACCGAGCATGACCGAGCCGCCCCGGCCCTGCTCCACGTGCCCTGTCCAGGCGCCGAACGCAAATCCGTCATCCAGAATCTGGTACTTCTCGCGGCCGAAGAAACTGATGAAGGTTTCGCGGGTGGGCTCAAAGCCGAGTTGCAGCGCCTTTCGAGCGGAGTTGCTTTTCTCGTACCACCGCGCGAATTCCGGATGGCACTCCCCAAGGAGGCGGAAGAACGTCTCCGCCCGCCGTGCGCACTCATCGGCCGGCTCTGGACGGTGCCCCCAATACGCTTTGATTTCGTAGCGTTCGCTCATGCTCGGTGGCCTCACTTCACCGGTGGTGTGTAAACCACCTCTATGGACTGAAGGCCCCGCTCATCAAAATACTTCCGAAGCACGGCCGCCATCCGAGGCTCGGCGACGTGCCAGCGGATTGGCAGCCCGCCTGCCATCTGGAGCTGACGTCGCGCTTGATTGAGCAGGTCCCCCAAGCCCTCGTAAAAGTCGAGCTTGGGCTTGAGGTCCTGGTCGAACCACTGAGCGTACCCGCGCGCCTTGCCTTCGAGTAGCACGCCCTCCGTCGGCTCGAAGCCGTCGTACTCGACACACTTCCCATTGCGGCACACCTTGTAGCACCAGCCTTTGGGGGCGCCAGTCACCTGGGCCTGATAGGCCCGTGCCTGCTCCGACATGCTCGAGGTGTCCTCCACCCACTGCCCAGGCCCCCCAACTGGAGGCCACCCACCTCCGCCTCCCGCGCCCTGGGCGCCAGTGTTGGCCATGTGCAGCACGTAGGTGGCGCTCAGCGTCGGCGCGGCCGCGGTGGCAACACTCCCCACGGGCACCGCCACCAATCGCACCGCCAGGAGCCCATCGCCCGTGAGCGACAGCAGCGGCACCGTGAGGCTCTGCAGCTTGCCACCCCAGGCCGCAACCTTCGCCGTGCCCGCACCGGCCGTGCCTACCGTCAGCACCGCGCCCGTGGCAAGCCGCGACACGGTGCGCACCTTCTCGGCGTAGGGCTTGTGACGAAACTCCTCCCACAACTGCGGCGAGTTCTCGTAGAGCTGCCTCACCGCGCCCGGCAGCTGCGCCAGACCCTCCAGCGTCTCGCCCGTGTAGAAGACCAGCCGGTAGAGGCCTTCCACCATGTCCATCACAGCGAGCACCGCCCCCTCGCCCACCGCAAGCGCCGGGTTGTCGTCGGGCGTGTAGAGGCCCGCGGGGCGCGCTCCTTTTGGAACCTCGAGCCTCGGGTCCACCAGGAAGAGGCGCTCGCCCTCGATGGCGTAGAAAGGGCCCACCTCGAAGCGGCCGGCCCGGAGCGCGCCATCCTCGGCGAGCACGACCTGACCGGCCTTCTGGACCGCGATTCCCGTCGTGGCCCTCACCAGGTATCCGTCCGGCCGTAGCACCAGCAGCCGCGAGAAGCGGCGCATGCGCGCGTGAAGCTCGTCTCTCGTCACCACCTCGCCACCCGCGGCCACCTCCAAGAGCAGGTGTGCCGCCATACGGCGCAGCCCGAAGTTGCCCAGTGTCAAAGGCGTGGAGAGCAGATGCGGCACCAACTCCATCGCCTGCTGAGGCGACAGCGTCCGCCCGTCCTTCGGCAACGCCGTACTGGGGACACCGGCCTGCGCGAGGAAGCCCTGGAAGTAGTCGAGCGTCATGGGCACCTCGAAGGGCCGTCCGTCGCCCACTCCATCCAGCCATCCAACGCCCTTCCCCTCCAGGACCGCCTCGTCGTCCCCCTCGCTCATGCGCCGCGCACGTTGGCGGGCCCACTCCGCCGCCCCAGCGACAGGGCCCGTGCCCGCCTCCACCGGCACACCGGCCTCGCGCTCCTCGGCTTGCGCGTCAGTGCCCTCCAGGCCCGCGACAGCCTCCCCGGTCATCGTTGCGGACACCGCCTGGGCCTGTCCCGCCATCTCCTGTGGCCTGGGACTCTCACGCTGTACCCGCCACCGATGGCGAGCGCCGCCAGCCACCATCCCCCCCATGGGGTAGCCCGTCGCGCACGCCGCCTGCAGCCCGAGGAGCAACAGCACCACCACGCACGACGGCCGCCACGGCCGGCCCAGCGCGCTCCGCCTGCCGTCGAGCTGCGTACCGCCGCCATCTCCCGTCCCAGGATTTCGGTACTTCTTCGCCATGATGCGGCCCTTTCCCCCAGGGGAAACGGCCCTGGAGGATATGGCCTTGTGCTCCTCAATGAACCTTGGAAGTCAGGGCAGCGCCGAGCGGCACCGCGTCCCACCCGCTACGGGATGATGACGCGGATGGCGTGGTTGAACGAGTCGCTCACGTAGATGTTCCCGTTCACATCGGTGGCGAGCCCCGTGGGCGCGACGATGTCCGCCACGTCTCCGGAGCCGAGGTTCGTCCCGAGCTTCCCCGAGCCCGCCACGGTGACGACCCGCGAGGACGTGGCATCGGCGCCGGGCAGCACCTTGCGGATGCGGAAGTTGCCCGTGTCGGCGATGATCAACCTGCCATCCACGGCCACCGACATGCCCATCTGGCCGCGGAACCGGGCCGCGGGTCCGTCTCCATCCGCGAAGCCAAACACATACCCGTCCCGCCGGCCCGCGACGGTCTCCACCTTGTACGGCGCCGAGAGCGAGACGCGGCGCACGAGCTGGTTGCCGGCCTCGAACACATACAACGCCCCGTCCTGGCCCATCACGAGCGCGGTGGGGTTGTTGAAACTGGCCTTGGTGCCGTTCTCGTCCACCCGGCCGCCCGCGCCACTGCCGGCGATCGTCACGACCTCGGACCGGTCCGCGCGCAGCATGCGGATGCGATTGCCCACCTGGTCGGCGACATAGAGATTGCCGGCGGAGTCCACGGCGAGCGACATTTGCCGCCGAAGTAGACTAGGCTCGTCTTCCCATCGGGGCGCTGGAGCAGCGCGTCCAGCTGGTCGCGCTCCTGCTCCGGCCAGTACTCGTCCTGCGCCGCGCTGACGAAGGCGCCAATGCCCTCCACGAAGTCGGAGAAGCGCACGAAGTCCAGCTGCGTGCCGTAGGTGACGTCGTAGCCATGCTTCTCCATCAGCTGGATGAAGTTGATGTCGAGGAAGAACGTCTTCCCGGCCCCGTTGGAGTCCTTGTACGGACGGTTGAAGGACACCTCACGCGCGCGGCCGAACGGCGTCGTCCACGCGGCGTCGAAGTAGAGGCTCGTGCCACCCCAGGTGTTGTAGGCCTGATAGGTGGTGAAGTTGGGCGTGTAGAGGATGTCCGCCGCGCGCCGGTCCCGGATGACGAAGGGGACGAAGCGCATCGTCCCATCGGCCCGGGTGAGCTTCACCACGTACAGCCCCGAGCGCCACGCGGAATCGATGGTGATGGAGAAGGTATCGGTCCAGTCGCACTCGATGCGCGCCGTCGTCACGTGGCGCTCGCACGTGGCCTGCTCGCTCGTGCGCCAGGGGCCGCCGCTCCACACCTTGCGGGCCCCCGTTCCACCGTAATAGCCCATCCGTAATAGCCCATCCGGAACAGCTCGGCGGTGACGGTGGTCTCCGTGCGGGTGGATACCTTCACCCCCACGTGCTCGCCCGCCTCGGCGGACTCGGTGGAGGTATAGGCCTCGAGCTGCCCCTCGGGAGCCGCCGCGCCGCCACGCCAGCGGGGATCTCCCGGCAGCCGGTTCTCCTCGGGAATGGGATTGGGCGCCGGCTCTCGCTGGATGAGCACGGGGCCAGAAGGCTCGCAGTCGGAAGTGCACCCGCCGCCGTTGTCACCACCGCCGTTGTGGCCGGACTGGGGGTCCTCGATCGAATCCAGGGAGGTGTCATGGCATCCGCCCCAGAGCACCCCCGCCAACACCAGGGTGCCCACCCACAAGCCCCATCCACGCCCTGCGCGCATGACCCGCTCCCACCACGGCATCCAACGGTCCACTCCGGCCCACGGTGAACCCATGCAAGGGAAGTTCCGTGCACCGGGAAGACCCCTGCCGTCGCGGGAGGTGAAGGTGGCGCGTGAAAGACAGACACCCGCCCCCCCAGGATGGGGAAGCGGGCGCCTCACACAGGGAAAGAAGTGACCCCTATGGGGAAGAAGCAGTCGCGGTGCACCCGGACTCGATGGCGCCGATGTCCGGAGCGGCCCCGCAGAACGAGAGGCCCACGTTCTCGCCGCGGTCGATGGCGGCCGCCGCAGGCACCAGGGTGGTGCTGTCGAGCAGCGAACTGGACTCGAGGGAGTTGGCGTCGAAGCCCTTGGCCTTCCACTGCGACAGGGTCGAGCCGTTGAAGGTGGCCCCGGGCCGGTAGAGGTTGCTGCCCATCTTCAGCCCCGGCGCCTGGGTGCCCAGCTTCAGGGCGTAGGAGGCGTCGATGATGTTGTTCTTCACCACCAGGTTCTCGGTGGGCCCGCCGTCACCGGTGCCCACGATGAGCGCCGGGCCCTGCAGGCGGGTGAAGGTGTTGTTGTACACCTTCGTCCCCGTGGAGACCGCCAGTTGCAGGCCTCCACCCGTCATGCCGTCCAGGGTGATCATGTCCCGGATGCGATTGCGGCGGATGACGATGCCCGAGGGGTACGGGCCCACGCGGTTGCCGCCCACGCCGATGGCCAGGCCCGCGTCGTAGAAGTCATTGTCCTCGATGAGGACGTTCTTCGCCGACATGTGCACCACCATGGCGCCATTGCCGCCCAGGGCCGGGTGGCGCCGGGCGAGGTGCATCTTGTTGCGGCGGACGGTGACGTTGTAGCAGGTCTTGATGTCCAACGACTGCTCGATGTTGCCGTACAGGTCGTTGCCCTCGATGAGGACACCATCGGCCGGGGCGTCGGAGCTGGAGCCATCCTCGCTGTAGCACTGGATGGAGTCTCCCGAGTTGTCGTGGATGACATTGCCGCGCAGGGTGATGTTGCGCGCCGTGGGCTGGATGATGACCCCGTGCGCGTCCTGCCCGCTGAGGAAGATGTGGTGGATGTGATTGTTCTCGAGCGTGGCCCCGGTGGCGCTGTAGTGGAAGCTCACGCCGGCGCCGTACTGGCCGTGGTGGATCTCCGAGTGGGAGAGCTTCGTCCCCAGCACGTTGCCGGTGAAGGCCACACCCAGGGCCTTGCGGTTCTGGATGTCGATGTTGAAGCCACTGATGAGCCAGTACGGCTTCTCCACCACCAGGAGGGCCCCGTTCACCGAGCCCAGGATGATGCGCGGATTGCCCTCGCCCTGGAGCGTGATGGGCGCGTCGACGGTGCCACCGCGCACGGAGCCGGAGATGAGCACGCGCTCGGTATAGGTGCCGGAGCGCACGCGGATGAGCTCGCCCGGGCCGGCCAGGGTGATGGCACGGCTGATGGTCCGCAGCGGCGCCGTCTCCGAGCCGCTCGCCGTGTCACTGCCCGACGTGCTCACCACCCACACCTTCTTGTACGTGGGCGTGGTGACCGGCGACTCCGCAGTGGTGGAGCCACCCGGCTGCTGGGCCGGAGCGGGAGGCCCCGTGTCCTCGTCCGAGGCGGGAGTGCCCGGCACCTCCGTGGCGGTGCCCGGAATCTCGGGAGCGGGAGTCACCACCACCGGCGGCGTTTGAGGCCCGCTCTCCTGGGCTCCACCCCTCTGGCCAGGGGATCCACAGGCAGTCACCAGACAGGCCAACAGGGAGGAAGAAAATGCGGTCCGCTTGTTGAAGGTTCTCACCGTGAACACCCTCCTGTGTTTGGGGTGTTCTCGACAGGGGTGGGCCCTTCCCTATTCCTACCCGACGCCTGCCTGCTCTCCCGGCGCCTGCTCGCCCGGCGGCTGCACCAGGAGGCGTGAGGGCTCGGGAGTCCGAGAGACATACCCGGTGGCTTCCTCGCACCAGTCCACGTGGCGCCGCACGGTGTGGGAGAGCTCGAAGGACTCGCAGGCCCGGTGGCGCGCCGCCTCGCCGAGCTGCCGCCTCAATACCGGGTCGTCCAGCAGGCGCCCGAGCGCGGCGGCGAAACCGGCCTCGTCTCCGGGCTCCACCAGCAGCCCGGTCCGGCCGTGCTGGATGAGCTCGGGGATGCCGCCCACGCGCGAGGCCACCACGGCGCAGCCACACGCCATGGCTTCCGCGACGGTGAGCCCGAAGGCCTCCGCCAGCGCGGGCTGGATGCAGATGTCCGAGGTGCCGAGCAACTCGTGCACGTCGTTGCGCAGGCCCAGGAACTCCGTCTGGTGCTCCAGGCCGAGCTGCACCGCGAGCGCGCGCAGGGACTGCTGTGCCGGACCATCTCCGACGACGCGCAGGCGCACCCGGGGCGAGCGCAGCCGCCCGAGCGCCCCCAGCAGGTGGTGCACGCCCTTGTTCTCCACGAGGTTGGCCACGGTGATGAACTCCACCGGCCCCCCGGACTGCGCGCGCGGGTGCGGATGGAAGCGCCGGGTGTCCACGCCATTGAAGATGGTGCGCGAGCGGTGGGGATGGAGCCCGAAGCGCCGGCCCTCCTTGACGCGCACGTGCTCGGAGACACCCGCGAGGCTGTGCACGCGGACCATGGTGGCCTGGTTCACCACCCAACGCAGGCTCCGGCGCACCAGGTCCTCGTCCTCGTCGATGTGGTCCGAGTGGGCCGTGTACAGCACCTGGGTGGGCCACGTCGCGTAGGCCGCCATCGCGATGCGGCTGCGCGGGGCCAGGAAGTTGAGGTGGATGACGTCATGGCCGGCCAGCCGCCGGGCCATGGCGACCGGCCCCGAGCGCTCGAACTCCGCCAGGTCCTCCACCCGCGCGCCCGTGGCCTTCAGCTCCGTGACGATGGACGGGAGCATGGGCTCGCGCAGCCAGGCATCCACCTGGTGACCGCGCCGCGCGGCCTCCCGGCAGAACGCGAGTATCCAATCCTCCAACGAGCCCTGCTTGCGTGGAGCCAGGCTCATCAGCAGAGCGATGCGAAGCCCCTTCGTCCCGAACAACCCACTCCCCATTCCCTTGTGATGAGGTCAGAGCGGGCGCTTCGCAAGGCCTCCTGACAAAAGACGTGCACTGACAGCCGGACTCCACCGCACCGATGTCCGGTCCCGCACCACGAGACGTTGCGCGCCGAGACGTTGCGCGCCGTGGGTTGGATGAGCACCCCATACGAGTCCCAGGGGAGTGACGAGAGGCCGTCAACCGGCATGCCTTGCGTCGTGAATGAAAGGTGCCGGAGGAGGAATCGCCTTTCGGACGGGAAGAGCCGGAGGTGATGGTGTCCACCGCGCGGAGTGCACAACGTGGGCGCGCGGTGTCAGCGAGTTGGCGAGGGAGAAGGTCCGGGGATGGGAATGGGAAGCAAGGCGGTGCAGAGCCAGGATCGCTGGGCCTTCGGCTTCCTGCTCGCGTTCCTGGCCGCCATCTACATCAGCCCCGGTGAGTGGATACCGGGACTCGCCCGGTTCCGCCCGGCCCTGCTGCTGTCGGCGCTGGCCACCGGCCTGATGCTGCTGGGGCGCGTGGGCCGCCGCGAGAAGCTGTGGGTGGACGGACAGCGCGGGGTGCTGCTGCTCACCTTCTGTGGCCTGGTGTTCGCCTCGCTGGGCTGGTCCCTGTACCCGGACGCCACGCAGTTCGCCGCGCTGGAGCTCCTCAAGTGGGTGCTCCTCTACCTGACGCTGGTGAACCTGGTGACGACGGAGCGGCGGCTGCTATGGGCCTGCCTCGCGCTCATCGTGGGCTCGCTCTTCACCTCGCGGGGCGTCATCGCCTGGCACCAGGCGGGGGTGGACATGGTGGAGGGCTACCGCGCGCGCTGGGTGGGCGTGTACGCGGACCCCAACCGCATGGCCATGAGCGTGGGCATCATCGTGCCCCTGGCGGTGGCCTTCCTCGTGCGCAAGCAGAGCGCCTGGCTGGTGCGGCTGACGTGCGGCCTCGCGGCGGTGCTGGCCATCACCGCCATGGTGCTGAGCTACTCGCGCGGAGGCTTCCTCGGGCTGGTGGCCGCCGCGGCCACGTGGGTGCTGCTGGAGCGCAACCTCACCCGCACGCTGGTGGTGGTGGCGGCGGCGGGGGCCATGCTGGTGCTCTCGCCCCAGAGCTTCTGGAACCGCACGCGCACGGTGGGCACCTATGAGGCGGATGCCTCGGCCATGAGCCGCGTGGAGGCCTGGACGGTGGCCTCGCGGGTGAGCGTGGAGCACCCGCTGCTGGGCGTGGGCGCGGGCACCTTCCCCTATGCGTGGCGGCTGTACGGGCCTCCGGGCGCGACGCGGGTGTACGCCGCGCACAACGTCTTCCTGCAGGTCATCTCGGACCTGGGCTTCGTGGGGCTGGCGCTCTTCCTGGCCTTCATCGGGGCGGCGCTCGGGCCGCTCTGGACGTTCGCACGGGACCGGGAGCGCGGCTGGCTGGTGCGGGCGCTCGCGGCGGCGGTGGTGGGCCACCTGGTGTCCTGCCTCTTCGCGGGCTTCCTGGTGGCCGTGCACTTCTACGTGCTGTTCGGGCTCGCGGCCTGCGCGGACCGCCTGGCCCGCGCCGCGCAACGGGTGCCCGTGGAGGGGGCGTCCGGACTGGCCCCGATACCGCCGTCCGCCGACATGCCTTCGGGCTGGACGCCCGGTGCGGAAACAGCGTCCGGCAGGATCTCCGGCCATCACCGGTGACGTCTGGCATCCTCTCTCTGGTTGGTCCACCAGGAGGAGAGCGCCCGATGATCGCCACCCCACCCGGGACACACATGGCGGAGCTGCCCGGCCCGCGCACGACGCCCCTGCTCGGAGTCACCGGCAACTACATCCGCTTCGTCGCGGATCAGCTGACCTGGCTGGAGAAGCTGAGCAGCTACGGCCCGCTGGTGGCGCTGTCGCGGGGCAGCACCCAGCACCTCTTCCTCTTCCACCCCGACTACAACATGCAGGTGCTGAGCAACCCGGCGCTCTTCCGCTCGCTGGAGCTCTGGCGCACGGGGCCCGAGGGCTCGTCGCTGCGCAGGCTGTGGACGGGGCTCGTCTCCATCAACGGCGAGGTGCACCGGCAGCACCGCCGCATGATGATGCCCTCCTTCCACAAGAAGAAGGTGGAGAGCTACCGCGACGCCATGGTGGCGCGCATCGGCCAGATGCTGAGCCGCTGGAAGCCGGGCGAGGTGCGCGACGTCTTCCTGGAGATGCGGCAGATGACGCTGCTCATCGTCACCCAGGTGCTCTTCGGGTTGGAGGATGACCAGGAGACGCTGCGGATGGGAATGCTGATGGCGCAGTGGCTGGAGCGCTACGCCTCGCCGGCCGTCCACCTCATGCCCTGGGACAAACCCGGGCTGCCCTTCCGCCGCCTGCTGCGGATCTCCGAGCGGGGCGAGGCCGCCATCCGGGGACTCATCGACCGGAAGCGCGCCCAGGGGGCGGACGGGGATGACGTGCTCTCCATGCTGCTGCACGCGCGCGACGAGGAGGGGGGCTCCATGTCCGACGCGGAGCTGGTCGGCCAGACGAACATCCTCTTCGTCGCCGGCCACGAGACGACCACCAACGCCCTCACCTGGACGCTCTTCCTGTTGGACCAGCATCCGGAGGTACACGCGGCGCTGGTGGAGGAGCTGGAGGGAGAGCTGAAGGGCGCGCCCCCCACCCTCGAGCAGCTCGAGCGGCTGCCCCTGCTGGACCGGGTGCTGAAGGAGAGCCTGCGCCTCCTGCCGCCCGTGCCGGCGGCCTTCCGCGCCAGCACCGCGCCCTTCGAGATGGGCGGCCACCGCTTCGAGGCGGAGACACATCTGTACTACAGCCCGTACATCACCCACCGGCTGCCGGACCTCTACCCCGAGCCGAAGCGGTTCCTCCCGGATCGCTGGTTGAAGACCGAGCCCACGGTGTACGGCTACATCCCCTTCAGCAACGGGCCACGCCGGTGCATCGGCGCCACCCTGGCGCTGCTGGAGATGAAGCTGCTGCTCTCCATGCTGCTGCCGCGCTTCCGGCTCTCGCTTCCGCCGGGCACACGCGTGGACCCGTTGGTGCGGGCCACGATGCGCCCGAAGGGAGGCCTGCCCATGCGCATCCACACGCAGGACAAGCACTTCGAGCGCCCGGAGGTGCGAGGCCGCATTCGCGACCTCGTGGCCCTGTCGTAAGGACCGCGCCCTACCCCTCCCAGGTGTCCATCATCGTGCGCACCCGCTCGTAGCGCTCCAGCAACTCGGCGCGCCTGGCGGTGAAGAGCACCATGAAGCCCACCACGCCCACGCCGAGCAGCGAGAGGAAGGCGGCGCCCATGCGGTGGTCCCGGATGCCGAAGCGCGCCAGGTTGGCGAGCACGCACGTCACCAGGAAGGCGCTGCCCAGGTACACGTAAGAGCGGATGCGCAACGCCATGCCGGCCGCCACACCCACCAGGCACAGCAGGACGCACAGCAGCATGGCCCGGCCGTCCTGGAACATGAGCGGCTTCCACGCTCCGGCCACGTAGACGAGCGTGATGGCCAGGGCGCGCAGCTTCGCCCGCGTGTCCGGCTCCAGCACCTCGTGGAAGACGCGCAGCAGCACCAGCAGCGAGAGGCCCGCGGGGATGACGTAGTACTGCGGCTCGCCGGCGCCGGTGCCCAGCCACACGAGGAAGAGCGCGGCGTTGAAGGCGCCCACCGAGACGAGCGAGGACATGCCCCGCTGCGACGGGTGCGCGGCGAGCGCGGCGAAGTGGGCGGCGTAGCCCACCAGCAGGGCCGCCACGTACAGCGGCTGGCCCCACGGCGCGGTGAGCAGGCCGGCCACGGGGAAGAGGTAGGCGGCCCACAGCGCCGGCCGGCGGAAGGCGGGCAGCCCCGAGCCCTCGCGCAGGGCGAAGACGTAGAGGCCGGAGAAGAGCGCCCCGCCCACCAGCGCCACGAGGCTGTCCGCCGTGCCCAGGCCCGAGGCCAGCGCGTGCAGACGCACCGACAGGTAGCCGAGCACCACCGTCCACACAGCGAGGAAGGCGGACGTCTCGTCCTCCTCGCGCACGGCGCGGCGCACCAGCGCGAAGAAGAGCACCGCCAGGCACGCGCAGTCGACGAGCGCCGCCACCACGACTCCGGCCGCCCCGGGCACCAGCACCAGGCCGCCGAGCACCTCCACCAGGGCCAGCACCGCGAAGGAGTGCCCCACGCTCCGGCGGATGTGGTCGCTCGCGAGGAACAAGGCCGCCGTGGCCAGCAGCGCGGTGAGCGCCCCGAAGAACGGGAGGATGAACTCCGCGCCCCGGCCGGTGGAGAACAGCGCGCCCACGTGTGCGAGCAGCGCGTGCAGCCCCACCAGCGAGGCCACCCAGCCCACCACCGCGCGCTCGGGGCGCCGGTACACCACCGCCCAGGCCGTGGTGATGCCGGAGAGCAGGCACACCGCCGTGCCCGGGTGCTTCAGGTCCCGGAGGCCGAGGACGGACAGCAGCGACAGCACCCAACCCGCGTGGTGCAGCGCGGCGCCCACGGCCACGTCCCGCTCGTCCAGCCAGGTGCCCGCCATGCACAGCAGGAGCCCCGTGACGCTCACCACCGCGGGCGCCCAGAGGGGAGGCACCGCCGCGACGAGCACGCCCGCCAGCAGCCCGGTGGCCACGTTGGCCATCTCCCGCTCGCGCGACACCATCAGCACCAGCGAGGCGAGCCCGGCCAGCAGCGCCACCGGAAGCGGCAGCGCGCCCGGCCCCTGGGCCAGCAGGTGCACCCCCACGGGCACCGCCGTGGTGAGGGCACCGGCCATCCACAACGGCTCGCTCCACGTGTCGGGGAGCCCCGGAGACAGACGCTCGGCCATCCGCGTCAGCGCGCGCTGGACACCTCCCACCTGACACAGGGCGGACAGCAGGGCCGCGCCGAGCGCCACCGTGGCGAAGGCCAGCGCCGCCTCCGGACGCCACTCGAGGAAGGCGTGCTCCGCCGTCCTACCCAGCGAGGCCCCGGCGAGCACGAGCACCGAGGCCGTCAGCATCCAGCGCCGCGAGAGGAGGAAGGTCCCCACCAGCAGCACCCCGGCCAGCAGGGCGATGGCCGCCGGCGTGGCCGCGTCCAGCAGCAGGCGCCACCCGCAGAGGGCGAGCGCCCCCAGCACGGTGACGGGCCGCAGCGAGGTGTCCGGCGGCGAGCGGAAGAAGGCCCACAGCGCGCCGGGGGTGTGGTGCGTGAGGAAGCCGAGCGCCAGCAGCAGGACGATGAGGCCCAGGTGGAGCGGGAAGCAGAAGAGCAGCAGGCCCACGCCGAGGCCCACGCGCACCGAGGGCCTCGGCCCGGGCAGCAGCACGAGGGAGGCCGCGAGCGGCGCGAGCACCCAGGGCTCGGCATGGGTGTGGGGCACCAGCACCACGCCCACCAGCGTCAGCGCGCCCTGCATCCAGAGGGACAGCTCGCGCACCGGCTTCTCCTCGGACGTGCCGAGCAGGAGGTGACGGGCGGCCGGCAGGTGCTCCGCGGCGCGCACCACCGCGAGCGCGAGCAGCGGCAGCGCGGCGGCCCAGGGCATGGACAGGCCCGTTTCGAGGACGAGGAAGAGCGAGAGCAGCGGCGCGAGCCCCGCGAAGAAGGGCTGGCGGTTGGCGCGTGTCCACACCAGGGGCAGCAGCACCGTACCCGCGAGCACCGCCAGGGACGCGCCCCTGCGAGCATCCCAGCAGGCGAGGATCAGGAAGCCCAGGGCACAGAGCGTCGCCGCGAGCGAGAAGCGGCGCTCCCCGGCCAGCAGGCGGAAGGCCGCGCGGTGCGACTCGAGCAGGGCCAGGAGGCTCAGCAGCGTGGCCAGCACCAGCGAATGCCAGGCCTGGGTGGACAGGAAGACGAAGGCGGCGGCCCACAGGGAAGCGGTGACGACACTGACGGACGGGTGCAGCGCGCGCGCGGTGAGGAGGGCCACGAGCGCGGCGCCGAGTGTGAGCGGGTACGGCTGCGCCCCGCGGGCCGCCGCCACCACCACCACGGGGTAGAGGAGCGCGACGAGTCCCGCGGTGACGGTGCTGGCACTGCGCCCCCAGCGCGCGGTGGCCACCGAGGCCCCGAGGGACCAGGGGACGAAGAGGGCCACGGACAGGGCCGGCGTCATCCACGGCCAGACGGAGAGGGCGCCCACCTGGGGCAGCAACGCGAAGCCGGCGAGGATGACGGCGAAGGGACGGACCTCGGGCAGGGTGCGCGAGGCCACGGCGACGGCGGCGGCGGCCAGGAGCACGGTGACGCCGAACCAGGGCACCTGGATGGAGATACCCCAGAGGAACGCCATGAGGGCATAGGCGACGCCGGGCCAGCCGAGCAGCCGCGCACGGCCGCCGAGCCCCCCCAGGACGGCGAGCCCCAGCGCCGAGACGGCGAGGGCCGGGGGTACCCACGACGGGCCGGCGAAGCTGGCGAGCTTGGGCACCACGGCGGCGGCACCGAAGGCCGCGACGGCGAGCAGGACGGGGTTGGCGAGGTTCCACGCCACGAGGAGCGCGGCGGAGCCACAGAGCACCATGCCCGTCAACGCGGAGGCACGGGCGTCCACGCCGAGGCTGAACACGAAGCCGATGGCGGAGAGCCAAGCCACCGCGGTGCTGAAGGCGAGGCACGTGCGGCGGGTGCAGACGAGCGACAGCGCGGCGAACACGAGCGCCACGGCACCGCACACGAGCGAGCCTCCCGCGGCGCCGAAGAGGGCGTAGGCGGAGAGCGGGAGGAAGAAGGTGAGCGCGGCGCCGGTGATGGACAGGTAGAGGCGCTCGAGGAGCAGACCGGTGGCCACGCAGACGCAGCTGAGTCCGAGCACGGTCCAGAAGGCCGGGCGCAGATCCGAGCCCATGTGGCCGAGGAGGACGAAGAGCGAGCTGGCGACGGCGGTGGCGCGCAGGAGGACCTCGGAGCACTCCGCGTCACGGGCGGAGGAGGTGCGCTCGGCCCGGGAGCGCAACCACGCGGCGAGGACGACGCCCGCGAGGACGTACGGCACGGCCGAGAGCGCTCCGTAGTGGAACGGGAGCTTGCCGGCCACGGGGTAGCCGAGCGAGGCCTTGAGCGAGTCGATCAGGGCCTTCACGGCGCCGGGGACGAGCTGGCCGGCGGAGGCATACGAGAAGTAGGCGCCGGCATAGGCGAGGTACACCCAGCGGACGCGGGGCAGCTCGCCGCGGGAGAGGCCGAAGACGGTCCAGGTGAAGACGGCGGCGGTGAGGAAGAAGGCGGGAGGAGAGCCCGTGGCGGCGAGCGCGAGGCAGCCCACCTGGAGCGAGGCGATGCCCACCGAGAGCGAGTCCGCGGCCTCCTGGGGAGGCAGGCGGCGGAAGCCGAGGCAGGTGGCGAACAAGAAGGCGAGGAACGGAGCGTAGCTGCCGAAGGAGGGGGCCACACCCGCGGCGGCGAGGGCCAGGTGCAGGCGGATGGCGTAGAGCAGCAGCAGGTAGAAGGGCGCGGCGAGGACGAAGGCGAGGGCCTTGTTGCTCCGGGGCTCGGGGACGGGCCTGCGCGAGAGGGCGAAGAAGAAGGCGCAGGGCAGCACATCCAACCAGAACGCGAGAGTGCCCCGGGCGAAGAGGGGGGCGAGCCCCATCATCAACGTGGTGCAGAGCAGCGCGAGCTGGATGAGCGGCCGCGAGGGAGCATCGAAGGACTCAGCGGGCTTGCGGACGAGAGCGGCGGCACCGACGGACCAGCCGAGGAGCAACGGCAGGAGGAGCGCGAGCGGCACACCATCGAGGTGGAGACCGCCGAGAGGCCCGAGGGCGACACCGGCGAGGGGAGCGACGGCGGCGCCGATGAGGCCGAGAATGCGGCCGGCGCCGGAGAGGGCCTCACGGCGGGCGAGGAGGGAGCCGCAGATGGAGAAGGCGGCGGAGTAGCCCGCGGTCATGCCGAAGACGACGAGCGAGCGGGAGAAGGAGGTGAGACCGGCCCAGCTATCGAAGGCGAGGTAGAGAGAACCCGCGACGATGAGGAAGGCGCCGATGAACCAGCCGATGCTCTCGTAGAGGAAGGGACGCCAGACGGTGTCCCAGGACGAGGCCTCCTCGACGATGCGAGCGGTGACGGTGCGAACGGGAGGAGGGTCGAAGAGAGGCTCGGTGACAACGGGAGGAAGCCGCGCCTCCACTCCCTCGCCCCCGTGCCCCTCCTCTCCCTCGCCCTCCGGGAGAGGGTCGGGGTGAGGGTGCCGGGCCTCCCGGGTTGCGTCCGCGTCAACTCCCTCTCCCTCTGGGAGAGGGTTGGGGTGAGGGTCTACCCGAGCCTTGTCCCAGGCCACCTCGATAACGGAGGAGGAAGGAACCGGCTCCGGCGCGGGCAGGACATGCACGACCTCCGGAGCCGCCACCACCTCCGGGACCGCCACCACCTCCGGGGCCGCCGCCACCGCTGGAGCCCCCGCGCGCTCACCCACAGGCTGCGCGGAAGCCATCTCCACGCGGGAAGCAGCGGGAGCATCGGCGAGGACGGAGAGGAGGATCCGCACCTGACGCTCATAGCGCTGGGTGAGGTAGCTCCGAGCGCCCTTGGGGACATAGGTGGAGTCCCAGAGCTGCAACTCCGCGAGGAGGAACTGGACGTGGGCGAGCTCCTGCTCCAGGGCCTGGCGAGGGCGCGGAGACATGGAGTTGCCGCACGCGGCGCAGCGCAGACCGCCGAGGCGTTCCTGGCGGCAGGACGAGCAGTACATGGTGGGTGGACCCCTCTACAACGACCATGCCGGGCGGGAAGCCCAGGGAAATGAGGAACTTGAAGCGTGGGGTGCCACCTGCCTGACGCAGTGCGCCCGAGCCCATGTGCAGCCTACTGCACAAGGTGACGGGAGCGCACGGGGCCGTGCGACAGGCTCGGACCTGGAGGTGTACCGCACGCGCGGGCTGGGTCCAGTCGATCTCCCGGTATGCGTCCTCGAAGAGACCCGCGTAGCTGCCCTGGTCGGAGGACTGGGACTCTCCGGGCTCGCCCCACGCGACACGGCCGAGGACATCGGGAAGCAGCCCACCGGCCAGTGCCATGACCTTCTGGAGGATGGCCTCCACGGTGTCCTCATCGTAGAGGGGCCTGCGGCCCTGGGCGAGCACGGGCCCGGTGTCGAAGTCCGCCTCCATGCGGTGGAAGGTCAGACCCACTTCCGGCTCATGACCGCGCAGCGTCCAGCCGAGGGGGTTGGGACCGCGATGGCGAGGCAGCAACGAGGGGTGGACATTCACGGTGCCCAGAGGGGGCACGGAGAAGGCCTCGGGAGGGATGCTGCGTCAGGAGTTCGTGCCGCATCCCTCCAAGGCCAAACCTATTTCCCGGGTCACCCGCTGCGACATGACCGCAACCGTCGAGCAATCCTTGCCCGGGGCTGGCTGGGTCCTCTAGCGTGCCGCCTCCTTTTGGAGGCTTCGTGCATCCTCGTTCCTGGCTCATCCTGTTCTGGGCCCTCATCGTCTTCACGACAGCGACGAGGGCGCATGCATCCACGCGGGAGTTGCGGCGGGGTACCCTCCTCATCGAGGGAGGGCCGGAGGCACCTGCCCTGCTGTACGTGGCCGCGGGCACGGTGACGCGGGTGCGCTTCGTGGATTTCCTGGAACCACATGCGCGCCCAGGGGCCGAGCTCCAGGGGCGCGTCGAGGTAGCCCCGCTGGGAGAAGGCTCCCTGGTCATCTCTCCCGTGAAGGACCTGGCTCAGGGGGAGCGCCTCCTGCTGCCAGTGACGGGACGCACGAAGACCGGAGAGCCGCTCACCCTGACACTGGCACTCGTCAACCGCGAGGACACGGTGGACGCCGAAGCGTGGGTATCCAGGGCGCGGATGCAGCCCCTGCGGACGGATGCGGCGAACACGGATGAGTCGGGCGCGATCGCCAGAGGACTACTCGTGAGCCACGAGCCAGGAACGGTCCGTCCCAGGCTGGCCCTCGCTCTTCCGGACAGCGAGCAGGTCACCACGTACGCCAAGGGCATCCGGGCCTCGGCGGGCTCCATCCTCCAGATGGACGGGCGTCTCTTCGTGACGGTACTCATCCGAGCCTGGCGCGTCCCCACGCCCTGGAGGCTCATCCGGGCCCGGCTGGAGGCGGGGTGCCGCCGGGATTCAGGAAAAAGGCCCGGGGACGAGAGCCTGCCCACGCGTGTGACCTCGGGTGAGTCCGGGCAATATCAATTCCACACCTTCACCGTCCCCCTACCGGAGGGGACCGGCTGCCTCTCATTGACCCTGGAGGAAGACGGTCACCGGACGCTGCGGCTCAAGGAACTGAAGGTGTCACCATGACGAGTCCATTGCATCCGGACCTGCTCCAGCCAGGAGATGCCGTGAGGCACTACCGGGTGGTGCGCCGTCTGGGAGCTGGAGGCTTCTCCACCGTCCTGCTCGTGGAGCATGAGGGCCGTGAATACTCCATGAAGGTGGCTACGCGGCCAGCGAACAGGGAGGACGAGACGCGCACGGATGAGCGGGCCTTCCGGGAGGCCGTCGCGCTGGGACATTTCCGCCACCCCCACCTGCCCGAAGTGCGTGAGCTGGGACGCTGGCCGGACCTGGAATCGGGCTTCTTCTTCGTCGTCACCGATCATGTCCCCGGCTGTCCCTTCAACACCTGGCGTTGGAAGACGCAGGCCTCGCTGTACCGCTTCGTGGGCGAGCTGGCCGAGGTGGCCCGGGTCCTGGCGGAGTTACACGAGCGAGGCCTGGTGCACCGGGACCTCAAGGCCGACAACATCCTCATCAGGGACGGCGACGAGAGGCCCTTCCTCATCGACTTCGGCTCAGCGTACCTGCCGGGTGCATACACGCTGACAGAGGTGTTGCCCCCCAGCACGTTCCACAACCTGCCTCCCGAGTGCGCGGCCTTCCTGCTTGGTGGCGCGTGGGAGACCGGAGCACGCCTCCCCGCCACTCCAGCCATGGATCTCTACGCCTTCGGAGCCCTGCTCTACGAGGCCCTCACGGACTGCCACCCCTTCAATCCCCGGCTGCCCCGGGCGGAACTCGCACTCGCCATCGAGCTGCTCCCCCCCGCCCCGCCCCTCCGGCTCGACCCCCGGGTGCCTCCGGACCTGAACGAGCTGACGCTGCGGCTGCTGGCGAAGAAGCCGGAACAGCGTCCGCCGAGCGCCCGGGCTGTCCACGAGGAGCTGATGAGGATGTTGGAGGCGGAGGGGAACACGGAAGCATGGAGGATTCCGTATACCTTCGAGGTGGCGCGGCCCGAGGCGGCCCTGGGCGCGGGAGGAGAACCGGCTCAGCAGTCAGAGGAACCCACGGAACCCACACCTCGACCCGATGAGAGTCCCGCGCCCCTTCGCGAGGAGACAAAGGCGCAGGCACCTTCACCGGCCGGACAGACGACGGACGCGAGAAAGTCCCCGGGATGGTGGACGTATGGCGGGCTGGCGATTCTGGCGCTCTCTCTCGCATGGGTGCTGCTTGGAATAGGGGGAAAGGCCGTTCGCGCCGGGTGCGTATCCGCGGTGGAGATGGTGTGCTCCAGCGCGGTTACTCCCGAGAAAGGACTCCACCCCATGTCTCCCTCCAGTCGTGCAGATGACACCTCCGTCCAGCCCATGCCATCCCGGCCTCTCAGCGGCCTGTGCGCGCTGCTGTGCACCTGCGCCGCCTCGGCGCACCTCGCGGCCTGCGCGACCACGCCAGTACGCCCCGACATGGGCCTCATCCTCGAGCAGTGTCCTCCCGAAGCTCGCGCTACGGCCAGGCGCCTGGGTCTCCATCCCGTCATGGAGGTCGAGCTGGAGACCATCACCTGTGCGGGCTCGGAGGATTCGTTGCAGGAGTGCGCCAATGCCATCAACATCAGGACAGGGCCCGTGGTGGGACTGATGCCCCTGAACGATAAAGAGTCCTTGAAGGTGACCGGCGAGGCGAAGGTCTTCCCGGATCGGGTCTACATCTCCTTCGATCGGGTGTACCCCACGCCCGAGGGCCCGCCTGTCCCCTTCTGTGGCGTGGCCCTGAATGACAACAGGGACCGCTTCGGCGTGACGACGCACGCGGCCCTGCCACCGACCCTGGGGCTCGACATCGATCCAGCCAAGGTGGACCGGAGCCCCGACGCCGCCGTCCTCCGCTGGCCCATCGTGTATACCTACGTCCAGAGTCCCGAGGGCTCGTTCCAGCCTCGGCGCTGAAGCGGTGGCATGAAGCCGAGCCTACCCGACGCGCCCGCAGCGTGTCGGAGTGCCGGTGGTGAATGGTGTCGAGCGGGCACTCCGTGCCATACGCTCGCCGGAGCCAGGGGCAGGTGATAGAAGCCAGGGCCATGTCACGCCGCGACCTCTGGCGAGAACTCTACGAGCGATTCGACCCGGAGTCGCCCGCCACCATGAAATGGCGGGCACCCCGTCCGCACAGCCCGGCGAAGAAGATAGTTGAGACGTTGGACCGCCCCTTCGGCACACCACGCATCCTGCTGATGGGAACGGTGGGCACGGGGAAGACAACGGAGTTGCTACGCATCGCCGAGGAGCGGGAACAGCGCGAGCTGGTCGTCTTCCTCGACCTCGAGCGGCACTTCACCCATGTGGTGAAGGACCCGAACGCGCTGTATCGGATTCAGGCCTGGGAGGTGTGCTTCCTGGCGGGCCTGGCGCTGGTGTTCCGCCTCAAGGAGCGGTTGGGAATCGAGCTCGACCCCGGCATGGTGAAGCAACTCGGCGAGGACTGGCAGCGGCTGGCCGAGGCCACCAGGACTCCGAATCCCCAACTCGATCTCGGCAGCTTCGCGAAGGAGGCCCTGGATCTGGGCGCCACCCTCGCCACCACGGGGGCGTTGGGTCTGGAGACCTCGGGCGCGTTCAAGGGCGCCAGGTCCGCCGCGGCCGCCATACGCTCCTGGAACCTGCCCTTGGGACGCAGTGAGAAGCCGCTGCCCGACCAAGACCGGCAGGTGCAGGACCTGCTGGGCGCCGTCAACCTGCTGCTGGGAGAGGTGCAGCAGAAGTACCGCAAGGTCCTGCTCGTCATCGATGGCTTGGATCGGATCCGGGATCTCCCTCGTGCCAGGGAACTCTTCGTCGAGTCTCAGCTCATCTCTCACCTCGGCTGTCCCTTGATAGTGAGTGGCCCCCTGGCACTCCGACACGATGCGGCCATGGTAGGAGTGCGCGGCTTCAGAGTCGACACCTTGGTGAACGAGCCCGTGCTGGACCATGACGACCCGAGCCGCCCCGGGCCTGGAGTGAGCTTCTTCCACGAGCTGTATGCGCAGCGGGTGAAGGAACTCGGGAACGAAGCCTTCGGCTTGGTGAGCCCAAGCCTGCTCGGTGAACTGGCCTATCGTTCGGGTGGACGAGCGAGGGACTTCGTCCGTTTCATCCGCTCTCTCGCCGAACTGGCATGGGATCAAGATGCCTCCGCTGCAACGCCGGAACTGGTGAAGGAGGTACTGGATGAATGGCGCAGGAGATTCGAGACAGGCATATCTTCCGGGCACATCCAACTCCTCATGATGGTGATGAGGGACCCGGAGCACCGGCTACCGCTCAACGAGCTGGCGCATGAGCTGCTCGACTACCAGCAGCTGTTGCCCTACCCCAATGACTCGGAGTGGTATTACCCACACCCGCTGTTGACAATTCGGCTGTTGACCGGGCGGACTCCTGTATTCGATCCGACAGCCACCAAACCCGCGGCCAGGAAACTGGACGTCTACATCTCGCACATCGAAATCGAGGACATCCGCTCGCTCCAATCCCTACAGTGGGACATGCCATCGGCGCCAGGGTGGAACGTCCTCATCGGAGACAACGGGGCTGGAAAGAGTTCCGCGTTGAGGGCCATGGCGGCAGCACTGCTCGGTGATGGGCGCCGGTCCGAGAATGGTTCGACTACCGCGGAGGTGTCTTCAGATAGTGCCCTGGCGCTACGCATCGACTTCAGCACCTGGCTCCAACCCAAGAGGAGCAATGGAACCGTGGCACTCATTGCACTCGGTGCCGAAAAGGACGGCAAGCAGGTGCGCCAGGAGTATCGCCTCCAGATAGGAGCCCAGGGCCCACTCTGGACCCATTCCCCGCATTCCGGCGAGTTGTTCAGCGCTGGCTTTGGCCCATTCCGACGATTTTCGGGCGGTGACGCCGATTACGAGCGGCAGTTCTCGTCATTGCCACGGGTGACCCGGTACCTCTCGCTTTTCGACGAGCGCGTCTCTCTCACCGAGGCACTCCGCTGGTTGAAGGATCTCCAGTTCATGGCGCTGGTGAATAGCTTCAGAGCGGAGTTCCTCGAACGAGTCAGGACCTTCATCAATCAGGACGGATTCCTGCCTAACGGAGTCAAGCTCCGCGACATCACACCCGAGGCCGTACGCTTCGAGGATGCCACTGGCTCCACCACCTCCATCGAAGAGCTGAGTGACGGATACCGCTCCATCTTGAGCCTGACGCTGGAGCTCATCCGACAGCTTTCCACCCATTACGGCTCCGATCTGATCTTCGACAAGAACGCCTGGGCCGTGGACGCTCCCGGTGTCGTATTGATCGACGAAGCTGACGCCCATCTCCACCCGACGTGGCAGCGGGAAATCGGCCTGCGGCTCAAGAAGCTCTTCCCGCGGATCCAGTTCATCGTCACCACCCACAGTCCACTCGTGTGCCAGGCCGCCGACTCCGTCTTCCGCCTGCCGCGTCCCGGAACAGAGGAACAAGGCAGGATACTGGAGGGAATCGAGCTGGAGCGGTTGAAATACGGCAACGTTCTCGATGCATATGGGACGGGTGTATTCGGGCGAATCACCCGCTCCGAGGAAGGCAAACAACTGCTGGAGCGGCTGACGGAACTCAATCGCAAGGAACTGGAGCAGGGACTTTCCGAGAAGGAGGAACAGGAACAGGAGCGGCTCCGAGCCATCTTCCCCACGGGAAAGGCTGATCGGGAGTCGCTGGCATGATCCGCATGCAGTCCCGCGAACTGCCAGCAGAGACTCTCGCTGAGCTTGCAGATCTCCAACAAGAGATCGACAATCATCCCACGTATCTGGAACGGGTCAGGGCAGCCCTGGAGCTGTGGCCCTCCAGGCGTCGGAGAAAAGTCTTCGACCGCGTAGAAAAGGAACTGGGTGACATGTGCCCGGGCCTGAAACGTTGCATGTTCTGCGAAGACAACGGCGCCTACCAGATCGAACACTTCCGCCCCAAGGCGCTCTACCCGAAGCTGGTATACGCATGGGCGAACTATCTCTTCGCCTGTGGTCAATGCAACGGTCCGAAGAGTGACCGCTTCGCCATCTTCTCCGCTAACGGAAAGGTTCTCGAGCTCGTCCGAACCGACAGTGATCCAGAGAGCGAACCGTCTGTATTGCTCGATCCCCGACGTGACGAGCCCATGGATTACCTATGGCTGGATTTACGCGGCACCTTTCGATTCAAGCCGATCCACCCAGAAGGGACACCTGAATATGACCGAGCCGATCTAACGCTCGACTGGCTGGGACTGAACGAGCGCGATGAACTCGTGGAGGCACGCCGCAACGCCTATGACGATTACCTCGTTCGATTCGAGAAGTACGTCGCCAAGAAACGCGCGAATTGTGACGCAGAGACACTCAAGCGGCTACGCCGCTCGATTGAGCGTTCTACCCACATCACCGTCTGGCGAGAGATGCAGAGACAGCGCCAGACAGTTGACGAGCTCCGTGCACTTTTCGAGGAAGCTCCAGAGGCACTCGAGTGGCCGTAGGCCATGAAAACACCCCCGCGCCCCGGTGCATCCTCCGCACACGGGGCACGGGCGCGCCCCTCCACTATCCGCGCAGGAACGCGGTGCCCTGGCTGCCGGCCTTCTCGGCCTCGCGCAGCACGGCGTCGTTGGGCGAGATGCCCACGATGTGGATGGCCTCGATGCCCTCCTCCAGCATCTCCAGGCTCTCCTCCACCTTGGGAATCATGCCGCCCTGAATCACGCCCGAGGCAATCTTCGCGCGGGCCTCGGCGGGAGTCAGCGTGGGCAGCCGGGTGGACGGATCGTCCTTGTTGGCGAGCACGCCGGGCACGTTGGACACGAGGAACAGCTTCGCCGCCCCGAGCTTCGCGGCCACTCGGGTGGCCACCGTGTCCGCGTTGACGTTGAACACATTGCCCTGCGCATCACCCGACAGCGAGCCGAGCACCGGCACGAAGCCCGCGTCCGAGATGCGCTGGAAGGCCTCGGTGTTCACGCCCGTGACATCGCCCACGAGTCCCAGGTCCACCGGATCCGGGCCCGCGCCGCTCATCACCTTGGGAGGCCGGCGCTTCGCGTCGATGAGCCCGGCGGACATGCCCGTGGTGCACAGCGCGGGCACGCCCGCGATGCGGAAGGCCGAGGCCACGTCCACGGACACCTGGCCCGCGAGCGTCATCTTCATCACCTCGAGGGTGGCCTCGTCCGTGTAGCGCCGGCCCGCCACCATCTTCGGCTGCAGACCGAGCCGCTTCTGCATCTCCGTGGCCTGGGGCCCACCACCGTGGATGACGGCCACGCGGACGCCCGCGTCGAGGAAGGCGCGCACGGCGGCGCCCACGCTCGCGGCGAGCTTCGGCTTGTCCATGGCCAGCTCGCCGCCAATCTTCACGACGAACCAGCGCCCGCGGAAGCCGGAGAGCCCGCTCACGGCCACAGCCCCGGCTCGGCGAGCGTGAGGCGCTCGTCCCAGCCCATCATGAGGTTGAAGCTCTGGATGGCCTGGCCCGCGCCGCCCTTCACCAGGTTGTCGAGCGCCGAGAAGCACACCACGCGCCGGGTGTTGCCCGTCACGGGGCCGAGCGTGAAGCCCACCTCCACGTAGTTGCTGCCGGACACGCCCACCACCTCGGGCTGACGGCCACCGCCGACAATCCGGATGAAGGGCTCGTTGCCATACGCCGTCTTCCACGCGGCGGTGAGCTGCTCCTGCGTGACGGAGGCGGGCACCTCGGCGAACGAGGTGGAGAAGATGCCGCGCGGCAGCGGAGCCGACACGGGCACGAACTCCAGCGACATGTCCTCCTTGCCGCCCGCGATGCGCAGCGTCTGCAGAATCTCCGGGATGTGCTGGTGCTCGAGCGGCTTGTACGTACGCAGATTCGCCGCGCGCAGCGGATGGTGCGTCGTAATCTGCGGGTTGGCGCCGCTGCCCGAGGAGCCGGTGGCCGCCACGGTGTGGATGGGGCCGGTGAGCAGGCCGGCCTTGGCGAGCGGCAGCAGGCCGAGCGCGATGGTGGTGGCGAAGCAACCGGGGCTGGCGATGTAGCGCGCCTTGCGGATGGCCTCGCGGTTGAGCTCGGGCATGCCGTAGGTGAAGGAGCCGTCGGTGAGCATCTGCGGCGCCGGGTGGTCCACGCCGTAGTACTTCGCGTAGGCGGCCGCGTCGCGCAGGCGGAAGTCGCCCGACAGGTCCACGATGCGCACGCCCGTGTCGAGGATGTCCAGCACCACCTTGGCGGTGGTCTTGTGGGGCATGGCCAGGAAGGCCACGTCCGCGCCGGCCACGGCCTGGGCGGGGGGCATCTCCTGGAAGCTGAGGTCGGTGAGCCCGGCGAGGTTGAAGTGGACGTCGCCCACCTTCTTGCCGATGTTGTCCACCGCCGTGACGCGGACCACGTCCACGTTGGGGTTGAAAAGGAGCCGGCGGAGGATCTCGGCTCCGCCGTAACCGGTACCGCCGATGAGGACTGCCTTGACCTTGTTGGCCATGTGCACTGTCTCCGGGAGGGACTTCCCGGGCGGGTGTATAGGGGCGCCCCGGGTGGGAAATCCACCTCACCGAACCGCTGACGCGGCGGGCCATGCGCAGCTGTCATCTCCCCTACTCCGCCCCGCGGGCGCACACACCCGGGGTATGAGCCGCCAGAGTGCCTCTGGGCGCTGGCCTCGGGGCGGAGGCTGTGGAACGTTGGGACTCCCATGAGCACGGAACTGAAGCTGCGCCCCATCGAGCCGCGAGACGACGCGGCGGTGGCGGCGATCATCCGCCAGGTCATGCCCGAGTTCGGCGCGAGCGGCCCGGGTTTCGCCATCCACGACCCCGAGGTGAACGGCATGAGCGCGGCCTACGCGCGCCCGGGGAGCGCCTACTGGGTGGTGGAGGACGAGGCCGGCCGCGTGCTGGGCGGAGGCGGCATCGCGCCCCTGGACGGCGGCGAGCCCGGCGTCTGCGAGCTGCGGAAGATGTACTTCCTGCCCGAGGTGCGCGGACGTGGCGTGGGCGAGCGGCTGCTGCGCCAGTGCCTCGCGTTCGCGAAGGAGGCGGGCTACCGCACGTGCTACCTGGAGACGCTCGAGGGGATGAAGCAGGCGCAGAAGCTCTACCAGCGCCTGGGCTTCCAGCCGCTCCGCGCGCCCATGGGCGCCACGGGCCACTTCGGCTGCGATCGCTGGTACGCGCTCGAGCTGCGCTGAGCCGCCCTACCCCCGCGTCGCCGCGGCCCCCCGGATGCGGCGGCAGAGCGCCGAGGCCGCCAGGAAGCCTTGGCTGAAGCCCTTGCGGAAGACGTTCTCGTAGAACCGGCCCACGCCGGGCACGGCGGCGATCATGTCGCCCAGGCTCCACATCTCCTCGTGCGTGTGGACCACGGGCTTCAGCTCCTCCACCGTGGAGCCCACGAGGGAGAAGTCGTAGACGAGGATCGTCCGCAGCGGGTACGTGTACAGCCAGCTGAACTGCCTCAGGTTCATGATCCCATCGACGATGGCCCGGCCTCCCCGGAGGCCCTCCTCCAGCTGCACGTTGAGCTGGAAGATGTCGAAGTCGAAGGAGAACATGCAGTGGAAGCCGGCCGCGCCGCGCCGGTAGATCTCCCGGCCGGTCCCCTGCTGCCAGGGATCCTTGAAGGTGATGTCCTCCCCGATGAAGGGCATGACCTCGTCATCCAGCACCTGGGGAGGAACGCTCGTGTCGTAGAGCGTCTCGGTCATCCGCCGGAAGCGCGCCTCCAGCCGTCGAATGAGCTCCCGCTCCGCGTTCCCCTCCGGGTTTCCCATGGGGTCGCCTGCCCGCTCCCTGTCATTCACGCCATCAAGCACGCACACAGGGTAGGCATCGTGGCAACCCCGGGGAAGCCGGGCCCGGATTCCAGGCGCTCGCCCTCTCAGAGGAACTGCCGCGACAGCTCGTCGATGCGGCGCAGCTCGTCCGGCGAGAGGGTGAATTCCCCTGCCCCGACGTTCTCCTCGGCGTGGCGCCGCTTCGTCGCCCCCGGGATGACCACCACCGACTCCCCGTGGAAGTGGATCAACCAGTTGAGGGCCACCTGCGAGGGTGTCACGCCATGGGCCGTGGCGATCTTCCGCAGCTCCTCGATGAGCGGGCGGCTGCGCTCGAGCCCCTTGGCGCGGAAGTTCGGCAGGAACTTGCGCGGGCCCACGCGGTTCTTGATGAGCGTCGGGTCCTCGTGGAACTTGCCCGACAGCAGGCCCTGGGCGAGCGGCGAGTACGCGATGAGGGTGATGCCGAGCTCCTTCGCCGCGGCGAGCACTCCGTTCGACTCGATGCGCCGGTCCAGCAGGCTGTACTGCATCTGATTGGACACGAGCGGAACGCCCCGGCGCGCCAGCACCTCGTGGAACGCGCGCATCCGCTTCGCGGAGAAGTTGCTCACCCCCACGGTGCGGATCTTCCCCGCCTGCACCAGGTCCGCCATCGCGTTGGCCTGGGCCGCGACCGAGGCGAGCGTGTAGGGCTGGTGGATCTGATGCAGGTCGATGCCGAAGGGGCTCAGGTGCGTGAGCCGGTCGCCAATCGTGTTCACGATGCTGGAGGCACCGCGGAACGGATACGGAAACCACTTCGTGGCGACGACGACGTCACCGGGCTTCTTCCCCAGCCGCGTGAGGGCGTTGGCGAGCGCCCGTTCCGAGCGGCCATCCCCGTAGGCCTCGGCGGTGTCGAACCAGTTGATGCCTCCGCGCAGGGACGCGTCGACGATCTCCTCCACCGTCTGCGTGGGCAGGGCCTCCCAGAAACCACCCGCCAGGCCAGAGCCCTCGGAGAACTGCCAGCACCCCAATCCAATGGCGGAGATCTCGATGTCCGACCGCCCCAGTCTTCGCTGTATCACCGTTGTTTCCTCCTGGTGTCCGCACTCTTGCAACGCGAAGAAGGCACCCATGTGACGTCCCTGCAACAGCCGTTCTCCGAATTGCACTCTCCCGTCCAATTCGGTACCGAGCCCGTCACAACCGCCTGGGAGCGCTTCCGCTCCCGCAGGCACGGAAGCATTCAAGCCCCCATGTCTTCTTCCTACCGCCCCGTCTTCCAGGCCCTGCTGTCGGGCGCCACCCTGCTGCTGTCTCCCCTGTCGCTGGCCCAGCAGGAGCAGGCCTCCCCGCCTCCCGCCGCCGAGCCCGCGCCCGAGGCCACGCCCACGCCGGCTCCCGAAGCCGCTCTGCCTCCCGAGGCCAAGAAGGAGAAGGAGAAGGAGACGCCCTGGTACGAGCGGTTGAAGATCCGGGGCTACACGCAGTTCCGCTACAACCGGCTCCCGAGCTTCCAGCGCAACGACGACCTCATCAACGAGCAGGGCGACCGCTTCCTCGGGAAGAACCAGGGCTTCGGCATCCGGCGGGCGCGGCTCATCATCTTCGGTGACGTCCACGAGCGCGTCTCCGTCTACCTGCAGCCCGACTTCGCCTCGGTCATCGGCGAGCAGCTCCACGTGGCCATCCTGCGGGACTGGTACGCCGACATCTTCCTCGACGCGAAGAAGGAGTTCCGGCTGCGCGTGGGCCAGTCCAAGGTGCCGTACGGCTTCGAGAACCTCCAGTCGAGCTCGAACCGCGCCCCCTTCGACCGCAACGACGCCATCAACAGCGCGTTCCGGGACGAGCGCGAGCTGGGCCTGTTCTTCTACTGGGCGCCCGAGGAGATCCGCCAGCGCTTCGCCGACCTGGCCAACAGCAAGCTCAAGGGCTCGGGCGACTATGGCGTGGTGGGCTTCGGCGTCTTCAACGGCCAGGGCGCCAACCGCCCCGAGCGCAACGACAACCTGCACGCCGTGGCCCGCTTCACCTGGCCCTTCCTGTTCGGCAAGCAGTACGTCGAGGCCGGCGTGCAGGGCTACTACGGCCGCTTCAACGTCGCCACGGGCACCGGGTACTCCATCCGGGGTGGAAACGACATGGTGGATGCCCGCGCGGCCGCCACCCTCGTCATCTACCCGCAGCCCATCGGCTTCGTCGCCGAGTACAACGTGGGCCGCGGCCCGTCCCTCGGCGAGGGCGCCGAGAACACCGTCGTCTCCAGCCGCCCGCTGCACGGTGGCTACGCGCAGCTCATGTACCGGCTGGACAACGTGCTCGGCGTCTCGATCCTCCCCTACGTGCGAGGCACCCTCTTCCAGGGCGGCAAGAAGGCCGAGACGAACGCCCCCCGCTACGACGTGCGCGAGCTGGAGCTGGGCGTGGAGTGGCAGATCCTCAAGGCCCTGGAGGTCACGGGCGCCTACGTCCTCGCGGACCGCACCTCCTCGCGCGCGCCCTACGAGCAGGAGCAGGGGCACGTGACGCGCATCCAGGTCCAGGTGAACTACTGACGGGACGCTCGCCGGGCCGCTCGCCCGGCGGAGCGGCAGTACGCGGCGGCCAGCCCCACGGGGCATCCCCATGTTCACCGGGAACAGGAGGTGCCCGGATGGCACAGGACCAGGACAAGGGAAAGCTGCAGGCCAGCGAGGACCAGGAGAAGCGGAACCCGAAGGTGGACTCGGGTGACGTCTCGGGTCAGGGCCGCGAGCGCCGGGATGACGAGGAGTACCCCAAGCACCGCAACGCGGGCGAGTTCGGCACCCACGGCGGCCCCAACAAGCCGGGTAAGGAAGACACCCGGAAGATCCATGCCCCCGGCAGCTCGAAAGCGGGCTCCCCGTAGTCTCCGGGCCCCGGCGAGCCGCAGCGGACGGACGGCCCGCGCAGCCCCGGAGGCTCCTTCCCGAGCGGACAAGGAGCCTTTCGACCTCGGTGTGGTGCTCGCGCGGGTGCGCGAGTCCATCCGGGGTTTCGCGGACGCCGCCATGTTCGAGCTGGCGGAGCGCGGCCATGCGAGCCTCTTCGAGCAGCTCGTGGGCTGCCTCCTGTCCATCCGCACGCGCGCGCTGAGGCCGCCGGCCTCACGGAGCCTCAACGGTCCACGGCGAGCAGCTGCGTCACCCGCCGTGCGAAGCGCCGCCATGGGTTGGTGCGCCCACCGCTCGCGAGCGTCACCTCCTTCGAGTGCGCCAGGTCCCGCGCCCAGCACCGCGCCAGCTTCGCGGCGAGCCTCCGGTCGGCCACCACCAGCGAGCCCTCGCGCATGCGGTGCAGCGACAGCGCGTCCAGGTTGGTGGAGCCCACCACGGTCAGCCAGTCGTCCACGAGCACCGTCTTGGAGTGCATCATGGAGGGCTGGTACTCCCACATGCGCACGCCGCCCTTCAGCATCCGCTCGTAGGTGGCGCGCTGCGAGGCGCGGACGATGCGCCAGTCGTGCACGGGCCCGGCCGCGAGCACCCGCACGTCCACGCCCTGCTTCCGCTTCTCCAGCAGCTGCTCGAGGATGGCCTTGGGCGGGGTGAAGTACGCGTTGGCGATCCACAGCCGCTCGCGCGCCTCGGCGAACACCATGCGCAGCATGCGCTCGGCCTCGGAGATGCCGGAGGCGCCGATGCTCTCCACGAAGCCCGCGCAGGTATCGCCCTCGCCCTCGCCGGACGGCTCGGGGAAGCAGCGCTCCGGGAGCAGCGCGCCGCCACACTCCTGCCACGAGCGCGCGAAGGCGATCTGCATGTCGCGCACCGCGGGGCCCTCCACGCGCACGTTGGTGTCGCGCCACTCCTCGGGACTGTCTCCCTGGCCCTGCCAGGACTTCCAGATGCCGAAGCCCCCGGTGAAGCCCACCTTCCCGTCGATGAGGACGAGCTTGTGGTGCGTCCGCCCGAAGAGCCGGCCGAGCCACCGCCCCGAGAGCGGCCGGAAGTAGTGGACCTCGACGCCGCCCTCGCGCAGCCGCCACTCCACCATGGGATCGAAGTCGTGCTCGCCGCGGACCTCCTCGCTGCCCACGGGGTCCACGATGACGCGGCAGGCGACTCCGGCACGCGCGCGCTCACACAGCGCCTCCACGATGCGATTGGACGGCTCGCTGGGCCGCCAGATGAACACGAGGATGTGGACCGACTCGGTGGCCTGGCGGATGGCCTCGACGATTTCGTCGAAGATGGCGCCGTTCTCCACCAGCTCCACGCGGTGGCCCGGCTCGAGCCGCACGCGGGTGGACTGATAGAGCGCATGATTGAAAGCCCCCAGGCCGGGCGGCAGCGCCATGGGACCACGCATCTCATGCTGGCGGTTGCGGTGGTCAGGAGTCTCCCAGCCCTCTGCTTCCATCGGTGGCGATTCCATGACCGTGGGAAGGTAGGGACGACGCCGGGCCGGGGAAGCCCTCGCGAAGCGCCGTGCCCGCCTGCCTGCCTGCGCCCCTCGTGAGGACTACTGGACGGAGGACGGAGCGCGGAACACCTGGCCGTCCTGTCCCTCGAGCACCAGGCTCGCGTCGTCCTTGGGAGACACGCGCAGCGAGGCGCGGGGCTGGCCCTTGCGGTCCACGAGCAGCAGCCCGGGAGCACCGTGCTCGTCGGCCCCGAGAATGGCCCGCGGGCGCCCGTCCTCGTCCGCGAGCTCCAGGCGCGAGGAGCCATCGGGCATCAGGCCCACGGAGAAGAACTCGGAGCCACCGTTATTGCCGAGCACGAGGCGCGGGGCCTCGTCCGAGTACACGGTGAGCTCGGCGAGCATGGAGCCCTCGGCGGTGGCGAAGCGCAGCCGGGGCGAGCCGCTGGCGTCCACGCCGAGCAGGGCACGGGGATGGCCCTGGGTGTCGTGCAGCACCAGCCCGCCCTCACCGCCCTCCTGGGCCGAGAGCGTGGCGCGGGTGCGGCCCTGGCTGTCCATGAGGGTGAGGCGCGAGGCCACCAGCTCCCCGCCCGTCGAGGCCCCCACGGGGCGCAGCACGGCCACGCCCACACCGAGCGCCCCGAGCGCGAGCGCGGCCAGGGTGACGGATTGCAGGCGGCGGCAGCGGCGCTCCAGCAGCTCCAGGCGTGACTCCAGGCTCTCCATCCGTCGGGACCTCCTGTCCGGGCCTGGCGGCGGGCGCCGGATGACCAGAGGCTAACCGAGCCGGGCCCTCCGATGCGCGCCTCTGTCCACCATCCACCTCCCGCCGCGGGTGGGACTGGTGGGCGCCGGACGCCAGACGTATCCGCCCTGGAACATGTCCCGACGACTTCTCTTCCCGTGTCTGTTGCTCGCCCTGGCCGCGTGTGTGCGCAACCCCGTCACCGGCAAACGGCAGTTGTCCCTCGTGTCCACGCAGGACGAAATCGAGATTGGCAAACAAGGGGCCCAGGACGCGCGGCAGTCCATCGGGCTGCTGCCGGACCCCGCGGCGCAGGAGTACGTGGCCCGGGTGGGCAGGAGCCTCGCGGCGAAGTCGGAGCGGCCGCAGCTGCCCTGGAGCTTCCAGGTGCTGGACGATCCCACGGTGAACGCCTTCGCCCTGCCGGGCGGCCCCATCTTCGTGACGCGCGGCATCCTCACCCACCTCAACTCCGAGGCGGAGCTGGCGGCGGTGCTGGGACACGAGATCGGCCACGTCACGGCGCGGCACTCGGCCTCGCAGATAACGCGGGCGCAGCTCTCGCAGCTGGGCCTGGGGCTGGGCACGGTGCTGGTGCCGGACCTGGCCCGGTACGGCGGGCTCGCCTCGGCCGGTCTGCAGCTGATGCTGCTCAAGTACGGGCGGGACGCGGAGACCCAGGCCGACGAGCTGGGCCTGCGCTACATGCTGGAGGAGCGCTACGACCCACGCGAGATGGTGGGCCTCTTCCAGATGCTCTCGCGCGTGAGCGGCGCCGAGGGCAGCCGGCTCCCCACGTGGCTGGCCACGCACCCCAACCCGGAGGACCGTCTGAAGGAGACGCGGCGGCGCCTGGCCACGCTGAACCTGGACACCGCCACGCTCCGGGTGGAGCGCGAGCCCTTCCTGCGCCTGCTCCAGGGCATGCCCTACGGAGAGAACCCGCGGCAGGGCTTCTTCCAGGGGTCGCGCTTCCTCCACCCGGAGCTGCGCTTCCAGCTGGACTTCCCCCCGGGCTGGCGGATGTCCAACCAGACGCAGGCGGTGCTCGCCGTCAGCCCGCAGCAGGACGCCCTCGTGGGGCTCGCCGTGGTGGGCAACGTCCCTCCCGAGCAGGCCCTGCAACAGTTCTTCGCGAACCAGGCCGTGCAGCCGCTCCCCGTGGCCCCCGTGGGCCTGCCCCCGCTCTCGCGCTACTTCGAGGCCCGCACGGAGCAGGGCGTCCTCCAGGGGGTGACGGCCTTCGTCTCCCATGGCGGCAGCACCTGGCAGCTCATCGGCTACACGGCGGCCGGCCAGCTCGCCACCCATGAGCCGGCCTTCCGCGCCACCCTCTCCAGCTTCCGCGAGCTGAATGACCCGGCGGTGCTCGGCGTGCAGCCGGCGCGCATCGAGCTGGTGACGCCCGGCGAGCCGATGACCCTGGAGCAGTTCAACGCCCGCCACCCCTCCACCCTCCCCTTGGAGGAGCTGGCCACCGTCAATGGACTCAACCCGGGTGACACGATCCCCGCGGGGCGGACGGTGAAGCGCGTCGTGGGGGGCGTGCTCCCCCGCTGAATTCCAGAAGAGCTGGCAAAATCCAGATATGCTTGACAGCCAGAACCTACTTGATGTTCAATGAACTCATGAGTCACTGAGAAGTCGGCTCAGTCCTGTTTTCCTGTTTCAAGTCCGGGATACCCCCCTCGGAACGGAGGATGCGATGTCGCTCGAAGCATTCACGAAGGTGACCGAGGCCTCGAAGCTGCTGGTGGAGCACGGATTCTCTGGCCAGGCGGTGATGTCGGCCATCGAGATGGTGGGCAAGGCCATCGGGGTGGACCGGGCGGTGGTGTACGAGAACAGCACGGCGACGATGCCGGGCAAGCGCCTGGCGCCGCTGCGGCACGCGTGGGGCTCGGCGCCGATGACGCCGCTCATCCAGACGTTCCCGCTGAAGGATCAGATGTCGGGTTGGGTGGAGGTGCTCTCGCGCGGGCAGCCGGTCTGGGACCTGGTGCGCAACATCCAGGGGCCGCTGCAGGTGAACCTGGAGGCGCAGGGGGTGCAGTCGGTGCTGCTGAGCCCCATCAACGTGGGCAACATCAACGGCCAGTGGTGGGGTTTCCTGCGGCTGGACGACTGCCAGAAGGAGCGGCGGTGGTCGTCGGATGAGCTGACCATCGTCCGGACGCTGTCGCGCTCGCTGTCGAACGCGCTGCGCCAGGACATGCGGCGCGAGCAGCTGGCGCAGACGCGGCAGGACCTCGAGAGCATGATGCAGCGCTGCGCGGCGACGGGCACGCGCTAACCCCCGCCCAGCACCACAAGAACCCTCCCGCGAAACCCCTATCGCGAGAACCCTCCCTCTCCCCTCGGGAGAGGGTCGGGGTGAGGGTATCGAGGCCTCGGGTTCCCCCCCATCTCAGCGCCTCACGAGCCCGGCCTGGAACCGCTGTTCCTCAGCGGTCCAGGCCGCTTCTTTTTGCACGAACACATGGTGTACACATAACACCATCCCCACCCGGAACCTGACAAGCCCCGGAGGGCGAGGCGCGCGGGCTATCGCCGGTCGCGCTGCAGGTCGGCGAGGACGCGGCGGAGGTACCAGGCCTCGGACTTGCCGGGGTGCTTCTCCTGGAGACGTGCCAGGTGGCGCGCGAGGGACTCCTCGGCCTGGGCCCGCGGGAGGTGGACGCTGCGGAAGTACGCGTCCTTCAGGCGGCTGGCCTCGTTGCCAGTGAGGAGCCAGTAGAGGACCCCGAGCGCCAGCACCGCGCCCACCACCAGGATGACGATGTCCGTATCGACGACTTCTTGATTCACGCGCGGGACCCTACCGCGAGTCCCGGCTCAGAACAGCTTCCACCACTTCTTCTTCGGCGGCTCGGTGGGCTTCTGCCCGCTGTCCGGGGTGGCCGGAGCCGGGGGAGCCGCCGCCGGAGTCTCGGGAGCCTGGGCCGGAGCCGTAGAGGACGCGGGCGCGGAGCTCCCGGCCTGTGCCGCCCCCTTCGTCCCCTTCCCACGCGGCGGCGGCAAGGGACGGCGCCCGTAGCGGGCCTCCAGGGCGCGGGCCTTCTGCTGCAACGCCTTGCCCTTCACGGGGTCCACCATGGCCACGTAGTTGGCGTAGCCCACGGCGGAGGCGATGACATCCCCGCCGTTGCCCCAGCGCTTGCCCTCGGGCCCGCTCTTCTCGAGCTGGTGCAGCAAGGCGCGGAAGCGCTTGAGCGTCTCGCGGTCCACGCCGGGCTTGTCGTTGACGACGACGCCCGTCACCTCCTGCTGCCGGCCGCGGCGCAGCACGCGCGTCTTGTCGGGGTGCGGGGTGAAGTCCTCCTCGCGCACCAGCCAGCGGACGAAGCGCAGCAGCTCGCCGGCATCGTGCGGCCCGGGCCCGGGGGCGGAGAAGGTGAGGTCATCCGCGTAGCGCGTGTAGACGAAGCCCAGCTTGCGCGCCGCGCCGGAGAGCCTGCGATCCAACCGCCGGCACAGGATGTTCGTCAGCGCGGGCGACGTCGGCGCGCCCTGGGGCAACCGCCGTCCGCCCTGCGAGACGAAGAAGCGCTGCCCGTCCAGCTCCACCTCTTCCACGTCCGGCTCGGTGCACAGCAGGGCCAGCACCGTGGCGGTGGCCTCGCTGTAGCCGAGCTTCGCGAAGACGCCCTTCACCCGCGGGTACAGCACCGAGGGGAAGAAGTCCTTCAGGTCCAGGTTCACCACCACGCCCGCGCCCACGTGGGGCCGGGCATTGGTGACGATGGAGCGTCCCGCGCGGAAGCCGTGGGCGGCGTCGTGCACGGGCACCTTCTCGAGGATGTTCTCCAGCACCCAGGCCTGCGCCGCCTTGAGGCGCGGCAGGGGCGCGGAGATGAGCCGGGTGCCGCCCGTCTTCTTGGGCAGCTGGAAGCGCACGTAGTGGCTGGTGGTGGACGCGGTGCGCGTGAAGCACAGCGCGCGGAGCTTCCCCACGCTCGACCCGAGCGCCTGCGCCAGTACCTCCGGCGTGGCCAGCACGGGCAGCCCCAGGCGCGTGAGCTTCGCTTCGTCCGGAGTGCGCTCGCTCAGGCCGCCGGACACGCCCCGGCCCAGGAAGAGCAGCTCCTTGCCCTTGCGCTCCTTCCAGGCCGCGGCCCGCGCCAGCCGCTCGCGCTCGCGCCGCTCCTTCGTCTCCCGCTGCTTGCGCCGGCTCTCCTCCAGCCGCCGCTTGCGCAGCTCGCGCTTCATCGCCTCCAGGTTGCCCAGGCGGCTCTGCTCGGTGGTGAGCGCGCGCAGCTCCGCCTGCAGCTCGTTGCGGCGGCGCACCACGTCCACCGGGTCCCCGGGGCGCTCGCTGCGCGCCGGCCAGAAGCCCAGGCGAATCATCTCCTCCAGGACGACCTCGTCCTTGGAGCCGGCGCGGATGCGGTCGTACAGCTCCTGCCGGTTACGCGGAGGCTGGGAGGACATGGTGGGCCTGATGAGAAGGGGAGAGTCCGTCCACGCGGCGGTCAGAGAGCGCCTTCGTACTGCTCTCGGGACTGGACCGTCTCAACTCAAGCGGTACCCCCTCCCTGTGGCGCGCAGGACCAACGAGGTCGACAGCGCTGCCGCCACAGGGAGGGAGGTACCGCACAGTGAAGAGCGGGCCAGTGATGCATGACAGGCCAGGACGCATGGACGGCGAAACACCGTCCGGATTGCAAGGGACTGCCCCCTGACCGCCGCGTGCGCGAACCCTCCCCTTTCTCATGTGCGAGACACCCGTGAGTGCTGGAGCCGCAGCGCGAGCAGGTGCTCGCACGGCCCCCGGAACAACTTGTTCTGCTGGAAGAAGTTGCACGTGCACTCGCCGAAAACCATACGCTGGTCCGCGTCGAGCCGCAAAGAGGGACGAAGCACCTTCGCGCCCTCCTTCACCGTGCCGCTCAGCTCCAGCGAGCCATCCGCCCCGGGCCGGGCCTTCACGTCCACCGCCCGGGCGTCCAGGAAGCGCGTGGCGCGCTCCTCGCGCTCGTTGGAGAAGCGCAGCGTGTCCAGGGGCAGGGGCTCGCGGCTCAGCTCGCGTGCCCGGTACACGCCCTTGTTCAAATCCCAGATGGCCCGCCCCGCCTGCGTCCACGCCGACAGCGCGCCCAATACCGCCCCCCGCTCCAGCCCCAGCTTCGAGGCCAGCGCCTCGGGCTTCGCGGACCACGTCTCCTTGAGGGCGTCGAAGACGCGGCGGCGGGTGAACTCGTCCACCTGCCCGCGCGGCGCCAGCAAATCGAAGTTGCCCGAGGTGGACCAGTCATTGGCCGTCCAGCCGGACAGGCCCAGGGTGAAGGACAGGTCCCCCAGGTCCGCCACGTAGAAGGACGGAAGCCCCGTGCCCAGCAGGTGCACGGTGAAGCGCTTCGCCACGGGGATGAGCCGCTCCAGCACGCCCAGGCGGCGGCGGCCCCACACGCGGATGTCGTGCGTGCCCTCGCCCTCGTACACCGAGCGCCGGCACACCACCTCCGTGCCCCACGGCTCGAACACCACCTTCACCGGCTGCCCCGGCGCCAGCACGTAGCGCATGGAGCGCGGCCCCTTCTTCTCCTTGTGCCGCTCGAGGATGAAGAGGAAGTTGTGCACGTCCATGGGGTGCAGCGAGAAGCGCACCGCCGGCAGCGCCATCGCCGAGCTCACCTGCAGGAAGCCGCGCACCCACGAGTCCGGGAGGTCGATCTTCACCTCCTTGTACGCCGTGTCCGTGCCCGTCTGCGTGGTGAAGCCGCTCGGGTCCACCTCGAAGCGCGTGCGCTTGTAGGAGCGGATCTTCTGGAACTCGTCGTACAGCGGCGAGGAGTAGTCGATGTTGGTGGTGCCGCAGGAGAACTCGCCGACGTTCTGGAACACCTCGTAGCTGGCGCCGAGCCGGCCGTAGCTGGACTCGTCCTGGCTGAAGCACTCGAAGAAGCACTCGTCCGGGTGGACGGTGATGACGGGATCCAACACGAACCAGAAGTCGCGGTTCTTCTCGTAGAGATAGCGGAAGTAGCGCGCGCGGGCCTCGTAGAAGGGGGCCATGCGGCGCGAGCTGTCCTGCTCCAGCGCGGTGAGCTCCTCGCGCAGGGCCTTGAGGCGGCTGGCCACCGACTGGCGCTGCGCGGCGATGGCGGCCAGGTCCACCTGCTCCTGCTGCGCCGCCCACAGCTTGTAGGCCGTCTTGTCCTTGGGCTTGAAGCGCAGGTCCGACACCACCACGTCGTGGAGGGCGGAGATGGCCTCGCGGAAGGCCACGTTCTGGCGCAGCTCGCCGGAGAAGAAGGTGGGCGGCCGCTTCACGTCCGGCGAGAAGGACAGCGCGGTGCTGTCTCCCCGGTTCTGGACCGTGGTGCTGCCCGCGTAGGAGTACTCAAACTGCACGGCGGACCTCCACCGGGCGGATGACGAAGGGCATGGGGAGCGACGGCTGCGCCTTGGAGATGGAGAGCATGGCCTCCAGCGCCGCGGCACGATGCTCTATCGCGATGGTGGCTGACATCCGGTGCAGCACCTCCAGGGCCACGCGGCCACTGGCCTCGGAGCCACGGCCCTCGCGCATGAGGAAGCCCAGCACACGCTGGCGCGCGACGCGGCCCTTGTTCACCTGGCTCAACACGCGGATGAAGTACGGCGCCAGCTGCTCCACCAGGGCCGGCTTCCCGGTGGCGAAACGGTCCAGGTACGTGGTGGCGAAGAGCTGCACGGAAGGCGCGGGGTGCTCGGACAGGCGCAGGAGCAGCTCGGGCCCGTCCTCCTCGCGGAAGGAGCGCGTGAGCATCTCCCGCCCGAAGGCCCGCACGTCCTCGCGGATGCTGTCCGCCACGGAGACGAGCACCTCCAGGGAGAAGTCCTCCGGGGCGAAGCGCTCGCGGAAGTAGCGGAAGCCGAAGGCCCGGGCATCGTCCCAGCGCGAGTCCAGCAGGCCCACCGCCGTGGCCAGCTCCGCGCGCACCTCGGGGACATGGGACTCCAGCCAGCGCCACGCCCACTCGCGCACCGCCACCACGTCATGCCCGGCGAGCTTCACCGCGCGCGGCACGTCCACCGCCAGCACCGCGCCATGGCGGGCGAGCAGCGCAGCGCCCACCGTCTGCGCATCCCCGTCCTCGGAGTCGAGCAGCCGCCACGCCGTCTCCACCGGCAGCGCGGCGAGCGCGGGGGCGAGCTCTCCGGAGAGGAGCGCGGAGATGTGAGCCGGAATGCCCTCCGGCAGGCGGCGGCGCAGCAGCGCGGCCAGCAGGGTCTCCACGGCCCGGGCGCCCGCGGCGGGGCTCACGGCCACGAGCCTCCCGAGCAGCGGGCGCATCGCGACGCGCACGTCCAGCACGGGGCTGGTGGCCAGGCGGATGAGGAGCGTCTCCTGGGCGAGCAGCGTGGCCTCGGACTCGGAGAGGAGCGCGAGCAGCCGCAGCCCCAGGGCCCGGAGCGGCGCGTGCTCGGACTGCACCAGCAGGAGGAGCAGCTCGTCCGGAATGGGCTCGGTGCGCAGGTCGCGGCGCAGCAGCAGCTCGCCGCCCAGCTCCCGCACCTCGGGCACGGAATGGGCGAGCAGGTCGCGCACCACCTCCAGCCCCACCACGCGGGACGAGGGCCCCAGCGCGGCGAGCACCACGCGGGCCACGTCCGAGGCGATGGGGCCATCCTCCTGGGCCTTCAGGGACAGCAGCGCGGCCACCAGCCGGCCCACGAGCGTGCGCAGGGACGGCTCGGAGAGCACGGAGCCGCGCACGAGGTTGGCGGCATAGGCGCGGGTGTCCGCGTGCCGAGCGGTGGCCAGCCCGGCGACGAAGCCGGAGTCCTCGATGAGGACATGGCGCAGCTCGTCCATCCAACGGAAGGCCTGCTGGCGGGCGGGGGCGTACGAGGAGCGCGCCACCGCGAGCAGCAGGGCCCGGGGCTCGCGCCGCGCATCCAGCCGCTGCAACGCCAGGTCGAAGCCGAGGCGCGCGGTGGACTCGTAGGGGCGCTCCAGCAGCATGGCCACGGCATCCACGTCCAACCGGGCGAGGAAGTCCGGGCAGGCGCGCAGCGCGCGGGAAGCGAAGTCGTGCACCGGGGCGCACCGGCTCTCGTCCAGCAGGTGCAAGAGGCCCGCCGGGGTGCGCTCCCACAGCGTGGGGAAGGCCTCCTCGCGGACCTCGGGGGCCCGCGCTCCGGGGTAATGGGAGCCCTTGCAGCGGAAGAGGAGCGGGTTCTCCACGGGCTCGTAGCGCGGGCTGTGGCGGTACAGCAGGTGGTTGAAGGCCCAATAGGGCCACCAGGCGTCCCACTGCTGCAGGGAGCGGCCATGACCCGTGGTGCGGGGGCTGGCGGCGTCCGCGTCGCTGAAGGCGAGCAGCACACCCACCGCCATCTTCACGAAGTCCGGGCTCTCCAGCTCGCCCAGGCGGCGCAGCGTGCGCCACACCCGGCGCCGGAGGTACTTGCGCGTCTCCAGGGTGTAGGCGCGCGGCCGGCTGCTCCCGAGCGTGCGCTCCTTCTCGTAGCGCCAGGCGATGAGGCCGAAGACTTCCCCGTCGCGGCGGTACTCGGCGGCCTTGAAGAGGTGGCGCAGCACCTTCACGGATGGCACGGTGAAGGGCACGGTGCGCAGCACGCGCAGCAGGGCGGGCCGCACCGTCTCCGAGTCCACGAGGTACAGGGGCTCGAGGACATTCAACGCGTCCTGCGTCCCGGAGGCGAGGTGCGCGTCGAGCGCCTTGCCGAAGGCCTCGGCGTCTCCGGCGAGGGCCGGCTCGCGCAGTGTGAAGTTCAGCTTGTTCAGCACGTCCCGGCGGAAGTCGGCGCGGGTGGCCTCGTCGGAGAGCTGCAGCAGGGCCTCGGTGGCCATGCGGCGCACCATGTCCGGCGTGGCCCTGTCCCCATGGAGCTTCCCGAGCGCGGACACGGACTTCTCCGAGCCCAGGCGCCCCAGGGCGGCGGCGGCGGTGTAGGCCCGCAGGGGCGAGACTCCCTCCAGCAGGGGCAGCAGCAGGGGCTCGGCGGCGCGCAGCCGCAGCTCGCCTACGCGCCAGACGACGCGATCCAGGGGCCGGGACTGGGCCTGCACGTTGGCGCGGCGGAACCACTGCCGGGCATTGGCCTCCTGCTGCAACTGCGCCAGCAGGGCGCTCTCCCGGGGCGACAGGCCGGCCGGAGTCTCCACGCTCGGAGGCGGGGCGGCGGGAGCCCGAGGCGTGGGTGGCGACACGGGCGTGCCGGGGGCTCCAGCGCGCACGTAACCCGAGTCCAGCTTGGACTGGACGAGCTTGTCGAAGACGCGCCTGGCCTCGGCCTGGGGCACGGGCACGGGCGTCTTCGAGCCGTCCTTGAGCGCGGTGCCCCTCCGCCCGTAGCGGAAGTTGACCACGCACTGGCCGGGGGAGACCTCCAGGAGGTCCACCTCGTACACCTTGTCGCTCTTCCCTTCCTGGAAGAGCAGCGCCACCTGCTCGAGCAGTTTCACGTCAGCTCACCAGTCTGCGGATGTCGCCATAGGCGCGGTAGAAACCGCCGCGCGCGGACTCGCGGACCCCTTCTACGACGTAACGGCCGCCCGCCTCGCGGATGTCCTTGGGGAATTGCACGTGCCAGTCCGAGTGGTAGCCGGGGGACACCACGCGCACGCGCAGCTGCGGCCCGTCCTGGTAGCACTCCACGACGACGCCACGGCCCGCCTCGCGCGTCGTCTCGATGGTGCCGGTGGGGACGGCGGCCACGGGCTTGGGAGCCTGGATGCTGCGGGCCTGCGGCACCGAGCCGGACTGGGCGGCCTGGATGGCCTTCTCGCTCGCGTCGATGCAGGCGAGCACGCCGTCGGTGGTGACGAGGTAGAGCCGGTCCTGGAAGAACTGCATGGAGAAGGCCGAGCCGCACCCGGTGGACAGCTTCCAGAGCCGCTCGCCCTTGTCGTTGAAGCAGTAGACGCTGGACATGTTGTCGCCAGCGAAGACGTAGCGGCCGTCATCCACCGCGGCGCAGGAGAACACGGCCGCGTCGCACTTCATGACGTGGCCCACATCGCCCTTCTTGGTGAAGCGGTGCACGAAGCCCAGGTTGGTGCAGGCGTAGAGCGAGGACTCCTCCTGCCAGCCGAACATGACGTTGCCCTGGGTGGGGCGGTGCCAGATTTCGCGGCCGTCCTCCCAGTCGTACATGGTCACGCCGCGCCCGTGGCCGTGGTACATGCCCAGCTCGTCGCAGCGCACCATCCACCCGTGGGTGCCCACGCTCTGCTTCTCCCACTGGGACTCGTCCTCGTGGTTGATGGCGGTGAGCTTGCCGCCCGCGTCGGACACGCCGAGGACACCGTCCTTGATGTCCAGCCAGTAGATGTCCACGGACTCGGAGATGTTGTACGCGACGCGCGGCACCTTGCCGCCGAGGTCATAGACGCGGCCGTCGTCGCACCCGGCGTAGAGCCACCGGTCATCGGCGACGATGCACTTCACGCCATCGGCGAGGCGGAACTGGGAGAGCGTCTGGCCCTCGTGGTTCACCGAGTAGATGGAGCCGCTCTCGTTGCCTACCCAGCAGCGCGCGTCGTCCACGAAGATGCCGAAGGCGCGGTCTCCCGAGTTGAACTTCCACAGGAGCGGGGCCTGAGTCGCATTGGAGCGGCCGCTGGTGATTTCCCGGCGGGTGACGGAGCGCTTCTGGCGCTGGCCCATGACGGCGGGGGCGTAGCCCTTGCGGACCTTCTCGTTGATCTTCTTCCGGGCCTCGGCGAGCGCCTTGTCCGGAGAGGGGTACTCGGAGACCTGCGTCTGGCCCTTGTCGCCGATGCGGCCGTAGCGGACGGTGATGGAGTTGCCCTCCACCTTCAACTCGTAGAACTTGTGCGAGCCGCCACCCGCCTCCGACAGTTCCAGGTACGTCCAATCCTCGGCCATTCTCAGGTCCCCCTGCTGACGCAGTACGTGCAGAGTAGTCCGAGGCACTGACATCGTGGAAGCCTTGACTCCAAATCCGTCCGGACAAGATGATCGTTCCTCGAGAGGTATCGACGCTCAAGGAGGCGGAGTGCGCACCAAGTGTTGTTGGCTGCTCCTGCTACCACTGCTCGGAAGCGCCCCGGGCTGTGCCAGCAACAACCCCGATGTCCGGGTGCGACGCCTGCCAGACGGACGCCTTCAAGTGGATGGCCCTTTAGCGGGTCCCTTCAACACGTTGGAGGAGTTGGCCGAAAAATCCTGCGACATCATGACCCGCCAACCCGGTGCCTCCAATGGGCCGTATGGGTTCGAGTATTGCGCCCTGTACTACCACTCTCGGGAAGAGAACGCGTATTTCCTCAGCTATCTCTCCGACATCCGAGGCAGTTGGGATCCTCTCGTCAAAAGCTGCACCCTGCCCAACAGCCTCAATGATCCAACCCACTCCAATGCCATTCTCCTCGGGGGAATACATACCCATCCGAACAACCGGGAGTTCTCGGCACGGGACCTGAGTGCGGCTGCGCATTGGAAACCCGTGAGATTTTTCGACACGGGAACCGGAAAGGTATGGGACCGCCAACTCATGGTCTTCTTCAGGGAAAAGACAGGCGAATGCCGGGCCTATAGCTACAACAATTCCACCCGCATCGTTTCGGCCTTGCGCAAGGGGAGCTGGATGCCCATTGGCGAGGTTTACGATGATATGGGCTACATCCGCTTGTATGAGGGCAAGGACTGGCTCCCTTGAGCAATCCGCTATCAGCCATCGAGCTTCCTATTCCACTCGACATGGGATGACATGAAATACCTCCTCCCCTCCATACTCCTGTGCTCCTGGACTCTTTCGGGTTGCGTGCTGCTCGAACGACTCGGGTATCACAAATATCAAAAGGCGGAGATGGCTCCTCCCGAGGAGGCAGCCCAAATCCATTTTCCAAAAACATATGAAGGTGGCGTCCGCCTCAATGGAGCCATGACGAAGGCCCTGGCTGTTGCCATGAACGACTACCTGCCACCGCACATCAAGGCAGAAGACCAAGACGGTCCCGAGTTCCAATGTCTCGCGCGCTGGGACATATACCGAACGGTCGTCACACAGGCCAACGAGAATCTCTATTTCGTGCTGCTCTCCCCGGACCTGTCGAAGTGCGCTCCCGGATTCATCGTGCCCGACGCGGGCGCGGAGTACGCCATCGACGGGAAAGGGCGTATCCTCTCGAAGCGGTAACGGAATCAGACCCAGCCCGGGTGCACCAGCCCGGTGCCGCCATGTATGCTCCGCCGCCATCATGGCCACACCGCTGTACATCGGCATCGATCTCGGCACCACCAACTCCACCGCGGCGGCCTTCGATGGCGAGAAGCTCACGCTCATCCGCAACGCCCAGGGCGCCAACCTGACGCCCTCCGTGGTGCGCATCGACGCGCGCGGCGCCGTCACCGTCGGAGACCGCGCCCGCCGGCTCATCGACTCGGACCCCCAGAACACCCGCTCCGAGTTCAAGCGCCTCATGGGCACCTCCCAGGCCCTCGAGTTCGCCGCCGCGAAGCTCTCCAAGAGGCCCGAGGAGCTCGCCGCCGAGGTCCTCAAGTCCCTCCGCAAGGACGTGGAACAGCAACTCGGCGTGGCCCCCACTTGCGCCGTCATCTCCGTCCCCGCCCTCTTCGAGCTCCCCCAGAGCGCCGCCACCTCCGAGGCCGCACGCCTCGCAGGCTTCTCCCGCGTCGAGCTCATCCAGGAGCCCGTCGCCTCCGCGCTCGCCGCCGGCTGGAGCGCCGATTCCGACGAGGGCAGCTGGCTCGTCTATGACCTCGGCGGCGGCACCTTCGACGTCTCCCTCCTCGAGACCCGTGACGGGCTGCTCCGCGTCGTCGGCCACGACGGCGACAACTTCCTCGGCGGCCGAGACTTCGACCAGGCCATCGTCGACGAGGTGCTCGCCGAGCTGCTCCGCACCCAGGGCGTCGACATCCGCCGCGCCGACCCGCGTCACGCCACCTCCCTGCGCAAGCTGAAGCGCGCCGTGGAGGAGGCGAAGATCGAGCTGTCCCGCACCGACGAGCTGCCCCTCCTCGTGCCCGGCGCCTTCGAGACCGACAACGGCCCCGTGGACGTGGACGTGGTCCTCACCCGCGCCCGCGTGGAGGCCGCCTGTGCCCCCCTCGTCCAGCGCTCCATCAACGTCTGCCTGCGGCTGCTCGCCTCGCATGGCCTGGAGCCCTCGCAGCTCGGCAAGGTGGTGCTGGTGGGCGGCCCCACCGCCATGCCCTCCCTCCGTGCCCAGGTGCAGGCCGCGCTCGGTGCGCCCTTCGCCACCGACCTGGACCCCATGACGCTCGTGGCCCAGGGCGCCGCGCTCTACGCCGCCTCGTCCGGGCTCGATGGCCGCCCCACCGCCACCAGCGCCACGCCCCAGCCCTCCGGCCGCAAGGTGTGGCTCCAGTACCCCGCCATGAGCTCGGACCTGTCGCCGCACGTGGTGGGCCGTCTGGTCGAGGGTGACTCGGGCCCCAAGCCAGCCCTGGTCCGGCTCGTCCGGGCGGACGGTGGCTGGAGCAGCCCCGACTCCCCGCTCTCCGCCGAGGGCGCCTTCGTGCTCTCCGTGGAGCTCGTCCCGCGCAAGCCAAACACCTTCCGGCTGGAGGGCATCGGCGCCGATGGCAAGCCCGTCCCCCTGTCGCCCGCCTCGTTCACCATCGTCCAGGGCCTCACCCTGAGCGACCCGCCCCTGTCGCGCAGCATCGGCGTGGCGCTCGCCAACAACGCCGTGCGCGTCTACTTCGAGCGCGGCGCTCCCCTCCCCGCCCGCCGCACCTTCCGCCAGCGCACCGTCGAGGCCGTGGCCAAGGGCTCCACCGGCAACGTCCTGCGCATCCCCATCGTCCAGGGCGAGCTCGAGTGGGCCCACCTGTGCCGGCTCGTGGGCGCGCTGGAGATCCGGGGAGATCAGATCAAGGCCTCGCTGCCCGCCGATGCCGAGGTGGAGCTGACGCTGGAGCTGGACCGGGGCGGCCGGCTGTCGGCCCGCGCGCTGGTGCCCGCCCTGAGCCAGGTGTTCGAGCAGGTGGCCCAGCTCCAGGTGCCGGACGCCACCCCCGAGTCGCTCCAGGAGGGTCTCACCGCCGCCCGCGAGCGGCTGTCCCTGCTGCGCTCCTCGGCCTTCCGCCGGGGCGTCCCCGCGGTGGTGGCCAGTCTGGCCCAGGCGGACCAGGCGCTCGCGGAGATCGAACGGGACGTGGAAGCGGCGCGCGGCGGGGACGCGGACGCGGGGCAGAAGGCCCGGCGTGGGCTGCTGGACCTGGACGCCCAGCTGGAGCAGGCGGAGTCGGGCCTGCGCTGGCCGGAGCTGGAGGAGACGGTGCGCGAGGAGCTCGCCGTCGCGTCCTCGTGGGTGGCGCAGTTCGGCAGCCCCACGGAGCAGAAGCTGCTCGACGAGGCCATGAGGGCCTGTGAGCGGGCGCGCGCCGGACGCCAGGCGGTGGAGCTGCAACGGCACCTGCGCAGCGTGCGCAAGCTGGGCAACGCGGCCTTCTACCGTCACCCGTCCGCGTGGGAGTGGCAGTTCGACTCCGCCGCCAGCCGCGTGTCCGAGGCCTCCGACGTGGCCAAGGCCGAGGAGCTGGTGCAGCGAGGCCGGCGTGCCCTGGAGCAGCAGCGCCGCGAGGAGCTGCGCCAGGTGGTGGAGCAACTGTGGCGGCTGCTGCCGGAGGACGCGCAGGAGCGACGGCTGGCGCACGACTCGGGGGTCCGATGAGCCTCACGGACAGGGACGTCTTCTCCCGATTCAGGGAGAACGCCTTCCACGTGCTGGGCCTGCGCCCCTCGTGCACCCGCATGGAGGTGGAGCGCGAGGGCCAGAAGCTGCTCGCCATGCTGGAGCTGGGGCTCTCCGAGGCCGCCCACTACGACACGCCCGTGGGCCGCATGCCGCGCACCGCCGAGCTCGTCCGCTCCTCCATGGCCACCCTGAGAGATCCCGCCACCCGGCTCCAGCACGCGCTCTGGGCCCAGCTGCCTCCGGGGACTCCGGCGGCCCAGGCCCCCGCGAAGGAGGAGCCCGCCCCCTGGCCCGAGGCCCCGGTGCGGCTCGGGTGGCGGAGGCCGGAATGATTCCCTTCGGAGCCATCATCGGCGTCATCGTCGCGATCCGGCTGTTGAGCGGGAATCAGGGCGGGCAGCAGCAGACGTCTCCCTACGTGACGAACACGAGCTATCTCTTCCTCACCATCGTCCTCGTCTTCCCGGTCACGTTGTGCGCCTGGGTCGGGTGCGTCGTGGGGATGTGGTTCCTCGGGCCGGTCATCCCACTGGGAATCGCCATGTGCTTTCCCTGGACCGTCGCCCGCCACGTGTTCATCCCGCTGGGCTGGCCACGCTGGGCATCCCGCTTCGGATACCTGGCCATGGCGAGCTGGGGCTCGGACGCTCGGGGTGGGGTGGCGCTCGCCGCCGTCTGGGCGCTCCTGCGTGCGCGCAATCCCTCCCCCGAGGATCGCGCCTGGGTGGACAAGAAACTCGAAGAGGCGGACAGCCCGCTGCGAGGCGCCGGCATCGCCGCCCACGGGTTGATGGCCGCCTCGCGCGGAGACCTCGAGACGGCACGCGTCCTGTGCCGCAGCGTGAGCCTCCTCGACAAGCGCGTCGCGCCCCGGCTCGCCCGGAAGCTGGCGCTGGAGTGGTGCCTCGCCGACGCCGCCGCCCACGGACGGTGGCGCGAGGTGCTCGAACTCTCCCTGAAAGGCAGCGGCTCCTACTCGCTCGCCGCCTTCTTCCGTGCCTCGGCCCGGCGCCTGCTCGCCGAGCCTCGCGCGGGCAGGTTGCCCCTCGGGGTGTGGTGGGTGCTCGCCCTCCGGTGGAGGTCCACCTGGCCCCTGCTGAAGCGCGCGTGGGGGACACCTCGCCGCCCGTTCTCCCTGCTGGACCTGGAGGCGGGCGAGACCCAGGCCGTGGATCCCCTGGCACGCGCGCTGGAGCTGCATGCCGCCCTCGCCCGGGTGCCCGTGGGACACGAAGCGGTGGCCCTCTCCGCCGCGGCGGTCGCCTGGGACGAGGCACTGGCCTCATCGAAGGTGCAGGACCTCGCGGCGGAGCGGGCACAGGGACTCGGCCCCCACGCGGGCGCCGAGGCCCTGGACGTGCTCGAGGACGAGGTCGCCGAGGAGCTGGCGGCCTGGGCCCTGGCCCGGGAGGTGAAGCTCGCGCAGCTCGAGCCCGGCAGCGACATGGTGGAGAACGTGGCCTACCGCGTCCGCAACGAGCTCCTCGAGCGCATCGAATCCGCCGCCCAGGACGTGAGCGACCGGCTCGCGGAGCGGCGGCCCCTGGCCAGCGAGGAGGAGTGGCGGCACTTCCTGGCCCTCCAGCGCCAGTGCACCCTGGCCACGCAGCTCGGCGGGCTCGAGGTGCGGCGGCTCGCCTTCGACGCGGTGAACGTCCCCCTCTGCAACCTGGGCGCGTGGCTGTTCAACGAGCGCCAGGAGAAGGCCATCGCCAACGGCATGTTCCGCTGGCTGCTTGAGGAGTCGCGCGACGTGGGCACCGAGGAGGATTGCCGTCGCTACCAGAACAACGTCGGCTGCAACCCGTAGCAATCCCGGCCTCCAGCATGATGGTGTGCGCCCTATATGAGTGGGAGCACACAGACGAAGGAAGCCGTGGGTCAGGGGCAGGTCACGCTCGCGCAGGACGCACACCTGCTCCAACCCCTCCTGGAGCACGCTCGCAAGACGCCGGACAAGACGCTGTTCTCGCGCCGCGTGGGGGACAGGTTCGAGCCCCTCACCGCCGCGGAGATCGTTCGCACGGTGCGCCGGCTCGCCCGGGGGTTGCTCTCGCTCGGCGTCGAGCCGGGTGACCGCATCGCCCTGATGTCGAAGACGCGCGTGGAGTGGGTGCTGCTCGACTACGCCATCCTCGCCACCGGCGCCACCACGGTGCCCATCTATGAAACCTCCTCCGCCGAGCAGGTGGAGTGGATCCTCTCGGACAGCGGCGCGGGGGTGGCCTTCTTCGAGACCGACACCCTGCACGGCCTCTACCGGCAGGCCGCGGACCGGCTCCCGTCCTGCCGCCACACCTTCGTCATCGACCAGGCGGCGCTCGAGCACCTCCAGCAGCGCGGGGACGCGGTGGACGAGGCCCGGCTCGACGAGCGGCTGTCCGGGCTGAGGACGAGCCACCTCGCCACCCTCATCTACACCTCGGGCACCACCGGGCGGCCCCGGGGCTGCGAGCTCACGCACGGCAACCTCCGGATGAACGCCCTGCAGGTGCTGGGCTACGCGGGCAACATCATCACGCCCGAGGACCGGACGATGCTGTTCCTCCCACTCGCCCACGCGCTGGCCAAGATGCTCTTCCTGGCGTCCGTGGAGCGCGGCAACGCGGTGGCCTTCGCCACCAGCCCCGGCAAGCTGACCGAGGAGCTGGCCCTGGTGCGGCCCACCTGGTTCGGCACGGTGCCCCGCGTCCTGGAGAAGGTCTTCCAGCAGGCGCAGCAGAAGGCCGAGCAGGCGGGCCGCGGACACGTGTTCACCCTCGCCGCGGGCGCGGCCATCCGGTACTCGCGCGAGCAGTCCGCGGGCAGCGTCTCGCTCGTGGCGCGGCTGCAGCACGCGGTGTTCGAGCGGCTCGTGTACCGCACCCTGCGCTCGGTGCTCGGCGGCGAGCTGCGCTTCGTCGTGTCGGGCGGCGGGCCCCTGCCGGAGCGGCTCAACCACTTCTACAACGGCATGGGCGTGCAGGTGCTCGAGGGCTACGGCATGACCGAGACGAGCCCGGTGCTGAGCATCAACTCCGACCAGGCCTCGCGCATCGGCACCGTGGGCCGTCCGCTGCCCGGCACCACCGTGCGCATCGCGGAGGACGGCGAAATCCTCGTGAAGGGCCCTCAAATCTTCCAGGGCTACTGGCACAACGAGGAGGCCTCCCAGCGCGCCTTCACCCCGGACGGGTGGCTGCAGACGGGAGACCTCGGGAGCCTGGACGCGCAGGGCTTCCTGCGCATCACCGGCCGCAAGAAGGAGATCCTCGTCACCGCCGCCGGAAAGAACGTGGCGCCGGGGCCCCTGGAGGACCGCATCCGCGAGCACCCGCTCGTCAGCCAGGCCCTGGTGGTGGGCGAGGGCAAGCCCTTCGTGGCGGCGCTCGTCACGCTGGACCCCGGCGCCTTCAAGCAATGGGCGAAGAAGAACGGCAAGGAGGGCCAGCCCCTGGAGTCGCTGCTGGAGGACCCCGCGCTGCGCACCGAGGTGGGCCAGGCCATCGAGGGCGCCAACCGCTCGGTGTCGCGCGCGGAGTCCATCCGCAAGTTCGCCCTCCTCCCCCAGGACTTCACCATCGAGCGCAACGAGCTGACGCCCTCGCTCAAGGTGCGGCGCCACATCGTCGCCGAGCACTACGCCCAGGTCATCGCGCAGCTCTTCGAGCGCGGGGGCGGAGGCGACTGACACCACCCTCCTGGCCCACCCACACTCCCTCCAGACAAATACAGACACACCGAATCCGCTCCCCGCTGGATCAATCCAACACCATCAAATCTGGATATACGGATTTGAACTTGTTGTCCTGTCTGGCTCGTTTTGGTAGGTATTGGACACGCCACGGCAATGACTGCCGTTGCGTGTACCTCGACAAGGGAGGAAACCACATGAAGGCTCTGAAGATCGCGCTGTTTGGCTTGGCGGTGGCGGTGGGTGGCGTGCTGGGTGCCACCACGGGTGTCGAGGAGACGGCGGCCATCCCGTGCTGCTCGAGCTGTCTGCCCACCTACGACCGGTGCGTCACGGGCTGTGCCGGCAGCGCCTCCTGCCTGGCGACCTGTGAGTCCCGCCTCGCCTCCTGCGAGAACAACTGCAGCGACGGCTGCTAGCCGCCGCTCCCCCCGCGGAGCCGGCGTCCGCCCGTCTCCGCGGGTGCGTCTCAGAGGCTCCCGGCACGCCCGGGGGGCCAGAATCGCAGGCCCACCCGGCCGAGCACGTTGCGCCGCGGCAGGAATCCCCAGACGTGGGAGTCCGCGCTGGCGTTGCGGTTGTCCCCCAACACGAAGAGCATGTCCTCGGGCACTCGCGCCGGTCCCCACTCGTACGCGGGCGGCTCGGCCACGTAGGGCTCGCGCAGCGGCTGCCCGTCGATGAGCACCCGGCCCTCGTGCACCTGCACCACCTGCCCCGGCAGACCGATGACCCGCTTGACGTGGGCCTCCACCCGGAGCGCGCCCCGCCGGTCCACGCCCGGAAGCGGCTCGAAGACGACGATGTCCCCGGCGCGCGGTGGGTGCAGCCGGTAGGACACCTTCTCCATCAGCAGCCGATCCCCATACGCCAGGGCCGGCTCCATGGAGTCCGAGATGATCAACCGGGGCTCCGCCACGAAGACGCGCACCAGCACCGCCAGCAGCAGGGCCACCGCGACCAGGACGAGCCCGCTCCACGTCCGGCCCCTCGTCCCGGCCCGGCGCTTTGCCTCGCTGTCGTTGGCGGCCTCGTCCACGCGCCGGAGTCTACCGCCGGCGCGCGGAGACGGCGGCACTCACGCGATGACGTCGGGGGGCGAGCCCATCGGCTGCCCGCCGGGGTCCGGCGCCTCGTGGATGCCCGGCGGAGTGAGCTCCGGCTCCGCCTGGCGTCCCGGCTCCTCCATGGGCGGCTCGCGCCGGGAAGGCGGCTCTATCTCCGGCTGGTGCCTCCGGGTGGGCGGCTCTATCTCCGGGGACGGCGTGGGACCCGGCTCCTGATTGGGGGCCTTGCGCGGCTCCGGCTCGTGCATGGGTGCTCCAGGTGTCGTCGGCGTCTTCTCGGGCATGTGTCCCCCTCGGTGGTGACCGGACCGTGCGTCCAGCGTCCCCAATCTGCGCATCCAGGTGGGGACAGGTATGAGACGGCCAGGGAGACAACCCCTCGCCCGCCTGCTGTCGAGCACGCCCGTCAGCCCCACGTTGGGGGCACCGGAGTTCCAAGGAGGGCGGGAGATGAGAGTTCCGATGGGAGTTCTTGGGTCGCTCGTGGGCGGAGTGGGGTTGGGCGCGGGGCTCATGTACCTGACGGACCCGCGCAATGGCCGGCGGCGCCGGGCCGTGGTGCACGACAAGGCCCTTCACGTCGTGCACGAGACCGGGGAGGCGGCCGAGGTGGTGGTGCGCGACATCGTCCACCGCACGCGCGGCTTCGTCTTCGAGACCCTGGGACGGATGCGCCGGGAGGAAGTGGACGACCGGACCATCGAGGCCCGCATCCGCTCGGCGCTCGGCCGCGTGTGCTCGCACACCCACGCCATCCACGTGAGCGTCCAGCAGGGCCGGGTGCGGCTCGACGGCGTCGCGCTCGAGGCCGAATATCCGAGAATCCTCTCGCGCATCGCGCACGTGCGCGGCGTGCTGGATGTGACGGACAACCTCCAGGTCTTCGAGCAACCCGGCGGCCATCCGGAGCTACAGGGCGGCAGCATCCGGCCCGGAGACCGGCCCGAGTTCCTCCAGCACAACTGGTCCCCCGCGGCGCGCTTCGTGGCGGGGCTCGGGGGCGCCAGCCTGCTCACGTGGGGACTCAACCGGGGCGGCGTGGGCGGCCTGGGCTCGCTGCTGCTCGGCTCGCTCCTCACCCTGCGCAGCATCACCAACATCGGGCTCAGGAACCTCACCGGCGTGGGCGGCCGGCGGCTGGCCATCGACGTCCACAAGAACATCATCGTCCACGCCCCGGTGAAGGAGGTGTTCGGCTTCTGGCGCGCCATGGAGAACTTCCCGCGCTTCATGAGCCACGTGGAGGAGGTGCGCACCAGCGGTGAGGACCGCTCGCACTGGCGGGTGAAGGGCCCGGCCGGCATCGCCTTCGAGTGGGATGCCATCGTCACCCGGCTCATCCCCCACCAGGTGCTCGCCTGGAAGAGCGTGGAGGGCTCCACGGTGGAGAACGCCGGCACCATCCACTTCGCGCCGTGCCACGGCGGGCGCTCCACGCGGCTGGACATCCGCATGTGCTACCACCCGCCCGCGGGCGCGCTGGGCCACGCCTTCGCCCGGCTGCTGGGGGCCGACCCCAAGAAGCAGATGGATGATGACCTGATGCGGCTCAAGTCGCTCATTGAGGCGGGCAAGGCCCCGCGCGAACAGGTGTCCCCCTCGATGCCGGAGTGGACCGGACCCCGGCCCCTCCACTGAGGGTGCCCCGAGGCAGCGGGTTGTGTATAGGGGCCCCCCATGCGCCTCCCTCCCCCCCGCTGCTTCCCGCCCCTGCTGCTCACCGCCTCGCTGCTGCTGTCCTGTGTCCACGGCGGCAGCGCCCCCACAGCGGACCTCCGCCCCCGCAAGGTGTCCCTGCAGGTGCTGGCCATCAATGACTTCCACGGCAACCTCGCGCCCCCCGAGGGCTCCTCGGGCGAGCTGCGCACGGGCAGCAACCCCGATGGCAGCCCCGTCCGGGTGAAGGCCGGCGGCGCCACCCACCTCGCCCGCCACCTCGCCCGGCTGCGCGAGCTCGCGCCCAAGAACACCGTCATCGTGTCCGCGGGAGATCTCATCGGCGCGAGCCCGCTCGTCTCCGCGCTCTTCCACGACGAGCCCACCATCGAGGCGATGAACCTCGCGGGCCTGGACTTCAACGCCGTGGGCAACCACGAGTTCGACGAGGGCACCACCGAGCTGCGGCGCATGCAGACGGGCGGCTGCCACCCGGTGGACGGCTGCCAGGACGGCACGCCCTTCGAGGGCGCGACGTTCAAGTTCCTCTCCGCCAACGTGATGGACGCCCAGGGCACCACCCTCTTCCCGCCCTACGGCGTGCGCGAGGTGGAGGGCGTGAAGGTGGCCTTCATCGGCATGACGCTCGAGGGCACGCCGGAGATCGTCGACGCCGCCGGCATCCGGGGCTTCCAGTTCCGCGACGAGGCCGACACCGTCAACGCCCTGGTACCCGAGCTGAAGAAGCAGGGCGTGCGGGCCATCGTGGTGTTGATCCACGAGGGCGGTGTCCAGAAGGGCTCCTATGACGGCTGCGAGGGCATCTCGGGGCCCATCGTGGACATCGTCCAGCGCATGGACGCGGAGGTGGACGCCGTCATCTCCGGCCACACCCACCAGGCCTACAACTGCGTCATCGCCGGCAAGCGCGTCACCAGCGCGGCCTCCTACGGGCGGCTCATCACGGCCATGAACCTGGTGCTGGATGGGGCCACCGGGGACGTGGTGGAGATCACCGCGCGCAACCTGCCCGTCACCCGCGACACCGAGGGCGTCCCCGAGGTGCAGGCGCTCGTCGAGCGCTATGACGGCCTGTCCGCCCCCCGGCGCAACCGCGTCCTCGGCCAGGTGACGGCACCGCTCCAGCAGCCCAACGCCCAGCGCTGGCCCTCGGGCGAGTCCACCCTGGGCAACGCCATCGCCGACTCGCACCTCGCCGCCACGAAGGACGCCGGGGCCCAGGTGGCCTTCATCAACCCGGGCGGCATCCGGGCGGAGATCGACGCGGGCGACGTCACCTATGGCGAGGCCTTCAGCGTGCAGCCCTTCGGCAACGCCCTGGTGACGATGACGCTCACCGGCGCGCAGCTGCACACGCTGCTGGAGGAGCAGTGGGAGGGCACCCTGGTGCGCATCCTCCAGCCGTCCCAGGGCTTCGGCTACACGTGGAAGGCCTCGGCGCCGGTGGGCCAGAAGGTGGACCCGGCCAGCATGCGGCTCAATGGCGCGCCCGTGGACCCGGCGGGCCGCTACCGCGTGACGGTGAACAGCTTCCTGGCCAATGGGGGCGACAGCTTCCGGGTGTTCACCGAGGGCACCGAGCGGCGCGGCGGCCCGCTGGACGTGGACGCCATGGAGGCGTGGCTGAAGGCCCGCTCGCCCCAGCCCCCGCCCGAGACGAACCGCATCCAGCGGGCGCAATAGCCGCCAGCCAACAGTCGCGCCGGACAACCGTGGACAGTTCCCGCGCGGGGCACGGGCAACCCCGGGCGGGAGACACCACATAGGGGCCATGCGTTTCTCGCGTCCTGGCTTCCTGGCCTGTGCCGTCCTGTTGTCCGCCCTGGTGACCGCCTGTGCGCACCACGTGCCCCTGTCCGATACCCACGCCGGGCCCCCGCTGGCCCCGGGAGAACACCAGCGCGTCATCAACGGGGTGCGGCTGTACTACCGCATCGCCGGAGAGACTCCGGCCGGGCGCGCCCCGGTGCTCTTCCTGCACGGAGGCCCCGGGCACAACAGCTACAGCTTCGCCCGGCTGATGGGGCCGCACCTGGAGAAGGGCCGGCGCATGGTGTACCTGGACCAGCGCGGCTGTGGCCGCTCCGAGCGTCCGTGGGATGGGCGCTACTCGCTGGACGTGCTGGTGTCGGACCTGGAGGCGCTGCGCCAGGAGCTGGGCGTGGAGCGCTGGGTGCTGCTGAGCCACTCCTTCGGCGGGACGCTCGCGCTGGAGTACGCGGCGCGCTACCCCGAGCACGTGGCGGGCCTGGTGGTGGTGAGCGGCTTCTCCGACGCGGCGAGCACCTTCGCCACCTGGAAGCGCGAGCTGGAGCGCCTGCACCCCGGGAAGATGACCGCGCCGGCGAGCGCCTCGGGAGACACCTCGGACTACGCGCAGGTGATGCGGGCGCTGCGGGGCATGGACGGGCAGGCCTTCTTCAACCAGCTCCAGTTCCGCGCCCCCATGTACCAGCAGATGCAGGAGGCGGTGGACGCGGAGAGCGGCCTGCGCAACACGGGCGAGCTGTCCCGCATGCTGTTCTCCACGGAGCTGCAGCGCTACCGCTTCCCGGCCGCCGCGAAGGTCACCGCGCCGGTGCTCGTCATCGCGGGCCGGTACGACCACTCCATCGGCCTGGAGAGCATGCAGGCGCTGGCGCAGTCACTGCCCCACGCCACCTTCCTCGAGTACGAGCAGAGCGCGCACTTCCCCTACCTGGAGGAGTCGGAGCGCTTCGCCTACGACGTGAACCAGTTCCTGTCGTCGCTGCCGTAGGCAGGCTCAAGGACCCGGCGTCACGCGGCCGGCGGCGCCACCCACCTCGGTGGAGCCGACGACCTGGCGCCGGGCCTCGTCGAACTCGACATCCAGCAGCTTGCCCGAGCCCCGGGGAGCCAGGCCGAAGCGGATGCGCCAGTAGTTGGGACGCGTCTGCACGGCCTCGGCGACCTCCACGACGTCATAGCCGGAGGAGGTGGCGTATTCCTGGCCGATGCGGACGACGTCGCGGTAGCCGAGCTCCTGCTGCACGGTGTTGGAGGGCTCGGGGTACATCCGGCGCTCCTGGGCCGGTCCGGCGCAACCGACGCCGAGGAGGGTCGAGGAGAGAACGAGGGCAATGGCGGGGCGGAGAGGGACCATGACAGTCCAAAGGTGAGCATGGCCCGTGCCAAGGGAGGCTCCCTCGCGACGCGACGAAAGCCCCGGCGCCCGGCACGCAAGCGTTGCGGCCCGGGAATGCCGGACCGCAGCCCTTGCGCCCACCGTCCGCGGGTGAAGGCCTAGAGCTTGTCCTTGTTGGTGTTGACCGCGGGCGAGAGCACCTGCTTGGTCACCACCTCGTCGAGGATGCCGTACTGCCGGGCCTCCTCGGCGCTCATGAAGTAGTCGCGCTCGGTGTCCTTCTCGATGCGCTCCACGGTGTGGCCCGTGTGCTTCACGATGAGGCCGTTGATGTAGGAGCGCAGGCGGAGGATTTCCTTGGCCTGGATGTCGATGTCCGAGGCCTGACCCTGGGCGCCGCCGAGCGGCTGGTGGATCATGATGCGCGCGTTGGGCAGGGCGTAGCGCTTGCCCGGCGCCCCGGCGAGCAGCAGCAGGGCGCCCATCGAGGCCGCCTGGCCGATGCAGATGGTGGACACCGGACACTTGACGTACTGCATCGTGTCATAGATGGCCAGACCGGCCGTCACCGAACCTCCGGGCGAGTTGATGTAGAGGTTGATGCCCTTGTCGGGGTCCTCGGACTCGAGGAAGAGGAGCTGGGCGACGATGATGTTCGCCACTTCATCGGTCACTGGCGTGCCGAGCATGACGATGCGGTCCTTGAGGAGCCGGCTGTACAGGTCGTATGCGCGCTCACCCCGGTGGGTGGTCTCGATGACGAAGGGGATGTTCATGGCCCTCCAACACTAATCCGCCTTCCCGCCGGGCGCCCGTCCGTTCTTTCAGGACCGTGCTCCAGGTTACGCTCGGGGCCCCCACCCGGGTGTCCCCCATGAACGCCTCCGACATCGATGCCATCCTCGCCGCGACGCTGGAGGACCGGACGCTGACCCGGACGGAGCGGCAGGCGCTCCAGGCCGTCCTGGACGACCGCAAGGCGGGCGAGGCGGTGCTGGCCCTGTTCCGCTCGAGGGCCTTCGAGCTGGCGCGCGAGGCGGTGAGCGACCCCCGGGCCCGCGAGGTGATGGGTTGGCTGGAGGACATGGTGAAGGCCCTGCAGCCCTCGCGAGAGCTGCGGGAGACGAGCCGGATGGAGGCGCACTTCAGCCCCGGGGAGGCCCCCTTGAGGGCCATCGTGCGGCTGATCGGCGAGGCGAGGGGCAGCGCGGACGTGTGCGTCTTCACCATCACGGATGACCGCATCACCCGGGCGCTGCTGGAGGCACATGAGCGGGGCGTGCGCGTGCGGGTGGTGTCGGACGGGGACAAGGCGATGGACCCCGGCTCGGACATCCACCGGTTGGGGCACGCGGGAGTGGCCGTGCGGGTGGAGCGGACGGCGGCCCACATGCACCACAAGTTCGCCGTGTTCGACCGGGTGCGGCTGCTGACGGGCAGCTACAACTGGACCCGCTCGGCCGCGGACGAGAACCACGAGAACGTGCTCGTGTCGGACGATCCCCGGCTGGTGCTCCCCTTCTGCCGGGCCTTCGACGACCTCTGGGCGGCGCTGGGGTGAGCACCTGCCGAGCAGTAGCCCGGCCAGAGAGGGCATGGCAGAAGAGCCGCTGAAGAGCCTGTCGTCACCGGGGGGATGACACCACCACCATGCCGAACCTCGAGAATCTCACCCACTTCGAGGCCACGACCTTCCCATCACTGGATGAGGCGGGACGAGAACTGCTGGTCGCCTGTGTCGCGGGGCGCTTCGAGTTACCCCCGGCCGGCCGTTCCTCGGAGGCCCCCCCCTGCGCGCAGCGACAAACAGCTCCCACCTTCCATGGAGGATGGCTGGTGGGGACAGCCAGACGCCTCCAGCCTCCGCGTGGAGGGACAGAGCACCTGGTTCCGCCCCGCCACCGACATCTACATCTCTGGAAAAGCCTGGGCACCGCGAGGAAGGCCCCTCAAGGAGATGCAGGTGGGCGTCCGCATTGGTCCCTGCCGGAAGCTCCTCCAGGTCTTCGGCGAGCGGGTATGGGCACAGGGTCTGCTGGAGCCCCGTCCCTCGGACCCCCTGCCCTTCGAGTCCATGCCGCTCGTCTACGAGCGCGGGTTCGGCGGGGCCAGCGAGCCGCGCAACCCGGTGGGCAGAGGGCTCCACGCCTCGGCCCGGGCCGCGGTGGAGCAGCCACTTCCCAACCTGGAGGACCCCCACCAACTCATCCGCCGCCACTCCGACCGGGTCACCCCCGTGGGGCTCGGCCCCATTGCCCGGAGCTGGCAGCCTCGCCTCGCCTACGCGGGCACGTACGACGAGGCCTGGCTCGAGAACCGCGCCCCGCTGTGGCCCCTCGATTTCGATCGCCGCTTCTTCCTCGCCGCAACCCCTGGCCTCGTCGCCTCCCCCTGGTTGAAGGGGGGTGAACCGGTGGTCCTGAGTGGTTTGTCTCCCGACGGGCAGTGGGCCTTCCCGCTTCCCCGGCATCGCCTGGCCGTCAAGGTGGTCTTCCAGCACCGGGTCGAACGGCGCCCGCTGGTCCTGGACGCCGTCCACATCGAGCCCGAGGAACGGGCCCTGACGCTCATCTGGCGTGCGGCGGTGGTCGCCCATGAGGAGCTGTCCCGGCACGAATACAGCGTGGTGCGTGAACTGGAGCCGTGGGAGGAGGCCTCCCCATGAGGGCCTGGCCAGAGGACATGGCGGTGCTCGGGCTGGGACTGTGCACGCCGCTGGGGCTGACCACCCGGACCACCCAGGTGGAGATGGCGGCCGGCACCGTGCGCTTCTTCCAGACGGAAGTGCTGGACAGAAAGGGAGAGCCACTCCGGGCCTCCCGGCTGACACTGCTGGAGCCCGAGCGCACGCGCTCGGAACGCATGCGGGCCCTGGCCACCACGGCGCTCCAGGAATGCTTGAAGCAAGCACGGGTGGAGGGGACCGGGACCCTGCCCCTGGTGCTGGCACTGCCGACACCAGGGAGTGGCCCAACCGTTGACGAGGCGCCGCTGCTCCGGGCACTCACGGAGGTGGCGGCTCCAACCCGGCTGCTGGTACGGCCCGAAGGGCTGTGCCGCGAAGGGCGCGCGGGATTCTTCGTGGCGTTGGCCCGCGCCGCGGAGCTGCTCCTGTCCGGGCAAGCGGAGCGCGTGCTGGTGGGCGCGGTGGACTCCCTGTGCGATCCGGGCTCGCTGGAGCACCTGCTGGCACGGAGACGGCTGCTGTGCTCCTCGGTACGGGAGGGCATCCTCCCAGGGGAAGGGGCCGGCTTCGTGCTACTCGCGCGGGCCTCGGCGCTCAGACGCGACAGGCCACGGGCCCAGGGACGCATCCTCGCCCTGGCACTGGCGATGGAGCCCCGCCACAGACTCCAGTCCGAGCCCAGCCTGGCCGAGGGGCTCACGGCGGCCTTCCGCCAGCTCCACGCCCACCCGGCCGCCGGCTCCCGGCGGGTCGCGCACGTGCTGTCCTGCCAGACGGGTGAGACGTTCTGGGGCCATGAATTCAACCGGGCCTACCTGCGCAACGCGGCCCTCATGCCCGAGCCGTTGGTGGGGCATCTGGTGGCGGAGAGCCTGGGGGACGTGGGGGCGGGCGCCGGTGCCATCCAACTGGGCCATGCGCTCCATGTCCTGGGGGAGCTGAACCCGGAACACGGACAGCCCCCCGGGCCCTGGTGTACGGCTGCTCCGACGAGGGCCGGGTCGGAGCCTTCATCCTCTCGAGGGAGACATGACGAAGACATTCGCGAACGGGCGCAGCATCGTCCACAAGGGAGACGGCAAGACGAATGTCTCCGCGGCACCCGACGTGTGCAAGACGCCCTCTCCGGGAGGGCCGGTGCCCGTCCCGTATGTCAACGTGGCCAGGAACAGCGACTTGTCCGAGGCCAGCAAGACGGTGGAGATCGAAGGCAATCCGGTGGCGCTGAAGAGCTCGGCCCTGAGCACGAGCACGGGGGACGAGGCCGGAACGGCGGGCGGTGGGCTCATCTCCTCCAAGACGAAGGGGAAGATGACCTGGGGCACCTATAGCCTGGACGTGAAGTTCGAGGGCAAGGGCGTGGTGCGCTTCATGGACGTCACCCAGCACAACGGGAACACCTTCAACACGGCCTTCCTCCAAGACGGAGGAACGGGGCTGGCCTACGGTGATGACCCGGTCAAGGGGAATACGAAGTGCCCCCGGTGCAAGAAGGACAAGTCGGAGCACCGTCTACACGAGAGGCACTCCGTCCAGGCGGAGGCGCGAAAACTCTCCAAGGAAATCTTGAGAGTGGCGAGCAAGCAGAAGCTGGAGATGCTCAAGACGCACGAAAACCAAGAAGGCGTCGAGATTCTTTCGGGCTACATGATTGGCGCGCTCATCTGCAAGTGCGGACAGAAGCTCTATGCGGCCATGTCTGGCGGCTACTACGTCGATGCCTTCACAGAGGCGGTCAAGAGCCTTCGACAACGAGACGGCAGGTGGACCCTCTGTTCTCCTCTGGGAAAGGACGCCATCGTGACGAATCCCCAGGGGAAGAAAATGAAGCTCTCTGAATTCAAGGACAACATCGGTAAGAACAGACCAGGGGTTTGCGCGGGGCCACAGCTCATCCAGAAGGCATTGGGTGATGGACACGTGCCTGGGTCCATGTCCGAGATATGGTTCCGCCCTCCCATTCTCCGGCGCTTCCCACAAGGCAGCAAGGCCGTCAGGGTCAAGCATCTCCGCAATGAGCTGGAGTTGGAAAGAGCGTTCAGGCATCGCCAGAGCGTTCCATCATGTGACACCTGCAAGGTGGTCTTGACCGCGATGCTTTGTGAAGTCCAGGAAAAGACGTGTTGAGTACGGTGGCTGATTGTTCTTGAAGCCACCGGGAGAAAAAGATGCGCGACCTGATTGAATTCATCCGGCAGTACGATCCGGAATTTCCCTCGAAGGTTCGAGGCGCCTCCATTGAGGAGACGGCAAGACTCGAGCAGTTGGTGGGCCGAGACCTGCCAGCACACTACAAGGAGTTCCTCCTGCATCTGGGCAAGAACATGGGCGATCTCCAGATGCCAGAGACTGACTTCCATATCGGACGGGTGTTGAAGTTTTACGAAGTTGGCAAGAGAAAGCCGCCTGCCCGGTATATCTTCATTGGTGCACAGCTCGAGGATCCCTACGATCGCTACCTCCTCGATTGCGGTGACAGCGCACGCCAGGACTGCCCCGTAGTCAGGGCCGATCCTCAAGAGCCATTCAAGACGACAGACAATCTCTGGGTCTCTTTTCCGTCGCTCAAGGACATGTTGTTCGTGCTCGCCTTCAGTGTCAAACGAATGGAATCATTGCCCCATCGGCGGCAGTTCACCCCCTCGCTCGAGGAGGGAGAGGACGGGTTGTCGCGCGTTCCACCTGGGCTGATGGACTCCTTGGGGAAGATCATGGCGATGCAGGGTTTCGAGAGGCAGCCCTACACCAGCGAACTGAACCCGTTGTTCGAGCGAGGAGACGCGGCCTTCTATGCCAGCCGCAATCCCGAGGGAGGTGGAATGACGGCGGAACTGGCCGCGCAGGATGAGAGGGAGTTCAAGAGGTTGATTGAGGTCATCCGTGACAACACGGCACTCCTCTGACCTGCGCCTGGCATTCTTGTCTCCGCTCCCATGATGGATGAATTCCTCACATTCCTCGGCCAGTATGACTCCGACTACCCCTCGAGCGTGCGGGGTGCGTCGGCGGAGAGGATCGAACGGCTTTCCGCCGTCATGGGCCAGCCCATCCCTCCCATTCATGAGGAGTTCCTGCTCCGTATGGGTAGCAGCCTTGGAAGACTGGAGATTCCCAACCTGAGCTTCGATATCGAGCAGCTCATCGGACTCTACGAGGCCGAGGAGTGGCGGCCCCCTCCACGTTATGCGGTGATTGCGGTGCAGCTGCAGGATCCGTACTTCGACTGCTACCGTCCGCAGTGCCTTCTTCTTGAGCGGGAGGATGCGGCCATCCATGGGCATCTCCCCCCTCGTGGTGGATTCAACGCGAAGGCCGCAGCCACGGACAGGGGCCAGCTCTCCAAGCTCTGCGAAATCCTCCGTGACCAGACGATCCTCGTTTGAGCGCCGTGGCTGACGTCATGACCAAGACCCTGCTGGACCATCCTGGCGCCGAGTCCTTCCTGCGCGAGTTCCAGGAGGAGCACCTCTCCGAGGTGGAGTTCCTCCTCCAGCAGCGCAGGCGCCTGCTCCATGGGCCCGGTGCCCGCTGGACGGATGCCGAGGAATTCGAAACCCGGCTCGCCCTCCACCTCGCGGCCATGCGCGCCTCCGCCGAGGTGGCCCTGGGCCGTGCGCGAGAAGCCGTGGCCTCCGGAGATGACGGGCAGTTCCTCGCCGGGCTCCATGTGCTGGCCTCGCTGGCTCCCGAGGAGGCCGGTATCGACGCGCTCCTCCAGACCCGGGAGGCGGCTCTCGAGGAGGTGCTGCCCACCTGGACCGAGGCGCTCGCCCTGTCGCTCCACCCCGAGGTAGCGGGGTGCTGCACCCGAGCGTTGGCGGATGGGCGCCCCCAGGTACGTGCCGCGGCCGCCGGCCTCCTGGGACACCGGAGGGAAGGCGAACCCTCCCGGCTCATGCCCCTGCTCGAGGACGAGGACGACCCCGTCCGTAGCGCCGCCGCCCTGGCCCTCGCCCGCCTGGGCCACCGGCCCGCGCTTCCCGCCCTCGAAGCCCTCCTCGCCCATTCGCCCCCCGAGCAGGCCGAGCCACTGGCTCGGGCCGCGCTGCTGCTGGGCTCACGCCGGGCGCTGACGTTCTGCCGCCAGCTCTGCAACTCCGGTCTCCCACCTCCCGAGCTCCCCCGGTTGCTCGCGTTGGCCGGGGATGCCCAGGATCTGCCCGTGTTGCGCCGGCTCGGTGCGCGCCCCTCCCTCGCCGAGGCCTCACTCGAAGCGTTGGGCTTGCTGGGGCTCTCGGCCGCCGTGCCCGAGCTGCTGTTGCACCTGGAGGCAGAGGACCCCCTGCACCGTCAGAGCGCCGCCTCGGCGCTCGGGCTCCTCAGCGGCGCGGGACCCGGGTTGAAGATTCGCGTGGCCGCCCGGGAGGACGAGGAAGAGGGCCACGAGCGGGAACAATGGAGCACCGACCCACGAGCCTGGCGTCAGTGGTGGGACGCCCATGGACACCGTTTCGAAGGGGGGCGGCGCTGGCGCCATGGCCATCCATTCACCCTCGAGGGCTGCCTGGAGGAGTTGGAAGACCCGCCCAGCCCGCTCACGGTCCGAAGCCGTGCGGCCCTGGAGCTGGTACTCCACTCCGGAAGGCCCCTGGACCTCGAGCCCGACTGGCCCGTGCGCCGCCAGCGAGCGTCCCTCACCCGGTGGCGCACTGGGAGCGGAAGGGCTGGTCCCCTCACCTGCTGAATCCCAGGAGTACGCCTCCCTGCCCGCTCTCCGTCCAGGCATGGCGCGGAGATTGGCCGGGCGCTCCACCCCACCCCACCCTGTGCAGCCGGGGGAGGTGCACATGGGACTGTTGGGTGAAACGGTGGGGCAGACGGTCGGGGCCCTGTTGTCTCCACAATTCCGTGCCATCTCGGGCCTGCGCCACGCGCGGGCCGTTCACGCCGAGGGCATCTGTCTCCAGGCCGAGGTCGTTCCCGTGAGGACCGACCCGCCCTTCCTCTCCGTGGCCAGCCGCCTCGCGGGCCCGGCGCTCGTGCGGCTCTCCACCGCCACCTGGCGGGGCGGACGCGAGTGGCCGGACATCCTCGGGGCCTCGATACGCTTCCGGCGCGACACGCGCCTCACCGAGGAGGCCTCACCCGGCGACCAGGACGTCCTCTGCGCCACCCTGCGCCATGTCTGGACGTTGGGCCCCGCCTTCCTCACCACCCGCGTCCATGACTGGCTCCAGAACGACTACTACGGCCTCGCGCCCTTCACGGTGCGGGGACTCGGGAAGACGAAGCTGCGGCTCACCTCGCAGCGCGGCCCCCGGCGATTCGGCTCCCGGGTGGCCCGGTTGCGCGACGCCATGCACGACGGCAATGCCCTCCTCACCTTCGAGGTGCTGCCCCTGGAGCATGGACTGCCGCGCACCTGGACGCCCCTCGCCGACATCTTCCTGCGCCAGGAGGTGGTGTTGGATCCGGCGCGCCTGCGCTTCAACCCCTTCCGCGATGGGCTCGGCATCCGCCCTCGCGGCTTCCTGCACGCCATGCGGCTCCCCGTCTACCGCCAGAGCCAGAAGGGCCGCGTCGAGCACTGAGCGGCGCGCTACTGCGCCTCGAGGATCATGAAGCGCTCGACGTGCACGAGCTTCTTTCCCTGCTTCACCTCGAGCCGGTACTGGCCAATCGGCCAGCCGCTGGTGGGCCGCCCGAGCGTGAAGGTCGCCGCCATCTTGTCCGCGGCCGTCACGGTGGCGGAGTCGATGACGAAGTTCTTCGGTGCGGCCTTGCCCACATCCTCGGCGATGAAGGAGCCCGTGAGCGTCGTTCCCGCCGGAGCCCGGAAGTAGAAGGTGACCTTGGGCAGACTGGCGGGCAGGACCATGCCCATGGGCTCGATGACCGCGCGCGCCTTCGCATGGGAGGGGGCAGAACCCAGGATCGCGAGGGTGGCACCGAGGGCGAGAACGGCGAACACGGACAGCTTCTGCGTCTTCATGGGGGGCTCGCTTTCGAGGAGGGGCGGGACACTATAGGACAGGAGACGGCCCCCGGCCCCGTCCCGTCACGTCCCAGTGGCCCACCACCTGCCCGCCGCGCACGGCCCACAGCTCGTCCTGCAGGTTCACCGAAACACAGACATGGTTGGGCACCACCCGCACCCGCTCGCCCACGCGCGGCCTCCACGAGGTGCGCGACAGGTCCAGCATCCCGTGCTCCTCGGACAGCGCATGCACGACCACGTCCGGCCGCTCCAGCAACGCGCCGTAGCCGCCTATCGGTAGCTCTTCCTTCGCCAGCGCCTTGGAGCCCGCGTCGATGACGGCCTGTCCCGGCACCGCCGTGCTCACCACCGTCGCCAGCACCGAGTAGGCCACCTCGTCCCAGCCACACGCGCCCATCCACGCGCTCGCCCGGTCGAAGAAGGGCGTGATGCCCGGGCGGATCTCATTCATCCCCACCACCTCGTGCGAGCGCCAGAGCGTGGGCGTGGAGCCTCCACTCACGATACCCGGCGTCAACCCCGCGGCCCCGAGCGCTTCCAGGAACGTCCCCAGCCGCCGTGACACCTCCGCGAGCGCCGGACCCTGCTCGGCCATCGGCATGCGGATGTGCCCCGGGTAGAACATCACGCCCTGGTAATCGAGCGCCTCCGTCCCGGCGACCTCGCGCGCCAGCGCCACCGCCTCCTCCGGCATCGGCACGCCCACGCGGCGCATCCCCAGGTCCAGTTCCACCAGCACGCCCACGCGGCGCTTCGCCCCGCGAGCGGCCTCGGCAAGCCCCGCCAACACCTCGCGGGAGTCCACCGCCACCGAGAGCCGCACCCGTCCGGGCAGCGCCATCAACCGCGCCAGCTTGGAAGCCCCCACCGGCGAGTAGGCCAGGAGCACGTCATCGGCCACCGTGCCCATCACCTCCGCTTCTCGCGGCGTGGCCACCGTGACGCCGGAGGCTCCGGCCTGGAGCTGCCTCGCCGCCAGCTCCGGCACCTTGTGCGTCTTCGTGTGCGGCCGCCACCGCAGCCCGTGCTCGCGCACGTACGCCGCCGCCTTCTGGAGGTTCTTCTCCAGGCGGTCCTCGTCCACCAGCGCGGCCGGGGTCTCGATGCTGTCCAGGGAAGGAAGGCTCATAAGGGCTCCGGACGGTACTCCTGAAGCCACACCGTCTCGAAGCCCCACGTGCTCACCCCTGGGCAATGTCAGACAGGGCCGTTTTGCCTCGGCGTCAGCGCTCCTGGTAAAATCTCCTCCATCCAACGCAAGGGGGACAGCCATGAAGACGATGCACCGGGTCCGGCCACGCCGTGGAACGCAGCGTAACCCCTCGCCCCCGAGTCCTCGCTGGGAACCCGTGGTGATGCGCCGCCGGATGTTCATGAAGTCGGTGATGCTCGGTGGCTCCGCGCTCGCCCTCGCCTCCTGCCGCGAGGAGCCCACACCTCCACCTCCACCCGGCGTCTACGTCCCCTCGGTGAAGAACGGAGAGAGCCTTTTCGCCTACCTGGAACGCACCCGGGGAGGCTTCGACCTGACGCTCTACAAGCAGCTCATCGGCGCGGCCAACGAGTACAAGGAAGGTGACGAGGCCGCGCACCTGGCCGCCGCGGACGACACCTCCCGCGCCAACGCGCGCCTCCTCCTGTCCAACACGCGCATCGGCGACCTGCGCGCCCACCCGCTCTTCGAGGACGGCCTCTTCACCCTCATCGAGCAGGGCGTGGACGCCTCCGCGGCGGACTCCGTGAAGGGGTGGACGATGGGCGAGCTCAAGCGCTTCCTGCTCGACCGGGACGAGGCGGAGATCAAGTCCATCATGTCCGGGCTGAGCAGCGACATCATCGGCTGCATCGTGAAGCTGATGAGCAACGAGGAGCTCATCTCCGTGGGCAGCAGGGTCTTCAACCCGCTGCCCGGCAGCCGGATCGGCTCCCAGGGCTACCTGGGCGCGCGCATCCAGCCCAACTCGCCCACGGACCACCCGGATGACATCCGCTGGCAGGTCTTCAACGGCTGGGCCTTCGCCGTGGGCGACGTGGTGCTCGGCACCAACCCCGTCTCCAGCGAGGTGGCCTCGGTGCGCACCGTGGAGAACACGCTCCGGGATACCCTGGAGACGTTCGGCATCGCGGACGTGATGCCCCACTGCGTGCTGGCCCACATCGACATCCAGGCCGAGGTGGAGAAGCTCGAGCCCGGCTCCACCGCGCTCTGGTTCCAGAGCCTCGGCGGCACCGAGGGCGCCAACCAGACGTTCGACGTCACCCTCCCCAAGATGCTCGGGCACGCGGCCGCGCGCACCGGCAAGTACGGCCTCTACTTCGAGACGGGCCAGGGCGCCGATGGCACCAACGGCCATGGCAACGGCTTCGACATGGTGGTGCACGAGTCGCGCAAGTACGGCTTCGCCCGCGTACTCCAGCAGCGCGTGGCCCAGGCCCAGCTCGGCGCTGGCAGGCCCGCCGCTCCCTGGGTGCACCTCAACGACGTGGCCGGCTTCATCGGCCCCGAGGTGTTCCGCACCCGCGAGCAGCTCGTGCGCTGCTGCCTCGAGGACATCGTCATGGGCAAGCTGCACGGGCTCACGCTCGGCCTGGACGTCTGCTCCACGCTGCACATGGAGGTCAACCTGGATGACCTCGACTGGTGCCTGGAGCAGATCATGCCCGCCAACCCCGCCTACCTCATGGCGCTGCCCACCAAGAATGATCCGATGCTCAGCTACCTGACCACGGCGTTCCAGGACCACGTCCGCATCCGCGAGCGCTTCGGCTACAAGGTGGATGACCGGATGTGGGCCTTCTTCCAGGAGCTCGGCGTGCTCGACGCGCACGGCGCGCCCACCGAGCACTTCGGCGACCCCACCTGGGTGTACCTGCAATACCGGCGGCGCAAGGGCGACACGCGCCCGGACGCGGAGGTGCTCGCCGAGGCCCGGAAGCAGATGGCCGAGGTGCGCCAGCGCGGCGTGTGGCTCGCCGAGGGCCATGGCGCCCGGTTGTGGGACCTGAACCCCGACCTGGACCGGGAGATCCGCTACCTCTACGACGACGCGAAGAAGAGCATCCACGCCGAGCTGCCCGACACCTTCGCGAGCACGATGGCCGGCGCCGTCTCCGTGGTCACCGGCTCCAAGGACCGCCAGGACTACATCCTCCACCCGCCCACGGGCGAGCAGCTCACCGCCGAGGCCGTGGAGGCCCTGCGCCGCCTGCGGGACACGCACGCGGGCCAGTACGACGTGCAGCTCGTCATCTCCGATGGGCTCAACGCCTACGCGCTCACGGACGAGGGACACCTCGCGCCGTACCTGGAGCGGGTGCGCACGGAGCTGGCGGCCGCGGGCTACAAGGTGGCGCCCCAGCCCATCGTGGTCCGCTCGGGACGCGTGCGCGCCGGCTACCACATCGGCGAGGTGCTGTACGGCTCGCTGCCGGAGGCGGACTCGCACCGGGCCATCCTGCACCTCATCGGCGAGCGGCCCGGCTCGGGGCACCACGCCTACTCCGTCTACATCACCGCGCCCCCGGTGAGCACCTGGTCCCGCGAGGGCGAGGTGGACCACGACATCACCCGCGTGGTGTCCGGCATCGCCGACACGGCCCTGTCCCCCTCCACCGCCGCGGTGGACACGGTGAGGATCCTCCAGCGGCTCACCTCCGCATGAGGTGATACCGGGAAGCCCCTCCCTGCCGGCGAGAAGCGTCGAGGCATGGACGCATCCCTGCCACGCGAGGCCATTGGCCTCTCCCCCCACCCACCCCATCTTCCCTGGACCACAGGACACAGGGAGGGTGGGCATGGTGGAGAGTGGAATCAGGGAAAAAGCTTTCTCATGGTGGCTCGCGGGTTTCCTCTGCGTGTTCGCGGCGGCGCCCGCTCTCGCCTTCGATGACGCCACGGCGGACCGCGTCCTGCAGCACGCCCAACAGAAGCTGCGGGCCACGGCCACCCATCCGGCGATCCCCACGAACCAGTATCCCAAGGCCACCACCAACGGGCCGTGGAGACTCGTCCCCAACACCGCCAACCTCGACTGGGTCCAGGGCTTCTTCCCGGGCCAGCTCTGGCTCATGTACGAGCCCACGAGAGACCCTTTCTGGCGCTCGCGGGCGGACGCCTGGACGCGCAACCTGGAGATCCAGAAGAGCAACCCCGACATCCGGCAGATCACCCATGACCTGGGCTTCAAGTTCATGAGCAGCTTCGGCCAGGGGTACCGGCTGACGGGAGATGACTACTACCGGCAGGTGATGTTGACGGCCGCGACCTCGCTGGCCCGGCGCTACAACGCCACGGTGGGCGTCATCGACTGCTGCGATTGGAATGACGGCGTCTGGCACGTGCCCATGGTGACGGACACGATGATGGACCTGGAGCTGCTCTTCTGGGGCGCCCGGAATGGAGGCAATGCCGCGTGGAACGACATGGCGCTGCGCCATGCCGTGAGGACGCTGACGGACATGGTCCGCGCGGATGGCAGCACCTTCCACGTGGTGGACTACAACACCTCGGGCGGCATCCTCTCGCGAGGCACGTACCAGGGCTACTCCAACAGCTCCACCTGGGCCCGGGGACAGGCGTGGGCCATCTACGGCTTCACCATGGCGTACCGGTACACGCGGGACGCGCGCATGCTGCAGGGCGCCCAGCGGACCGCCGAGTACTACCTGTCCCACCTGCCCGCGGACGCCATCCCCAACTGGGACTTCAACGCGCCGCAGGACCAGCAGCAGAAGGACTCCTCGGCCGCCGCCATCGCCGCCTCGGCGCTCCTGGAGTTGAGCCGGTACGTCAGCGACCCGGCCGTGGCCCAGCGCTACCGGAGCGCGGCCCTGGCCATGCTCGACACCCTCAGCTCGCCGGCCTACCTCACCCCCGCCGCCAGCGACAGCCCGGGCATCCTGCTGCACGGGGTCGCCTTCTACCGGACGGCCATCAACCCGCAGGGCGATGACATCGACAAGAGCCTCATCTACGGGGACTACTACTTCGTCGAGGCGGTGAGCCGCTTCAAGCGGTGGAACGCGGGCGGCTGGCTCTCGACGCTCGGCTTCCCCGGGAGCCTGCATGACCTGGGGACTGGCAACACCGGCGTGCGCGTGGTCGAGTTCGACGTGACGCCGCTCGGCAAGTTCATCGACGCCGTCATCGGCTACGCGGACACGTCCACCTCCGTCACCAGCTACGCCAGTCTGGCCATGCTCATCCGCCTGAACCCGAGCGGCTTCTTCGACGTGCGCCGGGGCGGGGACTACGCCGCGCTCGCCAGCGTGCCCTACGAGGCCAACGCCACCTACCACGTGCGCATGCGGACGGACCTGGGCGCCAGGACGTACAGCGTCTGGGTGACACCGCCCGGAGGCGGCGAGGTGCTCCTGGCCGACCGCTTCGCCTTCCGCTCCGACGCGCCCGCCACCGATGACCTCGGCAAGGTGTCCCTCAAGAGCGGACACTTCGATGATGAGATCCGGGTGCGCAACCACGGCGTGAGGGCCGAGAGCACTCCCGCGACGCCCGACGCCCCGGGGATCCCGGAGCCGGAGTCGCCGGAGCAGATTCCTCCCCCCGACGAGCCCGGGTCCGACGACGGCATCCTGGGCTGCACCACGGCCGCTGGCACTCCGTTCGCGGCCGCCGCACTGCTGCTCGCGGGGTGGAGGGCGGGCCGCCGCCGGCGCCGGTCATCGTCCGGGCGCTAACGCGGAGCCAGGCTGGCCTTCCCCGTCTTCAACGGCGTGTGCCCCAGCGCGAACAGCCGCTGTACCAGCAGGTCATGGCCTCTCGAGAGCGTGCCGGTTCCCTCACACCGTCATCCTCGACGTGCCGTGGGGCCGGTGAACCTACAGGTTGCCGGTCATCTTCTCCGGGCGCACCCACTGGTCGAACTGCTCGGCGGTGAGCAGGCCCAGCTCCACCGCGACCTCCTTGAGTGTCTTGCCCTCCTTGTGCGCCTTCTTGGCGATCTTCGCCGCGTTGTCGTAGCCGATGTGCGGGTTGAGCGCGGTGACGAGCATCAGCGAGCGCTCCAGGTTCTCCTTGAGGCGGGGCAGGTTCGGTTCAATCCCCACCGCGGCGTGGAGCCGGAAGCTGCGCATGCCGTCCGCCAGCAGCCGGCAGCTCTGCAGGAAGTTGTGGGCGAGCAGCGGCTTGAAGACGTTCAGCTCGAAGTTGCCGGAGGCGCCGCCCAGGGAGATGGCCACGTCGTTGCCCATCACCTGCGCGCACAGCATGGTGAGCGCCTCCGACTGCGTGGGGTTCACCTTGCCCGGCATGATGGAGCTGCCCGGCTCGTTCTCCGGGATGGTGATCTCCCCGATGCCCGAGCGCGGCCCCGATGCCAGCCAGCGCACGTCGTTGGCGATCTTGAAGAGCGCGGCGGCCAGGCCCTTGAGCGCGCCATGGGCGTGCACCAGCGCGTCATTGGCCGCGAGCGCCTCGAACTTGTTGGGCGCGGTGACGAAGGGATGGCCCGTGAGGCGCGCGAGCTCCTGGGCCACGCGCTCGGCGAAGCCCTTGGGCGCGTTGAGGCCCGTGCCCACCGCGGTGCCACCGAGCGCCAGCTCGGACAGGTGCGGCAGGGACAGCTCGATGTGCCGGCGCGCATGCTCGAGCTGCGCCACGTAGCCGCTGAACTCCTGGCCCAGCGTCAACGGCGTGGCGTCCTGCAGGTGCGTGCGGCCGATCTTCACGATGTCCCGGAACTTCTCCGAGCGCTCCGCGAGCACGTCCCGCAGCGCCAGCAGCTCGGGCAGGACGTTGCGCACCACGGCCTCCGCCGCGGCCACGCTCATGGCGGTGGGGAAGACGTCGTTGGAGCTCTGCCCCTTGTTGACGTCGTCATTGGGGTGCACCTCGCGCTTCTCGCCGCGCTCGCCCCCGAGCAGCTCCGAGGCGCGGTTGGCCAGCACCTCGTTGACGTTCATGTTCGTCTGGGTGCCGCTGCCCGTCTGCCACACCAGCAGTGGGAATTCCTCGTCGTGCTGGCCGTCGAGCACCTCGTTGGCGGCCTTCACGATGGCCTCGCCCTTGTCCCCGGGCAGGGTGCCGTTCTCCATGTTGACGATGGCCGCCGCCTTCTTCACCAGCACCAGGGCGCGGATGAGGGCCGTTGGCATGCGCTCGGTGGAGATGGCGAAGTTCTGCCGGCTGCGCTGCGTCTGCGCGCCCCACAGGCGATCGGCTGGGACCTCGATGGGACCGAACGTGTCCTTCTCGATGCGGACGTTCTGGTTGCTCACGTGGCTGCCTCCTCGGAGGAAGCCGGTGCGATAACACGGGCCCAGCCTCCCCGCCCCCGTGAGCCTCCGCATCCGTTTTACGGTGGGACGAGGCCCGGGATAGGATTCTGGAAGTGAACACTCGGCGCTTCCCGTGCGCGTCTTGCCCCAGGGCCAGCGCCTCGAAAGGCACCGCACATACCGTCACCGCGCCTCTGTGATCGGGCTCACCTCATCCGAGTGGGCCCGGCTACAGCCCGGACGAGAGCATTTCTGTACTTCATGCATGGTCACGACGCGAACGTGAACGGCCTTCCGTGAATGAGCCTGCTGGGGGGTCGCGGTGCCGGATTTCAGAATCATCCAGGTGGAACGAGGAGGTCTGGTCATGGGCAGTCTGATGAAGAGGCGCGAACCTGCGCTGACCGCTGGAGTGCCGATACTGCTGCTGCTGGTCTGGGTAGGGTTGGGCTGCAGCGTGCCTCCAGGGCTGGAGGCTGCAATGGAGCGCCTGAGGGTGGGGCGGATGGACCCGCTCACGGCGGGGTACACGTGGAGTTACACGGGCTCCATGGCCACGGAGCGCAACGGACACACGGCGACACTGTTGCCCGATGGCAAGGTCCTGATTGCCGGCGGCGCCAACGGTACACTGGTGACCAGCGCGGAGGTGTACGACCCGGGCACGGGGGTGTGGAGCCCGACAGGCTCTCTGGCCGAGGGCCGCATTGGGCACACGGTGACACTGTTGCCCGATGGCAAGGTCCTGGTCGCCGGAGGCAGCGGCTCCAGTGGCAATCTCTCCGGCGCGGAGGTGTACGACCCGGGCACGGGTATGTGGAGCCCGACGGGCTCTCTGGCCATGGCCCGCCGCCAGCACACGGCGACGCTGTTGCCCGATGGCAAGGTCCTGGTCACCGGAGGCAACGGCTCCGGTGGCACTCCCTCCAGCGCGGAGGTGTACAACCCGGGCACGGGGGTGTGGAGCCCGACGGGCTCTCTGGCCGGGGGCCGCTTCTCGCACACGGCGACCCTGTTGCTCAATGGCAAGGTCCTGGTCGCCGGAGGCGAAAGCTCCAGTGGCAATCTCTCCGGCGCGGAGGTGTACGACCCGGCCACGGGGGCATGGAGCTCCACGGGCTCTCTGAGCATGGCCCGCCGCTGGCACAATGCGACGCTGTTGCCCAATGGCGAGCTGCTGGTCACCGGAGGCTTCGGCTCCAGTGGCACCGACTCCAGCGCGGAGGTGTACGACCCCGGTACGGGGGCGTGGAGCACCACGAGCCCTCTGCTCATTGGCCGCGGCTTTCATACAGCCACACTGTTGCCCTCCGGCATGGTGCTGGTCACAGGCAGCACTAGCATCAGCACCAACGCGGAGCTATATGGACCCCCAGGCATCTCGCGCCCGACAGGACCACTGGCCGAAGCCCGTACGGCCTCCATGGCGGTGCTCCTGCCCAAGGGGCAGGTGCTGGTGGCTGGGGGCTCGGGTTCCAGCGGCTCCCTGGCCAGCGTGGAAATCCTCGACACCAGCACCGGTCAACGGACGACCACGGACCCCATGAGCACGTCCCGTGCCTCCTCCACGGCCACGCTGCTGCTCACGGGCGAGGTGCTGGTCGCCGGCGGCCTGGGCCAGGCCGGCAGCGGCCTGTGGACCCTGAGCACGGACCAAGCGCTCTCGAGCGCCGAGCTGTTCAACCCGGAGACGCAGACCTGGCGCCCCACCGGTCCGCTCAACGAGGCCCGCCACTCCCACTCCGCGCTCCTGTTGTCCACCGGCGAGGTGCTGGTCGCCGGCGGCGTGGACAGCCAGGGCCAGCGCCTCTCCAGCGTGGAGTTGTACGACCCCGCCAAGGGCACCTGGCGCATGTCGAGCCCCATGCTCACGAGCCGCCAGAGCCCCATGGTCGTCCAGCTCCCCACGGGTGAGGTGCTGGTCGCCGGCGGCCTCGATGCTCGAGGCCACCCCCTCGCCAGCGTGGAGCTGTATGACCCGGGGAACGGGAAGTGGACCGAAGCGACCGCGATGAACGCGGCCCGCGCCTCCTCCACCGCGGCGCTGCTGTACACGGGCGAGGTGCTGGTCGCCGGTGGCACGGATGGGAGCCAGGTGCTCTCCAGCACCGAGGTGTACGACCCGGGGGAGCGGACATGGACCGAAGTGGGCAAGCTGAACACGGCCCGCCAGTCCCACGCGGCGCACCTGATGCCCACCGGCAGGGTGCTGGTGCTTGGCGGCTCGAGTGGGAAAAGCCCCCTGGATGGCGTGGAGGTGTATGACCCGAAGCATAGAGAATGGCAGGTCAGTACCAGGCTGAGCACGCCTGGTGAGGACTCCACGACGGTGCTGCTGCCCACGGGGACGTTGTTGGTGATCGCGGGCACGAACGAGCACGGCCCCATGTCCAAGACCGAGCTGCATGACGAGGTGCAGGGGAGCACGCGCCCCATCGTCAGACCGCTGCTTCCCCAGAAGCCCGGTGCAAGTCTCGCCTTGGCGGGGAGCGGCTTCAGAGGTGGCAGTGGTGATTCCGGCATCGTCCGCCTGCTGATCAAGCCACGAGGAGAGCTGAGGGACCTGCCGACGCAGGAGCTCTCGGACACCTCCGTACAGGTAACCCTGACCGATGTGCCGGATGGCTATCACCTGCTCTTCGTCGTGGCGGATGACATGTCCGGAGGCCAGGTGGTGCATGTGGACGGGACGCCGCCGGAAGCGCCCGCGGTGACGGAGCCGTCAGCATTCGTCGGTACGCCCCAGCCCAAGATTGCTGGCACAGCAGAGCCGCGCAGCACCGTCGAGGTGTTCCTGGACGGGCAACCGGAGGGCACGGCGACCGCGAACTTCCGGGGGAACTGGAGCTTGGTGCTGGCCACCACCCTCGAGGAGCGGACGTACCACCTCACCGCCCGGGCCACGGATGAGGCCGGCAACTCCAGCCCGCTCTCCGAGGCCCGCAGCCTCACCTTGGACCAGAAAGCGCCACGGGCGCCCGAAGTGCTCACACCCGGCGAATGGGTCAATGACCGCAAGCCCACCGCGAGTGGCACCTCGGAGAAAGGCAGCACGGTGACGGTGTATGTGGATGGGAAGAAAGCAGGCAGTACCACCGTGGACCTGGATGGGCGCTGGAGTCACACCCTTCCCGAAGAGCTGAAGCTGACGGACGGGAGGCACACGGTCTCGGCGACCGCCACGGATGAGGCAGGCAACGTCAGCAAGTACTCCACGCCGCGCGACTTCACCGTGGACACGCAGCCCCCCCCGGCGCCCGAGGTGCTGACGCCCCAAGAGGGGAGCACGGTTGCCACCCGCCCGCCGGTCTTCAGCGGGAAGGCGGAGCAAGGCAGCACGGTGACCGTGCTCTTGAATGATGGGGAAGCGGGTACCACCACCGCGGATTCGGAAGGAAACTGGAGCGTCACCCAGCGCACGGAGCTGGAAGATGGGGAGTACACGGTCTCGGTGAACACCACAGACGCGGCAGGCAACACCAGCGAGGCCACGGTGCTCCGCATCACCGTGAGCAGCGCCTCCGGCCTGGACGACTTCATCATTGTCGGCGGCGGAGGTTTCGGCTGCACGGCGGGCCCGGGACAGGCCCCTCCGTGGCCGCTGGGTCTGACACTCCTGGGGTGGCTGCTCGCCCGCCGCCGTCCTGCTCGAGCGTGAGGGAGCACATGAAGCGCATGAAGATACACAGTGGACCGCGGACAGCCCCTCGTCGCGGAGGGCTTCTCCTCCTGGTGTGCGTGTGGCTGGGCTGCGGCCTGCCAGAGCGCTCGAAGCACGAGGGCTGGCAAGCGGCGGAGCCGGGCATGGGGCGGAGCGCGCTCGCGGGCTCCAGCGAGGCGGGGGCGGGCTGGAGCAACGGCCCCGAGCTGGGCTCCATCCGCTCCAACCACACGGCCACGCTGCTGCCCTCGGGCAAGGTGTTGATCGCCGGGGGGTACGGTGCCACTGCGGGCCTCCTCAACAGCTCGGAGCTGCTCGACCCGATGACCGGCGCGAGGGAGGGGACCGGCTCGATGCGCCACGCCCGCCAGAGGCACACGGCCACGCTGCTGACCACGGGCCAGGTACTGGTGACGGGAGGGATGGACTCCGATGGCAACCCCCTCGCGAGCGCCGAGGTGTACGACCCGGTGGAGAAGACCTGGAGCGAGGCGAGTCCGATGGACCAGGCTCGCTTCGGGCATACAGCGACGCTGCTGCCCTCCGGCAAGGTCCTGGTCGCCGGGGGCACCGCGGATGGCAGCAATGCGCTCACTCTCGCGCGGGTGTACGACCCGAAGGACAAGACCTGGAGCGGTGTGGATCCGATGACCCATGCCCGCTCCGGTCATACGGCGACGCTGCTGCCCTCCGGCAAGGTCCTGGCAGCCGGGGGAGCATCCGCGGAGCTCAAGGAGGTCGAGGAGTTCGATCCAACGAGTGGGACGTGGAAGCCACGCGGCGAGCTGCACATCAACCGCTCCGGGCACACGGCGACGCTCCTGCTGCCCTCCGGCGAGGTCCTGATCACCGGGGGCACCTCGGATGGCGGCAGCGGCCTCGACTCGGTGGAGGTGTATGAGCCGGACGAGGGCACCTGGAGACAGAGCGGGCACTCGATGGGCCAGGCCCGCGTGGAGCACACGGCGACGCGGTTGCCCTCCGGCAAGGTGCTGGTGGCTGGAGGCCGCGCCGGGCCGTCGCCGGACAGTGTCCTTTCCAGCGTGGAGGTCTACGATCCGTGGGATGGGAGCTGGAGCCCCGGCCTCCGCCTGAGCAAAGGCTCCTTTCAGCACGCGGCGACGCTGTTGCCCTCCGGCAAGGTCATGGTCACCGGAGGAGTCGGAATCCAGGGCCTCGATAGGACGGAGGTATACGATCCAGGGCCTGGGGACTGGCGGGAGGGGCCACAACTGTCCATGGCCCGTTCTGGCCATACAGTAACGCTGTTGCCCTCCGGCGAGGTGCTGGTCGCCGGCGGCACCTTGGACGGAAGCAGCCCCCTCCGCGAGGCCGAGCTGTATGATCCGGTGAGCGGCACATGGAAATGCACGGGGCCCCTGGGCACCGCCCGCTTCAACCATACGGCGACGCTGCTGCCCTCCGGCCGGGTGTTGGTGGCCGGAGGACGCAAGGACGCGAACAGTCCCCTCGACAGCGCCGAGCTGTATGATCCGGCGAGCGGCTCGTGGCGCCCCACCACCATGTCCCTGGGCACCGCCCGCTTCAACCATACGGCGACGCTGCTGCCCTCCGGCCGGGTGCTGGTGGCCGGAGGACGCAAGGGCGCGAGCAGCCCCCTCGATAGCGCCGAGCTGTATGAGCCGGTGAGCGGCTCGTGGCTCCCCACCGTGTCCCTGGGCACCGCGCGCTCCGAGCATACGGCGACCCTGCTGTACTCCGGCGAGGTCCTGGTGGCCGGAGGACGCAAGGGCGCGAGCAGCCCTCTCGACAGCACCGAGCTGTATGAGCCCGCGAGCGGCTCGTGGCGCCCTACCGCGCTGGGGCTGGGCACCGCGCGCTCCGAGCATACGGCGACGCTGCTGCCCTCCGGCCTGGTGCTGGTCACGGGAGGCCGGAATCAAGACCCCCCGCTGCGCGGCGCGGAGCTCTACGACCCGCGGGAGAGCACCTGGTCTCAGCACCCCACGCTCCTGGCCCACTCGCGCTACGCCCATACCGCCACGCTGCTGCCCTCCGGCCTGGTCCTGATCGCCGGGGGGACACAAGGGCTCGAGTCCCTCGCCAGCGTGGAAGTGTATGACCCGGCACTGGGCGTATCCAACCTCGCGAGCGCCCTGACCACCTCGCGCTCCGAGCACACGGCAACCCTGCTGCCCTCCGGCCAGGTGTTGCTCGCCGGAGGCGTGAATGGCACCCAGCGCTTGGCCAGCGCCCAGGTGTACACCGGGACGGTGGCTCTCGCGGACAAGGCCTCACGCCCTGAAATCCACGCGCTCTCCGCCAAGAAGCCGGGCACACAGCTCGATTTCACCGGGCGCCGCTTGCTCAACCCTTCCACGCTCCCCCTGCTCAGCCTGACAGCGGTGGAAGGCGGAGCGCGGACACCCATCGACCGATGGATCTCGGCCTCGGACACCGGGTTCGCCGTCACCCTGCCAACCGTGCCGACGGGCTACTACGTCCTCTCCGTCATGCTCCCTGGCACCTCCGGTGGGCAGCTCCTCCTCGTGGATGGAACGCCGCCGGATGCCCCGCAGGTGACGAAGCCATTCCAGAAGCAGGTGTTCTTCACCACCTCGACACCGGAGATCGTCGGCACCGCGGAACCGGGCAGCACGGTGGCGGTGATGCTGGATGGGGCAGAGCCCGAGGAGGTGCCAGCGGATGCTGTCACGGGCGCATGGAGCTACACGCCCCAAAAGCCGCTGGAGCCTGGGACTCACACGCTCTCCGTCACCGCCAGGGATCAGGTTGGCAACGTCAGTAGCGAGTCCCCCACGGTTGACTTCCGCCTCGACGTCCCCAGGAGCCATTACGGCTGGAGCTGTGCCACGGTCCCCGCGCTCCCGGCCAGCTGCGTCTGGCTCGTGGTGACCTTGTGGCTCAGGCGCCGCAGCAGGTGCTCGATGCGGACGCCCTGATTGCTCACGGGGTTGTCTCCTCGGCGGGAGCCGGTGCGATACCACGGGCCCGGCTGCCCCGAGCCCCCGCGCGTCTGCGCATCCGTCTTGCGGTGGGACGTGACGCTGGACAGGATTCAGGGTGTGGAGACTCCCGCCTGCACCATCCGCGCCCTGCTCCTCGCCCAGGAGCGGGGCACCCCCATGAAGCGCGTCCCCGAGGCCCAGGCCGTGGAGGGCCGGGGCTTCGTGGGCGACCGCCATGGAAAGAAGAAACCCAACGGGAAGCGGCAGCTCCTGCTGCTCGACGAAGCCTCCCATGTCGCGTTGCGGCTCGGGCCAGGCGAGTTGAAGGAGAACGTGGTCATCTCCGGGTTACCGCTGGAGTCCCTACCACCAGGGCAGCGTCTGGCGCTCGGCGCCGAGGTGGTGGTGGAGTTGACCGAGCCCTGCGTACCCTGCTCGAAGCTCGAGCGCATCCGCCCGGGCCTGCTCAAGGAGTCCTGGGGGCAGCGGGGCCAGCTGGCCAGGGTGTTGCGCGGAGGCACGGTGCGCGAGGGAGACGGCGTGCGCCTGCTCGACATCAACCCGGACGTGCCCCGCCCCATCCGCCCCAAGCTGCCCTGATCAACGCCTCTAGAGGCGGCCCAGCTCCAGGGCCAACGCCTCGAAGGGCTCGGCCCGCACCGCCACCTCTCCCACGTGCTTGCCCAGCATCGACCAACCGCCGCTCTCCCGCCGGAACACCTCCAGGGACCGGGCAGACGGATCCACGAGCCACAAGTGCTTCACCCCCTCACGGGCGTACGAGCCCATCTTCCAGTTCCGGTCGAGCGCGGCCGTGGAGGGAGAGAGCACCTCGCAGACCCAGTCCGGAGCGAGCGTGATTCCCACATCGTCTGGGAGCGTGGGCATGCGCTCGCGGCGCCATCCGGCCAGGTCCGGAACCAGGACCTCGTTCCCCAGATGCAATTCGGGCTCGACGAGGAGGACCCACCCTCCGGGTCCCTCCTCTCCCGGATCCTGGTCGAATGGACCCAGGGCATTGCAGAGCCGGAAGGCCGCCCGGGCGTGCCTGGGCCTCGGCCGGGGGCTCACATACAGCTCACCGCCGATGATTTCGCCCACGGCATTGGGCGGGAGTTCCTCCAGGTCCGCGTATGTCGCTTCACACCGGGGCGGCTTGTCGGCCATGGAGGCAGCATGTGACCCGGCTCCAGCCGTATCAAGCCGGGGTGGTGGCTGCTTGCCCTCCGGCAGCTTCTCGGGAATTCGTCTGGCCATGTCAACGCTCCCAGAGCGCACCCAACTCCAGGGCCAGCGCCTCGAACGGCTCCACGTGCACCGTCACCCCTCCAGCGTGCGTGCCCAGCAGTGACCAACGTCCGTTCTCCAGAAGATGGACCTCCAGCGTCTGGAGCAGGGGATCCACGAGCCAGAAGTGCCTCACGCCTTCGCGGGCATACACGGCCATCTTTCGAGATCGATCGAGCCTGGCCGTGGAGGGAGAGAGCACCTCACAAGCCCAGTCCGGTGCCAGCGTGAAGGCCGTTGTGTCCGGCATCTCCGGCATCCGCTCCCGGCGCCAGCCCGCCAGGTCGGGCACCAGCACGTCCTCGCCCAGGTGAAGCTCCGGCTCGTCCAGGATGACCCAGCCCCCGGGCCCACCCCGTCCCCGGATGAACGGCCCCGAGAGCTCCCCGCCCAGCAGCGAAGCCGCCCAGGCATGCGGCGAAGCAGGCCGCGGGCTCGCGTACAGCTCGCCCCCGACAATCTCACCCACGAGGTTGGGTGGAAGCTTCTCCAGCTCCGCATACAGCGCATCCCGGCGCGACCGCTCGTCGCTCATACCCACAGGATGCAGTTTCACCTCGACGGCCGCAAGCCGCCCTCCCCACTCTCCACCGTTCTCCGGATTCATGCGGCCAGGATGCACCTGACCTCTGACATCCTGTCGCCGACCCTCACCCCAACCCTCTCCCAGAGGGAGAGGGAGCACCTCGGGAGAGGGGGGACACCTCGCTTTTACAAAATTACCAACGCCAGGCCTTCAGACGCGGCGCTCCATCCGCGGCTCCTCCACCGGCGCGCCCCCCACCCGCCCCACGAAGCCCATCACCCGCTGCACCGGCGCCTTCCCCATCACCGACGGCGGCGTGAGCGCCCACAGCAGCAGGTAGAACCCCAGCGCGGCCCCGCCCGTCATCACCAGCGCCAGCACGAAGGCCACCCGCACCAGCGCCACCTCCAGGCCCAGCAGCCTCGCCAGCGCCAGACACACCCCCGCCACCACCCTCCCGTGTCCCCCTCGGTGCATCGGCTCGCCCGTCGCCTGCCGCTCCCGGCAGTGCGGGCACTTCGTGGCATCCGCCCGGATGTCCATCCTGCACGCCACGCACTGCTTCGTCTCTTCCATGATGGCTCCGCTCCTCGTGGAGGCCCCATCCGCTCCGGCCTCTTCCCTCCCTACGCACCACCCCGGCCCCCATTGCACCGGGGCGCCCGGCCGCTCCCCACCGTTTTTCAAGCCGGTGAATTTACAAATTTAATCCCGGCTGTGTTGACACCCTTACAAATCTGTCGACTTTCAGCCACGGGGGCTTCACACTTCCTCGAAGCGGACACAGATTGGTGGCCGTCTACGCCTTTTACAACGCACCCCGTCAAGGAGCTTTGCATGGATGCGGCCGTTCCCTCCTCCCCCCACACGCAACGTCCCGAAGGACATGGGACCGTGGGACAGGGTGTCGCCCTCCGGGGGGCCTGGCATCCGGATTATGCCCCCATCCTCACGCCCGAGGCCCTGGAGTTCGTGGCGAAGCTGGCGCGCGCCTTCGGGGCCCGCCGCGAGGCCCTGCTGGAGCGGCGCAAGGCGGTGCAGGCCGCCTATGACCAGGGCGAGCGGCCCCACTTCCTCCCCGAGACGAAGGACATCCGGGAATCGGAGTGGACGGTGGCGCCCCTGCCCGCGGACCTGTTGGACCGGCGCGTGGAGATCACCGGCCCGGTGGACCGGAAGATGATCATCAACGCGCTCAACTCGGGGGCCAACGTCTTCATGGCGGACTTCGAGGACGCCAACAGCCCCACCTGGGACAACGTGGTGCGCGGGCAGCTCAACCTGCGCGACGCGGTGCGCGGCACCATCAGCTACACCGCCGAGAACGGCAAGCACTACGCGCTCCACGAGAAGACGGCCGTGCTCCTGGCCCGCCCGCGCGGCTGGCACCTGCTGGAGCGCCACCTGGAGGTGGACGGCAAGCCCGTGTCCGCCTCGCTCTTCGACTTCGGCCTCTACTTCTTCCACAACGCGCGCGCCCTGCTGGAGAAGGGCAGCGGCCCCTACTTCTACCTGCCCAAGATGGAGAGCCACCTGGAGGCCCGGCTGTGGAACGACGTGTTCCACCTGGCCCAGAGCGAGCTGGGCATCGCCCGCGGCTCCATCAAGGCCACCGTCCTCATCGAGACGCTGCCCGCCGCCTTCGAGATGGATGAAATCCTCTACGAGCTGCGCGAGCACTCGGCGGGGCTCAACTGCGGCCGCTGGGACTACATCTTCAGCTTCATCAAGAAGCTCCAGGCGGACCCCAGGTTCGTCCTGCCCGACCGCGGGCAGGTGACGATGGACAAGGCCTTCCTGCACAACTACTCGCTGCGCCTCATCCAGGTGTGCCACCGCCGCAACGTGCACGCCATGGGCGGCATGGCGGCCTTCATCCCCATCAAGGGAGACCCGGCCGCCAACGAGGCGGTGATGGCCAAGGTGCGCGCGGACAAGGAGCGCGAGGTGCGCGACGGCCACGACGGCACCTGGGTGGCCCACCCCGGCCTCGTCCCGGTGGCGCGCGCCATCTTCGACCAGCACATGCCCGGGCCCAATCAAATCGCCAGGAAGCGCCCGGACGTGCGCATCTCCGAGGCGGACCTCATCGCCATGCCCGAGGGCTCGCGCACCGAGGAGGGCCTGCGCCACAACATCCGCGTGGGCGTGCAGTACCTGGCCGCATGGCTCGGGGGCCTGGGCTGCGTGCCGCTCTACAACCTCATGGAGGACGCGGCCACCGCTGAAATCTCCCGCGCCCAGGTGTGGCAGTGGATCCACCACCGCATGCCCCTGGCCGACGGCAAACCCGTCACCCTGGAGCGCTTCCGCCAGGTGCTCGCCGAGGAGATGAAGCACGTGGAGGCCGAGGGCGCCACCGGGCGCTACGGCGCCGAGCGCATGAAGGAGGCGCGCGAGCTCTTCGAGAAGCTCTCCACCGCGCCCCGCTTCGAGGACTTCCTCACCCTGCCCGCCTACGAGGCCCTGATGACGCACGGCTGAGCGAGCGTGCCGCTACGACCCGAGACCACTTTCTCATCTCAACACTGGTTCATACCTATCGACTGAGGAGCCGACCATGTACGACGCCGTGACGACCACGAATGACGCCTCGCCCCACGCCAAGCTCCACGCTCAGCGCTTCGAGGGCATCACCCGCAACTACTCGCAGGCGGACGTCGAGAAGCTGCGCGGCTCCATCCGCATCAGCTACACGCTGGCGGAGATGGGCTCCCAGCGGCTGTGGGAGCTGCTCCACACCAAGGACTATGTGCACGCGCTCGGCGCGCTCACCGGCAACCAGGCCGTGCAGATGGTGCGCGCGGGCCTCGAGGCCATCTACCTCTCCGGCTGGCAGGTCGCCGCCGACGCCAACACCGCCGGGCAGATGTACCCGGACCAGAGCCTCTACCCGGTGGACAGCGTCCCCAACGTGGTGCGCCGTATCAACGCCGCCCTGCGCCGCGCGGATCAGATCGACTGCGCCGAGGGCAAGCGCGAGCGCTACTGGTTCGCCCCCATCATGGCCGACGCGGAGGCCGGCTTCGGCGGCCCGCTCAACGCCTATGAGCTGATGAAGTCGATGATTGAGGCGGGCGCCGCGGGCGTGCACTTCGAGGACCAGCTCGCGAGCGAGAAGAAGTGCGGCCACATGGGCGGCAAGGTGCTGGTGCCCACCCACAACTTCATCCGCACGCTGACGGCGGCGCGCCTGGCCGCGGACGTGATGGGCGTGCCCACCCTGCTGGTGGCCCGCACGGACGCCGACAGCGCCAAGCTGCTGATGAGCGACGCGGACGAGTACGACCACGCCTTCATCGACCGCAAGGCGGGCCGCTCGGCCGAGGGCTTCTACCGCCTCCAGGGCGGCCTGGAGTGCGCCATCGCCCGCGGCCTGGCCTACGCGCCCTACGCGGACCTCATCTGGTGCGAGACGAGCACCCCGGACCTCGACCAGGCCAGGAAGTTCGCCGAGGGCATCCACAAGAAGTTCCCCAACAAGCTCCTGGCCTACAACTGCTCGCCCTCCTTCAACTGGAGGAAGAACCTGGACGAGAAGACCATCGCCAGGTTCCAGCGCGAGCTGGGCGCCATGGGCTACAGGTTCCAGTTCGTCACGCTCGCCGGCTTCCACGCCCTCAACTACTCGATGTACGAGCTGGCCCGGAACTACAAGGACCGCGGCATGGCGGCCTACTCGGAGATGCAGCAGAAGGAGTTCGCCTCCGAGAAGGACGGCTACACCGCGACGCGCCACCAGCGCGAGGTGGGCACCGGCTACTTCGACAAGGTCGCCGAGGTCATCTCCGGCGGCTGCTCCAGCACGCTGGCGCTGAACGACTCCACCGAGGCCCACCAGTTCTGAGTGGCCCCGGCCGGGCTCCTCCCAAACCGCACCGCGTGGGTCTGGGAGGAGGGGCCAGGAAGCGCTACGGCACCGGCAGGTGGTAGCGCTCCACGGAGGTCTGGTCTCCCGTGCTGAAGCCGCCCAGCACGAGCACCTGGCCATCCGCGAGTTGCGCGACGGCCGGCTGGTAGCGGCTCACGCGCATGGACGTCGTGGACACCCAGGTGCCGCCGCACGGCTCGTACAGCTCGGCCGTGGAGAGGATGCCCGTCAGGTCGTCATAGCCGCCCAGGACGAGGACGAAACCCGAGGGCAACACGGCGGCCCCATGCATGCGGCGGGGCGAGGCCATGGCCCCCGTGGCGGAGAAGGTGCCCGCGGCCACGTCGTACAGCTCGGCCGAGCTGGCCGCCGCCTCGCGAGCGCCACCGGCCAGCAGCACGCGCCCGTCCTTCAGCAGCAGGGCGGTGTGCTGGCGGCGGGCCGCCGTCATCGTCCCCACGGCGCTCCAGGTGCCCGTGGCCACGTCATACACCTCGGCCGAGGCCAGCGGCCCGCCAGTGGGGGAGAGTCCTCCCGTCACCAGGACGCGCCCGCCGGGCAACGGGGTGGCGGTGTGCTGGACGCGTGCCACGGACAAGCTGCCGGTGGCCTGGAAGGTGCCCAGGGCCGGGTCATAGAGCTCGGCCAGCGCGCTCCCTCCGCCCACCACCAGCACCCGGCCGTCCGCCAGCGACGTCGCGGTGTGCTCGCGCCGGGCCACCCGCATGGAGCCGGTGGCGCTCCAGGCCCCCGTGGCCGGGTCATACACCTCGGCCGAGGTGTCCGGTGCGCCGCTCGCGCCCCCCGTCACCAGCACCCGGCCGTCCGCCAGGAGCGTCGCGGTGTGGGAGCGGCGGGTGGTGGCCGGGCTTCCCGTCTGGCTCCACCCATGGGTGGCCGGGTCATACACCTCCGCCGAGGCGGCGAAGCCGCCGGTGACGAGCACCCGCCCATCCGCCAGCCGGGTGGCGGTATGCAGCAGGCGGTGCGGGAGGAGGTGGCCCGCGTCCGTCCAGGTGGCCTGGAGTCCATCCACCGCGCGTGGGCTCACCCGCACCTGCCGGGTGGCGCTGGCGCGGTGGCCCAGGGGGTCCTCCACCTCGTAGGACAGGGAGTAGGTGCCCGGCCTCCAGGAGTCCACGCTTCCGGAGACGGCCACCTGCGAGGTGAGGCTGCCATGGCAGGCATCCCTGGCCACGTAGCCCGGCTCGACGAAGGGCTGCCCGCAGGCCAGCGCGTGCACGGAGGAGCCCTGGAGGGTGAGGGTGGGCGCCTGCGTGTCCACCGCCTTCACGGTGGTGGTGCAGGACACCTGGTGGCCCGCGGTGTCCGCCGCCGTGTACGTCACCCCGGTGGTGCTGCCCACCGGGAAGGAGCGGGGCCCCTCGATGAGGGGAGGCTGGCAGGAGTCCTGGGCCACCAGGGGCGGCTCGGGGAGCGTGGCGAGCCCGCGCCCGTTGCACTCCGCGGTGATGGAGGCCGGGCACTCGAGGGTGGGCGGCTCGTCATCCACCACGGTGACGGGGAAGAAGCAGCGGGCCTGGTTGCCGGAGGCGTCGATGGCCGTGCACTGCGCCTGCGTGGTGCCGGGCGGGAAGGTGGCTCCGGAGCCCGGGTAGCACGTCGTCGTGACGGCGCCGCAGTTGTCCTGGGCGGACGTCTCGTAGCTCACCGGCGCCCCGCCCTCCCTGCACACCAACTCGGGCACCTCCCCGGGGCAGGTGATGACCGGGGCCACCTCGTCCTTCACGGTGACGGAGGCCTCGCACCAGGAGGACAGGCCCCGCGAGTCGGTGCACGTCAGCCGCACGCGCTGGGTGCCCACGGTGTAGGGGCAGTCCGGCGTCTGCACACACGACAGCGTGTCTCCCTCGTCCGGATCATACGAGCCATCATCCACCGAGCCGCACCCCTCGCAGGACTCCCCGGTGCGCACGGTGATGTCGGTACAGCGGGCCTGGGGCGGACGGTTGACGCAGGTGGAGCCGCCGCAGCTCGGCCCATCCGCCGGGTCATCCCAGACGATTTGAATCGAGCTGCCCGCGGGCTTCTCCATCCCCTCGGTGAAGGCGAAGACCTGGATGTCGTTGCCGCAGGCCTCGAGCGGGACGGTGAAGGAGAAGGACGGCTCCCTTCCACAGTCCGTGCAGAGGGTGACCTCGGGTCCTCCGTTGAGCTGGTACCAGACGCGGTCCACCACGGCCGGGCCGCTCCTCACCACGCCGGAGACGGGGAGCGTGGACGCGCTGGCGCAGCCCGGAGGCGCGGTGAGGGTCACCGCCAGGGGCGGGACGATCTTCACGTCCTGGCCACACCCCAGCGTGAGCTGGACGGGCTGGAAGTTGGCGACGCTGATGGCCCCGCTGTCCGCGACCAGGGTGGCGCTGGGCGTGAGGGAGAAGCTGCCCTGCGGCAGGGTGAGGGAGACGGTGCCCCCCGGCTGCGCCATGGCGCGCCCGTCCGTCACCCAATCCCCGCCCAGGATGGCCGGGGTGCCGTAGAACCAGCCTCCCGAGCCGTAGGACACGGAGCGCCCCCTCCAGTCCACGCCCTCGAAGCCGCCCGAGAGGTCCACCCGGGGGTTGAAGAGGCGCCCGAGGCTGGCCGCGTAATACAGCGACACCTCGTTGTAGCAATACTCGTGGTCCACCCGGTGGCGCTGCTCGGGGGCCATGAGCCTGGCGTTGCCCTGGCGAGGGGAGTTGCCCTGCAGGCCATAGCGGTAGCGCTCTGGATCATACTGGCCCGGCCGCGTCTGGAAGTGCAGGTTGCGCTCGGACCAGAAGGACAGCACCAGCCCCTCCTGGGCCCACCACTGCGGCTCGTCGAAGGGGCTCACCAGCACCTGCTCATAGGTGGAACCCAGCTCGCCGGTGGTGGGGTCGAAATGGCCCGGGAAGCTGGTGGTGGAGCGCCCTCCCCCGCTGCTCACGGCGGTCACGTAGGTGGTATGCCACCCGGTGCTGTCCGGCCAGCCATCTCCATTGGCGTCGAAGTCCGCGTTGAAGTGCAGCGTCCGCAGGGTGTTGAAGCGCTCCGGCTGCTCCGCCGCGGTGGGGTTGGCCAGGCGCACCGAGCCGTAGAAGTGGGAGGGCCGCATCAGGTACGCGTGACGAAGCTCCCCGTCCACCTCCTTCGTCAACGGCGTGACCGCATCCGTGACGACGGGGTGGGAGTTGATGCCGGGCACATTCAACCACGTGAGCTCGCGCCCCCCGCGCAGCCAGGCCGAGCTGGAGAAGTTCCAGAGGCCCTCACTGGCCCGCGACAGCTTCCACCACGCCCCCGGGTCCGCCTCGGGCATGTCCTGGGGAATGACGGCCCTCCGGTGGAGGGGCCACGTGGCGTGGCTGGCGTTGACCTCGGAGCCGAGGGTCGGCTCGCCGGAGATCTGCCAGGGCCCCGTGAAGTCCCCATCCCTCGCCGCCACCGCGGGCTCCACGGGAATGCAGACGCGCGCCACCTGGTCACAGCCCACGCTCCACTCCAGCGCCCTGCGGACCACCAGGGTGATGGGGCCGCCGCGCGAATCCGTCCCCTGGACGTAGTAGTAGAAATGGCCCTTCCAGTTGGAGCCATCCGGGACGTACCCCGTGTACAGCTGGGGCCCGGACTCGTACACGGAGATGGGCAGGGAGCTGCCCTGGAAGATGGGCGAGCGCTCCTCGCACGTGTCGTCCGTGCCGAACTGGAACTGGACCACGCCGGTGCAGGCCTCCAGGGACACCTCCGTGGGCTCCGGCTGGAGGGAGCGCGGCTTCACCGTCGCGTACTGGGTGGGAAAGCCAATCATCCACCCCCGGTGGGCGTTGACGGCGTAGGAGACTCCCGCCTCGCCTCCCGCGCCGGCCTCCACCAGCATCTCGAAGGAGAAGCCCAGCGGGCTCGTGTCCTCGAAGGTGTACGCCGTGGACGAGTAGCCCGCCGGAGCGTAGCTGTAGGCGTTGGCGCCGAAGCCGTGGCGCCAGGGGTCGCTCCGCAGCAGCGCCAGGATTTCAGGATTGGTATTGGTGAGGCGAGCCGTCCCGCGCAGGACGTTGGCCGACAGCTCGACGGCGCCGGGAGAGGCCGCGGCCGCGGGAGCGGCCATGGGAGAGAGGCCCAGGGCCGGGGACCCGGCTCCCCGGAACGGCGCGGGCTCCCAGGGCGGAACGGCCGGCCCTCCAGCCCCCGCCGGGGGGGACAGCTCGGGCAACGGCGCTCCCTCGGGGAGGCTGGCCACGACCTCCTGCTCCGAGGTGATGGCCGCCCGCCATTGCTTCGGCCGCGCTCCCTCCCCTTCCTGCGAGGGCCGCGGGCTGCACGCCACCCATGCCAGACATCCCAACAACGTGAACCGGCGCAAGGCCGGTGATTCCATGCGCATCCAGGAGGCTCCAACCAACGGGTGAGGCCGCCACGCCAAGGCAATAAGCAAGCCACCTGGAACGTCCTCTCGTGGACAGCCCCTCCCACCTGCTCACGGCTGACTCCCGCTGGAGCCACCCGGCCCAGCCCGCTGCATCCCGGCGGATGCAGCGGATACGGCGGAGCGCTGGCACCGGCATGCGGGCGCGTTCCACCCGCATGCACGCCAGACACTCCACCAAGCGTCAGAAGCTGCCGCGCCAGCTGCCGCACAGCCAGCCCGTGCGGTTGCCGGCCTTGCCGCCGCCGTAATAGGCATCCACCGTCTGCTGCGACAGGCCCAGGTCGAAGAAGTTGGGATTGGCACCGATGCCGCCATTGCCACAGTAGCCCGCGCAGTAGCAGCCCAGCGGGCCGCCGGAGCCGCGGATGGCGGCGGGCACCACGCACGTCCAACCGGTATTCGCATTGGCCTGGAAGTACTGCTGGACCTGGCTCAGCGAGATGTTGGTGAAGATGTCGCCCTGGTAGGCGCCGATGGACCCATTGCCGCACGCCCAGCCGGTGCACACGCAGGCGCGCTTGCAGACATCGGCGACGGCGTAGGAGACCGACTTGAAGCTGCTGGTCCAGCAGGTGGTACGGGTGCCGGAGCTGTCGACGACCATGGGGTAGGCCTTCACCACCAGGTTGTGCGCGTAGCAGGAGGCACCCGACAGGCTGAAGGACCAGCCCCCGGACGACCCGAGGCGCTCCTCGGAGCTCTGCAGGACACCATCCACCGTGTACTCCAGCCGCACCCCGTTGGCCGGATAGGCCACCGCCCAGCTCCCACCTCCGGCCAGCACGCCCTCGTAGGTGCTCGCCCCATCGATGGTCACCGTGGTGACACTCGAGCCCGCGCACATCGCCGACTCGAGGGTGCCCTCCGGCGCCTCGGGAGCCAGGGCCTGTCCGGCCTCGGGGGGACCTCCACAGGCGGCCAGCAGGACACCGCACAGCAGGACGGAGAACGGGGCTCGAGTCTGTTCACGCAGCATGGGACTTTCCTCAGGCGCCAGGCCATGAATGGGAGGCCCCGATGATAACCAGGAGTGGAAAACAGTTAAACAGGGAGTACTGGTTTTCCAGGCAAGGCGGAAGAAAGCGGGGAAAGCGTACGGAGCGGGTCCGGCCTCGCCCCTGAGGGCCCCAGCTCCACCACCCGCGCGCCCTCCGCCTCGAAGCACTCGCGCATCCACGGGTGGCAGGTGAAGGCGATGACCTGGTGGTGCTCGGACAGGCGGGACAGCAGCTTCAGCGCTCCTCGCGTCCGCTCCAGGTCGAAGTTCACCAGGATGTCGTCCACGATGAGCGGCAACGCGCCCCGCGTCTCCCCGAAGTCCTGGATGACCGCCAGCCGGAACGCCAGGTAGAGCTGCTCCCGCGTTCCTCTCGAGAGCTGCTCCGCGCACCAGTCCCTCCGCGCATCGCTCACCCGGAGCTCGCGCTTGCCTCCCGCCGGGAGGAACACCCGCCGGTACCGGCCCGCCGTGAGCGCCGCGAAGTGCTCCGAGGCCAGCTGGATGACCCGAGGCTGCTGCTCCTCCTCGAAGCGTCTCCTCGCCCGGGACAGCAGCGCCAACGCCAGCCGATCCCTCGCGTACCTCGCCGCCAGCTCCGCCGCCCGCGCCCTCAGCCGTTCCTCCTGGATGCGCAACGCCGCCAGCGCCTCGTCCGTCTCCCAGCGCTCGAGCTGGCTCCGCGTCGAGCCGTACTCGGTGTGCAGCAGCTTGAGCTGTCTGGCACAGGCCGGCTCCTGCATCCGCAGCTGCCCCAGCTTCTCCTTCAGCTGCTCCTCGCCTCCCGCCGCCAGGATGGCCTCCCGCACCGCGGGCTCCTCCAGCCCCGTGGCCGCCTCGATGCGCCAGGTCAGCTCGCGCACGCGCCGGGTGAGCGCCTCGAAGTGCTCCGCCTGCCTCGCCCGCTGGCGGAACGTCTCCTCCGTGGTGCAGCCGCCCCGGGCCAGCAGCGCCGCCAGGGCCTGCTCCTCGGCCTCCCGGAGCCGGGTGAAGCGCGCCCTGTCCCCCGCCCACTCGTCCGCGCGGGCCCGCAGCGTCCGTGCCTCCGCGTCCCGGGCCTTCAGCTCCTCCAGCGCCGAGGCCACCCGGGCGGCCACCGCCTCCACCGGCCCCGTGGGCAGCCCCGCCGCCCGAGCCTCCTCCAGCAGCCGCGAGACGGCCGCGTCACAGGCCGCCTCGTCCGTGGCCAGGGCCCGCTCGTCCGCGCCCAGGTCCGCCAGCCGCTGCCGCTGCTCGGCCACGTCGCGCCACAGCGCCAGCGCCCGCTGCGGAGAGAGCTCCACGGGAAAGCCTCGCGCCTCCAACAGCCCGGCCAGCTCCGCCCGGAGCGTCCGCCCCCGCGCGTCCGCCCGCCGTCCCGCCAGCTCCGCCGCCTGTGCCTCGCGCACCACCCCGTCCCGCTCCGCCTCGCGCGCCTCACGCTCGCGCCCGAGGTGCTCCACCCGCTCGGCCTGCCGCAGGGCCTCCGCCAGCGCCGCCTCCGCTCCCGCGAGTCCCGCCGTCGAGGTCTCGGCGGTCACGCCCGCCTCGCTCAGGGCCGCCGCCAGCTCCCGCTCCAGCCCCAGCAACCGTCCCGACAGGGTGTCCAGCGACGACTGCAGCCGCGTCAGCTCCTGCGCACGCTGCCGCTGGCGCGCGGCGTGGGCCTCCACGTTCTCCCGGTGGCTCCTCACCGAGCGCATGTAGCCGAGCACCAACGGCACGATGAGCAGCAGCGCGCCCAGCAGGGCCATGGCGCCTTCCTTCGCGCCCCCCTGGAGCGCCAGCACGCCCACCCACACCACCGCCACGCCCGCGCCGATCAGCACCAGCCAGGGCGCGGGGGCCGCTCCAGGCTCCGGCTCGGCCTGCGCGCGCAGGGCCTGGAGCCGCTGTTGCAGCTCGGCCCGCTGTACCGCGACCTGCTCGCGCTCCACCTTCAGCAGCCTCGAGCGGCTCAGCGCCGCCTGCCGCTGGCGCAGCTCCGCCGCGGACACGTCCGGGAGCTTCGTGCGCTCCGCCTGCAGCCGCGCCAGGGAGGCCTCGATGCGCTCCCGCTCCACGCGCGCCCGCCCGAGCGCCACCTCCGCCTCGCGCCGCTCCGCCTCCGCCTTCGCCAACCGGTCCGCCAGGGACTCCAGCGTGCCTCGCGCCGCCGCCCCCAGCTCCAGCGCCAGCAGGCCCGCCGCGTCCACCTCCAGCCCCAGTCCTCCCAGCGCCTGCTCCACCTCTCGGCGTCTCGACTCCAGCGCCGCACGGCGGCCCGGCAACGCCCTCCACGGCTCGGCCCTCGCGGTGAACGCTCCCAGTGCCAGGCGCAGCGCCTCCTCGCGCTCCCGGACCGCGGAGGCCGCCGACAGCCGGGCCAGCTCGGCCCCCGCCGTGGACAACAACTCCTCCACCCGGGCCTGCTGCGCCCGCGCCTCCGTCCGCCGCAGGAGCAGCTCCTCCAGCCGCGCCTCTCCTCCCGGGGGGAAGGCCGACAACTCCGGCAGCAGGGCCAGCTCCGCCCTCAGCCTCGCCAGCTCCCCCAGGTCTCCGAGCGCCGCCTCCAGCCGGGACAGCCGCCCCAGCTCCCGGGAGATCTGCTCCTGGAGCGCCACCGCCTCCTCCTGCTGCCGCCCCAGCGACGCCAGGCGCTCGCGCTCATTGAAGTACTCCTCCGGCCTGTCCTTCAGCCCGTCCAGCTTCCCCCGCACCTCCTCCAGCTGCCGCAGCACCTGGTTGAGCTCGGGGTTCTTCCCGCTCACCTTGAAGAGCTCACCGGCGCGCTTCTCCAGGTGCTTCTCCACCTCCGGCAGCCGGCGCGCTCCCCGCAGTCCGGCGGCGAAGAGCGCCCGCGAGACGCCATCCTCCTCCACCAGCTGCTCGAAGCTGGAGAGCTCGTCCAGGCTGAAGGCGAACACCTCGCAGAACAGCTCCCGCGACACGTGCGCCAGCGCCTCGTCCAGCCGCGAGGCGAGCAGCTCGTGCCCCTCCGGGCTCAGCACCGTCACCGCCGCCTTGCCCTTCCTGTCCGCCACGCGGCGCACCACCAGCGGGCCCGCCCCCGAGCGCATCCACAGCTCGCCCCCATGGGGCCCCGCCTCCGGCTCGTACCGGGACTCCGAGCGGCCCCGCTTCTCGAAGCCGAACAACATGCCGCGGATGAACGCGAGCAGCGTGCTCTTGCCCGCCTCGTTCGGCCCGTACAGCAGGTTGAGCCCCGGCCCCAGCTCCAGCTCGTACCCGGAGAAGTGGCCGAAGCCGTGCACCTTCAGCACGTCGATGCGCAGGGCCCCGCTCACGCCGCGTCCTCCTCGTGCAGCTGCTCCACCACCTGCCATCCCGCCTGCTCCACCAGCTCCGGCCTCGGGTTCTCCAGGGCGTCCACGCCCAGCCGCCGCAAGCGCTGCCCGAGCGCCCTCAGCTCCGCGTCCTCCGCCCACAACGCCGTCAACGCCTCCGGCTCCGCCACCAGCGCCTCGGCCTCCGCCAGCAGCGTCCCGGAGAACCCGCCCGACAGGCGCACCGTCTCGAGGTCCAGCTCGGGCCGGCTCGCGTCGCGCAGGGACTCCAGCAACACCGGCGGGTGACGCTGGGCGAGCTGCTCGCGCAACTCCGTCTCCAACTGTCCGAGCGCCTCCGGCCGCGACAGCTCGCGGTGCAGCGGCCCCCGGCCCGTGAGCGTGAGGCGCACCGCGTGGCCCTCCAGCTCGTCCGGGCAGCTCGCGTCCACCTGCTCCGTCACCGCGGCCAGCAGCCCATCCAGCGACCCGAGCCCCGTGAGCCCCACCTCCAGCCGATGCCAGCGCACCCGGTCCACCGGAACGAAGCGGCGCCGCGTCCTCCCCTCCTCCACCTCCACCAGCACGCAGCCGCGCTCGCCCGGCTCGTTCACGTGCCGCCCCTGCGGGTTGCCCGGGTACACGGCCACCGCGCCTCCCGCGAGCAGGTACTCGGCGCGCGTGTGCACGTGGCCCAGCGCCCAGTAGTCCAGGCCCCCTGCGCTCAGGTCCTCCACCGTGCAGGGCGCGTAGTTGGCGTGCCCCTCCACTCCGCCCAGGTTCGCGTGCAGCAGCCCCACCGTGAAGTCCGGCGCCGTCCGGCGGAAGCGCGCCGACAGGTTCTCGCGCATCTCCGCCTCGGGATAGGACAGGCCCTGCACCCGGCACAGCACCCGCCCCTCGCGCCGCACCTCCACCTCTTCCCAGTCCGCGCCGAACACCTTCACCGAGTCCGGCAGCCCGAGCGCTCCCGTGTCCCCGCTCAGCGGATCATGGTTGCCGTGGACGATGAAGCTCTGGATGCCCGCCAGGTGCAGCCGCTCCAGCTCGCGCCGCAGCGCCAGCCGCGCACGCACCGAGCGATCCTTCGCATCGAAGAGGTCCCCCGCGAGCACCAGGAAGGCCACGTGCTCGCGCAGGCACACGTCCACGATGCGCGAGAAGGCCCGGAAGGTGGCCTGCTGGAAGGTGCCCGTCAGTCCCGAGTCCGCGGGCACGCCGCGGAAGGGAGTATCCAGGTGCAGATCGGCGGCATGGACGAACTTGAAGCGCATCGCGGCCACGCACAGTAGCCGCCCTGGACGCGCGCACCAGAAACCCGAGTTCCCGACCCAGCGGGAATTACCGAGCGGGATTTTCGGGAGTTCGCCCGCTTGTCACGCACCACACGGGCGGCAACTTGCGACGCGGTGTCGGCCAGTGAAAGGCTTCGCCCGCTTTCATCCCCGACACCGGAGTATTGATGCACCCCACCGCTTCCTGGTCGAGCCGGCTCGTCCTGGCTCTGCTCGCGCTCCAGTTCGCGAGCGCGTGTGACCCCAAACCGCCCCCGCCCCCGCCTGCCCCGGATACGGCGCCTCCGTCGACCCGGGCCACGCCGAGCGGAGGAACCTTCAAGACGAACGTCTCCGTGACGCTGCTGTGCGAGGACGGCACGGGCAGTGGCTGCGACGCCACGTACTACACCACCGACGGCTCCGCGCCTTCCGCGAACTCGACGCGCTACTCGGCGCCGGTGGTGATCAGCCAGAACACCCCGCTGAAGTTCTTCTCCGTGGACAAGTCGGGCAACGCGGAGAGCGTCCAGAGCCAGTCCTTCGTGGTGGACACGGTGGCGCCCACCACCACGGCCACCCCACCGGGCAGCATCTACTACAGCGCGCAGAGCGTCGAGCTCACGTGCAATGACGGCACGGGCACCGGCTGCGCGGCCACCTACTACACCCTGGATGGCATCGAGCCCACCGCGAGCTCGCCGCGCTACACCACGGCCCTCGCCATCGCCACCAGCACCACGCTGAAGTTCTTCTCCGTGGACAACGCCGGCAACGCGGAGCTCGTGCAGACGGCGAACTACGCCATCAACTCGGCGATTCCGGCGGTCTCCGCGACGCCCGCGGGCGGCTCCTTCCGCGGCCCGCAGAGCGTCACCCTGAACTGCGACCCAGGCGCCAGCAGTGCCACCTGCGAGGCCATCTACTACACCACCGATGGGAGCACGCCGAGCACGAGCTCGGCCACGTACTCCGCGCCCATCACCGTGGATGCCGCCACCACCACCCTCCAGTTCTTCGCGAGGAACTCGCTGGGCAACTCGAGCCCCATCCGCACCGAGACCTACCGGATCGACGGGGTGGCCCCCACGACGACGGCCATCCCCTCGGGCCGCGCCTACAAGGAGAACCAGTCCGTCACGCTGTTGTGCGAGGACGGCACGGGCACCGGCTGCACCGCCACGTACTACACGCTGGATGGCAGCACGCCCACGCGTACCTCCAGCACGTACTCCGCCGCGCTCTCCATCTCCGCCGACACCACGCTCAAGTTCTTCTCCGTGGACGCGGCCGGCAACGAGGAGCCCGTGCGGACCGAGACGTACGTCATCGACACGGTGAAGCCCACCGTCGCCGCGGCTCCCGCGGGCGGCTTCTACCGCTCCGCGCGGGACATCACCCTCACCTGCACCGACAACACCGGGGGCAGCGGGTGCGGCGCCATCCACTACACCACCAACGGCAGCACGCCGGACACGGGCTCCACCGAGTACACCGCGCCCATCACCCTCTCCGCCGACACCACGCTCAAGTTCGTGGCGGTGGACAAGGTCGGCAACGAGAGCGCCGTGCAGACGGAGGTGTACACCTTCGACGCGGAGGCGCCCACCACCACGGCCTCGCCCACGAGCGGCACGTACCGCACCCGGCAGACCATCTCCCTGACCTGCGCCGACTCCGGCCCCAGCGGGTGCGAGGGGACGTACTACACGCTCGACGGCAGCACGCCCACCACCAGCTCGACGCTCTACACCGGCCCCTTCACCCTCCTGGCCGACACCACGCTGAAGTTCTTCTCCGTGGACAAGGCGGGCAACGAGGAGACGGCTCGGACCGAGACGTATGTCTTCGATCTCGACACGACGGCGCCCACCACCACCGTCACCCCGGCGGGTGGGCTGTACACCTCCGCGCAGAGCGTCACCCTGGCCTGCGCCGATGATGCCCGCGGCATCGGGTGCGCGGACACGTACTACACGCTCAACGGCAGCACGCCGACCACGAGCTCCACGCGCTACACCGGCCCCCTCTCCCTCACCGCCAACACCACGCTGAAGTTCTTCTCCGTGGACAAGGCCAACAACGAGGAGAGCGTGCGGACCGAGACGTACATCATCGCCACTCCGGCCAACGTCTCGGCGCAGATCGCCACCATCCGCGCCAGGGCGAACGGCGCCATCAGTGACTTCATCGACTACGCGCTCGTCACCTATACGAAGCCGCTCACGGGCAGCTCCGATCCCGCGGGCTTCTTCCTCCAGTCCGAGAAGAGCGGCCCGGCGCTCTTCGTCGCGGTGGACCCCACCACGCTCAGCCCGGCGCCCAAGGTGGGCGACCGCGTGCGCATCCGCGCCACCGAGAAGGCGACGGCCAACGGGCTGGTGCAGGTCACCAGGCTCGACACCTTCACCGTGCACGCCAGCGGGGAGGAGGTCGAGTCCCTCGTCAGCGACGTGAGCAACGTCGACCTCGTGGCCAATCTGGACGCCTACGAGAGCGAGCTCATCTCCGTCAACGGCACCGTGGCCAGCACCTTCGGCACGGCCAGCGCCGGCCACGTCTCGGCGAGCTTCGTGACCCTGGGCAACTCCACCGTCAGTACCAACCTCAGACTGCGCCTGACCAACGCGGTGCAAGATGCGCTCGACGTGGCGCAGGACTGCTCCGTCAGCACCCGAGCGCCGCTGTGGCGGTTCAGCGCACAAGCCCAGCCTTCCGCCTGGGCGAACAGCGACCTCACCCTCCTGTCGTGCCCCGCCCCCAAGGTGACGAGCGCGGCGGCCACCAGCAGCTCGAGCGTCGTCGTGAACTTCGACCGGCGTATCGATCCGGCCAGCGTGCTCGCCGACGGCAGCCAGTTCACCCTCGACAATGGTCTGGTGGCCTCGTCCGCCACCGTATCGGGCCGTCAGGTCCAGCTCACCACCACCCCGCAGGTGGTGGGTACGTCCTACAAGGTGACAGTGGCCTCCAGCGTGAAGGACACCCTGGGCAGCAGCGTCAGCGCGACGGCCAACAGCGCTACCTTCGATGGCTACGTGAAGCCCGCCAGGCTCCTCATCAACGAGGTGAATCCCAACATCTCGGGCGGCAAGGACCTGCTCGAGTTGCTCGTGCTGGAGGGAGGCTCGGTCAACAAGATGACCGTGACCGTCGACGGCACCGCCACTCCGGTGGCCACGATGCCCAACGTCCAGGTGGAGACGGGCGACATCATCGTGGTGCACTTCGCTCCGGCGGCAGGCGATGTCTCGGAGACGACCGCGAAGGATCAAATCAAGGCCTCGTCCTATTACGACACGGCCTGGGACTTCATCGGGGGCTCGTCGGGCCTCACCTTCTCGCACCGCGTGCTTCGGGTGAGGGACTCGGCGAACATCACCGTGGATGCCGTCCCGTTCGTGGTCTCCACCAGCACGTCTCCTCCGAGCGCCTTCCCGGGTCAGCTGCAGACCCTGCAGGGTGAGGGACTCTGGTTCCCCGCCAACTGCGGAGGGGACCCGTGCTCGACCAACACCGCTGCCGTGAGCGTCTCCGTGGACTATGCCAGTGCTGGAACCTCCGCCACCGGCAAGTCGGTGCAGCGGAAGGCCGGAGAGAACACGCGCCAGAAGAGCGATTGGGTTGTCGCGAACACCCCCTCGTTCGGCGTGCCCAACCCGTAGTCCGCAGCATCCGCGTGGGAGGGGCCGGTCACTCCGGCTCCTCCCGCGTCCCAGGGGAAGACCCTCACCCCAGCCCTCTCCCAGGGGGAGAGGGAGCAGGGCGGGTCACCTCACCGCCTCGGCTGGCGCCTCGCGGCGATTCCGTTCGCCAGCGACACCTGCTGCTTCCAGTGACCGTACAGCCGGCCTTGTGACGCCAGCCGGTCCAGCTCCTTGCGCGTCTCCTCATCCACCGAGCCCGGTGGGGCATCGCGGTACGGCGTTCCCGGCAGCGGCATGAACGTGTGCCCGTGCACCTTCGCCCCCAGCTCCGACAACCGCCGAATCAGCGCCAGCGTCGCCCGCACGTCCTCCGGCGCCTCCCCCGGCAGCCCGAGGATGAAGTCCACGTTCGGCACGAAGCCCGCCTCCACCGCCAGGCTCGCCGCCCTCACCACCGTCTCCACGTCGTGCCCCCGGCGGCTCGCCTGCAGAATCCGCTCGCTCCCCGACTGGCCTCCGATGATGAGGTTGTCGTTGTGCACGTAGCGCTTGAGCAGCGCCAGTGACTCCGGCGTCACGTGCTCCGGCCTCACCTCCGAGGGGAACGTCCCGTAGAACACCCGCCCCCCGGGGCTCATCGCCTCGTGCACCGCCGCCAGCAGCCGCTCCACCGCCTCCAGGTTCATCGTCTCGTCCGACGTGCCGTACGACATGGACGTCGGCGTGATGAAGCGCACGTCCCGCTTCCCCGCCTCTCTCAGCACCCGCGTCCACCGCGCGATGTTCTCCACGCTCCGATGCCGGAACCGCGCCTTGTTCAAGAATGGCGTCTGGCAGAACCGGCACGCGTAGATGCAGCCCCGGGTAATTTCAATGGCCCCGAACATCCCGTGCCTCGCCGCGAACGGCGGGTACGTGTCCAGCACCACGCCCTCCCCGCGCCCCTGCGACACCACCTTCCCGTCCACCAGCCGCGACATCCCCCGCGTCTGCCTCGGGTCCTCGTCCCGCACCAGCCGGCCGAGCAGCTCCAGCAGCACGGGCTCCCCCTCGCCCACCGCCACCAGGTCGAACCCGCCCCGCAGCGTCTGCTCCGTCTCCGCCGTGGCATGCACCCCGCCCGCGATGCACAGCACCTCGCGGCCCTCCAGCCGCTCGCGCAGCCACGCCAGCTCCTCCACCGCCCCGGGGAAGCTCGCCGAGTAGAACGACCACGCCACCACCACCCGGTAGCCCGCATCGTGACACTCGCGCACCGCGGCCAGCAGCGACTCCCTGTCTCTCGGGAAGCGCAGGGCCACGTCCTGCCCCACCGGGTCCGCCTCCACCGCCCCCGCCAGCACGGTGAGCGCGTACTTGCCCGGGTACTGGTAGCTCAGCACCAGCGCGACCTTGTTCTTCGACGCCATTTCCCCTGAAAACCAACACGGCCCCCCCTACGTCAAGGGGCCGCCCGCCCGCTCCTCGGCGCTCCGGCCGGGCGACTCCGCTTCGTGCCGCTGCTCCGGGGTACAACCACAGGTGCTCCAGCGCCGCGATGGACGAGTCCGGGTGTCCCCGCCGCGATCTCCGGCTACAATGCGCCACCACTGCCGGGGGGACACGCACATGGCGGAACAGAAGCAGGAGTGGTCGTTCGGCAAGCATCGCATCTGGCTCGAGCCGCCGGACGTCCTGGTGGTGAAGTACGACGGAGACGTGCGCCTCGAGGATGCCCGGCGCGCCATGGAGATCTTCCAGGAGGTGGGCTCGCGGACGCCCTTCCACGCGCTCATCCACTTCGGCGAGGCGGACATGGACAAGGACGCCCGCGCTCACATGATGCAGCAGGCCCGCGCGGAGTGGTTCAAGGGCATCGTCGGCGTGGGCGGCAACATGGTCCAGCGCGCCATCTCCAAGAGCATGATGGTGGCCCTCTACATCACCGGGAAGTGGCCCGTGGAGTCCGACTTCGTCGAGACCGAGGCGCAGGCGCGCGCCGCCATCACCCGGCAGCGCTCCAAACGGTTGAACAGCGCCGCGTAGCTACGTGCGGGTGCGCTCCACGGCCAGCCGCAGCTCGCGGAACAGCCGGGCCAGGTCCTGGGGCCGGTAGTGCGCATTCAGGCCGCTCGGGTTGGGGAGCACCCAGACGCGCGTGCCGCCCAGCCTCTTCGGCTGCGCCCCCAGCGAGGCCTTGGGGTGTCCGAAGGCCGTGCGCCAGGCGCCGATTCCCAGCACCGCCAGACACCGGGGACGGTAGCGCCGCACCTTCGCCTCCAGCTGACGCCCGCCCGCGGCGAGCTCCTCCGCCGTCAGCACGTCCGCGGACACGGTGGCCCGGTCCACCACGTTGGTGATGCCGTAGCCGAGCGCGAGCAGCGCCTCCTGCTCGGAGGGCGCCAGCAGCCGGTCCGTGAAGCCCGAGGCATGCAGCGCGGGCCAGAAGCGGTTGCCCGGCCGCGCGAAGTGGTAGCCCACCACGGCCGAGTACACGCTGGGGTTGATGCCACAGAAGAGGACCTTCAGCCCGGGGGCGAGGAGGTCCGGCATGTGGCGCCCCACCGCGGCGAGCAGCTCGTCCTTCGTGGGCCTGCGAGGTGACTTCAGGCGTTCCTCCCGTGGGCTGAACCTATACCGTCTCCCCCGCCGGGGCATCCCCTCCGAATGGTGCACCGGTGGACGGCGGCCCTCCCCCCGGGCCCCCTCCCCTGCCCGGCGGGCGGCTACAGTCTTCCCCCATGCGCTCCCTCGATATGAAGCACGGGCCCATCGCCTCCGTGTTGATCGCCGACGAGCTCGCCTCTCCCCAGAGTGACAGCCTGGACGTCGTGGTCCGCCTCCAGGACGGCCGGCGCTTCGGGCTCACCCTCTTCACGCTCGAGCACCTGCGGCGCCAGCTCGGCACGGCGCTCTCCTTCGTCACCCCCCGGATGCTCCTCGTGAAAGACTTCTCCGACGAGGCCATCCTCGACGCGGTGCGCTCGGCCATGAGCCAGGACTTCGAGCGGCTCGGCGTGCTGCAGCCGCTCATCAACCAGTAGTCACGCGCCCTTCGCGAGCGCCGCGAGCTGCTCCCACACCGCGCGCACGTGGCGCTCCTCGGTGCGCGCGGAGCCGATGGCCATGCGCAGCACGTAGCGCGCGGGCGCTCCGTCCACCCCGGGCAGCACCGTGTGGGTGAGGAAGGCCTTGCCGCTCGCGTTGAGCCGCTCCAGCAACTGGCGGTTGCGCGCGTCCGTGGCCGCGGGCTCCTCGCCGGGCGCCGGCCGCAGCCGGAAGCACACCAGGGCCAGCGAGCGCGGCGTGGCCAGCTCGAAGCGCTCGTCCGCCTGCACCCAGGAGGCGAAGCGCTCGGCCTGCCGCACGTGCTCGCGGATGTAGGCCCGCAGCCCCTTGGCCCCGTAGTGGCGCAGCACGAACCACAGCTTGAGCGCCCGGAAGCGGCGGCCGAGCGGCACCTGCCAGTCCCGGTAGTCGATGACCGCGCCGCTCGCGGTGGCCGCGTTGCGCAGGTACTCGGGCATGACGCTCAGCGCGTCCAGCAGGGCCTTGCGCTCGCGCGTGTAGAAGGCGTTGCAGTCGAAGTTGGTGAGCAGCCACTTGTGCGGGTTGAAGGCGAAGGAGTCCACGGACTCCAGGCCCTCCAGCATGGCGCGGTGCTCGGGGCAGACGAGCGCCGAGCCCGCCCACGCCGCGTCCACGTGCAGCCAGCCGCCCGCCGCGGTGACGCCCGTGCGCTCCAGCACGCCGGCAATGGCGCGCACCGGGTCCATGGCGCCCGAGGAGGTGGTGCCCAGCGACGCGCACACGAAGAAGGGCTGGCGGCCCGCGGCGAGGTCCTCGCGGATGGCCTTCTCCAGCACCTCGGGGCGCAGGGCGTACACGCCGTCCGTGCCGAGCTGGCGCAGGTGGACGTCGTCCGACACGCTCCGCGCCACACCGCACAGCATGGCCGCCTTGAGCACGGACGAGTGCGCCTGCGTGGAGGTATAGGCCACCAGCTCCGCGTCCCGGCCGAGCTCGCGCCGCACCCGCTCGCGCGCGGCGACCATGGCCACCAGGGTGGCCTCGCTGGCGGTGCCCTGGATGACACCACCGCCCGTGCCCGAGTCCGAGCGGAAGGAGGCCGGCAGCCCGGTCAGCTCGGCCAGCCAGTCGAGCACGCGCGTCTCCATCTCGGTGGCGGCGGGGCTGGTGGACCAGAGCATGCCCTGCACCCCCAGGCCCGCGGACAGCAGCTCGCCGAGCACCGCCGGCCCCGAGGCGTTGGCGGGGAAGTAGGCGAAGAAGGAGGGAGACTGCCAGTGGGTGAGCCCGGGCAGCACCACGTCCTCGAGGTCCTTGAAGATGGCCTCCCAGCCCGCGTCTCCGCCCAGCCCCTCCTCGGGCGGGTGCGCGGGGAGCTTCGCCATGACCTCGCCCGGAGCCACCGCCGAGCGCACCGGGAAGGACTCCAGCCGGGACCAGTAGTCGGCGATCCAATCCACCATCCGGTGGCCCAGCTTCCGGAACTCCTCGGGGCTCAGGTGGGGCACCGCCCCTTCACGCGCGTCGCTCATCTCGAGTCTCCTCTCGGGGTGGCCTCTCATACGACGGCCCTTCGGACACGGGTAGCGCCGATTACTTCTCCCTCTCCCCTCGGGAGAGGGGAAATTGTTCAGCGCCGCCGGGCGCGATGCAGCAGGCCGCCGAGTCCCAGCAGCGCCATCACCCACAGGGGCCCGCCCGCGCTCGAGCAACCCACGTGCATGGGCGCCTCCTCGAACGTCGGCGGGGTGGCACCGGTATCCGGCACCGGTGAGCTGGGCACGATGGGCGGCGTTTCCCCTTCCGGCGTGGTGCCCGCGTCCGGCGTGCCCGCGTCCGGCGTAGGCGGAGCCACTGGCGGCAGCACGTCCTCCAGCCGCGTCCCCTGCACGAAACCGTCGTGGTACACGACGCCCACGGGCTGCACGGTGTCGCTGCGGTACAGGCCCAGCTTCAGGTAGATGCCATCGCCCGGGTACATCGTCGCGTGCGCGTACCGCGACAGCACGCGCTGGCCGTTGTGCCACAGCTCGATGAAGCCCACCGATGGATCCGGCGACCACTTCACGTGGAAGATGAAGTCCTGCCACTGCCCGCGCACCAGCGCCGTCTTCCACGGCGTCACGCTGTCCGTGAGCGTCAGCCGGAGCTCTTCGCCGTAGACGAAGAACTCCACCGGCGGCGAGCCGCAGCACCCGGTGTGGTGCCACTGCGTGAAGAGCTGCCACGTCTTCACGCTCGGGTAGTCCAGCGGGAACAGCACCTGCCAGCGGTAGTAGTACTCCGAGCCCTCCTTCTCGTCACCCTGGTAGACGAGCTCGTTGCGGTTGCCGCTCGAGTTGATGGGGTCATCCCCCTGCATCACCGTGGCCTTGAGCGCGTAACGCCCCTGGAACACCGGCGACTGCACCACCTGGAGCCGAGCCGCGCTCACCTGCTGGGCGCGCGTGTACTGGGAGCTGTTGCCCGTCTCGAAGTCCCCCCGCCACACGACGTCGGCCCGCGCCAACCCCGGCATCAGGATGGCGAGCAGTGAAACCAGCAGTGCTCTCAAGGCGCCCTCTCTCATGTTTGACACCCAACGGCGAGCGCCACGCTCCCACGTTCCTCCTTTATTTCAAGCGGCTGTTATTTCTTTTACCTTGACAGCCTGGCGGGCGGACAAGGAAGCGGTTGTCCCTCGGAAACAGCCCTTTTCCGAGGTGGATGGGTTTGGGCGAACCGGGCAGCCAGCCGGGCAGGCGGCCCATGCGACGCGGCGCGTCGAGGCGGGGGGACAGACGAGCGGCTGACGGAGTACCCGGGTGGTGTATGGTGCCCCCCCTCTGCGGTCCCCCATGCGAGGGGTGATCCGGGTGCTCCCATGCTCGTCCTGCGCGATGTCCAGAAGACCGACCTGCCCGGCCTGAAGCGGCTCGCCGCGGTGCTCAACACCGTCAACCTGCCCAACAACGAGGAGACGCTCGCGGCCATCATCGACAAGTCCGTGAAGAGCTTCGCGGGCAAGGTGAAGAATCCCTTCGAGCGCGAGTACCTCTTCGTCCTGGAGGACGTGCGCAACGAGCTCATCATCGGCACGTCGATGATCATCGCGCAGCACGGCACCTACGAGGCGCCGCACACCTACTACGACGTCTCCGAGCGCGAGCACTACTCGGCCACCATCGGCCGGCACTTCCGGCACAAGGTGCTGTCCATCGGCTACAACTACGAGGGCCCCACGGAGATCGGCGGCCTGGTGGTGGACCCCCCCTACCGCGCCACGCCGGACAAGCCCGGCAAGCAGCTGTCCTACGTGCGATTCCTCTTCATGGCCATGCACAAGCGGCTCTTCCGGCCCAAGGTGCTCGCCGAGCTGCTGCCGCCGCTGCTGCCCGATGGGCGCAGCCTCCTGTGGGAGGCGTGCGGCAAGAAGTTCACCGGCCTCACCTACCACGAGGCGGATCGCCTCAGCCGGCAGAACAAGGAGTTCATCAAGGAGCTGTTCCCCAACTCGGACATCTACGCGTCGCTCTTCCCCGAGCGCGTGCAGAAGGTGCTCGGCGAGGTGGGCCCCAACACCAAGGGCGTGCAGCGGATGCTGGAGCGCGTGGGCTTCCGCTACGTGGAGCGAATCGATCCGTTCGACGGGGGCCCGCACTTCGAGGCCAACCTGTCGGACATCACCCTGGTGCGCCGCTACCGCTCCCTGAAGCTGGCCGAGCAGGACTTCGACATGGAGGGCGACGACGTGCTCGTGGCCTACGAGCACGAGTCGGGGCGCAACCGCTTCCGTTCCGTTCGCACCACGGCGCGGCTGGACGACAAGAACGCCTACCTGCCGGCGAAGGCCAAGGAGCTGCTGGAGGCTCCGGCGGGCGCGAAGTTGTCCGTGATTCCCTTCGACTGAGCGGAGGCTCCGCCGGAGTCACTCGCTGGCGGGCCGGGGCTCGGGGCGTTCGATGAGGCCCGCCCGGTCGAGCAGCTCGCGCACGCGGGCGGTGAAGGCCACGTGCTCGGGGTTGCTGGCCGTCATGGGCTCGGGGGAGAGCACGAGGAGCCAGCCCA
>NZ_DASUNC010000175.1:0-17953 GCF_036277355.1 Archangium sp.
CATGAGCGACGAGGAACTCACGGAAGGTGGAAATCCGGATCAGCCCACCCATGGGGGACTCGTGGACACCGCGGATGCTGGGGAGTTCGTGCTCGCCCGTCCGCTGCCGCGTGAGCCCTTCAAGGGGCAGAAGCGCCCGCCCTGCACCCGTTACGCCGAGGTCGAGCTGATCGGCGCCTGCTGGTTGCCGCACAAGCTCAAGGCCCCGTGCCCGGACGTCCTCTACGAGCATCAAGAGGAGTGCTACTCGCCCGCCTTCAGCGCGAAGCCGCCGCCCCAGTCGCTTGGGCAGTGAGTGGCACTGCCGCGGAGAACCTCCAGCAGAGCTGGGCAGACCTCTGGCACCTGGTGTTACGGCAACGCTTCCAACAGCAGGAGGGGCTGTCCGCGATTCCAACACGCTCGGCGCGGAGGGCAACATGGCCCTGGCCCTGAGCGGGCTGGGCCAGGTGATGGGGGCCTCACAACGGCGCTGCTCGAGCGGGCCCTGCACCTCGTCGAGCTCGATGGGGTGGACTCCACGGACAGGGAGCGGCTGCGACGGCTGCTCGCACGGGCGCTGGCCGGCGCGGGTGAGGGGTCCGGGCGCGTGGCCTCCGTGCTCCGGTGACGTCCTCCCGTCCGTGCTCCCGGCCACCGCGGCCTCTCCGCCCGAGTGCGGGAGCGCCAAGGAGGGCCCGCCTCACAGGAGGTCGCCGTTGAGGGCGAGCCCCACGGTGAAGAGCGGATGGAGCAGGGTCATGTCGTACGAGGTGCGGTAGCGGTAGGCCAGCCACCAGTTGGTGGCCACCATGAGCGCCGGGGTGACGCGGGCGGAGTCCTCCTGGCCCAGGAGCACGGGGCCGTGGAGGGAGCCCGAGCTCCAGCGCAAGGGCGTTGGCTGCGCCAAGGGCCTCCCGCCGAGGGCCGACGCGCGGCGGACGCGCGCCATGTCGAAGTCCGACCAGGGCGCTCCCACCTCGGGAGCGGACGGCATCAGCGGGGTGACCGCCACCGGCTCGACCGCCAGGCCCGAGCCGCCCAGAGTGAATCGGGCCACGCTGTTGCCCCCTTCGCCGAGCAGGCTCAGGCCCGACGGCAAGGGGCGCTGGGTTTCCGCCCGTGCGGCTCCCGTCTGCAACAAGGCGATGCACAGAGCGAGCCAGGGCCCAAGTACTGCTGGGAACCCGCGCGGGAGGGACTGCGCGGGGCACGCGGTGACTCTGTGCATACCAACCTCCAAGTGGGCCCCTCGGCAGGAGGGGCGGGTCGAGACGGCACGGCCGGAAGGTGCTTTTCCAGCCATTAACGAGCCGGGGCACCGGGCGCACGACTTCGGCGCCACAGTGGCAACGCGCTTCGTCCATCGCGCCCGCGAGCGCGCGGGCAGCGGGCCACGAGCGTGAACCTGCCTGAGCGTGGACTGGCGCAGGTACACCACCGCTCGACGCTCCAGATGCGTGGCTCGAACCTTGTCGTTCATCGCCTTCCTCCGCGTCTACGCTTTCGGCGCGCAGCGCCTTGTGCAGCAGGGCTCTCTCCTGCCTCTACGCCATCCGCGGAGACGCCCGGCCATCAAGGCTTCGTCATCTCAGCGTCAATGAAGCCGGGGCAGGAAACAGCCGTGGACCCTCTCGGCTAATCAGGAACATCGCCTCACATTTTTGAGAGAAAACCCATGATCAGGTCCTTGAAGAACAATGCCTTCGCCGCCCTGGGCAGCCTGACTGGAAACAAGAACGTCGTGCAGACCGCGAAGCAGCTGTCGACGGCGGCGACGAAGCAGGTGGCCCAGCTCCGGATTCCGAACCCCGTGGATGCCTTCACGGGCGCGACCCAGGGGGCTCAGCAGGGGTTGAACAACCTGAACAGGGCGATCAACAGCCTGACACAGCGGTTCGGCAGCCTGTCGGATGCCGAGAAGGGCTTCTTGAGCACCAACCTGCACCTGGCCAAGCCATTCAGCGATGCCGCCGACACGGCGGACCAGCTCGCCAGCGCCCATGCCGGCCGGACCATGAAGGGCTCCGACCTGGACATCCGGGGCAATGGGGTGGGCAACGCCCTGCGCCACGCGACGTGGAATGCGCTGATGGTGAAGCGCGCCTATGACAACCCGTTGACCCTGGGCGACCTGAACGCGGCCAGCCAGAAGGCCCGGGAGATGGCCGACGCGCACGAGAACAACCCGAAGAACACGTCGGTGGTGGACAAGAGCATGGACCTGCACAACAACGACATCGGCCGGCAGGTCGCGGTGAACGTGCTGAAGAACAACCCCAAGGCGAGCGACCAGGAGATCTTCAACGCGGTGGTCCGGGCCTTCGAGCAGGGCAAGCTGGCCGAGGTGGATGGCGATTCCCGGACGGGCCGCCTGGGCACGGCGCGCAACGACGGCAAGTAGAGGGGACCGTCAGGACTCCGGCACGGGCGAGTTGCTCCTGTCCCCCAAGATGCTCCACGCCTCCTCGTCAGGAGTGGGTGCGGGAATCGAACCCGCGCCCGGCCTCACCGGCGGCGGTGCGCCAGGGCCGCCTTCCCGAGCTTCAGCACATGCTGGCGCTCGGCCTCCGGCAACCCGAGGCGCTCGACCTCGGCCTCCAACTCCTCGCGCTTCAGGTAGCCGCCCACGCAGGCGTTGAGCCACATCGCCACGGTGGAGTCCTCGAACTCGCGCTCGTTGTAGCCGCTGAATTCGCGCATCAGGTCCGTGTAGCGGCGCAGGTAGTACTTCTGGTGGTAGTCCTCGGCCCGGTGGAACGTGCCCAGCGGCAGGATGGGCAGGAGCATGGGTCCGCGCCTCCCCGCCATGGCCTGCTTCGCCGTCGCCAACGCCCACCGCTTCTGCGTCTCGTCCGCGTAGAACACCGCCGCCATGTACTGGCGGCTGTAGGGACGTTCGGTCGGATCGGCCTCCTTCCAGAACCACTCCAGCAGCGTCTCGTAGGAGATGCGCGCCGGGTCGTAGTCGAGCTGGAAGGACTCCGTGTGGTCCCCGAGCTGCTCGTACGTCGGGTCCGGCTGGCTGCCGCCGGTGTAGCCCACACGGGTCCGAATCACTCCAGGGAGACGCCCGAACCGGGCGTCCGGGCCCCAGAATCAACCCAACGAGAAGGTGGCCGTCTCCACCCGCGTGGGCGCCATCGCGTCCACCGGCAGCAACCGGGAGGTGGGCGTTTCAACGTGTCCGGCTGGCTTCATGGTGTCTCCTCCACCTGCCTCTACGGATGAACCCACCTCCAGGTTACTTCTCTTCCCCCTTCACGCCAGGTCGAAGAGCAGGGCCTCCAGCGGCTCTGTCGCCGAGAGCACCAGGCGCCCCTCGTCGGCCACCGCCACTCCGTCCCCGGCCTTCAGCTCCACGCCGTTGAGCGTGCCCGCCCCGCGCGCCACCTGCAGCCACGCGTGCCGGCCCGGTGCCAGCGCGTACTCCGTCTTCTCGCCCTTCCCCAGCAACGTGCTGTACAGCCTCAGGTCCTGGTGCACCTTCAGCGCTCCGTCCTTCCCCTCCGGCGACACCACCAGCCGGAAGCGGCCCTGGCGCTCCTCCTTCGTGAAGGCCTTCTGCTCGTAGCTCGGCGTCAGGCCCTGGCGCTCGGGGAGGATCCAGATCTGCAGGAAGTGCAGCTCCTCGTTGCTCCGGTTCATCTCGCTGTGCAGCACCCCCGTGCCCGCCGTCATCCGCTGCAGCTCTCCCGCTCGCAGCACCCCCAGCGTCCCCATGCTGTCCCGGTGCTCGATCTGCCCCGAGAGCACGTACGTGATGATCTCCATGTCCCGGTGCGGGTGCGTGCCGAAGCCACTGCGCGGCGCCACCCGGTCCTCGTTGATGACGCGCAGCGCGCGGAAGCCCATGAAACTCGGGTCGTAGTAGTCCGCGAACGAGAAGGTGTGGTGGGAATCCAGCCAGCCGTGGTTCGCATGGCCGCGCGCTTCAGAGGGTCGAACGATCAACATGGGGTACTCCTTGTCTCCAATCCGTTTGGATGCCCGGGCCGCCGATGGCGCTTCGCCCCGGGCGAGCTCCATGCCGCCCATCAGGCCCGTCACGCCGGCCAGCAACCCACCGACGACTTCACGCCGGCACGGGCCCCGGCCAGCCTCCCTCCGCCTCACGCCGCCTTCTCCGCCGCCGCCGCCTTCACCACCTGCACGTCCAGCTCGATGTCGATGCGCTCGCCCACCAGCACCCCGCCCGTCTCCAGCGCCTTGTTCCACGTCAGCCCGAAGTCCTTGCGGTCCACGCTCGTGCGCGCGCTGAACGCCAGCCGCTCCGTGCCGTACGGGTCCGTCACCCGGCCGAGGAACTCGGTCTCCAGCGTCACCTCGCGCGTGGTGTCCTTGAGCGTCAGGTCCCCCACCACGGCGTAGCGGTCCTTGCCCACCGCCTGCACGCGCTTGCTGCGGAAGATGACGCGCGGGAAGGCATTCACGTCGAAGAAGTCCGGCGAGCGCAGGTGGTTGTCCCGGGCCTCCACCTGCGTGTCGATGCTCGCCGCCTCGATCTTCACCTCCGCCTGCGCCTTCAGCAGGTCGCCGTTCGTGAACAGCCTCCCCTCGTAGCGGGTGAAGCGGCCGTGCACCCGCGCCACCACCATGTGCCGCACGGTGAAACCGATGGAGGAGTGCTGCGTGTCGATGCGCCAGGTCTCGATGGCCATGGAAGTCGTCTCCGAGGGAAGTGCCTCTCTGGCCTCTCCCTGGAGCAACCCGCCTGCCAACGTGCAACCCCCTGGAATCACATGCGCCGGGTCATTCCCAGGGGCTCGAACCTCTCGAAATGAGAGGGTCCGGCTATCATCCGGAGAGCGCCCCCCCGGCCCTCCGGGAGCCGCCCGCCCGGCCCTCCGGGGCCTCCCGGGCCTCCGGACGAGCGCCGGGGATGGCGCCTCCGCGGGTGCTGACCCCCTGACGGGTGCCTACCTCATTGCTGGAGAAGCTCGAGCACGGGGGGTCCCATCATGGACGTCAACGAGGTCATCGACAGGGCTCGCGACGCATTCAGTGTCCGGCGTGTCTTCGGAGAGCCCATCCAACAGGGTGCGGTGACGCTGATCCCCGCCGCCCGGGTGACGGGAGGCGGCGGGGGAGGCGGTGGAGAAGGCCCCGTGGCCGAGGGGGCGCAGGGGGCCGAGAGCACCGGCAAGGGCTACGGCAGCGGCTTCGGGTTGAACGCCCGGCCCGCCGGGGCCTTCGTCCTGCGCAACGGCAAGGTGCGCTGGATGCCGGCGGTGGACGTCAACCGCATCATCCTCGGCGCCCAGCTGCTGGTGGGCCTCGTGCTGCTGACGTTCGGCCAGAGGCTCGCCCGCTACCTGTTCCAGGAGGGCAAGCTCCCGCGCCGCAGGCACCTGGCGCGGAGAGCCGCACTCCGGTGAGCCTTACTCCAGCTCCATCAGCCGGAAGCCCGCGGTGCCATCCCCCAGCTGTCCGTACGCGTTGCCGCCCCAGCTGGTGATGGCGCCGTCCGACTTCCGCGCCAGGGAGTGCGAGCCACCGGCGGCGATGGCATCGACGCCCGCGAGCGCCTGCACCTGGGCCGCCAGGGAGCTGGGGGTCGCGGTGCCGTCCCCGAGCTGCCCGAAGGTGTTGTCACCCCAGGCCCACACCGTCCCATCGCTCCGCAGGGCCAGGGAGTGCGCCTGGCCGGCCGCGAGGGCCGTGACGCTCTCGAGGCCCACCACCCGCACCGGCGTGGCGCTCGCGGTGGTGGTGCCGTCCCCGAGCTGGCCGGTGCTGTTGTCACCCCAGGCCCACACCGAGCCGTCCTCGCGCAGCGCCAGCGAGTGCACGCTCCCGGCGGTGATGGCCGTGACGCCCGTGAGCTCCGGAGATGGCAGCGGCACCGGAACACGGCTCGAGTAGAAGGTGCCGTCCCCGAGCTGGCCGGAGGCGTTGGCGCCCCAGGCCCACACCGTGCCGTCCCAGCGCAGCGCCAGCGAGTGGCCGGAGCCGCCCGCGACGGCCTTGACGCCGAGCAGGCCCTGCACCTGCACCGGCGTGGTGCGCGAGGTGGTGGTGCCATCCCCCAGCTGCCCCGAGGCGTTGTCACCCCAGGCCCATACGGAGCCATCGACGCGCACCGCCAGGGCGTGGTTCCTGCCCGCCCAGAGGGCGATGACGTTGGTGAGCCCCTGCACCCGCACCGGCGTGGCGCGCGAGGTGGTGGTGCCATCCCCCAGTTGCCCCGAGGAGTTGTCCCCCCAGGCCCACACCGTGCCGTCCACGCGCAGCGCCAGGGAGAAGTAGCCGCCCGCCGAGACGACCTCGACGGAGCGGGGCTCCGCCAGCAGGAAGAAGGACTCACTGGAGGAGACCTCCTCGACGCCGAGCTGCCCGTCGCTGTTGCTGCCCCAGGTCGAGACGATGCCGTCGTTGCGCGCGTAGAGCGAATGGCCGGAGCCCGCGGAGAGCCGCGCGGGGCGCGGAATGCCCCGCACCTGCACGGGGAAGGGGTACACGCTGGTGGCGCCATTGCCGAGCTGGCCATAGGTGTTGTCACCCCAGGTCCAGACGGTGCCCCCCTCGCGAAGCACGACGGACATCCGGCCACCGGCCGAGGGAGCCGTGACGCGCGAGAACCCCGGCACGCGCACCGGGGTGCTCACCGAGGTGTTGGTGCCCAGGCCGAGCTGGCCCGTCGCGTTGCGCCCCCACGCCCAGAGCTGACCATCGGCGCCCTGGGCCAGCACGTGGCTGCCCCGGGAGGAGAGGGCCGAGACGGCGCCCGTGAGGCCCGCGACCGGGGCCGCCAGGGAGCGGGGGTGGGTGGTGCCATCCCCGAGCTGGCCGTAGAAGTTGTCCCCCCACATCCACACCGTGCCGTCCACGCGCAGCGCCGCCGAGTGGAAGGGCCCGGCCTCGATGGACACGATGTTGGAGAGCCCCGGCACCTGCACGGGCGCACTGCGCGCGGTGGTGGTGCCCTCGCCGAGCTGGCCGTAGGCGTTGTCGCCCCAGGCCCACACCGTGCCATCCGACTTCAGCGCCAGCGAGTGGTAGAGGCCGGCGGCCACGCGGGTGACACCCGAGAGCGAGAGGACACGCTGGGCCGTGGGGCGCGCGGTGAAGGAGGTGGTGCCATCCCCGAGCTGGCCGTAGGTGTTGTCGCCCCAGGACCACACCGTCCCATCCGACTTCAGCGCCAGCGAGTGGTAGCCCCCCGCGGCGAGGGCCGTGGCGTCCGACACCCCCGGCACCTGTCCCGGCGTGGCGCGCTTGCCGCCCGGGCCCTCCCCCAGCTGGCCGAACGAGTTGTCACCCCAACCCCACGCCGTCCCATCGTTCTTCAGCGCCAGCGAGTGGTAGCTGGACACCGCCACGGACTTCACGTCCGACAGGCCCGGCAGCCGCACCGGCAGCGGGCGCTGGGAGAAGCTCCCGTCCCCCAGCTGGCCCTGGCCGTTGTCACCCCAGGCCCACACCGTCCCATCCGGCCGCAGCGCGAGCGCGTGGACGTCCCCCGCGGCCACGGCCGAGATGCCGGACAGCTCCCGCGCCTGCTCCGGAACGGGACGCCAGCTGGCGCTGCCATGGCCCAGCTGGCCGAAGGAGTTGGCGCCCCACGCCTGGACGGTGGCATCGCCGCGCCCCACCAGCACGTAGGCGTTGCCACAGGCAATCGCCTGGGCATTGACACCGGGCACCTGCACGGGGAGGCGCAGCGGGCCGGGGAGCGCCTGGCCCGCCTGGCCCTGGCCGTTGTCACCCCACACCCGCACGGCGCCGTCGCCGCTCCGGGCCACGGAGTGGTGCGTCCCGCTGGCGACGGACACGATGTCCGTCAGGCCGTGGACCCGCACCGGCGTGGGCGACGGCTCCGTCCCCTCGTCTCCGAGCTGTCCCCGGGAGTTGTCACCCCAGGCCCACACCGTGCGGTCGCCGTGCGCCGCCACGGAATGGGCACCGCCTCCGGCGATGGACACGATGCCCGTGAGGCCGAGCACCCGCACCGGCACGGTGCGCGAGGTGGTGGTGCCATCCCCCAGCTGGCCGGAGGCGTTGTTCCCCCACGCCCACACCGTGCCGTCCTCGCGCAGCGCCAGGGAGTGCGTGTCCCCGGCCGCGATGGCCGACACCCGCGTCAGCCCCGGCACCTGCGTCGGGACGTTGCGGCTGGTGTGGGTGCCCTCCCCCAGCTGGCCGGAGGCGTTGGTGCCCCACGCCCACACGGTGCCATCCGTCTTCAGCGCCAGCGAGTGCAGGTTGCCGGCGGCGATGGCCTTCACGTCCGTGAGCTCCGGCACCTGCACGGGAGTGGGGCGCTGCGTGGTGGTGCCATCCCCCAGCTGCCCCTCCCCGTTGCCACCCCAGGCCCACACCCGGCCCGTGTCGCTCAGGGCCAACGAGTGGTTGTTGCCCGCCGCCACGGCCGTCATGCCCGTGAGCCCCGCCACCTGCACCGGGTTCAGCCGCTGGGTGGTGCTCCCCTCCCCCAGCTGCCCCTGGGCGTTGTTGCCCCAGCTCCACACCGTCCCCGTCGGCAGCACGTACAGCGAGTGCCCCAACCCCGCCGCCAGGCGGTAGGGCATCCCCTGCACCGTGATGGGCGCCCCTCGCTGTCCCAGCGCCCCTTCATCCTCCCCCTCCCTCTCCCCACATCCCACCACCATCGAGGTCACGGCCAGAAGGAGCGTCACCAGCAGGCTCCTCGACAAGGTGCTCCCCATCATGCATCCCTCTCGTTCGTGCCTCGGTGACGGCGGATTCGAGGCAAGGCTTGCGTCATCCACACACAGCCCCCCCGTGCTTCACCCGGGTCCTGAAGACCCCGTTCCTGACTCCGCCAGTCAGGCAGTGAGCACACTCATATGCAGACAACCCTGACTTATAAGCAACTGGGTGACACACGACTCTCCAGGTGTCCCCCGTATCCCATGGGGAAGCCGCCAGCCTGGAATGCCGCGTCATCGCACCCGGAGCGACGTCAGACCCGCCTGCTCCGCTCCGTCAGGCGCGGTGCGGAAGACACCCCTCGAACCCGGTTGGCCCCCTCATGACCGTCGATCCCTCCCGCCGACAAGCCGCGCTGGAAGCGCTCGCCCTGGATGACGACGCACTGCTCCGCGCCTGCGAGGTGGAGTTCTTCATCGCCTCCGGCCCGGGCGGCCAGCACCGCAACACCACCGCCAGTGGTGTCCGCCTGACCCACCCGCCCACGGGCCTGTCCGTCACCGGCACCGAGCGCCGCAGCCAGTCGCAGAACAAGGGCGCCGCGCTCGAGCGCCTGCGCGAGGGCCTCCAGGTCCTCACCTACGTGCCCAAGAAACGCCACAAGACGAAACCCACCAAGGGCTCGCAGCGGCGCCGTTTGGACACCAAGAAGCGCGAGGGCGAGAAGAAGGCCCAGCGCAGCAAGAAGGGACTCTGGTGATGAGCACCCCCACGTTGGAAGACGCCATCGCCCTGGCCGTGGAGGCCCACCGGGGCCAGCGCGACAAGGCCGGACAGACGTACATCCTCCACCCCCTGCGCGTGATGATGCGCCTGGAGACGGACACGGAGCGCATGGTGGCCGTGCTGCACGACGTGGTGGAGGACTCGCCCTGGACGCTGGAGCGGCTGCGCGGGCTCGGCTACCCCGAGGAGGTGCTGAGCGCGCTGGACTGCCTGACCAAGCGCGAGGGCGAGACGTACGAGGCCTTCATCGAGCGCGTCCTCCCCCACCCCCTCGCGCGCCGGGTGAAGCGGGCGGACCTGGAGGACAACATGGACGTGCGGCGGCTGCCGGCCGTCACGGCCAGGGACGCGGAGCGGCTGGCCCGCTACCGCGCCGCCTGGGCCCGGCTCCAGGAGGGGTGAGGCGCCCTGCTACCAGGACCCTCCTACCAGGACACTTCCAGCGCGATGCTCAGGTCTCCCGTCTTGCGCGCGCTGATGTTCACGTTCTTCACGCCCAGCCGCTTGGCGATCGCCTGCGCCCCACCCACGTGGTAGGCGAGCGGCATGAAGGTGACCTCGATGGTGAGCACGCCCCGGTTCGTCCCGGGCCAGGTGAGCGCGGGCTTCCCGTACGTCGTCAGCACCCAGTAGAGCGTCTGCAGGGCGATCATGAACTGCTGGGGCGTGCTCCCGGCCTGCTGCAGCGCCGTGCGCCCCACCGGCGTCTCCATGTAGCTGGAGCCCGCCTTGAAGCCGATCTGCCGCAGCACCTCCTCGTAGCTGCCCAGCTTGGTGCTCATCGAGCGCGCCGCGGCGGAGAGCAACAGCAGCAGCGAGCGCGTGGGGTAGTTGAAGAACTCCACGAAGGACTTCTCGCCGCTGGCCGCCAGGCAGCGCTGCACCACCGCCTCGTCCCCGCCGAGCTCCCGCACCACCCGCAGCAGCGAGGAGAACAGGAAGCCCCGCGTGGTGTGCTGAGGCGTCGCCAGGCTCAACCGCTGCTGGAGATCCTGCTCCGCGTCCTGCGCGGTGTCGTTGCCTGGATTCGACTCAGTACCCATACCGTGTGTCCAGCGGCCTCCGGCCTGGTGCGTGCCGCCGGGGCCCCGGATACTACAACGGTTCATTCGAGGACACTGCTTCGGCCCCAAAGCAGACGGCCCGGCGCGCCGCGAAGGGCACGCCGGGCCGCCTGGATGGGAAGCGTGGAAGTGTGAAGCCTACACGCGACTACGCCTTGGCCAGCTGGCGCATGACGTAGAGCAGGATGCCGCCGTGGCGGTAGTAGTCGAGCTCGTTGGGCGTGTCGATGCGGCACAGGGCGGTGAACTCCTTGGTGCCGCCCTCGCCGGTGGCCTTCACGGTGAGCTTCTTCTGGGGGGCCAGGTCCGTGGAGATGCCGGTGATCTCGAACGTCTCGTGGCCGGTGAGGCCGAGGCTCTGCGCGTCCTGGCCCGCCTCGAACTGCAGGGGCAGCACGCCCATGCCGATGAGGTTGGAGCGGTGGATGCGCTCGAAGCTCTTGGCGATGACGGCCTTGATGCCCAGCATGGCCGTGCCCTTGGCGGCCCAGTCCCGGCTGGAGCCCGTGCCGTACTCGGCGCCGGCGAGCACCACCAGCGCGGTGCCCTCCTGCTGGTACTTCATGGAGGCGTCGTAGATGCTCATCCGCTCGCGGGTGGGGATGTGGACGGTGACGCCCCCCTCCACGCCGGGCACCAGCAGGTTCTTCAGGCGGATGTTGGCGAAGGTGCCGCGCACCATCACCTCGTGGTTGCCGCGGCGCGCGCCGTAGGAGTTGAAGTCCTTGGGCTGCACGCCCTGGTCCATGAGGTACCTGGCCGCGGGGCTCGTCTTGGCGATGTTGCCGGCGGGGGAGATGTGGTCCGTGGTGACGGAGTCACCCAGCAGCGCGAGCACCCGGGCGGACTTGATGTCGACGAGCGGCTTGGGCTCGGCCGGGATGTTCTCCAGGAAGGTGGGCTTGCGCACGTAGGTGGACTTGGGGTCCCACTTGAACGTGTTGCCGCCCCCGGACTGGAGCGCCTGCCAGAGCTGGTCGCCCTCCATGGCGCGCGAGTACTGGGTGCGGAACTGCTCGGGCTTCACCGCGGACTTGATGAACTGGCCAATCTCCTCGGTGGTGGGCCAGATGTCCTTGAGGAACACGGGGCGGCCGTTGCGGTCGGTGCCGATGGGCTCGGTGTCCAGGTCCTTGCCCACCTCACCGGCGAGCGCGTAGGCCACCACGAGCGGCGGGGAGGCCAGGTAGTTCATGCGCACGTGCGGGTTGATGCGGCCCTCGAAGTTGCGGTTGCCGCTGAGCACCGCGGCCACCACCAGGTCGCCCGAGGTGACGGCGTCGGCGACGGGGTCCGGCAGGGGGCCCGAGTTGCCGATGCAGGTGGCGCAGCCGTAGCCCACCACGTGGAAGCCGAGCGCCTCCAGGTAGGGCATGAGGCCGGCCTCCTTGAGGTAGTCCGTCACCACGCGGCTGCCCGGGGCGAGGCTCGTCTTCACCCAGGGCTTCACGTTGATGCCGCGCTCCACCGCCTTCTTGGCCAGCAGGCCCGCGCCCAGGAGCACCGCCGGGTTGGAGGTGTTGGTGCACGAGGTGATGGAGGCGATGACGACGGCGCCGTGGCCCAGCTCGTAGCTCTGGTTGCCGGCCTTCACGGTGACGGTCTGCTCGAGGCGCTCGGGGGGCACCGGGGCCGCGGGGGCCTTGGCCTTGCCACCGCCCTCGTCGTCCTCGCCCTTGCTCTTGCCGGCGGCCAGCATCTCCACGAGCGACTTCTCGTAGGCGCCCTTCATGTCCTTGAGCGTGACGCGGTCCTGCGGGCGCTTGGGGCCGGCGAGGCTGGGCACCACGGTGGACAGGTCCAGCTCCAGCGTGTCGCTGAAGACGGGGTCCGGGGTGTTGGCGGTGTGGAAGAGGCCCTGCTCCTTGAAGTAGGCCTCGGCCAGGGCGACGAGCTCCTCGGGACGGCCGGTGAAGCGCAGGTAGTTGAGGCTCTCCTGGTCCACCGGGAAGAAGCCGATGGTGGCCCCGTACTCGGGGGCCATGTTGGCGATGGTGGCGCGGTCCGGCAGCGACAGGCTCTGCAGGCCGTTGCCGTAGAACTCGACGAACTTGCCCACCACGCCCTTCTTGCGCAGCATCTGCGTGACGGTGAGCACCAGGTCCGTCGCGGTGGCGCCCGCGGGCAGCTTGCCCGTCAGCTTGAAGCCCACCACCTGCGGAATCAGCATCGTAATCGGCTGGCCGAGCATGGAGGCCTCGGCCTCGATGCCGCCCACGCCCCAGCCCACCACGCCCAGGCCGTTGACCATGGTGGTGTGGGAGTCAGTGCCCACCAGCGAGTCCGGGCACACCACGTTGCCCTGACGGAAGGCCACCTGGGCCAGGTACTCCAGGTTCACCTGGTGGCAGATGCCCACGTCCGGGGGCACCACGCGGAAGTTCTTGAAGGCGTTCTGGCCCCAGCGCAGGAAGGCGTAGCGCTCCTGGTTGCGCTCGAACTCCAGCTCCGCGTTGGCGCGGAAGGCGTCCGTGGTGCCGAACACGTCCACCTGGAAGGAGTGGTCGATGACCAGGTCCGCCGGGTTGCGCGGGTTGATCTTCGCGGGGTCTCCCCCCATGGCGGCGAGCGCCTCGCGCATGGCGGCCAGGTCCACCACCGCGGGCACACCGGTGAAGTCCTGCAGCAGCACGCGCGCCGGGTGGAAGGAGATTTCCGTGTCCGGCTCGGCCTTGGGGTTCCAGGCGAGCATCTTCTCCACGTGCTCGCGCTTCACCACGCGGCCATCCTCGTGGCGCAGCAGGTTCTCGAGCAGGATCTTCAGCGAGAAGGGCAGGCGGGCCACGGACGCGTGGTCCTTGCCCACCTTCGCGAGGCTGTAGAAGTCGTACGTGGCCGAGCCGACCTTGAGCTGGCTCTTGCTCTTGAAACTGTCCGTCATGTGAGTGCCGTCCTTCCGTCCGCTGGAAATCTCCGGGGGTCTTCTAGGCCCCCCGAAAGCGGCTTGCAAAAGGATCTTGCGGGCACTGCCAGGAGCGGACGGTCCGGGCGGGATTCACTGGCCGTGAGGGCCCCCCGGTGGGAGGCCCGGCTACCGTTCCCCGAGCATCCGGGCGGTGCGCTGGAGGCGCTCGGTCCCGATCTTCAACAGCGCGTCGCGCATGCCCGGCTGGCTGAAGATGTGGCGCTCGAAGGCGGAGCGCTCCAGCCGCAGCAGCACGCAGGGGACGTCCGTGCGCACCATGGCCGTCACCGGCTTGTCCATGAGCAGGGAGATCTCCCCGAAGACGTCCCCCTCGCGCAGCACCGGGTAGGGCGTCTCCTGCCCGTCCGGGTGCATGTGGAAGGGCGTGCACCGGCCGCGCAGCAGCAGGTAGAGGGCATCCCCCAGGGTGCCGGCGGTGAGCAGGGTGGTGCCCGCCGGTACCCGCTGGAGCTGGAATTCCCGGGCCAGCGCCCGCCGCTGCTCCAGACGGAGCGGGGAGAAGATGGGGTGGGTGCGCAGCAGGTTGTCCGCCGCGCGCTTGCGGCAGAAGGCCTGCACCACGCGCTCCAGCAGGGGGTGCTTCCGGGAGAGCTCCGCCATCCGCGCCCGCGTCAGCTCCAACAGCACCGAGGGCGCCGACGGCATCACGGTGCTCAACCGGGGCCCCTCGGTGATGAGGGCCATCTCCCCGAAGACGGCGCCCTCCACCACCGGCCCCTCCTGCGGCCCCCTGCCCTCCAGCAGCCGCCAGACGTCTCCCCGCCCCTCCACCATGAAGAACATGGAGGCGCCCGGGTCCCCCTCGCGCATCACCGGCTGGCTGGAGGCATACGTGCGCACGTCCACCGCCTCCAGCAGGGCCACGAAGGCATCCCGGCACAGCATGGAGAAGAGGGGCACCGCCACCGGATCCTCCCGCTCCGGGAGGAGCTCGAGCTCGGCGGAGACCTGGTCCGCCGCGCCCGGCTCGGGCCGCACCGGGTAGCGCGCGTAGAGGTTGGCGATGAAGGCCTGCGTGCGCGTGTGCTGGGGCTCCAGCCGCAGCAGCTCCTTGCACGCGACGATGGCGCGCAGCAGCTGGCTGCCCTGCGCCCAGGCCCGGGCGAGCGCCTCGAAGCCCGCCGCGGCCTCCTCGGGGTGGCCCTGCTGCTCCAGCTTCCGCAGCTCGGCCAGGGCCTGCTCCACCCGCCCACCGGCGGCCAGTCGTGCGGCCAGTTCCCTCGGCCGCAGAAGGGTATCGGCTCCGTCAATCACCGTGCTCACGCTCACAGGCGGCGCACGCTACCACCGAGCCGGCCTCAAACGGATGGAAGCGTCTGTCCGCCAGCCAACGCTGGGGCGAACAGGTCTCCCACCTCGTCCAGGCGCCGTCGAACGTTGTCCAGGGTGAAGCGCGTGGGATTGAGCTTCGGCGTCACCTCGGACCAGGCCAGCGGCGTGGACACGGGCGCGTGGGGCAGGGCCCGGAGGGAGTACGGCGCCACCACCGTCTTGCCCCAGGCGTTCTGCCCCGCGTCCAGGTACAGCCGGCCCCCGCGCCGCTCCTTGGAGCGCTCGACGGTGGCCAGCCGCGGGTGCTCGGCGGCGAGCGCCTCGAAGGCCTTGTGGGCGAAGGCCCCCGCCCGCGCGTAGGTGTGCCCGGGCGCGAGCGGCACCAGCACGTGCAGGCCCCGCTTGCCGGACGTCTTGGGCACGCTCGTCAGCCCCAGCGCCTCCAGGTGGCGCCGCAGCGAGGTGGCCAGCTGGATGAGGTCATCGAACCTGGAAGAGGGTGGGGAAGCGCGAGGAGAGATCATTCCCATTGCGCGACCGCAGGGCGATGCGGCCGCGTACTTCACCTCGAAGCGCCAGCCGGCGCCGGCGGTGGCCTCCACCTGGGCCAGCGTGGCGAGCATGGGCGGCCACACCTCGCCGAGCAGCGCCTCGGGCGTGCGGGCACTCCCCTTCGCGCGAGAGGGACGGGAGGCGCGCACGGGTTTCGCCGGGGCACGTGGGGCGGCGGTGCGCCGGGTGCGGCGGGCGGGCCCGCGGGTGGCGCGCTGGCCGGACTTCACGGACTCGGGGTGCTCCCCGGTGACGTCGTAGCCGGGCCGCTCGGTGCCATCCTTGGCCTTGAAGCACAGCCACTGGGCCTTCTTGCCCATGGGGCTCGTGCGGATGAGGTGCCACCCGCCCTCGAGCTTGTGCCCCCGCAGCACCACGTGCAGCCGGCCGCGCGCGCGCTGCTCGGAGGCATGGCCCGGCGGCACGGTGTCGAAGGTGCCCTCTTCCCACAGGAGCGAGTCGCCGGCTCCATAGGCCCCATCGGGGATGCGGCCCTCGAAGGTGGCGTAGGCCAGGGGGTGGTCCCCGGTCTGGACGGCGAGCCGTTTGTCGGCCGGGTCGTAGCTGGGGCCCTTGGGAATGGCCCAGCTCACCAGCACGCCGTCGATCTCCAGCCGCAGGTCATAGTGCAGCCGGGTGGCGTCGTGCTTGTGCACCACGAAGAGGGGGCCGCCCGCACCGCGCGGAGCCGGGACCTCCGGAGCGGGCTCCGAGGTGAGGGAGAAGTCACGCCTGGCGCGGTACGTCTTCAGGCGCGCACGAGCGGAAGTCTTGGATCGTCGCGAGGGCGCCATCCCCTCCAGGGTCGGCACGCTCGGCCCGCCTGGAAAAAGGCATCCGGGGCCCGCTTCCTCTACCCGGCCCGTCAAGCGGAGGGGATGGCTCGTGGAGTCGGCACGGCGGTGCACCCGGCGGAGGAAGACCCCCGCCCTCCTGAAGGGTAGGCAGGTCCGTTGGCTATCCTCCAGGGGGGTTGTGATTCCAACGGAGCGCCACGCAATGACGGAGAAGAACCACGCGCACCTGGATGGGAGGGCCCTCCTGGGACGGGAGCGGCGCTCCAGGGGTTGCAACTGCCTCCCACGTACTGACGGCGGCTCCGCAGATGGGCAACCAGGTGCCGTCAGGGCATTGGATGCGTCCCGTATCCTTATTCTTCAGGGTCGTTTCTCCAGGAGGAAAGGCCGGCACCATGACGAAAGAGGACCGAAGTTCTGGGGCGGGGAGGGCTTCCTGGGCTCCGTCTTGAGGTGGGATACGCGGGGGAGCCTTGGGGTGCGAGGCTCCCCCTGTTCGAAGACCCTCCGGGCTCTCTGGGTGACGAGCTATCTTCTCACCAGCATGAGCGCGGCCGGCGAGGAGTCGAGACGCGTGCGGATGACGCTCTCGGGCGAGGTGCACGCACGAGCCAAAGCCCTCGGTCCCCGCCTTGAGGACTGGAAAGGCGGCGTGCTCTCCCTCCAGGTGATGGACCCCGGCACCCTCGTGGTGGAGGCAGGCGATGAGGTTGTCGCCGCAGGCGAACTCAACTGGGGGGAAGGCACGCGGCTGTGGGTGGAGCCGCGCCGGGGCCATCCGCCCGCACCGCTGCCCCGGCTGGTGAGCCCCGAGCCGGGCCGGGAGGAGGTGGAGGTGGACGTCCCGGAGGAAGTGGGCGCCGGAGAGTTGCTCACCCTCACCTATGCGTGGGGCGGCAGGCACTCGGGCAAGCCCGCCCTGGTGCGCACCTGGCGCCTTCCCCCCACGGTGGAGATTCAACCCGAGTGGCTGGACGACGAGCACCTCGAGACGGAGGGCACGCCGGAGGACGGGGAGGACGACGCGCTCACCTTCCTCCCGGCCCGGGAGGCTTCCTTCCCCGTGCAAGTGGACCCGGAGCGGCCCGAGCTGCTCTGGGTGCCCGGGTACGCCTCGCGTGAGGAGATCGCCTCACGTCTCTTCGGGGAGGCCGCGGCGGCCGGCGCTTTCGACCTCGAGCCCCGAGCGCCCCCCTCCAGCGCTCTGGAGGGCGTCCCGGTCTGCGTGCGCGTACGCCACCCGCCAGCGCTCGTGCCTCAGTTACTCGCCGTCATGCGCAGTGCCCTGGAGGCGCAACTGGAGGCGGATGTCGCCTGGAGCCGCACCCAGCTCTCGGCGGGCGCCCCGGACAGGGCCGCGGCCGCCGCGCTCGTGGAACGCGGCCTGCGCTGGGCCCAGCGCTCGGACATTCCGGACGGGGCCGGGCGGAGCTACTTCGACCGCTACCTGCAGGCACTCGGCCCCTGGCGGGACGAGGACTGGCCCTCCCTCGGCGAAGCCGCCGAGCCCCTGCGCAAGGCCGTCGCCCTGCGCTCCACGCGCTTTCAGACGAGCTACCGTGTCACGGATGGCTCGCCCGTCCTCGCCCCGGGCAGTGTGGTGGGCCGCTTCTACTTTCCCGACGGCTCCAGCGTCCAGGTGCGCACACAGTTGCTGCTCACCGAGGAGACGTCCCTGGAGCGGGCAGAGCTGCGCGTGCGCACCGCTCCCCGAAGCACGCCGCGCGTCATCCTCCCAGGGAGGGACGGGCGCTGGCGGGGCTACAGCGCCGAATTCAACACCACCCCCGGAGCTCCCCAGCCGCTCGAGAGCCCCGAGGGCTACGCCTCCTGGTACTACCCGGGCACGCTCCTCATCCGCCCGGGGGACTGGCGGCCGGGGCTGGGGGCCGGTACGGGTGAGGTGGCGGCCTTGCGGCGGGAGCTCCTCCAGACAGCCCTCGCCACGGCGACACCGCAACAGC